>NZ_JROH01000008.1 GCF_000786205.1 Sphingomonas sp. 37zxx | reverse complement strand
CCGTGGGATTTTTCAGCAGCCTGCTAATCCGGTCAGACGACGCCACTAACTGACAATCAAGCCATGCCAAGTGCCTGCATATATGTTTCGAGCAACATCTCAGCCTCGTCGCGGTGATGCTTTTCCATCTTGCGCAGCCGCACGATGGTTCGCATCGTCTTCACGTCGAAGCCGGTCGACTTGCCCTCCGCATAGACGTCTTTGATATCGTCGGCGATGCCGCTCTTTTCTTCTTCGAGCCGTTCGATCCGCTCGATCAGAAGACGAAGCTGTTCGGCGGAAATATTGTCGCTCATGATTCTCTCGCGATGAATGGGGGTCAGGCGGCGCGGCATAAACCATGCACGCGCTGGCGCAACCCGAATGGCTGGCGCAACCTCAACTGGCGGGAAAACCCTGGCGCTTGCCGCCCAGCTTGTGCACCGCCCCGCGCCGCATCACGAAGCCGACATCGTTCAGCCGAGCGACATCGGCGACCGGATCGCCCACCACCGCGATGATGTCGGCGTCCTTGCCCACTTCGATCGTGCCGATTCGATCGGCGTGGCCAAGCAGGGTCGCCGCCTCGACCGTCGCGGTGCGGATCGCGTCGATCGGCTTCATGCCGATCGCGGCCATATAGCCGAACTCCAGCCCGTTGGTACCATGCGGGCCGACCCCGGCATCGGTGCCGAATGCGATTTTCATGCCGCTGGCAAAGGCGCGGCGGTGGCTTTCCTTGACGACGGTGGCGACCTGTTCGGCCTTGGCGACGCTGGCGGCGGGGCGCTCGCCCGCGCGGCCCTGACGGATCACGCTTTCAAAGGCGTGCATCGTCGGTACCAGATACGCGCCCTTGTCCTTGAACAGCGCGATCGTCTCGTCATCGATATAGCTGCCATGTTCGATCGAATCGACGCCGGCGCGAAGCGCGGTGTCGATCCCCGATTTGCCATGCGCGTGCGCGGTCGCCTTGCGGCCAAAGGCATGCGCGGTATCGACGATCGCCTTCATCTCTTCAAAGGTCATCTGCGCTTCCAGCCCACCGGCGATGTTGCTGCCCACCCCGCCCGATGCGGCGAACTTGATCACTTCGGCCCCGGTGAAGATCTGTTCGCGAGTCGCGCGGCGGCAATCGTCGGGGCCGTTGCACAATTCGGGCGATCCCTCACGCTCGACATGCGCGAAGTCGCGGCGCATGCCATTGGCGTCGCCATGCCCGGCGGTGACCGACACCATGCGCCCGGCATTGACGATCGTCGGCCCCTCGACATCGCCGCGAGCAATCGCATCGCGCAGCGCGCGAACGCCGCGCGGCTCGCCGCCCAGATCGCGCACCGTGGTGAAGCCGGCATCGAGCGTCCGGCGCGCGCTTTGCATCGCGGTGAGCAGCCCGTCTTCGAGATCGGTGGTGGTTTCGTCGAGCCGCGCCTGCAAAGGATAGCCGGTGGAATAGAGATGGACGTGCATGTCGATCAGGCCGGGCAGGACATATTGATCCTTGAGGTCGACCAGCTTCGCCCCCGCCTCGGGCACGGCAAAGCCGTCGCGGATTTCGGCGATCCGGCCATCGCGCACGACGATCGTGCTTTGCCCGCGCACGCGCTGGCCGGGGCGGTCGAGCAACTGGCCGGCATGGATATAGGTGACGACGGGAGCCGGGGTCGGGGCCGATACGGGCGGCATCTGGGCGCTGACGGCGGTAGCAGCGAGCAGCGCGGCTGCGGTCAGGATCGTTCGCATGTTGGTGCTTCCCCTCTATTTTGCGGGGAACCTAGCCGAGCGGTGGCGGAAGGAAAGCCCCTTGCGTCCGCCACCAGTCGTCATGAGGACGGTTACCTTGGCTCGGTCATCGCAGGCGGGTCGCTCGCCGGAAACGTGTCCTCGAGCGCCTCGTCGAGCGCCGCTTCCTGCTCGGCCCGCGCATTCAGCGCGACGCTCGCCTCCATCCGCGCGATTTGTTCGGGGGTGGCGGGCTGCTGGTGTTCGGCCTTCCACTGGGCATAGGGCATGCCGTAAATCGCCGCGCGCCCTTCGTCCTTCGAAAGGCCGCCGGCTTCGGCGACCCAATCGCCCAGGCAGTTGCGGCAAAACCCCGCCTGCCCCATCAGATCGACATTCTGCGCGTCGGTGCGATGCTGCAAATGCCGCACCAGCCGGCGAAACGCGGCGGCGGCGGTATGATCGTCGAGCTGGTCGATATTGGTCATCATATTCCCATCAAGGTTGATCGACCTACAATATTGGGTACAGCCAGCCGCGAACAAGCCGAGGAAGCCTCCCCAATGACCAAGGCAATCGCCCCCCGTTCGCGTAAAGTACGGATACTCGCGACATTAGGCCCCGCCAGCAACACCCCCGAGATGATCGGCCGCCTGTTCGAGGCCGGTGCCGATGCGTTTCGGATCAATATGAGCCATGGCGATCAGGCATCGAAAGTGCCGGTGATCGAAGCGATACGCGCCATGGAGAAAATCTATGGCCGCCCCACCACGATCCTGGCCGATCTCCAAGGGCCAAAGCTTCGTGTCGGTCGGTTTGCCGAGGGCAAGGTGCTGCTCGAAGTCGGCAAGCGCTTCGTGCTCGATCGCGATCCCACGCCGGGCGACGTAAACCGCGTCGAGCTGCCGCATCGCGAGATTTTCGCCGCGATCGCGCGCGATGCGCGGCTGCTGCTCGACGATGGCAAGATGGTGCTGCGCGTCGTCGAGCATGACGATGAGCATATCATCACGGTGGTCGAAGTCGGCGGCTGGCTGTCGAACTCCAAGGGGCTGAACGTCCCCGACGTGGTGCTGCCGATGGCGGCGCTGACCGACAAGGATGTCAGCGACCTTGCATTCGCGGTCGAGCAAAAGGTCGACTGGATCGCGCTGAGCTTCGTCCAGCGGCCCGAGGATCTGGCCGAGGCGCGTAAGCTGATCGGCGGCAAGGCGGCGCTGCTAGCCAAGATCGAAAAGCCAAGCGCGGTCGCGAGGCTGGAGGAGATCGTTGAGGCGTGTGACGGCGTGATGGTCGCACGCGGCGACCTTGGCGTCGAACTGCCGCCGCAATCGGTGCCGCCGCTGCAAAAGCGGATCGTCGAAACCGCGCGGCGGCTTGGCCGGCCGGTGATCGTCGCGACGCAGATGCTCGAATCGATGATCACCACGCCTTCGCCGACGCGCGCCGAGGTGAGCGACGTCGCCACCGCGGTCTATGACGGGGCCGATGCGATCATGCTGTCGGCCGAAAGCGCCGCCGGTGCCTGGCCGGTCGAGTCGGTGGCGATGATGGACGCGATCGCCAATGCGGTCGAACGCGATCCAATGCATGGCGACCGCGTGCATTTCACCGTGCTCAAGCCCGACCCAACCACCGCCGACGCACTCGCCGAAGCCGCCAAGAACATCGCGGTGACGGCATCGGCCAGCGCGATCATCTGCTTCACCCTGTCGGGATCGACCGCGCGGCGAATCGCACGCGAGCGGCCCGGCGTGCCGATCATGGTGCTGACCCCCAAGGCCGAAACCGCGCGGCGGCTCGGCCTGCTATGGGGCGTACATGCGGTGGTGACCCGCGACGTCGCCTCGTTCGAGGAGATGGTGGCAAAGGCCAAGCGGATGGCGCTTCGCAACAACATCGCGCATGGCGGCGACCGCGTGGTGGTGTGCGCCGGCGTTCCCTTCGGCACGCCCGGATCGACCAACGTGCTGCACGTCACGCAGATCATCGGCAACGAACTCAAGAATTACGACAACGAAAGCTGAGCGCGATCACGAGGTGCTGATGCATTTCTCATCGTCATTCCCGCGCAGGCGGGAATCCATATTCCAGTACAGTGGTTATGGATTCCCGCCTGCGCGGGAATGACGAAAAAGAGATCGATGGATCAGATTGCGGGCAACAGCCCGACGGCGACCAGATGCGCACGAAAGCTCGCCGCGTCGGTAAAGGCGACAGTGTCGATCCCCATCGCCCGCGCCGATTCGACATTGGCGAGATTGTCGTCGACGAACACCGCATCCTCCGCCGCCAGCCCGAAACGCTCGAGCGCCAGCGCGTAGATCGCCGGATCAGGCTTCACCAGCCGTTCGGCACCCGACACCACGATGTCACGGAACCGGTCGAACAGCGCCGGCCATGCCGCGCGGAACGGCGGAAAGAATTCGTGGCTGAAATTGGTGATCGCGAACAGCGGCACGCCGGCGGCGTCGAGCGCCTCGACAATCTCGAACATGCCGGGGATCGGCCCGCCGATGCTGTCGTTGAAGCGCGGACCCCAAAGGGCGATCAGATCGGCATGCTCGGGAAAGCGCGCGATCAGTTCAGCCGAGGTGTCGGCGAAATCGCGCCCCTCATCATGCTGGAAATGCCAGTCCAGCGTGACGACGTCGTCCACAAATGCCGAAAGCGCCCGATCGTCCTCGATCAGGCGCTCATATAAGAACCGCGGATGCCAACTGAACAGGACGTTGCCGATATCGAAGATAACGGCGGACGGACCCTTTGCCACTTTCAGGCGATCGAAAGCAGCAAAGCGGCCAGGGCAATCAGCCCTGGCGCGCCTTGAAGCGACGGTTGGTCTTGTTGATGACGTACACGCGACCGCGACGACGGATCACGCGGTTGTCGCGGTGCCGCCCCTTGAGCGACTTGAGGGAGTTGACGATCTTCATGACCGATTCGCTTCTATTTGAATGGATGTGCCGGAAAGAGGCGCTCGGTTAGCCGTGGCCCCGATCCAAGTCAAGGCAAGCCGCATCCACACGCGAGTGAAGCCAAATCACAATGCGTGCGTTACAAGCCCATGCCCCGCGCTCGCCGGGCGTAGATTAGGATGTTGTCACATGCTTGCTCGGATCGCCATACTTTCTCTTGCCGCCCTCACCAGCGCCTGCACGACGGGCGGCCGCAGCGGGCCGGTCAACGTGATTCGCTATAATCTGGGCACGCCGATCGGGCCGGGCACCTTCAGCATCGAACCGCTCCGCACCGCGCCGATGATCAGCAGCGAATATGCCGCTCAGACCGATTCGGTCGCGCGCGCGATGGAAAAGCTGAACTTCCGCCGAGTCACCGGCGACGAACCCTCGGCCTATCTGGTCGAAATCGCCTTCAACCGGCAGGCAACCGGCCAGCGCACCCAGCCGCCGGTATCGATCGGCGTGGGCGGCGGCGGCGGCAATTTTGGCGGTGGCGGCTTTGGCCGGCGCGGCGGCGGCGTAGGGCTTGGCGGCGGCGTCAGCACCGGGCTTGGCGGTGGACGCGACATCGTCGAAACCGAATTGTCGGCCAAGCTTCGCCGGCGCACCGATTCGACGGTGATCTGGGAAGGCGCGGCGCGCACCGTGGGCACCATGCCGCGCGATGCGATCGAAGCCGGAAAACAGGCCGATCGCTTGGCCGATGCGCTGTTCCAGGGCTTTCCCGGCCAGTCGGGGATCACTACTACCGTCCCATGACGATCGAACTCAGCGCCGCCTTCGACAGCGGCAATATCGAATTGGTGGGGATCGAGGGCGACCGGGTCGACCTCGAGATCCGCCGCGATTCCCATGCGGATTTCTTCCAATGGTTCCACTTCCGCGTCTCGGGTGCGGCGGGTCGCCGTCTCACCTTCCGCCTCCTGAATGCGGGGCAGGCGGCCTATGCCTTTGGCTGGCCGGGCTATCGCGCGCGGGTGAGCACCGATCAGGTCGAATGGCCGATGACCGACACCAGCTATGCCGATGGCGTGCTCAGCTTCACCCATCAATTTGCCGGCGACGACGCCTGGTTCGCTTATTTCGCGCCCTATTCGATGGACCGGCACCGCGAGACGGTTGCGCGGATCGCAGCGATGCCCGGCGTCTCGCACCGATCGCTCGGCACCTCGCTCGACGGGCAGCCGATCGATTGTCTGCAAATCGGCAATGGCCCCAAGCAAGTGTGGTTCTATGCCCGCCAGCATCCGGGCGAATCGATGGCCGAATGGTTCATGGAGGGGCTGCTCGAAAAGCTGACCGATCCCGCCGACGCGACCGCGCTGGCGCTGCGGGAAAAGGTGACGCTGCACTGCGTCCCCAACATGAACCCCGACGGATCGGCGCGCGGCCATTTGCGGACCAATGCCGCCGGCGTGAACCTCAACCGCGAATGGCACGCCCCGACGCTTGAGCGCAGCCCTGAAGTGCTTGCGGTACGCAATGCGATGGACGCAACCGGCGTCACCTTCGCGATGGACGTGCATGGCGACGAAGCGATCCCGGCCAATTTCATCGCGGGATATGAAGGGATCGCATCCTGGACCGACGCGCATGGCGCGAAATTCTATGACTATGGCCGGCGGCTGGCGGCGAACACGCCCTTGTTCCAGACCGAGCGCGGCTATGAGAAATCGGCACCGGGGCGCGCCAATCTGGCGATGTCGACCAATCAGCTTGCCGAACGGTTCGGCGCGGTATCGATGACGCTCGAAATGCCGTTCAAGGATCATGATCCCTCGCCCGATCCGGTGTTCGGCTGGTCGCCCGATCGATCGAAGCAGCTGGCGCATGCCTGTCTCGACACGCTTGCCGAAGTGATCGACACGCTGTGATCGAGGTTCGGCACGGCGGGCTTGAACAGCCGGCGGTCATCGCGCTGCTGCAACAGCATTTCGATTCGATGCTGGCGCATTCGCCGCCGGGCACCTGCCATTTCCTCGATCTGTCGGGGCTCGCCACGCCCGAAGTCACGTTCCTCACCGCATGGGAAGGCGAAACCTTGCTCGGCTGCGGTGCGCTAAAGGCGATCGGTGCCGATCACGGCGAAGTAAAGTCGATGCGGACCGCCGATGCCGCCTTGCGGCGCGGGGTGGCGGCGACCCTGCTCGCCGCGATCGTCGATTCGGCACGCGCCAAGGGGATGGCCCGGCTGAGCCTGGAAACCGGATCGGGCGAACCCTTCGCGGCGGCGGTCGCGCTTTATCTGCGCCACGGCTTTGCCTGGTGCGAACCATTCGGCGAATATGAAGCGACGCCGTTCAACCGCTTCATGACCCGCACGATCTGACGCTTTCTGCTCTCCCCTTCCTTCCAGGGAGAGAGGAGAAGCGAGGTTTGCCTCTCCCCCCTCAGCCGCTAGAGCGACACCTATCCCAGCCTCGTTTGGAGACCCCCTGCATGCCAACGCTCGTCCTGATCCGCCACGGCCAATCGGCCTGGAACCTCGAAAACCGCTTCACCGGCTGGTGGGACGTCGACCTGACCGACAAGGGCGTCGAAGAGGCAAAGGCAGCCGGACGATTGCTGGCCGACAAGGGCTTTGACTTCGACTTGTGCTTCACCTCGGTCCAGAGCCGCGCAATCCGCACGCTTAATTTGGCGCTAGAGCAGATGGGGCGGCTGTGGCTGCCGGTCGAAAAGGACTGGCACCTCAACGAGCGGCATTATGGCGGGCTGACCGGGCTGAACAAGGCCGAGACTGCGGCCAAGCACGGCGACGAACAGGTCCATATCTGGCGCCGCAGTTTCGACGTGCCGCCGCCGCCGATCGAGCCGGGCAGCGAATATGACCTTGCCACCGACCGCCGCTATGCCGGCATCGCCATCCCCGCCACCGAAAGCCTGAAAGACACGATCGCGCGCGTACTGCCCTATTGGGAATCGCGGATCGTGCCTGAGCTGAAGGCGGGCAAGCGAGTCGTCATCTCGGCGCACGGCAATTCGCTGCGCGCGCTGGTCAAGCATCTGTCGGGCATTTCGGACGACGAGATTACCAGCCTGGAAATCCCCACCGGCCAGCCGATCGTGTATGAACTCAACGATGCGATGGCGGCGATGGACCGCTATTATCTCAGCGAACGGTGAACTCCTTTTAGGAAGTCGGATCGAGGCGCACTGCTCCCCTGCCTGTTAGGAAGGGAAGCGGTGCGCCGCCAAGGGCCTGGCACTTTCGTTCGCCGCCGCATTCGCCTAGACGCTCGCGCAACTACCCCATCCCCGGAGCCTGCCCATGACCGACCCCGTCAACCGCGTCGTCCTTGCCTATTCGGGCGGGCTCGACACCAGCGTCATCCTCAAATGGCTCCAGCAGACCTATAATTGCGAAGTCGTCACCTTCACCGCGGATCTTGGCCAGGGCGAAGAGCTAGAGCCGGCGCGCGCCAAGGCCGAGATGATGGGGGTCAAGCCCGAGCATATCTTCATCGACGATCTGCGCGAGGAATTCGTCGGCGACTATGTCTTCCCGATGATGCGCGCCAATGCGTTGTACGAGGGGCTATACCTGCTCGGCACCTCGATCGCGCGCCCGCTGATCGCCAAGCGCCAGATCGAGATCGCGCGGATGGTCGAGGCCGATGCGGTCAGCCACGGCGCGACCGGCAAGGGCAATGACCAGGTCCGCTTCGAACTCGGCTATTACGCGCTCGCGCCCGACATCAAGGTGATCGCGCCGTGGCGCGAATGGGATTTGACCAGCCGCACCGCGCTGATCGCCTATGCCGAACAGCATCAGATTCCGGTGCCCAAGGACAAGCGCGGCGAGGCCCCCTTCTCGACCGACGCCAATCTGCTCCACACCTCGTCCGAGGGGCTGGTCCTCGAAGACCCCTGGGCCGAAGTCCCAGGCTATGTCTTTTCGCGCACCGTCGATCCCGAGGATGCGCCCGACCGCCCCCAAGTCATCGAAATCGAATTCGAACATGGCGATCCGATCGCGATCGACGGTCGTTCGATGACCCCGGCGGTGCTGCTGGCGGCGCTCAACGATCTGGGCCGCACCCACGGCATCGGCCGGCTCGACCTGGTCGAAAACCGCTTCGTCGGCATGAAGTCGCGCGGGATGTACGAGACGCCGGGCGGCACGATCCTGCACGCCGCACATCGCGCGATCGAGCAATTGACGCTCGATCGCGGCGCGGCGCACCTCAAGGACGAGCTGATGCCGCGCTATGCCGAGCTGATCTACAACGGCTTCTGGTTCAGCCCCGAGCGCGAAATGCTCCAGGCCGCGATCGACCTCAGCCAGAAAAAGGTGAACGGCATGGTCCGGCTGAAGCTCTACAAGGGCGGCGTCCATGTCATCGGCCGCCAATCGCCCGATTCGCTCTATTCGGAAAAGGTCGTGACCTTCGAAGACGACGCCGGCGCCTATGACCAGCGCGACGCGGCAGGCTTCATCAAACTACAGGCCCTACGCCTGCGCCTGCTGGGCCGGCGCGACCGGTAATGCCGTCGGGGGGCGAGCAGCGACTTTTTTGGTGGCAGACGCGGTGGTTCGTGGCGGCGATGGCATTCATCGCGGCGATCCCGCTGCTGTTGCCCGATGTCGCACCGTTGGTCGACCTGCCCGGCCATATGGGCCGCTGGCGGGTGCAGCAGTCGATGCATCAGGCTCCCTGGCTTGGCGACTGGTATAATTTCGAATGGCGGCTGATCGGCAATCTGGGCATCGACCTGCTGATCGTCCCGCTCGAACCGCTGCTTGGCCTCGAGCTTGCGGTGAAGCTGATCGTGATCTCGATCCCGGTGCTCACCGCGATCGGCCTGCTATGGATCGCGCGCGAAGTGCATGGGCGAGTCCCGGCGACGGCATTGTTCGCGCTGCCGATCGTCTACAGCTTCCCCTTCCATTTCGGCTTCGTAAATTTCGCGCTGGCGATGGCGCTTTCGCT
The DNA here is from genome assembly GCF_000786205.1 of Sphingomonas sp. 37zxx. GTDB lineage: Bacteria > Pseudomonadota > Alphaproteobacteria > Sphingomonadales > Sphingomonadaceae > Sphingomonas. Next base: position 164,395 of record NZ_JROH01000008.1, on the reverse strand, counting down.
CAACGCCTTTGCGCTATGGCTTCGCCTGGCGCGGCTGGGGCATATCCGGCTGCGCGCGATCCTGTTCGTGCCGATCGGCCTGATCCTGTGGGTGACGCATACTTTTGGCTGGGGGCTGCTTGGCGTGCTGGCCTTTTCGGCCGAGCTAATCCGCCAGCATGATCGCGGACGCAACTGGTTCACAGCGGCGGTCTTTGCCGGACTGCATTGCATCGTGCTGGTGCCGCCAGCGATCCTGATGCTGGTATGGCGAAGCGGCGACGATGTCACCGGCCAGACTGCCGATTGGTTCAACTGGCGGGTAAAAGCACGCTGGGCGCTGATGATCTTTCGCGACCGCTGGATCCTGCTCGACATGGGCACGCTGGCGGCATGTTTCCTGCTGCTGCTCAAAGGCGTGCATGATCCCAACATCGAATATTCGCGCAACCTGACACTCTCGGCGCTGTGCCTGCTGGCGGTGTATCTGTTGCTGCCCCGAATCGTGTTCGGATCGGCCTATGCCGATATGCGGCTTGCCCCCTTCCTGCTGGGCATCGCGCTACTGGCGCTGCGGCCAAAGGCGGGGCTGTCGATCCGGCGCGCATCGATCGTCGCCGCGATCGGGCTGACCTTTTTTGCCGGGCGGATTGCCGCGACCACGCTGAGCTTCTGGCAATATGACCAAAGCTATGACCGCCAATTGGCGGCACTCGACAAATTGCCGGTCGGTGCGCGGCTGGTGAGCTTCGTTGGCGAAACCTGCCGCGACGAATGGACCATGTCACGGCTCGAGCACATCCCGGCGATGGCGCTGACGCGCAAATTCGCCTTTTCGAACGACCAATGGTCGATGGCGGGGGCGCAATTGCTCACCGTCAACTATGCCGCCGGGCGCGGCTTCAACCATGACCCCTCGCAAATCGTCACCGACGTTCGATGCCCGCGCGAATACTGGCGCCCGATCGCGGTCGCCCTGGCCCGCTTCCCGCGCGGCGCGTTCGACTATATCTGGATGGTCGAGCCGCCCGCCTATGACCGCCGGCTCGAAGCCGGGCTGGTGCCGCTGTGGCGCGATGGCAGCAGCGCGCTGTTCCGGATCGAGGATCGCCGCCCGCCGCGCTTGCTGATGCAGGATCTAGGCCCGCTCGGACCCGAATTTTTCGAGCGGATCAACCGCCGCCGTCGCTCTTTCGAAAAGGCGTCATTTCCCCCAGGAACGCCTGCTCCTGCGCCACCGCCTGCCGCTCGCGCGCCAGGAAATCGGCCACCGCCCGCCTGAAGCCGGGGTCGGGCAGGTAATGCGCCGACCAGGTGGTGACCGGGCTATAGCCGCGCACCAGCTTATGTTCGCCCTGCGCGCCGGCCTCGACCCGCGCCAGCCCGCGCGCGATCGCGACGTCGATCGCCTGATAATAGCATAGTTCGAAATGCAGGAACGGCACGTCCTGCGTGCAGCCCCAATAGCGGCCATATAGCGCATCGTCGCCGATCAGGTTGAGCGCCGCGGCGATCGGCTGGCCATCGCGTTCGGCGACGATCATCAGCACCCGATCGGCCATACGCTCGCCCATCAGCGAAAAGAACCGCCGCGTCAGATAGGGCTGGCCCCATTTGCGCGCGCCGGTGTCCTGATAGAATATCCAGAAGGCGTCCCAATAAGCCTCGGTGATCTCGGCCCCGGTCAGGTGCCGGATCGTCAGCCCCTCGACCGCGGCGGCGCGTTCCTTGCGCACACCCTTGCGCTTGCGGCTGGCAAGCGCACCCAGGAAATCGTCGAAGCTGGCATAGCCATTGTTCGACCAGTGAAACTGCGTCCCCTCGCGGATCAACCATCCCGCCGCGGCGAAATGTGCGACTTCGGCCTGGTCGATAAAGGTTGCGTGCGCCGAGGACAGCCCGTTCTGATCGACCACCGATTCGACCGCCGCGATCAGCGCGGGGGCCTGCGCCGGATCGCGCAGCAACAGCCGGGGGCCGGGCACCGGGGTGAAAGGGGCGGCGATCTGGAGCTTGGGATAATAGCGCCCGCCCGACCGCTCCCAGGCATCGGCCCAGCTATGGTCGAACACATATTCGCCCTGGCTATGTGCCTTGGCATAAGCTGGCACCGCGCCGGCCAGCGCGCCATCGGCACCGTCGATCAGGATCGGCAGCGCCTGCCACCCCGAACGCCCGCCGACCGACCCCGATTCCTCAAGGATCGACAGGAATGCGTGGCTGACAAAGGGGTTGCCGGTGCCGGCACAGGCATCCCATTGCGCGGCGGGCAACGCCGACACACCCTTGGCAACACGCGCGATGACGGGGGGTTCGCTCACGATTCCGGATGTAGAGCCGTTGGCGGCGGCTGCAACACCGCCATCGGGGCGGTCCTCACGCGCCAGGCACCTCGACGAGGGCAGCAGCAGGCCAGTTGCGGATCGTCACGTCACGCTGCGGGAACGGGATTTCGATGCCATGTTCCTTGAACAGCCACCACAAGCGGTTGAGCACGTCCGACCGGACATTGCCGATGCCGCTTTCGGGATCGCTGACCCAGGCCAGGATCTCGTGATCGACCGCGCTGTCGCCAAACCCCTTCAGCCAGACATTGGGCTTGGGGCTTTTCAGCACGCGCGGGCTTTCATTGGCGGCGCGCAGCATCAGTTCCTGCGCCAGTTTCAGATCGCTGTTGTACGAAACGCCGACCGAGATACGCACCCGCACGTTGCGATCGGAAAACGACCAGTTCTCGACCTCCTGAGTCATCAGATTCTCGTTGGGGATCAGATGCTCCTTGCCGTCACGGGTGATGATGCTCACCGCGCGCACGCCGATCTTGTTCACCTGCCCCACCGCGCCGCCGATGACGATGACATCGCCGGGCTTGATCGATCGGTCCATCAGCAGGATGATCCCGGCGATCAGATTGCCGATCGTCTTTTGCAGGCCAAAGCCGATCGCCAGGCCGAACGCGCCGCCAAACACCGCAAAGGTCGTAAGGTCGATGCCGAGCATGTCGACGCCGATGAAGAAGGCGACGACGATCACGGCGATGCCCGAAAGCTTTTGGAACAACAGCTTTTGCGCCGGATCAAAGCCCCCCGCCTGCCCGATCGCATGGCCGATCACGCGATTGGCCAGCCGCGCGATGGCAAAGATCGCGACCGATCCGATCACCAGCGTCACCACCGAGAGCAAGGTCACCCGCTTGGTGCCGACCTCCAGCCCGATTCGCCCCAGCACCGTAGTGATCGGGGTGAAACCGCCGACCGCATGGCTGAACAGTGCCGTAAACACGAACACCGCGATCCCCCACGATACCCAGCGCGACAGATTGGCCCCCCGCAACAGCGCCACGCTCGCCAGCGCCGCCGCCACGCTAAGCGCAAAACCGATTGGCAGAGTCGCCAGCGCCTGCCAGCTTCGCACCCCCAGGATGATCGCCAGCAGCAGCGCGGCGGTCAGATGCCGGACAACCTCACAGATGCGCGGGTGGAACGGCCCGTCCTTGAACCCTGCACGATCGGCGGCGATCTGCGCCAGCCGTGGCCCGATCGTGCGCGAGGCGAGCCAGCCCAGCGCCAATGCCGCGATCGTCAACGCGCCGGCAATCGCCGCTTCGATCAGTTGCGGCTGGGTCGGCACGGCAAAACCATTCGCCGCCAGCCAGTCGGTAACGACGTTCATCGCGCGGCGCGAAAGCGCGCCAGCCCGGCATCGAGATCGGCGATCAGGTCGTCGGCGGCTTCCAGCCCGATCTGCAACCGCACCAGCGGTCCTTGCGCCTGCCACCGGGTTGCGCTTCGATGATGTTGCGGATCGACCGGCAGCGCCAGGCTTTCGAACCCGCCCCAGCTATAGCCGATGCCGAAATGCGCCAGGCCGTCGATCAACGCCGCACGCGCAGCCTCGTCGCCGCCCTCGAGCATGAAGCTGAACAACCCCGATCCACCCGCGAAATCACGCACGAACACGTCGTGGCCGGGGCAATCGGGCAAGGCCGGGTGCAGCACCCGCGCGACGTCTGGCTGCGCCTTCAGCCACTGCGCGATCTGCAGCGCCGCCGCGCCCTGCGCCTTCAGCCGCAGCGCCATCGTCCGCAAGCCGCGGCTGCCGAGCCAGGCATCGTCGGGGCTGACGCATTGCCCCAATTGATAGGTCGCGGCGCGAAGCGCCTCATAGCGACCGGGGCCGGCGGTCACCGATCCCAGCATCACGTCCGAATGGCCGACGATATATTTGGTGCAGGCAAGGATCGTGTAATCCACCCCGCGCGCAATCGCCGGAAACAGCAACGGCGTCGCCCATGTATTGTCGAGCAACGTCACGATCCCGCGCGCGCGCGCCGCGGCGACGATCGCTGGCACGTCCTGCACCTCGAACGTCAGGCTGCCGGGGCTTTCCATGAAGATCGCGCGGGTGCGCTCGCCGATCATCTCGGCAATGCCTGCGCCGATCATCGGATCATAAAATCGCGTGGTGATCCCCATCCGCGCCAGCAGCCCGCCGCCCAGGCTGCGCGTCGGGTCATAGCTGCTGTCGGGCAGCAACAATTCATCGCCCGGCGACAGCACCGCCAGCAACACGCTGGCAATCGCCGCGACGCCCGATGGGAACAGCAACGTGCCCTCTGCCCCCGGCTCCAGCTCGGTCAGTGCATCGGCCAGGCTCCACTGGGTGGGCGTGCCGCGCCGGCCATAGAATAACTGGTGCCGGTCGTTGCGCTTGCCCGCCGCACGCAGATCGGCGACCGAATCATACAGGATCGTCGATGCGCGCCACACCGGCGGATTGACGATCCCCTGGGTCCATTCGGCGCGTCGGCCAGCCTGGACGACGCGGGTTTCATGCTCGATTTCGCCGGGTTCGTCTCGATTCACGCCGCGCCCATCGCCTTTGGCGTGGTGCGATCGGCACCCCATTCGGACCAGCTACCGTCATACAGCGCCGCCTTGGCCCCGATCAGATGCAGTCCGAACGCCAGCACCGAAGCGGTAACTCCCGATCCGCAAGTGGTAACGACCGGCTTGGCGGGATCAATGCCAGCGCCCTCGAACGCCAATTGGATCGCTTCCTTGCTCTTATAGGTGCCGTCTTCGTTCAGGATCGTGCCGATCGGCAGGTTGCGGCTGCCCGGAATATGCCCCGCATGCGTTGCCGGGCGCGGATCGGGCTCTTCGCCGGTGAAGCGTGCCGCCGATCGGGCGTCGACCACCTGTTCGGCACCGCTGTCGACATTGGCCTTCATCTGTTCGAGGTCGCGAATGTCCTTGCGATCCTCCCACACGGTGAAGTGGCGATGGCGAAGGCTCTCCTTGCCGCTCACCAAATCACGCCCTTCGGCCTTCCACTTGGCCAGCCCGCCATCGAGGATCGCGACATCATGCGCGCCGAACGCCTTGAGCATGAACCATGCCCGCGCCGCGGTCTTTAGCGGCGAATCGTCGTACAGCACGATCCGGCTGCCATCGCCCAACCCCAGCGACTGCATCCGGCTGGCGAATTTTTCCGCCGGCGGCATCATCATCGGCAGGTTACTCGACGTATCGCGAAGCTCGCCCAGGTCCATGAACACCGCACCGGGGATATGGCCCTGCTCATAATCGGCCGCCGCGTCGCGTGCGCCGGGCTCGGCCATGAGCCAGGTGGCATCGACCACCCGCAAGTCGCTCGCGCCCAGTTCGTTCGCAAGCCATTCGGTGGTCACCAGCGATTCCATAACGTCTCTCCTGCGGGTTCTCTCATCCAACTCTAGAGCATCCCCGATCGGGGGCAACACCCGCTACCGCCCAGCTTCCCGAAAGGCAGGAAGCTCACAACCGATCCAGAAACCCCGCCGCCTGCTGCCGCAACGCATCCTGTGTTTCGGCATCCATCCGGTCCCAGTTGCGATACGGCATCCCCAGCCGCTGATTATCCCCCAGCTTGCCGCGATTGCGCGCCAGGAAATCCCAATACAGCGCGTTGAACGGGCACGCATCCTCGCCCACCCGTTGCTTCACGTCGTACCGGCAGTGCCCGCAATAATCGGACATGCGCTGGATATACGCGCCTGACGAAGCATAGGGCTTCGACGCCAGCAGCCCGCCGTCACCGAACTGGCTCATCCCCAGCACATTGGGTGCCTCGACCCATTCATAAGCGTCGGCATAGACTTCGAGATACCAGCGCTGCACCTGCGCCGGATCGGCCCCGATCAGCAGCGCGAAATTGCCGGTGATCATCAGCCGCTGAATATGATGGGCATAGGCATGGTCGATCGTCTCGCCGATCGCCTGGGCCAGGCAATGCATGTCGGTCTGCCCGGTCCAATAGAAAGCCGGCAGGTCGCGCACCGCGTTCAGGAAATTGCGCTCGGTATAGGCCGGCCCCTCGCGCCAATACAGGCCGCGAACATATTCGCGCCAGCCGATCACCTGGCGGATGAAACCCTCGGCTGCGTTCAGCGGCACTTGCCCCGCATGATACCGCGCCTCGACCTGGCGGCACAGATCGATCGGATCGAGCAACCCGCAATTCAGATAGGGCGACAGCACCGCATGCCACAGGAACGGCTCGCCGGTGACCATCGCATCCTGATAGTCGCCGAAACTCGGCAGCGCGTGGGTGAGGAATTGCTCGCGCTGCGCCAGCGCGTCCTCGGGCGTCACCGCGAAATCGAACCCGTCGAGATGGCCGATATGATCGCCAAAGCGCGCCGCCACCAGCGCCAGCACCTCGCGGGTGATGGCGTCGGGCGCGAACGACAGCGGGCGCGGCGGGCGGACGCCCTTTTTGGCGGGCTTGCGGTTTTCGGCGTCGTAATTCCACTGCCCGCCCTCGGGCTTGCCCTCGGCGTCGAGCAACAGCCCGGTCTTGCGCCGCATCACGCGGTAGAAAAACTCCATGCGAAGCTGCTTCTTGTCCGCCGCCCATTCCTCGAACTCGGCATGAGTCGCGACGAAGCGGTCGTCGGCGCGGATCTCGACCGCGCAGTCGAATCGGTCTTCCCACGATTCGAACATCGCGCGCACCCGCCATTCGCCGGCTTCGGTGACGATGATCCGGTCGGGCGAATGCCGCTCGACCGCGCGCGCCACCTCGGCGGAAAAGCCGCCCTCATTCTGCGGATCGTCCAGGCGGATATACTCGACCGTCCAGCCGGCTGTGCGCAGCCGCTCCGCATGATGCCGCATCGCCGAAAACAACAGCGCGATCTTGCGCTGGTGATGGCGGACATAGGTCGCCTCGTCGATCACCTCCATCATCAGGATCACCGCCTGGCTGCGATCGACATCGCGCAGCGACGACAGCGAGTCCGACAATTGATCGCCCAGCACCGGAATCAGGATCGTCATTCAAATGCTTCCATGTGCGCCGGCCCCATCCTACATCGCATGCCATGACCCCGAAATTCCTTGGCCAGGCCAGCGCCCTTCCCACCTCGCCCGAAACGGCGACGCTCGACTATGTTCCAAACCCACGCCCGGGCCTTGCCTATTGCGTGCGGTTCGTATCGCCCGAATTCACCTCGCTCTGCCCGGTCACCGCGCAGCCCGACTTTGCGCATCTGGTGATCGATTATGTTCCCGGCAACACGATCGTCGAATCCAAATCGCTGAAATTGTTCCTGGGCAGCTTCCGCAACCATGCCGCGTTCCACGAGGATTGCACCGTCGGCATCGGCGACCGGCTGTTCCGCGAGATGGACCCGAAATGGCTGCGGATCGGCGGCTATTGGTATCCGCGCGGCGGCATTCCGATCGATGTGTTCTGGCAATCGGGCACGCCGCCGCAGGATGTGTGGATTCCGGCGCAGGACGTGCCCGGCTATCGCGGTCGCGGCTGATCGGCTAAGGTGACCGACCGGCACAGTAACCATGCTGCGCCGCCGCAATATTGCAACCATATGGCAGTCAAGACGTTCAGGAGATCGTAAACGGCTGAAATGCCGCTCTTTAACATTGACGGAAGGGAAACGGATGTCGGCTTCTAGCGACGTCGCATCGGCCAGAGTCGATCATCTCGCGCTGATCGGCAATTTCCTGCCGCGCAAATGCGGGCTGGCGACCTATACCACGCACACCTATCAGGCGTTGGTCGATCAGTTTCCCGACATCACCGTCGATGTCTATGCGATGGACGATCATCCCGGACGCTATGCCTACCCCCCCGAAGTAACCCGCAGCATCCCGCAGCACGAACTGGGTGCCTATGTCGATACCGCCCGCGCGATCGAGGCAAGCGGTGCCAAGGCGGTGTGGGTGCAGCACGAATATGGCATTTACGGCGGTTCGGCGGGCGATCACCTGCTCGCGCTGCTCGACCGTATCTCGCTGCCCGTCATCGTCACGCTGCACACCATCCTCGAACGCCCAAGCGCCGATGAGCGCCGGGTGATGGAGGCGATTCTTCGCCGGTGCAGCAAGGTGATCGTGATGGCCGAGCGTGGCCGCGAAATCCTGTTGCGGGTCTATGGTGCCGCGCCGCGCGCGATCGCGATGATCCCGCATGGCGTTCCCGATCGTCCGCTGGTCGATCCAGACAGCATGAAGGCGCGCTTCGGCTGGGAGGGGCGGGAGGTGATCTTCACCTTCGGCCTGCTCGCCCCCAACAAGGGGATCGAAACGGTGATCGAGGCGATGCCCGCGATCGTCGATCGCTGCCCCGACGCGCATTATGTCGTGCTCGGCGCGACTCATCCCAATCTGGTGGCGCATGAGGGTGAGCGGTATCGCGAAAGCCTGGCCACCCTGGTCGCGGCGCTCGGCATGCAGGACCATGTCGAATTCATCGACGCCTTTGTCGAGCAGGACGAATTGCTCGATTATCTCCAGGCCGCCGACATCTATGCCACGCCCTATCACAATCCGGCGCAGATCACCTCGGGCACGCTTTCCTACGCCGTCGGCGTCGGCAAACCAGTGGTGTCGACCCCTTATGTCCACGCGACCGAAATCCTGGCCGATCATCACGGCATCCTGGTCGATTTCCGCGATACCGGAGCCTTTGCGCGCGAAATCGGCGGTCTGCTGACCGACGAGGAGCAGCGCAATCGCCTATCGGCACGGGCCTATGCGCGCGGCCGCACGATGATCTGGCCGCGCCTGGCCGAAGCCGCGATGGTCGAGCTCGAAGCCGTCATCGCCGCTCGCCCGCGCCGGCTGCCAGGCATGGCGGCGGAATATGTCACCCTCGCCCCCGATCTGTCGGCGGTCGAGCGGATGAGCGACGCCACCGGCATGCTTCAGCATTCGATCTATTCGATGCCCGATCGCCGTCACGGCTATTGCATCGACGATAATGCCCGCGCGCTGATCCTGATGTGCCGGATCGATCCGCTAACCGATGAACAGCGCGACAAATGGATGGCGGTCTATGGCTCGTTCGTCCAATTCGCCTGGAATCCCGACACGCGCCGCTTCCGCAACTTCATGAATTTCGACCGCACCTGGTCCGAGGATCAGGGGTCGGAGGATTCGAACGGTCGCGCGCTTTGGGCGCTCGGCGTCACCGCCAGCGAGGCGCGCGCGCAAAAGCATCGCGACTGGGCACGCGCGCTGTTCGATCAGACCGCAAGCATCGCCTTCGACCTCGGCAGCCCGCGCGCGCAGGCGTTCGCGATGCTGGGCGCAGCGGCAATGGTCGAGGCGCATCCGGGACATGGCCTTGCCACCTCGATCCTCAATCGCTTCGGCGAGCAATTGATCGCGCTGTGCAATGTCGCGCGCCGCCCCGAATGGCAGTGGTTCGAAATCGTGCTGGCCTATGACAATGCCCGGCTGCCCGAAGCGCTGATCCGCGCGGGTCATGCGCTTGGTCGTCCCGAATTCATCCAGTGCGGCATCGCAACCCTCGCCTGGATCGTCGAGCGCCAGACGTCGCCCAGCGGTCGCTTCCGCGCGATCGGCACCGAAAGCTTCGGTCGTCCCTATGCCGATCCGCTGCCTTTCGATCAGCAGCCGCTCGAAGCGCAGGCGACGGTCGATGCCTGTTCGGCAACGTTCCGCGCGACCGGCGATCGTCGCTGGATCACCGAGGCGATGAAGGCATATCGCTGGTATCTCGGGGCCAACGACCTCGATCTGCCGCTGGCCACCAGCCAGGATGGCGGCTGTTTCGACGGGCTTCAGCCCAACGGACTCAACCGAAATCAGGGCGCCGAGTCGATTTTGGCACTCCAATTGGCCAATTGTGCGATTTCCTCCCTTTCAAATGCAGCCGCATTCATGGCAGACCCGCCCCGCGCCGTAGCATGATGTAAGCGGCGTTCGGCCTTCAGGGGGGGCGGGAATTGCTCGATTTGTTTAACCACGAGCTTCGGCTCCATGCCGATCCCTCGCGCGTGGTGGTACGTCCGTTCCATATCGCCTGGCAGTCGAACGGATCGGCTCCCAGCCGGACCGAACGGCTGGTGCGCGAAGTGCTCGACATGTCGCCCGGCGAGGCGCGCGCACAATTGCGTGCGGTGCTCAAGGATTTCGAGGCGCGCCATTGGCAGACCCGCCGCGTCTTCATGACCCGCTATGACGAGATCGAGGCGCTGCTCGGGCTAGACGGCGCGAACATCTCCGATGAAAAGCGCCAGCTGATCGGTGCCTATTTCTGCCACGAATATAGCTATGCCGCCGCCGCACTGATGAACCCAAGCGCGGTGCCGCATTACGACCAGACCGGCATGCCCGAGGGATCGATTCGAATCCTGATGTCGCTGCGCGCGGTGGGAGAGGGGCATATCTCCTCGGTCGCCTTTCGCGAGGGGATCATCACCGCCGACAATGACTTCAGCCTTGCTCCCGAACCCCCCTTCGCCACCGCCGCCGACACGCATGGCGACGAACAGTCGATGCCCGAGGGCGAGGTGACGGTGTTCCGCCATCGCGATTCGACGCTGTCGGGCACGGTGATATTCCCGATCACCAAGGCGCAGTCGAACGGCCTTGAAGACATGCGGCTGGTCAATTTCACCCATGACGACGGCAGCGTCGAATGGATCGGCACCTACACCGCCTATAACGGCTCGGTGATTCAGTCCGAGCTGCTTCGTACCCGCGATTTCCGCAGCTTCGATCTGGTGCCGATGACCGGCAGCGCCGCCCGCAACAAGGGCATGGGGCTGTTCCCGCGCAAGGTCGGCGGCGAATATATGATGATCGGCCGGCAGGACGGCGAAAACCTGTTCCTCATCAAATCGGATACGCTCACCAATTGGGGTGAGGGCGAATTGCTGCTCAAGCCGCAATATCCCTGGGAGTTCGTCCAGATCGGCAATTGCGGTCCACCGATCGAAATCGATGAAGGCTGGCTGCTGCTCACCCACGGCGTCGGCGCGATGCGCAAATATTCGATCGGCGCGGTGCTGCTCGACAAGGATGATCCCTCGATGGTGATCGGCCGCACCTCACGCCCGATCCTGGCGGCGGCCGATCAGGATCGCGAAGGCTATGTCCCCAACGTCGTCTATTCGTGCGGCGCGCTGAAGCATGGCGACAATCTGTTCATCCCCTATGGCGTCGCCGATTCGTCGGTCGCCTTCGCCTCGGTGCCGATCAAGTCGCTGCTCGAGGTGATGTAATCGCGTTCGGTATCGGTTGCGGCACCCGCATCCGATACCCTAAAGCCTCGCGATGACAGAAACACGAGTGCCATCGCGCATGTTCCGCCGCGCGGACGAAGACGCGCAAACCGTCCGTACCGGCAGCAGCCACACCCCGCAGACCGAGCATCCCGCCTATCAGCTCGCGTTCCAGGACCTGGATTTCCTGCTCCGCGAAGATTTGCGCCCGATCCGCTTCCAGCTCGAATTGCTCAAGCCGACCTTGCTGCTCGACGAGGCAAAAATCGCCTCGATGCTGGTGATGTACGGCTCGGCGCGTATCCCCGAGCCCGAAAAGGCGCGGGCGATGCTCGAGGCGGCGGTGGACGACAAGGCGCGCGCGATCGCGCAGCGGCTGGTCGACAAATCGAAATATTACGACGTCGCGCGCGAACTGGCGCGGCTGGCCAGCGGCTTTCCCCGCGATGAAGAAGGCAATCGCCATTTCGTCGTATGTTCGGGCGGCGGCCCATCGATCATGGAGGCGGCGAATCGCGGCGCTGCCGATGTCGGGGCCGAATCGGTCGGGCTGAACATCGTGCTGCCGCACGAACAGGCCCCCAACGCCTATGTCACCCCGTCATTGTCGATGCAGTTCCACTATTTCGCGCTGCGCAAGATGCACTTCCTGCTGCGCGCGCGCGCGGTGGCGGTGTTCCCCGGCGGCTTCGGCACGTTCGACGAATCGTTCGAACTGCTGACATTGATCCAGACCGGCAAGATCGAGCGGATGCCGGTGCTGTTCTATGGCCGCGAATTCTGGGAGCGGGTCGTCAGCTTCGAGGCGCTGTGCGAGGAAGGCGTGATTTCCGAACGCGACCTCGACCTGATCACCTTCGTCGAAACCGCTGAAGAAGGCTGGCAGGTAGTGCAGGATTTCTGGGCGGCGAAAGACGCCGAAGGCTAATCCTGCAAAGCCCTCTCCCCCATCGGGGAGAGGGTTGGGAGAGGGGCAGTAACGCAGCGCCCGCCGTGGCCGGTCCCGCCCTTTGGTTCGCCCGGTCACCCTCTCCCCGCCGGGGAGAGGGCTGGACCCAGTTACTTGACCTTGGCAGCCTCTTCAGCCGCCGCTGGATCTTGCGAAGGCGCGCCAGGGGCCGGCGTCGCGCGGTTCGCCATGTCCGCGGTCGGTGCCGAATCGGCAACATTGGCGGCGGCATCGGCCTGATCGCCGGTCGCTGCTTCACCCGTACCAGCTTCGGCACCGGCGGCAGGAGCCGCCGGCAGCGGCAGGTTCGACCCTTGCGCGTTCAGATACGCGATCACGTTCGCCCGCTCCTGGTCGTTCGACAGGCCGGCAAAGCTCATCTTGGTGCCGGGCGCGTATTTGCGCGGGGAAAGCAGCCATTCGTTCATCGCATCGAAGGTCCAGTTGCCCGCGATGCCCTTCAGCACGTCCGAATAAGCGAAACCGGGCTTGCCGCCATGCGGCTGGCCGACCACGCCGTATAGATTGGGGCCGATACCGGCCGCGCCGCCCTGGTTGATCGAATGGCACGACGCGCATTTCGAAAACGACTTTTCGCCCGCGGCAATATCGGCGCTGGCAAGCAGCGTCGCGATCGGCACCGCCGCAGCGGCGGTGGCACCTTCCTCGACGACGCCTTCGATCGGATAGCCCATCGTGTCGGGCCGTCCGCCGTGAAAGACCATGCCGCTCGCGATCGTCAGGCCAAGTGCTGCGGTACAACCGGCCAGTGCCCAGCCGGCGATCGTGTTGGTACGATTGTCCATTGCGCTACCGAAAACTCGTCATAGGAGAAGGAAGGGTTGTCCTTTAGATTGGCTTTCCCTGCACGGCAAGCCGCGCTTGCCCATCGGCGAGCCGACCGATAGGCGCGGGCGCACAATGGATAGCTTTGCCGCCCCCGCCCGCCCGCTGGTCGATGCCATGACCGCCGCCGCCGCCGCCGACCCAATGCGCACCGTCGCGTTTCAGGGCGCGCCGGGGGCCAACAGCCATGTCGCTGCACGCGAAGCATTTCCCGATGGATTGCCGCTGCCTTGTTTCGACTTTGCCGACGCGATCGATGCGGTGCGCGAGGGGCGCGCCGATTGCGCGATCATCCCGATCGAAAATTCGCTGCATGGCCGAGTCGCCGATATTCATTTCCTGCTGCCCGAATCGGGGCTGGTGATCACCGGCGAACATTTCCTGGCGATTCGCCACACGCTGATGGGGGTCGGCTCGCGCGATCAGGTGCGCCAGGCGATGAGCCATCCACAGGCACTGGGCCAGTGCCGCCACTGGCTGCGCGCGCATGACATCACCCAGGCCGCCTATCCCGATACTGCCGGTGCGGCGGCGATGGTCGCCGAACTCGGCGATCCCGCCATCGCCGCGCTCGCCCCGGCGGCGGCGGCGGCGCTATATGGCCTGCACATCCTGGCCGAAGACATTGCCGATGCCGATCACAACATGACCCGCTTCGTCGTGCTGGCGCGCGGATCGAAACCGATCGTCGCCGACGGCCCGATCATGACGACCTTGATCTTCGAGGTGAAGAACGTCCCCGCCGCGCTGTACAAAGCGATGGGCGGCTTCGCGACCAACGGCGTCAACATGACCAAGCTCGAAAGCTATCAGCGCGGCGGCAGCTTCGCCGCGACCGAATTCTATGCCGATATCGAAGGGCGACCCGGCGACGCCAATGTCGATCGCGCGCTCGAGGAACTGGGCTTCCACTCGAAATGGCTGCGCGTGCTGGGCTCGTATCCGCAGGCAAGGGCGCGGGGGTAGGGCGCGGGGCGCGATGAAGCGTTGTTCGCGCAGAGGCGCAGAGGACGCCGAGGATTAGACAAGCGATCCGCCTAATATCGTCACCCCAGCGAAAGCTGGGGTCCAGTGCCGCAAGTCCTGCGCTCGCATTCGCGAGACCCCAGCTTCGCTGAGGGCTAAGCTCCCCCCTCCTCAGCGCCCTCAGCGCCTCTGCGCGAACCATCCTCCAGCCAAGCCTCCATCAACGTATGCGCGATCGCATAACGCGGCGGTGCCAGAAACCGCGCGCCTTCCGCCCCCGCCCCCGCCCCCGCCCCCGCCATCGCCGCGACCACTTCGTCGCGAGTCGCCCAGAACGCATCCTCAAGCTCGGTCGGATCGAGCGCCAGTGTGTCGTCATCGGCCATCGCGGTGCAGGCGATCATCAGCGACGACGGAAACGGCCAGGGCTGGCTGGCGACATAGCGCACGTCGCGCACCCGGACCCCGGCTTCCTCCAGCGTTTCGCGCGCCACCGCTTCCTCGATCGATTCGCCCGGCTCGACAAAGCCTGCCAGCGCCGAATAGCGCCCCTGTGGCCAGCCCGGCCCGCGCGCCAGCAACACGCGGCCGCGACATTCGGTGAGCATGATCACCACCGGGTCGGTGCGCGGGAAATGCTGTGCCCCGCATTCGCCGCACGCGCGCGCCCAGCCGCCCTTGATCGCCGTAGTAGCGGTGCCGCACACCGCGCAGCAGCGATGGCGGACATGCCAGTCGACCAGGCTGCGCGCGGCGGCATACAGCGCCATCTCATCGCGCGGCAGCGTCGCCAGCAGCCCGAAAAGCTGTGGCGGGCGCTGGCCGCTGGGCGGCGCATCGGGCGTAACGGCCGCGAAATGCGGCTTGCCCTCGATCAGCCCCAACAGCACCAGCTCGGCCCCCGGCGCTGCATCGGCAAGCGTGGTCCACACCAGCCGCCCGTCGGCAACCACCGGGTTCAGCCCGTCGAGCACCAGCAGCCGCGCGCGCCAATCGCGCATCGCCGCTGCCAGTCCCTCGCGATCGTTCCGAAGCTGGTCGGCGCGATCGATCGTCGCGCCGGTAAAACCAGGTGGGTTCATGGGCGAGCGCGACTGGCCGCCAGATCGGTGTAGACCGCGCGCACCGCGTCGGTCCGAAGCGGCCAGCGCTCCGACGGAAAATAATTGACCATCACCGTGCCGCGCACGCCGTTCTTGGGGTCGACCCAGCCATGGGTGCCGGCAGCACCGCTCCAGCCATAGGTGCCCGCCGCCGGGCCACCGCCGGGGGTATCGGCCAGTGTCACCACACCGCCCGCACCATAGCCATTGGCCTCTCCGCCGCCGCCTTTATAGGTCACACCCTTGGGCAGCAGGTTCGACATCGCCAGCATCGCGGTTTCGCGCCGCATCAGCCTTTTGCCGTCAAGCTCGCCGTAATTCTGCAGCATGTGCAGGAAACGGTCATAGTCGCGCGCCGACATCACCAGCCCCGCGCCGCCATAGGCGAACGATGGCTGGTCGAGGAACACCGAAGCCGTCGCCGGATCGCCCGGGATCAGATTGTCGCCCGCCCAGATATAATTATCGGCCAGCCGCCCGACTTGGCTGGCAGGGACGGTGAAATAGCTCGAATTCATCCCCAGCGGCTGGAAAATGCGCGTCGCGACGAAGCGATCGAACGGCACCCCCGACGCCGCCTCGATCACCGCGCCCAGCACGTCGAGGCTCATCGAATAGCTCCACACCGTCCCCGGTTCGGCGATCAGCGGCAGCGTGGCGGTGCGCTCGGCGAATTCGCGCAAGCTGGTCGGCCGCAACGGCTTCACCGCCGCTTCGAGCTGGCGGTTGGCGGCAAAGGGCACCAGGCCCAGCCGCTCATATTCCTTCAGCAATGGCCCCTTGGTGCTGATCGAATAGCCAAGCCCGGCGGTGTGCGTCAGCAACTGGCGCACCGTGATCGGCGTCGTCGCGGGTCGGCTGGCCAGGCTGTTGGCCGGATCGGTCAGCACCGTCATCGTCTTGAAACCGGGGAAGAAATCGCTGATCGGCTGGTCGAGCTTGAGCTTGCCGTCCTCGATCAGCATCATCGCTGCCATGCCGGTGATCGGCTTGGTCATCGAATAGACGCGCCACAATGTGTCGGCATTGGTCGCCGCCGCATCGGCAGCCACCGCGATCCTGCCGCGCGAGATAAAGCTGGTCGGCATGTCGCCCGCACCGATCGCCAGCACGATGCCCGGCACCTTCTTTTCGCTGACATAATTCTCGGCAAGCGCGCTGGTTGCCGGCATCGCCGGTGCAGCGGGCGGCGCTGCTTGTGCAGGGGCCGGCTGGCGCTGTGCCTGTACCGGCGGCGCGCCGTCGACCGCGCTGCACGCCACCAGCGCCATCGCGACCGAAACCAACATCGCGCGCTTCACGTTCGTCATCCGCATATCCTCCGCATCGCCTCGGCCGCCTTTTTGAAAACCGTCGGCAGTCCCGCCGAATCGAGACCGTCAACCGGCCACCATTCGCCCTCTAATGTGTCGGGATGACGACGCCACGTCCCGCTGGCAAGCGCGCAGATCAGTTCGAAATGCGTGAAGCCATGCGCGACGCTATCGTCATGCAGCCGCCAGTCGATGTCGGCGGGCGCATCGGTCAGCCCCGGCGGCGATTCGGCCCAGGGTCCGGTGGGCAATGCCAGCATCCCGCCGAGCAACCCCTTGGCGGGGCGGCGGCGCAGCAACACCTGCCCATCACATTCCAGCCAGAACATCGTCCCATGCCGCACCGGGCGCGCGCGCTTTGCCGCCTTCACCGGCAATAGCTCGGGCGCGCCCTCGTCAAAGCCCTCGCAATGTGCGCGGATCGGGCATAGCAGACAGCGCGGACTTCGCGTGGTGCAAATCCCCGATCCCAAATCCATCATCGCCTGCGCGAAATCGCCCGCGCGCGCATCGGGTGTCACGCGATCGGCGGCGGCGCGGATCAGCGGCTTGGCGGCGGGCAGCGGGGTTTGGATCGCAAACAATCGCGCGACCACGCGCTCGACATTGGCATCGACCACCACCGCCCGCCGCCCGAACGCGATCGCCGCGATGGCGGCGGCGGTATAGTCGCCGATGCCGGGGATCGTCCGCAACACCGCCTCGGTATCGGGCAATTCGCCGCCATGTTCGGCGGCGATCACCCGCGCCCCGGCAAGCAGATTACGTGCCCGCGCATAATAGCCAAGCCCCGCCCATGCCGCCATCACCTCGGCATCCTGCGCCGCCGCCAGCGCGGCAAAGGTCGGCCAGCGCGCGGTCCAGCGTTCGAAATAGGGCCGCACCGTCGCGACCTGCGTCTGTTGCAGCATCACTTCGGACAGCCACACCCGATAGGGATCGGGCGCGAGCGTTCCCGGCGGGGCGCGCCACGGCAGCGACCGGGCATTGGCGTCATACCAATCGAGCAGATCGCGCGCGACGGCGGGCAGGCGCTGCGGCGGGGACAAAGGAACCTTGGCGGACACGCCCGGCCTATGGCATGGACATTCGCGATGGCGAAGACACCGCGTACCACCTCGAGCACGAGGCAACCGATCCAGCCGCCGCCGCGCTCAAACCGCGCGCGGCCGGTCGCCGATCTGCTGCCACAGGTGGGCGGTGCCGCGTTCAAGCGATTCGGTTTCGTCCAGTCCGCCGTGGTCAGCCGCTGGCACGAAATCGTCGGCGATCGCTATGCCCGCGTTTCGGCCCCCGAATCGATCCGCTTTCCCCACGGCAAGCGCGCCGAGGGGGTGCTGACGCTCACCGTCGGCGGGGCGCACGCCACGATGATGCAGCATATCGCGCCCGAGATCATCGAGCGCGTAAACCGCTTTTTCGGCTATGCCGCCGTCGCCAAATTGGTGTTCCGCCAGGGCGAAATCCGCCGCCCCACCCGTCCCGTCGCGCGCCCGCCGCGCGCCCCGGTCCCAGCCGATCTCGGCGATTCGCTGCGCGACATCGCCGATCCTGAGTTAAAGGCGGTGCTCGAGGCGCTGGCATCGGGCCTCGCTGAACCCCGCTCGATCCCCATATTGGGAAAAATAAGCTGATGCGCCCCTATCTGATCGTCCTTGCGCTGCTGTTTGGCGCACTGCTTACCGGCTCGAGCCAGGCCCAGAGCCAGCGCGACTGGCGCACCGCCATCCGCCAGACCACCGACGGGGCCTATGTCATCGGCAACCCCGCCGCGAAGGTGAAGCTGGTCGAATATCTCAGCTACACCTGTCCGCATTGCGCGGCGTTCGTCGCCGAATCGAAGCCCGAATTGCTCGACGGCATGGTCCGGCGCGGCAGCGTCAGCGTCGAGCTGCGCCATGCGGTGCGCGACGGGCTCGATCTGTCGGCGGCGATGCTGGTGCGCTGCACCGGCCCCGCCAATTTCGTCGCCTCGCATAACGCCGTCTTCGCCGGGCAGGATGCGATGCTGGCCAAGGCCCAGGCCTATCGCCCCGCGCCCAACACGCCCGAGGCCACGCAACTGCTCGGTCTAGCCGATGCGACCGGGCTGACCGCGCTGGTCCGCCCGCGCCTAAAGACCCAGCCGCAAGCCTGCCTTGCCGCCACCGCCGATCGCACCAAATTGATCGCGATGGCCGAGGCGGCGTTCGCCAAGATTCAGGGCACCCCCAGCTTCGAAGTCAACGGCACTTTGGTGCCCGGCAACGATTGGGCAAGCCTCAAACCGCGCCTGCTCGCCGCCGGTGCCCGCTGACATTCTTTTCAGGAGACCCGTTTTCCATGCGTAACACCCTCACCCCCATTCTCACGCTCGCCTCCTTGGCCCTGCTCGCCGCGTGCAACGGCGCTGACAGCGGATCGAACACCAGCGCGCCTGCCGCGCCGGTTGCCGCCGCACCCGCCCCTGCCGGCCAGAATTGGACCGAAACCGTGAGCGAAACCCCTGAGGGCGGCTATCGCATGGGCAATCCCGATGCGGCGGTGAAGCTGGTCGAATATGGCTCGCGCACCTGCCCCGCCTGCGCCGCCTTCGCGCGCGACGGCTTCGATCCGCTGACCAAGCTCGTCGAAAGCGGCAAGGTTTCGTTCGAATTCCGCGACTTCCTGATCCACGGCGCGCCCGATCTCGCCTCGGCGGTGCTTGGCCGCTGCGGCGGCACCGCGCCCTTCTTCCCGATGCTCGAACAGATGTACGCTGACCAGTCGGCAACGCTCGACCGGTTGCAGAACATCTCGCCCGCCGTGCAGCAGCAAATGCAGTCGCTGCCGCCGCAGGACCAGATCGGCGCGATCGCGCAAGCGGCTGGCTATGTCGATTTCGTCAAGCAGCGCGGCATTTCGGAAGCGCAGGCCAAGACCTGCCTCGCCGACACCGCATTGGTCGACAAATTGGTAAAGACCACCGAGTCGGCCACCGAAGTTCAGGGTACCCCCAGCTTCTTCATCAACGGCGAGCGGGTCGAAAATGCCGTAAGCTGGCAACAGGTCGAAGCGGCACTGAAGAACGCGGGGGCGTAATCGCGATTGGGTGGGTCTTCCTTCAGCCCCCCTCGCTCCGTCATTCCCGTGCAGGCGGGAATGACGGTGCGCTATGGCCCGCGTGAGCAAGCCTGAATGCGGATCACCCGCCTCCGCCTGACCGGCTTCAAAAGCTTCGTCGATCCCTCCGACCTGCGGATCGAACCCGGCCTTACCGGCATCGTCGGCCCCAATGGCTGCGGCAAGTCGAACCTGCTTGAGGCGCTTCGCTGGGCGATGGGCGAAAGCTCGGCGCGGTCGCTGCGCGGTGCCGGAATGGAGGACGTCATCTTCGCGGGCACCGCCACCCGCCCCGCCCGCGACTTCGCCGAAGTCGCGCTGCATGCGCAAGGGGTGGGCGAGGATGACGAGGTCGAAGTCGTCCGCCGGATCGAACGCGGCGCAGGCTCGGCTTATCGGATCAACGGCCGCGACGTCCGCGCCAGGGATGTCGGCCTGTTATTCGCCGATTCGGCGACCGGCGCACATTCGCCCGCTCTGGTCAGCCAGGGGCGGATCGGCGCGATCATCGCCGCGCGCCCCGCCGAGCGGCGCGCGATGCTCGAGGAAGCCGCAGGGATTGCCGGACTCCACGTCCGCCGCAAGGATGCCGAGCAACGGCTGCGCGCGACCGAGGCCAATCTGCTTCGCCTCGACGAACTGATCGCCGATCAGGACGCGCGCGCCGCCGCACTCAAACGCCAGGCGCGCCAGGCGCAGCGTTATCGCGCGCTGTCGGAGCAAATCCGTACTGCCGAGGGGCGGATGATCTTCGCGCGCTGGCGCGACGCCGCCGCCGCCGCCGATCTCGCCAAGCGCGAAGCTGCCGAGGCCGAAACGCTGGTCATCGACCGCGCCGAGGCACAGCGCGCCGCCGCCGCCTATCAGACCGCCGCCACCACGACGCTCGGCGAAGCGCGCACCGCCGCACAAACCGCGCGCGATGCCGCCACCGGGGCCGGCCACCGGCTCGACACGCTGCGCACCGAACAGGCCACGATCGCCCAGCGGCTGGCTGAATTGCGCGCCAGCGCGCAGCGGCTGACCGGCGACCGCACCCGCGAAGGCACGCTCGCCAGCGACGCCGCCGAAGCGATCGCGCGCCTCGCCGCCGAACGCGAAACGCTCGATGCGCGGATTGCCGAGACGGCGGAACGAATCCCCACGCTCGACACCACGCTCGCGCAAGCCGAACGCCAAGCGCGCGATGCCGAAGTCGCGCTCGCCCAGGCACTTTCGGCGCAGGCGCAAGAAGCAGCCGAGGTTCGCGTCGCCCAAGCCGCGCTCGCCGCCGCCCGCGCCCGCCTCGATCGCGCCACCCGCGACCGCGCGCGCATCGCCGCCGAGGCACAGGCGCTCGGCGACGCCGCCCCGCTCCATGCCGAGCGCACCCGCGCCGCCGATGCCCGCGCCCAGGCCGCCCGTCACGCCGAAGCCGCGCGCGCCGCGCTGGCGCAGGCCGATGCAGAGGAACGCGGCGCGATCGACACCCGCGGCCGCGCGCAATCGGCTCGGGCATCGGCGCATGCCGAACTAGCCGCGCTCGACAGCGAATCCGCCGCGCTCGCCAAGGCGACCCGCCCCACCGGGCGCGTGCGCCTGCTAGA
This sequence comes from Sphingomonas sp. 37zxx, assembly GCF_000786205.1. Lineage (GTDB taxonomy): Bacteria > Pseudomonadota > Alphaproteobacteria > Sphingomonadales > Sphingomonadaceae > Sphingomonas. The sequence continues at coordinate 143,033 of NZ_JROH01000008.1, read as the reverse complement.
TTCGGTGGCTCCTGCACCGGGCTATGAACGCGCGCTCGCCGCCGCGCTCGGCGACGATCTCGAAGCCGGGCTAGACGCCACCGCCGAACGCTGGTGGGCCGGGGCCGACATCGACGCCGCCGATCCGCCGCCCCCGCAGGGCACGACGCCGCTCGCCGCGCATGTCGAAGCACCCCCAGCCCTCTCGCGCCGCCTCGCGCAGATCCTCGTCGCCGACACCGACAGCGGCCAGCAGCTCGCGGTCGGCCAGCGGCTGGTGACCTTGAGCGGCGTACTTCGCCGCTGGGACGGCTATGTCGCCAAAAGCGGCGGTGCAGCGGCTGCCGAACGGCTCGAGAGGATCAGCCGGCTGCGCGCGATCGCGGCGCTGCGCCCCGCCGCCCTCCGCGCGGTCGACAGCGCCGATAGCGAACTCGCGCGGATCGAGGCGGTCATCGCCGAATCGCGCCGCGCCGCCGCCGATGCTCGCCGCGTGCTCGACCAGTCCGACCGCACCGAACGCGAAATGGCGCGCGCCGAGGATCGCGCCGCGGGCCAGCTCGAACGCCTCGACGCACAGCGCGCTGATCTCGATTCGCGCGGCCAGCGAGTCGAAGCCGATCTCCACGAGGCCCAGGGCGAGGCAACCCATGCCGCCCAGGCGATCACCGCGCTCCCCGATGGCACCGCCACCCGCGAAGCCGTCGCGAAACTATCGGGCGAAGCCGAATCACGCCGCGCCGCCGCCGCGAACGCTCGCGCCGAACGCGCCACGCTAGACCGCGCGCTGACGCAGGACCGCGAACGCCAAGCCGTCGCTACCGCCGAAGCCAAAGGCTGGCGCGCCCGCGCGGGCGAAGCCGCACGCCGGATCGCCGACCTCGACAAGCGCGCCGCCGACCTTGCACAGGAAACGGCAACGCTCGCCGACAAACCCGTCGCGCTCGCGCTGGCGATCGACGAGGCCACCATCGCCGCCGTGACCACGCGCGCGCAGGCAGAAACCCTCGCCACCGCCGAACGCGCCGCCGAAGCCGCGCTCCGCCTTACCGAAGATACCGCACGCCACGCCGCCGAAGCCCTGAGCGAAGCGCGCGAACGCCGCGCCGGCGCTGCCGCCCGCGCCGAAAACCAGCAATTGCGCCGCGTCGAACTCGGCCGCGTCTCGGGCGAGCGCTTCGAATGCCCGCCGCCCTTGCTCCCCGAGCGCGCAGGCTTCGCCTCGGCCAGCGTCGGCACCCCCGCCGACGAAGCCGCCGCGCACGACCGGCTGGTCGCCGAACGCGAGCGGATCGGCGCGGTCAATCTGATCGCCGACAGCGAACTCGCCGAGCTCGAAACCGAAAGCGCCAATAACGCCCGCCAGCGCGCCGAACTCGGCGAAGCCGTCGCGCGGCTGCGCGGCTCGATCGGCACGCTCAACCGCGAGGGACGGCAGCGGCTGCTCGCGGCGTTCGAGGCGGTCGACGGCCATTTCCGCCGGCTGTTCGCCACGCTGTTCGACGGCGGCGAGGCGCATCTCGAACTCATCGATTCGGACGATCCGCTCGAAGCCGGGCTGGAGATCATGGCGCAGCCGCCGGGCAAGAAGCTGCAATCGCTCACGCTGCTGTCGGGCGGCGAACAGGCGCTCACCGCCGTCGCGCTGATCTTCGGGCTGTTCCTCACCAATCCCGCGCCGATCTGCGTCCTCGACGAAGTCGACGCCCCGCTCGACGATGCCAATATCGATCGCTTCTGCGACTTGCTCGAGGTGATGACTCGCGAAACCGACACCCGCTATCTGATCGTCACCCATAATGCCGCGACGATGAGCCGTATGCACCGGTTGTTCGGCGTCACGATGGTCGAACGCGGGGTATCGCGGCTGGTATCGGTCGATCTCGGCAGCGCCGAGGGGCTGCTTGCGGCGGAGTAACCTGCCGGTGTGGTGATAAGAGCGGTCGCTCTTGCTGCAAGCGTTGCGGCAGATGGGTCGTTGCTAAAAGGTTTTCACGCGAAGGCGCAGAGATTTTTCGCGCAGAGGCGCAGAGAACGCGGAGAGAGAGAAGCCGCTGTCGAGCATACCATAGCGTCGATAGCCCAGGATCGCTTCCCTACCTCCGCGCACTCTGCGCCGCGGCGCGACCCTCTATCTTCTTCGTGGCTTCGCGCCTTTGCGTGCAATCACTGCCTCACCCCACCCGCACCCACAGCGCCGTCGCATCGTCACATCGCTTGAAGCGCGGAAAGCGCACGCACGCAGCATCCTCGGCCTCGATCCCGCGCAATTCGCACGCCAGCGCCGCCAGCCCGCGCGCCTCGACCGCCGCCATCAGCCCCTCGCCGTCATAAGCACCATAAGCATCGACCAGCGCCGAAAACCCGTCGCTCATCAGCAACGCCATGTCGCCGCGCGCCAGCGGCAGGCGCGCGCTGGTCAGCACCGTCTGCGATCGCCCGGCATCGACGCCCAGCACCCGCCGACCGGGCCGGCCCCGCGCCGCGCGGCGATCGGCGGTGACCAACGGCGCGCGCTGCTTGGCCGCGCCGATACCGACGCCCAGCGCCGCCGCCTGCGCGCGCTCGCCCGATCGGTCGGGGGCCGCGCCGATCCAGCGCACCGTGTCGCCATGCCGAAGCAATCCCGCGCAATCGCCGATCCAGCCGCAATCGAGCTGATCGCCGACGATCGACGCCGCCAGCATCGATCCGCTCGGCAATTCCCACGCGCCTTCGGGTTCGCGGCGATGCTCGCTGCGATAGCGCCGCTCGATCACCGCGAACACATCGCTACACACCCGCGCAACCGATCCCGGTGCCACCGCGGCAAACGCCGCATCGGCCACGCTCGCCAGCCACGCCGCGCCGCCGCGCTCACCAAGTAGCCCCGGCGGTCCCAGATCGGTTGCCCCGTCGATCATCCAGGCCAGGGTGTCGCCGCATCCGGCACGGTCGTCATTGGGGGTGGCGGCATCGCCGGCCAGGCCGATCGACTGGAGCAGATCGAAGTGCATGAATGTAAAGGTAGCGCGCAAAGATGACAGTTCCGCTTCTTGCCAGCTTTGTGCCCATCGCCGCTGCACCAACAGCATAGGCCCGACGATCAGCCAAAAAAAAGGCCCGGCGAACCACCGGGCCTTTCCATAGTTATTACGCTCAACCCTGGGGCGGCGTGGTGGTCGGTGTTTCGCCGGGGGTTTCCGCATCGGTCGATGGCGAATTGTCGAGGCTCGTAGGATCGGTCGGCATCGTCGAATCGGTCGTCGTGTCGGGCATCGAATCGGGCATCGTCGGATCGGTCGGGGTGGTCTGGCGCTCCATCGCCTGATCCACCGTACTGCCTTCCATCGTCTGGCCGGGCGCAGTCTGCATTGGGGCAGTCTGCATTGGCGTGGTTTGGGCAATTGCTGCGGTCGAACCGCAAAGGATCATCATGCTTGCTAGGATCTTGGTACGCATTGTTGCTCTCCGTGGTTGAAAACGGTGAGCATAGAACGGCGCGATCGGGCTTTGGTCGCACGTCGAAATTCAGTTCGTCTTTGATTTAGCTCAGTCTTGCGATGACCAGGGCATCACTTCAGCCGCACTGAGCCCGATGCAACAATTTTTGATCCGCGAGCACTAACGCGACCATCGCCTCGACTACCGGCACCCCGCGAATGCCGACGCACGGGTCATGCCGCCCGCGCGTCGCGATCTCGGCGGCGTTGCCCTCGCGGTCGATCGTCTCGACCGGGGTGAGGATCGAACTGGTCGGCTTGAACGCCGCACGCACGCGGATCGGCTGGCCGGTCGCTATGCCCCCCGCAATCCCGCCCGCGTGGTTCGCAAGGAAGGTCGGCGCACCGGCGCCGGGGCGCATCGCATCGGCATTGTCCTCGCCGCGCAGCGCCGCCGCGGCAAAACCGTCGCCGATCTCAACGCCCTTCACCGCGTTGATCGACATGATGCCGCTCGCCAATTCGCTGTCGAGCTTGGCATAGAGCGGCGCGCCCCAGCCCGCGGGCACCCCCGTCGCCTCGCACGCGATCACCGCGCCCAGCGACGATCCCGCCTTGCGCGCCTCGTCGACCAGCCGCTCCCAGCGCTTGGCCGCCTCGGGATCGGGGCAGAAGAACGGGTTGCGGCCGATCTCGCCGGCGTCGAACCGCGCCGGATCGATCGCGTCGCCGCCGATCGCCTCGACCCAGGCGGTGATCGTCACCTCTGGGATCACCAGCCGCGCCACTGCGCCCGCCGCCACCCGCATCGCGGTCTCGCGCGCGGAAGATCGCCCGCCGCCGCGATGGTCGCGAAAGCCGTATTTGGCGTCATAGGCATAATCGGCATGGCCGGGGCGATACGCCTTGGCGACCTCCGAATAATCCTTCGATCGCTGGTCGACATTCTCGATCATCAGGCTGATCGGCGTGCCGGTGCTGCGCCCTTCGAACACCCCCGACAGGATACGCACCGCATCGGGCTCCTGCCGCTGCGTCGTGAAGCGCGACGTCCCCGGCCGGCGCTTGTCGAGGAAGGGCTGGAGATCGGCTTCGCTGAGCGCGATCCCCGGCGGGCAGCCATCAACGACCGCGCCGATCGCGGGGCCGTGTGATTCGCCCCAGGTGGTGAACCGGAATACCCGGCCGAAACTATTGTAGCTCATGCGGCGTAACGCGGCGCCTGATCCATGTCCCCCCGCCCGGCGAGCAACCCGGCGATCGAAATATCCTCGTCGATCTCGTCCCAATGCAACCCGCTGGGGCTGATCCAGGCCTTGGCGCGGTCGGCAGGCAGCGCATTCAGCAGCCGCGGATACCAGGCAAGCGGTACGCCCAGGGTCCGTCCGTCGCTCAGATGCACCCACATCTGGTCGTCGTCGAACTCAACTTTGGTCGCCTGTACCGAAATGCTCATGCCACGCGCTCACGATCTCCTCTCGCCGCGCGGCCACTGCGCGATGAGCCATCGCTGGGTTCGAGCGTCGAAGCCGTTGGTATAGGCGATCACTACCTCTGGATAAAGCCATAGCTTGGCATCGCCTGTGCCCCGCTCAAGCCAACGCGATATCCGGTGCGTCCTCGGCCTTCATCCCGATCACGTTGTAACCGGCATCGACATGGTGGATCTCGCCGGTCACGCCGCTCGCCAGGTCGCTGCACAGATACAGCCCCGCGCCGCCGACATCCTCGATCGTCACGTTGCGGCGAAGCGGCGCGTTCAGCTCGTTCCATTTGAGGATATAGCGGAAATCGCCGATCCCGCTTGCCGCCAGCGTGCGGATCGGCCCCGCCGAGATCGCGTTTACGCGGATGTTGCGCGGCCCCAGGTCCATCGCGAGGTACTTCACCGACATGTCGAGCGCGGCCTTGGCCACCCCCATGACATTATAATGCGGCACGACCTTTTCCGAGCCGTAATAGGTCAATGTCACCAGCGATCCGCCATTGGGCATCATCGCCTGCGCGCGCTGCGCGATCGCGGTGAAGGAATAGACGCTGATGTTCATCGTCATCAGGAAATTGTCGAGGCTGGTGTCGTAATAGGCACCGCGCAGCTCGTTCTTGTCCGAAAAGCCGATCGCGTGGACGACGAAGTCGATCGTGTCCCAGCGTTCCTTGAGCGTTTCGAACGCGCGATCGAGCGCGGCCATGTCCGACACGTCGCAATCGAACAGGAAATCCGATCCCAATTGCGCCGCCAGCGGCTTCACCCGCTTGGCCAGCGCCTCGCCCTGATAGCTGAAGGCAAGCTCCGCCCCGGCTTCGGCAAGCTGCTTGGCAATGCCCCAAGCCAGTGACCGTTCATTGGCGAGCCCCATGATGAGCCCGCGTTTACCCTGCATCAATCCAGTCACGGCGCGACCGCCTCCTCGTCGTTTGGCGCGTCCTCTAGCCCGGTTTCGGGCACTTCCGCCAGTGCGGCATTCAGCTCGGCCCCGATCACCAGTCCAAGCCCGATGATGAAGAAGAAGATCAGCGCGATCATCACCCCCGCCAGGCTGCCATAAGTGCGGTCGTAATTGCCCAGCAACCCCAGCGTCGGCGGGAGCAGCGCGGTGGTGGCGTTCCACCAGATCGCCACCAGCAACGGGCCGGGCCATTTGGGACATTTCGACCAGCGCCACTGCGCGGGCGTCAGGGAATAGAACAGCATGTACAGCGCCCCGAACAGCGCGATCGCCGGCGCGATCTTGCTGAGCGACACGATCCGCGCGGCATCGGATGCAAAGGGCAGCAACTGCGCGATAAAGGTTTCGGCACCCGTCAGGATCACCTGCGAGCTGAATGCCAGCATCACCAGGATCACCGATGCCAGGATCAGCCCCACCGATCCCAGCCGATATTCCCAAAAGGGGCGCGACATGGTGACGCCGTAAGCGCGGCGCAGGATCAGCCGCACCGTTTCGACAAAGCTCGCCGTGGTCCACAGCCCGACGATCACACCGAACCACACCAGCGATCCCGCGCGCGCGGCGAGCACATCGGTGATCGGCTGTTGCAGCAATCGCGCGACATCGGGCGGCACGGTTCGCAAAAAGGCATCGAGCGCCTGCACCCCATCGCCGGTGCGGCCGAATAGCTGCGCGATCGACGCCGCGACGATGAAAAAAGGAAACAGCGTCAGCAGCGACAGATAGGCAAGATTGCCCGCATGCATGAAACCATCGTCGAACGTGCCCATCGCGACGCGCTTGGTCACTTCGATGAAACGCTGATGGATGCCCAGCGATTCGAGCCGGTGCCGCACCCCGCTTTTGGCGCGGGCTTCGGGGGTATATTGCGGCGGGGGAACCTCAGTCACCGCGACAGGCCCTCACCCTTCCGGCGCAGGCGCGACAGGGTGAGGGCCTGTCCCCAAATCTCAAACCCCCAGCCGCGCGCGCGGATCGCCCTTGTCGCGACCCTCCCATTCCTCGACGAACGCGGCGAGCGCTGCATCGTCGGCGGGCAGGTCGATCATCAGCGTCACCAGTTCGTCGCCGCGCCCGCCGGTCTTCTTGTGGAATCCGCGCCCCTTGATCCGCAGCGTCTTGCCCGATGTCGAACCCTTGGGCACCGTCAGCATCACCGCGCCATCGGGGGTGGGCACGCGCACCGGCCCGCCCAGCACCGCCTCGGCCAGGCTCACCGGCAGATCGAGCCGTATGTCGTCGCCATCGCGGGTAAAGAATCGGTGCGGCTGCACCTCGATCGTCACGATCGCATCGCCGGCACTGCCCGCCCCCGGCTGGCCCTTGCCCGCCAGCCGCATCTGGGTGCCGTTTTCGACCCCGGCGGGCAGCTTCAGGTCGATCGTCTTGCCGTCGCCCAGCGTGATGCGCTGCGGTGCCAGCGTCGCCGCATCGGCAAAGGGCACCGCCAGCCGATAGGCCGCATTCGCCCCCTTGGCCGGCGGCGGCCGCCGACCGAATCCGCCCGAAAAACCGCCCCCGCCCCCGCCGCCGCCGGTGCGCCCGCCGAACAGTCCTTCGAATATATCGCCGATATCGCCATCGCTGCCGCCGCCGAAATCGGGCCGAAACCCGCCGCCGCCATTGCCCTGGCCGAACGGCCCCGCGCCGAACGGCGACGTCGGATTGCCGTCACCATCGATCTCGCCGCGATCGAAGCGCGCGCGCTTGTCCTTGTCGGTCAGCAGGTCATAGGCCTGCGTCACCTTGCCGAAGCGTTCGGTGGCGGCGGGATTGTCCTTGTTGCGGTCGGGATGCAGTTGCTTTGCTAGCGTGCGATACGCCTTCTTGATTTCATCGGCGCTCGCACCGCGCGAAACGCCCAGGGCTGCATAAGGATCGGCCACGTATTTTCCCGTCTGTTGGTCGCTGCCTTAAATGGGCGAAGCATGGCGGATTCGCAAACCCTCCGCTCGATCGTTGTTGCATGGGCGATACCGCCCTATCGCCGGGGCTGTCCTACAGCGGGCTCGTTGCGCTAAAGGGTGATATGCCGCATCAACGCGCTCCCGCCCGCCCTTGCTTGCGCCGCCGCCATGCGCCGACCGCGGAAATGGGCAACCCAGGGGGTACGTACTGTAGCTTTTGTAGCTTTCCGAGGGCGAATCACCCATGAATACGGCCACCGCCGCCTCCCCGATCGCCACCTTCAGCACCTGGCTGGACGAGGCACGCGCCAGCGAACCAAACGACCCGACCGCGATGGCGCTCGCCACCGCCGATGCCGCCGGTCGCCCCTCGGTGCGGATGGTGCTGCTCAAGGGGCATGATGATCGCGGCTTCGTCTTCTACACCAATCGCGGCAGCCGAAAGGCCGGCGAGCTCAAGGAAAACGCCACCGCCGCCTTGCTCTTTCACTGGAAAAGCCTTCGTCGCCAGGTTCGGGTCGAGGGGCATGTCGAATGGGTGAGCGATGCCGAATCGGACGCCTATTTCGCCAGCCGCAGTCGCGATTCACAGCTCGGTGCCTGGGCCAGCGACCAGTCGCGCCCGCTCGCCGATCGCGCCACCTTCGAAGCACGGTTCGAGGAAGTGAAGGCACGCTTCGACGGCACCGACGTGCCGCGCCCGCCATTCTGGGGCGGCTATCGCGTCGTGCCTGCGCGGATCGAATTGTGGAACGATCGCGCCCACCGGCTGCACGAACGCCACCTGTTCCAGCGCTCGGGCGACGGCTGGAGCGAAGGCATGCTGTACCCATGACGATCGAGGAGCGCCGCCGCTTCATTCCGCTGGCGATGCGCGCCGCACTGGCGAGCGTCGCCATGGCGATGTTCCTCCTCGCGCTCAAAGCGTTCGCCGCCTGGCACACCGGCTCGGTCGCGATGCTCGGCAGCCTGGCCGATACCGGGCTCGATCTGCTCGCCAGCCTGGTAACATTGTACGGCGTCAAGCTCGCCGGCGAACCCGCCGACCACGATCATCGCTTCGGCCATGGCAAGGCAGAGGCGCTGGCGGCACTGTTCCAGGTGGCGCTCATCACCGCATCGGCGCTGGCGATCGGCTGGCGCGCGATCCTGGCGCTACAGTCGCCGCAGCGCACCGCCGACGCCGAATTCGGCATCGGCGTATCGGTCATCGCGATCGCCGCCACCGCGCTGTTGTTGCTGTATCAGCGCCGCGTGATCCACCGCACCGGATCGGTCGCGATCATGGCCGACAACATGCATTATCAATCCGACGTGCTGCTCAACGCCGCCGTCATCGGGGCGCTCGCGCTCGATCAGTTCGCCGGCGTCACCTGGGCCGATCCGGTGTTCGGCATCGCGATCGCGCTGTGGCTCGGCTGGGGGGCGTTCAAGGCATCGTCGAACGCGATCGACCAGTTGATGGACAAGGAATGGCCAGAGGCCCAGCGCGCCGCTTTCATCGAAGTCGCCGCGCGCCAGCCCGGGCTGATGGGGATTCACGATTTCCGCACCCGCCGATCGGGCGCGCATGAATTCGCGCAATTCCACATGGAGGTCGATCCCGCGCTCACCGTCGCCGCCGCGCACAACATCGTCGAAAATGTCGAGCGCGCGCTGCGGCACAGCCACCCCAAGGTCGAGGTGTTGATCCATCTCGATCCGCAGGGGCATGTCGATACCGACAATCCGTTGGTCGAGGCCGACGTCACCCCCCATTGGTTCGGGAAACGCATGTGAAACTGCCTTTCGCCCAGATCGACGCCTTTGCCACCCGCCCCTTTGCCGGCAACCAGGCGGCGGTGATTTTGCTCGATGCCTGGCTCGACGATCCGGTGCTCCAGGCGATCGCCGCCGAGAATAATCTCAGCGAAACCGCCTTCCTGGTGCCCGACCGCAACGAACAGGCCGATTATCTGCTGCGCTGGTTCACCCCGACAGTGGAGGTCGCGCTGTGCGGCCACGCCACGCTGGCGTCGGGGCATTATGTGCTGAACCACACCGATTTCCACCGCGAATGGGTGCGCTTCTTGACTCGCAAGGCGGGTGTGCTCGAAGTGCGCGAGGATGATCACGGCCTCGCCATGGCGCTGCCCGCCTATCCGCCCGAAAGCGTCGACATGACGCCGATGGTCAAGGCGCTCGGCGTCAGTCGCCCGGTCGATAGCTTGTGGCACCCCAATGGCTATGGCGTCATCGTGCTGGCGGATGAAGCCGCGGTGCTGGCGGTTCAGCCCGATTTCACAGCGCTCGCGGCGATCGGCGACACGCTCAACATCGTCACCGCCCCCGGCGATACGGCCGATGTGGTCAGCCGGGTCTTCGCGCCTGCCGCCGGCATCGACGAAGACCCCGTCACCGGCGGCGCACATGCGGTGATCGCTCCCTATTGGGCCAAGCGCCTGAAGCGCAACCGTTTCACCGCGCTCCAGGCCAGCCAGCGCGGCGGCCGGATCGACTGCGAAGTCGACGGCGCGCGCGTGATCCTGCGCGGCACCTGCGTCACGGTGATCGAGGGGAGTTTCTTCCTATGACGCGCGTTCTTGCTTTTTTCGCCAATATTGCCTAAGTTTTGCTGGTCAACGACAAGGCTTGCCTTGCATACGAACCCCGGCCGCTGTCACGGTCGGGGTTCATTCGTTTGGGGGACGCACTGTCATACGCCCCCCGCCCGTCGTGCTACTTGTCGCGTGCCACTTCGACGACCTTCAGGATGAGGGTCGCAAAGGCGAACAACACGCCAAGGAAGATGCACAAGTCTGTCAACGACATGGCTTACTCCTTGCAATGCCGACGAATGTATCGGCAGCCGAAGCATATCACGGTCTTTACGGGAAAAAGAACGAAACGTGTCCGCGCTTCACGCTGCAGCGGCGATGCCGGCCCCCTCGGTCTCGGCGATCCATCCGCCACCGAGGACGCGCTCGCCGGCATAGAACACCGCCGCCTGCCCCGGCGCGACGCCATATTCGGGGGCATCGAACACCACCTGGTCGCCTTCGAGCCGTGCTGGAACCGGCTTGGCCATCGACCGCACCTTTGCGGTCAGCGGCCCGCGATGGTCGCCGCCCAGCCAGTTCATCCCCTCGATCCGCGCCGCCGCCACCGCCAGCGCAGCGCGCGGCCCCACCAGCACGCGCTTGGTCTCGGGGTCGAGCCGGACGACATACAGCGGTTCGGTGAGCCCGCCGATCTCGAGCCCGCGCCGCTGGCCGACGGTATAGTTGACCAGCCCGCGATGCTCACCCAACACCCGCCCGTCGAGATGGACGATCTCGCCCACCGCCGCCGCCTGCGGCCGCAGCTTGCGGACCAGCGACGCATAATCGCCATCGGGGACGAAGCAGATGTCCTGGCTGTCGGGCTTGCCCGCCACCCCCAGCCCCATTTCGGCGGCCATCTCGCGCACCGCCGCCTTGGGCAGACCGCCCAGCGGAAAGCGCAGGAAATCCAGCTGCGCGCTGGTGGTGGCGAACAGGAAATAACTCTGGTCGCGCGCCGGATCGACCGCGCGGTGGAGTTCGGGGCCGCCCTCGCCAATCACCCGCTGGACATAATGGCCGGTCGCCAGCGCATCGGCCCCCAGGTCGCGCGCCATCTTGAACAGGTCGGTGAATTTCGGCCCCATGTTGCACTTTACGCAGGGGATCGGGGTGCGCCCGGCCAGATAGCTGTCGGCGAAATCGTCGATCACCTGTTCGCGAAACGACGATTCATGGTCGAACACATAATGCGCGATCCCCAGCCGGTCGCACACGGCGCGGGCATCACGAATGTCGCGCCCGGCGCAGCAACTGCCCGCGCGCCCCACCGCCTCGCCATGATCGTACAACTGCAGCGTGACGCCGATCGTTTCGGCCCCCGATCGCGCGGCAAGGGCGGCAACCACCGAGCTGTCGACGCCGCCTGACATGGCAACGACGATGCGCGGCGTGCGATTTGGCGTATCGCCAAGCTGGAAATCGGCTTCGATCATCGGTCCGTCACATAAGGTGTGCGGTTCGTCGATGCAAAACGCGCCTTTACCTGAACTTCAACAATAGCCGCTAGCCAAGTCGCATGATCGGGTTATCGTCATGGATCTGAGCTTCACGCGGTTCGACCGGGCCGTCATCGCCACACCCTTGCCCAGCGGCCTGGCGGTGCTGCTGGCGGCGGCGACCGGGCGGCAGGCGGGCAGCGTCACGGCCAGATTGCAGGCCCGATTAGTGCTGCAACCTAAGACGGGCACCACCTCGGTGCCGGTCGAAGGAGCGTTCAACACCGCTACGGCAACGGCGTTGGCGCATGATTTCAGGAGATGAAGACAAAATTTACCTTGGGATTTCAGTCGATCTTCAAAAGCTTGATGTACCTAGTGGCGATGTTGACGGCGGCTCCCCGCCCCGATCGAGGTTGAGTATGATTGAAAACCAAAAAATCAGGCCGGCAAAGGTTATTGGACCGCTCGGTGAGCCGCTGACGCTCGATACGCTGCCGCCGCCCAGCACCACGCGCTGGGTCGTGCGCCGCAAGGCCGAGGTTGTGGCTGCGGTGAACGGCGGCCTGTTGACGGTCGATGAGGTTTGCGAACGCTACAACCTGACGGTCGAGGAATTTGCGAGCTGGCAACGGGCGATCGATCGGTCGGGGATGCCGGGGCTTCGGGTGACACGGATTCAGCATTATCGCTCGCTGTACGAACGTCAGACCAAATTCTGAGCCGTCGGATCGCTGTGTAGCTCGAAACCAATGGCCCCAGCGGCCAAATGCAAGTCGTGAAAAAGTTCCGCTGACGCTGTCAAAACGTAGCCGGAACATTATTTGATGTCGCTCGTCTCTACCCCCGGTCCGTCTGGCTTATTTCCAGGCGATAACGGAGGGAATTTGAGATGATCGGCTTTATCATATGGCTTATCGTCGGCGGCGTCGTCGGCTGGCTTGCAAGCCTGGTGATGCGCACCGACGCGCAGCAGGGTGTGCTGTTGAACATCGTCGTCGGCATCGTCGGCGCGTTCATCGCCGGCCTGATCTTCAACAACGGTTCGATCAATGAAGGCATCACTATGACGACGTTCCTGACGTCGCTGGTCGGTGCGATCATTCTGCTGGCGATCGTCAACCTGGTCCGCCGCGGCCGCGTTCGCTAATTCGGCGGTGCTGTTGCAGGAAAGGGCCGCCCCGGCGGGGCGGCCCTTTTTCGTTACCCGCTCAGCGAAGCGCGAAACGAACGTTCAGCGATATTTCCACCGCCTGCTCGCCAGGCGCGATCTTGGTCCGCGCATCTGATTCCATCCGCGCGCTCTGCATCATCACCGGCATCGGCTCTGCCATCCGATCGCTTTCGCTGATCGATACGATCCGATCCACCCGCAGTCCGGCTGCCCTTGCATATAGCTCGGCCCGCGCCCGCGCCCGCTTCACCGCGTCGGTGCGCGCCTCGTCCATCGCGGCGTCGGGCTCGGCCAGCGTCAAATTAGGGCCATCGATCTGATTGGCCCCCGCTTTCACCAGCGCGTCTAGGATCGCCCCGCTCTTGGCAATGTCGCGAAAGCGGATGTTGACCCGGTTGGATGCTTGATAGCCGGTAAGGATCGGCGGCTGGTTCTCGCCATAGCGATATTGCGGGCTCAGCGTCATCGATGCGGTCTGGACATCGCGATCAGCCACGCCCGCGCGCTTCACCGCAGCGAGCACCTGCGCCATCGCCGCCGCATTTGCAGTCATCGCCTCACTGGCGGTCGGAGCCTGAGTCACCACGCCAGCACCGATCATCGCCAGATCGGGCACGCGAATCGTGCGCCCCTCGGCAACCACGTCGAGCAGCGTAACGTCGGCGGGGACCGCATGGACGGGCATAGGGGCAGTAAGCTGCGCCTGCGCAGCGGTGGGCACGTACGCCGCGCCCAGAAGTGCAGCGCTGAGGATCATGGTTCGCAACTTTCGTCTCCAATCTGGTGGTGTCTGCGACAAGCTGATGCCCTATCGCTGGCCAACCTTAGCTGAACAAATAGGTTCCGCCTCGAAACAACGATCGAACAGCGGGTGATGGTCACGAAGCCGTGGCGCACACGGCATTCACTTGCGAAATCTTTCGATAACAGGCAATTCGCCGCAACGAAATCGGTAGCTTGAGACCGGTGAGTTATTTCTGTAATACAGCGCAAGGTGGCCAGCTGATTCCACGACGGAATCGGTCGGCAACGAGTGCCAAGGGGTGGATGCATGCAGTACGAAAGTTCGACGATCGAGAGTGACGGGCGATTGCTGCCCGGCGAGGTCGTCGGGCCCAGGCGTCGGGGCTGGGTTATCGCCGCCATCGTTTTGGCGATCGCCATTGCGGCGGCGGCTTGGTTTTTCGTGGGTCGCTCTGGCGATGCCGCCGCCGACAAGGCCGCTCCCGCCGGTGGCAGTGGGCAGATTCCAACGGTGACGGTCGCGGTTCCCGGTCGGCAGACGATCCAGACGATCTTGTCGGGTACCGGAACACTGGCGGCACGGCGCGAAATGCCGATCGGTGTCGTCGGTGAGGGCGGAGTGGTCACCCGCGTGCTGGTCGAACCCGGCGACATGGTTCGCGCCGGCCAGATACTGGCCACGGTCGATCGGTCGGTTCAGACCCAGACCGCGCAGTCGCTTGCCGCAGGCGTCGAGGTTGCCCGCGCCGATGCGCGGATCGCGCAGACCGAACTCGATCGCGCAGCACAGTTGGTCGAGCGCGGTTTTGTGTCGAAGGCTGATGTCGATCGCCGCACCGCCACGCGCGATGCCGCGCGCGCGCGCGTCAGTGTCGCGGAAGCGCAGTTGGCCGAGGCGCGGGCGCGGAACCAGCGGCTCGACATTCGGGCGCCGGCTGCCGGCCTGGTCCTCGATCGTGCGGTCGAACCTGGCCAGATCGTCAGCGGCGGCCAGGCAGTGTTGTTTCGCATCGCGATGAACGGCGAGATGGAAATGCGCGCGCAGATGAGCGAGAACGATCTGGCGCGCATTAGAATCGGCGTTCCCGCCGACGTCACCCCCGTCGGCACCGATCTGACGATCAAGGGTGAAGTGTGGCAGGTGTCGCCGGTGATCGATCCGCAGACCCGCCAAGGTATCGCGCGCATCGCCCTGCCGTTCAACCGCGCACTGCGGCCCGGCGGCTTTGCCAGCGCCAACATTACCGCCGGCGGATCGGTGGCACCCTTGCTGCCCGAATCGGCGGTCATGAGCGACAACCAGGGCAATTACGTCTATGTGCTGAACGATAAGCAAGAAACGACGCGCCGGTCGGTGACGATTGGCGAGGTTTCGGATCGCGGCGTTTCGATTATGCAGGGACTAGAAGGCAATGAGCGGGTGGTATTGTCGGCCGGCGGGTTCCTGACGCCGGGGCAGAAGGTGAACCCCGAACTGACCACGCTCCAGCGATAGGCGACAATCTGTCATGAACTTCCGCAACATCTCGGCCTGGTCGATTCGCAACCCGGTGCCATCGCTCGTCCTGTTCGTAGCGCTGACGCTGGCGGGGATCGTCAGCTTCATGCGGATGGACGTGAATCAAGACCCCGATATCGACTTCCCGGTCGCAATCGTCGTCATCAGCCAGCCGGGCGCAGCCCCGACCGAGCTCGAAACCCAGGTGACGCAGCGGGTCGAGGCGGCGGTACGCAGCCTGCAGGGCATCGACCAAATCGAATCGAGTGTCACCGAAGGCCAGTCGCAGACGGTCATCCAGCTCAATATCGGCACCCCGATCGATCGCGCGGTGCAGGATGTGCGCGAGGCGGTGAACCAGATCCGCGGCGATTTGCCCGAAGGTATTCTTGAGCCGCAGGTGTTCCGCGCCAACACCACCGACAATGATATGGCCAGCTTCACCGCGATCGCGCCCGACATGACGATCGAACAGCTAAGCTGGTATGTCGACAACACCGTCGCCAAGGAATTGCTCTCGGTCCCCGGCCTGTCGGCGGTGGATCGTATCGGTGGCGTCAATCGCGAAATTCGGGTCGTTCTTGATCCTACCCGCCTGCAATCAATGGGGCTCACCGCTTCCCAAGTGAACCAGGCGCTTCGCCAGGTGAACCTCAACGCCGCCGGCGGCCGCGCCGAAATCGCTGGCTCCGAACAGTCGGTCCGCGTGATCGGCGACGCTCAGACCGCCTATGATCTGGGCCAGACCCAAATCCCGGTCGCTGGCCGCAGCGTCCGCCTGTCCGACATCGCGCAAGTGCGCGACAGCATCGCCGAGCGCCGCTCGAACGCGGAATATAATGGCGGGCAGGTCGTCGCCTTCGACATCAAGCGCGCCAAGGGCGAATCCGACGTCGCGGTCTTTCACGGCGCGCAGGAAAAGTTGAAGGCACTCAACGAACGCAACCCCAAGGTACAGTTCGAACTGCTGTTCAACAACGTCAAATATGTCGAGGCGCAGTACGAAACCGCGATTACCGCGATGATTGAAGGCGCGGTTCTGGCGGTTATCGTCGTATTCTTCTTCCTGCGCGATTGGCGCGCAACGATCATTTCGTCGCTGGCGATCCCGCTCTCGGCAATTCCCGCCTTCTGGTTCATGGACCTGATGGGGTTCACCCTCAACCAGATGACGCTGCTGGCGCTCAGCCTGGTCGCGGGCGTGCTGGTCGACGATGCGATCGTCGAGATCGAGAATATCGTGCGGCACATGCGGATGGGCAAATCGGCCTATCAGGCATCGATCGATGCCGCCGATGAAATCGGCATGGCGGTGCTGGCGACGACGATGGCGATCGTCGCGGTATTCCTGCCGGTGGGCATGATGCCCGGCATTTCGGGTCAGTTCTTCAAGAATTTCGGCCTTACCGTTGTAGCAGCGGTACTCGTCAGCCTCGCGGTCGCACGCCTCATCACGCCAATGCTTGCCGCTTATTTCTTGAAGGCAAAGGGCCACGCCGAACATGGCGAAGGCTGGGCGATGGACCGCTATGTCGGTTTGCTCCGCTGGTCACTGAACCATGATCGGGCCGGGCAGGTGGCGGCAAAGGGCCGCTTCAATCGCTTCGTCGTGGCTCCATTGCTCGACCATCGCCTGTGGGTGATGGGGCTTGGTGCGGTGGCGATGGTGGCGACTGCTGCGCTACTTATGGTGCTGCCGCAGACGTTCCAGCCGACCCAGGACCAGGATAACTCAACCGCGACGATCGAAATGGTCCCTGGCACCACGCTGGCGCAAACCCAGGCGGTGGTGGATCGCGTGAAGGACATATTGGCGGCGCAGCCGGTGGTGACCGACACCTATGCCCGCGCCTTTGTCGGCAATGGCCGCGTCACCGCGATGCTGGCCGAAGACAAGAAGATGACCAGCGTCGAGTTCGAACGCAGCCTCGCCCCCGAATTCAACAAGATTCCCGACGCGCGGGTCGCCTTCCGCTCGCAAATGGGCTGGGGATCGGGCGGGCGGGACTTGTCGATTACGCTGGGCGGCGAAGACCCGGTGGTGCTGAACGACACCGCCAACAAGATCATGGCTGAAATGACGACGCTGCCGATGGTGGTTGCGCCGCGCGTATCAGGCGACATGAAACGGCCGGAAATAACCATTCGCCCGCGCCTCGACCTTGCCGCCAGCCTGGGGGTGACGACACAGGCGCTGTCCAGCGCGATCCGGATCGCAACACTTGGCGACATCGACCAGAACAGTGCGCGATTCTCGCTCAACGATCGGCAGATTCCGATCCGCGTCGCGCTGAGCGAGGACGCACGCGAGAAGCTGTCGACGATCGAGAATCTGCCAGTGCCCACCAACGCGGGCGGATCGGTGCCGCTGCGCGTCGTCGCCGATATCGGCTTCGGGGCCGGCCCCACCCGTATCGATCGGATCAACCAACAGCGCCGCCTGATGATCGGTGCCGATCTTGCCCCAGGTGTCGTTTCGGGTGAAGCGATGAAGGCCATCGATGCCTTGCCGACCATGAAGAACCTGCCGATCGGCGTGAACCGTCTGACGCTGGGCCAGGCCAAATGGCAGGGCGAGATGATCAACAACTTCATCATCGCCGTCATTTCAGGAATCCTGTTGGTCTTTGCGGTGCTGGTGTTGCTCTACAAGCGGATCATGCCGCCCTTTGTGAACATGGGATCGCTGCTGCTGGCACCGCTGGGCGGCTTGCTCGCGCTGTGGATCACGGGCAACCCGATTTCGATGCCGGTCTATATCGGGCTGTTGATGCTGCTGGGGATCGTCGCCAAGAATTCGATCCTGCTGATCGATTTCGCGCTCGAGGAAATGGAACAGGGCGTCGACAAGTTCACCGCGATCGTCGACGCCGGGCATAAGCGCGCGCAGCCGATCGTGATGACCACCGTCGCCATGGTCTTCGGCATGTTGCCGACCGCGCTGTCGCTGTCGGGCGATGGATCATGGCGTGCCCCAATGGGCATCACCGTGATCGGCGGCCTTATCGTCTCCACAATTTTGACGCTGGTCATCGTTCCCGCCACCTTCAGCCTGGCGGTGGGGATCGAACGCTGGGTCGGCCCGCGCCTGTCGAAGCGGCTGCTGACCTATCGTCCGGGCGACGGCGACCCCGTCGGGCCGATGCTAGATCACACGCCGGGCGGGCGGATCCCGTATCGCCCGGGCCAGGGTGACGTCGGCACCCAGCCAGCCGAGTGAACCTTCCCCCGGCTGGGGGATTAAGGCCCTGATGAGTCTGCGCGCATCCAGCATCCGATCGGGCGACACCCCGCCGCCCGCCCTGGTGCGGATGCGGCGCGTCGCCACCGGTTTGCTGGTGGCGATGGCGGGGCTTTTCCTGGTTGCCCGGTATAATGTCAGCGGCCATCCCGCCTGGGGCTATATTCAGTCATTCGCCGAGGCGGCGATGGTCGGCGGATTGGCGGATTGGTTCGCGGTTACTGCGCTATTCCGCCATCCGCTCGGGCTGCCGATCCCGCATACCGCGATCGTCCCGCGCAACAAGAACCGGATCGGCGACACGCTCGCGGTGTTCCTCAAGGACAATTTCCTCATCCCGCGGGTCGTCGCACAGCGGATGCGCGGAATCGATGTCGCGGGCGCGGCGGGGCGATGGCTGACGCAAGGAAACACTGGCGCGGCAGGCGGGCGGATGCGCTATGGCGCGGCGCGGTTGGCTGCCAACATGCTCGAATCGCTCGATCAGGATCGCTTGGGCGGGATGGTTCGCGGGGCGCTGTCGGGACAGCTTCGCCGGCTCGACGTCGCCCCGCTGCTCGGACAGGCGCTGGCCGCAGCGATCGCCGATGGCCGCCACGGCCCGCTGATGGACGGCAGCATCCGCTGGGCCGCGCGAATCCTCGAATCAAACGAGCATCTGATCCGTGCGATGGTGCAGGAGCGTGCGGGCGCGGTCCTTCGCTGGACGGGCCTCGACGAAACGCTGGCGAACAAGATCATCGACGGGCTGGAAACGCTGGTCCATGCGATGGCCGACGACCCCGATCACCCCTTGCGTGCCAAAGCCGAGGAAGGACTGGCGCAGCTCGCGCATGATTTGCAGCACGACCCCGAGACCCAGGCAAAGGTCGCGCGGTTCAAGGATGAAATGCTCGCAAACCCGGCGCTTGGCAGTTGGTGGCAGGGCGTGTGGGAAACGATGCGCGCCGGGCTGTTGCAGCTTGCGCGCGATCCCGATGCGATGATGGCCGGGCGGCTGGGCGATGGCCTGCGCCAGCTGGGCACCACGTTGCAATCCGATCCGGCGCTCGCGGCAACGATCAACCGCTTCGCCCGCCGCGCTGCCGTGGGTGCCGCATCGGACTATGGCGACGCGATCGTCCGGCTGGTTAGCGATACCGTGCGCGGATGGGATGCAGCGACGATCACCGGTCGACTGGAAAACGCGGTTGGCCGCGACCTGCAATATATTCGGATCAACGGCACGTTGGTCGGCGGGATCGTCGGGCTGGCAATCCATGCGATCGATGGCTGGCTATGAGCCGCCCCACACGCCCTCACCGCCAGTCGAGAATTGCCCAGCCCTCGCGCGCCGCCAGCGCTGCCAGTGGCGGGTGCGCGTTCACCGCAAAGGCCTCATCGGCCCAGCGCAACGCCGGCGCATCAGAAACATGATCGCTGTAGAACCGGATTTGGGCCTGATCGCGCGCAATCCCCTCGCGCGCCATCCACGCCTCGATCATAGCCAGCTTGGCGGGGCCATAGCAATTGTCGCCCGCCACCCCGCTCAGCACATCGCCCGCATCATCGCGGCGAACCTCGGTCGCGATCACCGCGTCGAAGCCAAGCCGGGCGGCGATCACCTCGGCATAATAACGATAGGATGCGGTCGCCAGTACCAGCCGATACCCCGCGGCGCGATCGGCGGCGATCCGGGCGCGCGCCGCCACCAGCACATCATCGCGATCTGTCGCCTCGCCAAACGCAGCGACCAGCCGGGCCATGTCGCGCGCCGTAACGCGCCGTCCCAGCATCAGCCGCTGGGTCACCCGCTTCAATCCGGCACGGTCGATCAGCTTCAGCGGATGGCCCAGCGCCGCCAAACCGGCGACGGGCAGCAACACCAACCGCCACGGCGCATGCCGCGCCGCCGCCGCGATCAGGAACCGGGTCCAGGTCGCGCGCCGCGTGACCGTTTTGTCCATGTCGTAAATTGCCAGCCGTTCCATGTATCGGGCCATGCCCCCTATATCCTTGCCGTTCCATCTCAAATCGACGATGGAGACAGGCGATGAAGCGCATGGCCGACTTTGCCCGCGACGGCGCCGATGGCGACACCATCCGCATGCAGGGCGACTTGTCGCTCGCGCGGCTGGGGGATTTGCCCGACCGACTCGAACAGGTCGATGGCGGCGTCCAACGGATTGACCTCACCGATGTCGATCGGATCGACACCGTCGGTGCGTGGATTGTGCATCGCTTCGCCCGTGATCGCGGTGCTGAGATTGTCGGGCTTAGCGAAGCCGGCACCAAGCTGATGGAGCAGGTCGTTGCCGCCGACCAGCCGTTAAGCAGCTCGGCAAAGCCCGATAATGTCGCGATGCGCGCGCTTGCCGACATCGGCGATGCCACCGTTCAGGCGGGCCGCAGCATGTGGGGCTTGCTCGGCTTCATGGGCGCGACCGTGCTCGCCTTTGGCAATGTCATCCGCCATCCGCGCCGTTTCCGCTTCAATGCCGTCGTCCACCGATTCGAAGTGGTCGGCGTCTCGGCGCTCGGCATTGTCGGCTTGATGAGCTTCCTGATCGGCATCGTGATCGCCCAGCAAGGAGCGGTCCAGCTCCGCCAGTTCGGAGCAGAGGTGTTCACGATCAACCTGATCGGTCGCCTCACGCTTCGCGAGCTCGGCGTGTTGATGACCGCGATCATGGTCGCTGGCCGGTCGGGTTCGGCATTTGCCGCGCAACTCGGCACGATGAAACTGACCGAGGAAATCGATGCGATGCGGACAATCGGCGTGTCGCCGATGGAAGCATTGGTGGTGCCGCGCGTGCTCGCCGCGGTGCTGCTGATGCCGCTGCTCGGCTTCTATGCGTCGGTCGTGGCGATCATCGGCGGCGGGCTGCTGAGCTGGGCCACCCTCGACATCCCGCCGATCACCTTCATCCAGCGTATCCGCGAAGTCGTGCCGATCACCGATCTCTATGTCGGACTGGTCAAGGCTCCGGTGTTTGGCGCGATCATCGCGATGTCGGGCTGTTATCAGGGCATGCTGGTCGAAAGCGATGCCGAACAGGTCGGGCTTCGCACCACCAGCGCGGTCGTGCAGGCGATCTTCCTTGTCATCGTCCTCGACGCCTTTTTCGCGGTGTTCTTCACCTGGGTCGGCTGGATATGATCGCGCAGGACCAGCCGCTGGCGCAGGAACGCGACGACGATTTCATCATCTGCGTGCGCGGGCTGAAAAATGCGTTCGGCGACCAGGTCGTGCATGAAAATCTCGACCTCGACGTTCGGCGGGGGGAAATCATCGGCGTGGTTGGCGGGTCGGGCACCGGCAAATCGGTGCTGATGCGCTCGATCATCGGGCTTCAGCATCCGGTCGAAGGCGCGATCGAGGTGTTCGGCGAAACCACGCTCGATCGCGAAGAGACTGAAGCGACAGAGATCCGCAAGCGTTGGGGCGTGTTGTTCCAGGGCGGTGCGCTGTTCTCGACGCTGACCGTGTCTGAAAATGTCCAGGTGCCGATCAAGGAATTTTATCCCCGGCTCGATCCGGTGCTGGTCAGCGAAATCGCCGCGTACAAGGTGGTGATGGCGGGATTGTCCGCCGATGCCGGTCCCAAATATCCGGCGGAATTGTCGGGCGGCATGAAAAAACGCGCCGGGCTTGCCCGCGCGCTGGCGCTGGACCCCGAATTGCTGTTCCTCGATGAGCCGACCGCCGGACTCGATCCGATCGGCGCCGCCGCATTCGACGAACTCACCAAATCGCTTCAGCGGACGCTGGGGCTTACCGTGTTTCTGATCACCCACGATCTCGATACGTTATACGCGATTTGCGACCGGGTGGCGGTGCTTGCGGATAAGAAGGTGATCGCCGTCGGCACCATCCCCGAATTGCTGGCGCTGGACCACCCGTGGATTCAGGAATATTTCAATGGACCGCGCGGGCGCGCCGCGGTCGACAGCGCCGAGCGGGCCAAGCCGCCAGCGAGCATGAGGTAAGGCATGGAAACCCGATCGAATCACGTTCTTGTCGGTGCCGTCGTGCTGATCCTGCTGCTGATGCTGGCGCTCTTCACCGTCTGGCTGGCGCGGCTGAGCGGCGGCAATGAAAAAGAATATGACATCTTTTTCAAACAAGCGGTCGATGGCGTGAACAAAGGGTCGCCGGTCGCCTTTTCGGGCGTGCCCTCGGGCCAGGTAACCGAGATCGCGCTGTTCAAGCCCGATCCGCAATTCGTGCGAGTGCGCATCCGGGTGAACGCCGATGTGCCGGTGCTCGAAGGCACCACTGCGACGATCCAGGGCGTCGGCTTCACCGGAGTCAGCCAGATCGCGCTTGATGGTGCGGTCAAGGGTGCGCCGCCGCTGGTATGCCCCAACAAAAATGCGTCGGCCGATTGCCCGTTCGGCGTGCCGATGATCCCGACCAAACAG
Source organism: Sphingomonas sp. 37zxx (assembly GCF_000786205.1). Taxonomy (GTDB): domain Bacteria; phylum Pseudomonadota; class Alphaproteobacteria; order Sphingomonadales; family Sphingomonadaceae; genus Sphingomonas. Next base: position 120,193 of record NZ_JROH01000008.1, on the reverse strand, counting down.
GGCGGACTTGGCGCACTGCTCAATACCGCGCCGATGCTGCTCGAGCGTATCTCGACCCTTACCGAGCGGCTGACCGAATTGCTGTCCGACCGCAATCAGCAATCGATCGCGGGCATCCTCGAGAACACCAATCGCCTGTCGGGCGCGCTGGCCGATCGTGGCCCAGAGATTGCCGCGACGCTTGCCGAGACCCAGATGGCGATCCGCCGTGCCGGCATTGCCGCCGAACAGATCGGCCAGCTTGCCGCCACCACCAATACGGTGCTCGACGATGACCTTCGCCCGGTCATGGCGAACTTGAACAAGACGATCCTCGCCGCCCAGAAAAGCGCCGAAACGCTCGACGCGGCGATCGGCGATGCGCGCCCGGGGCTTCAGGCCTTCTCCAAGCAGACCGTTCCCGAAGTCGGGCAGTTGGTCGCCGATCTTCGCCAGATGACCGAGGCGCTGTCCGAGGTTGCCGAGAAGGTGAACCGTGGTGGTGCCGGCTCACTCGTCGGTTCGCCCAAGCTGCCCGATTATGAACCCAAGTGACGCATTCCGTGAGGCATCGGCCATGAAGAAGCTCATCATCCTGCTCGCCGCGCTGCCGCTATCGGCCTGTATCCGCTTCGGGGCAGAGCCACCACCCTCGCTGCTCACCCTCACCAGCGCGGCGGCGGTGCCGGTCGGGCAAAACCGTTCGTCGGGCAACGCCCCCACGATCACGATCATGGTACCCTCGACGCCGCAGGAGCTTGCGGTCGCTCGGGTGCCGGTGCGGTCGACCGACACGTCGATCACCTATGTGAAGGACGCGCTATGGGTCGAGCCGCCCGCCCGGCTGTTCGCGCGACTATTGTCGGATACGCTGACCAGCCGCACTGGCCATGTCGTGCTGTCAGGCCGGCAGTCGAACATCGACCCTGGCGCGCAATTGTCGGGCGAGTTGCGGAATTTCGGCTTCGATGCCGCCACCAGCGAAGCGATCGTCACCTTTGACGGCGCGTTGTTGCGCAAAGATGCCGGCGCATTCGAAAAGCGCCGTTTCGAAGCGCGCGTGCCGGTGACCGCGATCGACGCGGCCAATGCCGGGGTCGCGCTCAACCAGGCAGCCAATCAGGTCGCGGGCGAAGTCGCTGATTGGGTGGGCCGCTAAGGCTCGTTTTGCCGCCGGTCTCTGCCGCCAACAGCGGTCAGGGAACCCGCCGCACTTGTGGCGGCAGATCGCAAACCGCGGCCCCCACCGCCACGGTTGGAGCCGCCGGGACTTCGCGCAACCGAAGATACGCTGCGAACCTTACATTATCCGCCGCGCGATAAGCGAAGCTCGGCCGCTCGCCCTCCGGCAGATCGCTCGCCAGCCGCACCGACAGGATCGGCGTCCGCTCTGCCGGATCGGCATAAACCCCCAGCGGCGCATCGCTTCGCTTGAGCGACGACAGATGCTGCATCCCCTCGATGATCCGCCCGACAGCCGTATAATTGCGATCGAGCCGGCGTGCCGACTGGCCGATCGGGGTAAATAATTCCGCGCCGCTGCCGGTGTTGGGCAGGGCGTCGCGCGCGACCCCGACCGATCCATAGCAATGCGTCAGCCACGCCGCCTTGCCGTCGGTCGCGATCGGCCAGCCATCGGCGGTGAAGCCCGATGCGGTCGAATAGCCGTCGGCCCGCGCCATCCGCTGTGCTGCGTCGAACGCCGGGATTTCGAATTCAGGCGCGGGCGATTCGACAATGCCTGCGGGCAAAGGCTTTTTCTCGGTCGGATCGCCCCATTGCGCGACCCAGTTTTCCTGCACGCGATAGATGCTTTCGCCATCCCACCACCCGGCCTTCGCCAGGGTGCGGATATTGGCGACATGTGCCGGCGCAAGCCGCGAAGCCAGCCGGATCACCACCACACGGCCATCGGCCAGCGTCATCACCAGCAATTCATCCGCCGGTATCGGTCGCCAATCGGTCGGCAGCGGATCGCTTGGCAGCATCGGCGGAGGTGGGGGTGACACAGGCGCGATCTGCGGCGCTAGCGAGGCGAGCAGCAGCGCCAAAACGGGGGCGGTGATCAACATGGCGCCAGCGTGGCACGGCCCGCGGCGGATACACAATGGGATAGCGGTTGCGGGAACCTTGCGACTACCGCAATGTTAGCGTAGTCGGCCTCCTCTGCACCAAGGGTATGCGGAGCGGTGGCCGAGTGGTCGAAGGCGCTCGCCTGGAAAGTGAGTATGGGTCAAAAGCCCATCGTGGGTTCGAATCCCACCCGCTCCGCCAACCCGATGAACGTCGGCCCCACGCCGGCGAATGCGAGCAGAGTATTTTTATTGCCTCAACCGCCTCAGCCCAAGACCGGCAACCTGGCCATTCTCGACGTGCTTAGCCGGACCGGGGCCGGGCTGTTTGCCGATTTCGACAGCGAACGCATCGTCCAGCAGGTTACCGATTCGAGCGTGGCACTGACCGGCGCTTGCTATGCCGCCTATTTCCACAATCTGATCGATGAAAGCAGCGGCAGCCTTGGGCTCTATACGCTGTCAGGCGCGCGCCGCGAGGATTTCGAGGGGCTGGGCCATCCGCGCGCGACCGCGATTTTCGCGCCCACCTTCGCCAATCAGGTAGTGCGGTCTGACGATGTCCTGGTCGATCCGCGCTATGGCCATAATTCGCCGCACCACGGATTGCCCAGCGGGCATCTGCCGGTGCGAAGCTATCTTGCCGTCCCGGTGGTCGGGCGATCGGGGGCGGTGTTGGGCGGCATCCTGCTCGGGCATCCCGAACCTGCCCGATTCGGCGACGAAGAGGAACGGCTGATCGTCAGCCTGGCCGGGCAGGCTGCAATCGCGATCGACAATGCCCAGCTCTATCATGCCGCACAGCGCGAGCTCACCGATCGCCGCCGAATCGAGGCCGCCCTGGCAGCCAGCGAAACACGGATGGAGGCAATCGCCAATTCGATCGACCAGATGATCTGGACCACCCAGCCCGACGGCTTTCACGATTATTACAATGCCCGCTGGTATGAATATACCGGCGTGCCACGCGGATCGACCGATGGCGATGGCTGGCAGGCGATCTTCCACCCCGATGATCAGCCGATTGCCAGTGAGCGCTGGCGGCACAGCCTGGATACCGGCGAACCTTATGAGATCGAATACCGCCTGCGCCATCACAGCGGCGACTATCGCTGGGTATTGGGCCGGGCACAGTGCATGCGCGACGGCGACGGGCGGATCACCCGCTGGTTCGGCACCTGCACCGACATCCACGAGCTGAAGGTCGCCCGCGACCAGCTGCGCCACTTCAACGAAACGCTAGAAGCACGGGTGCAGGCGCGCACCGAGGAGCTGATGCTAGCGCAGGAGGCGCTTCGCCAGGCACAAAAGATGGAGGCGGTCGGCCAGCTCACCGGCGGCATCGCACATGATTTCAACAATTTGCTGACGATCGTCACCGGGAATATCGGGATCACCCAGCGTGCCATCGCCGCCGCCGGGATCAACGATCCGCGCGCCACCCGCGCGCTAGACGGGGCGATGAAGGGGGCCGAGCGCGCCGCCGCGCTTACCCAGCGCCTGCTCGCCTTCTCGCGCCGCCAGCCATTGGTGCCAAAGCCGATCGACGTCGATCGGCTGATTACGTCGATGGCCGATCTGCTTAATCGCGCGCTTGGCGAGACTGTCGCGCTGGAAACGGTCACTACCCCTGGCCTGTGGCGTACCGAGGCCGACCCGCACCAGCTTGAGAGCGCGATCCTCAACCTGGCGGTCAACGCGCGCGATGCGATGCCTGATGGCGGCAAGCTGACGATCGAAACCGCCAACGCCAATCTCGACGAACCCTATTCGGCGCAACATGCCGAAGTAGCGCCGGGCAGCTATGTCATGGTGTGCGTCACCGACACCGGCTGCGGCATGGCGCCCGACCAGGTGCAGCGCGCGTTCGAACCCTTCTTCACCACCAAGGAAGTCGGCAAGGGCACCGGCCTCGGGCTTTCGATGGTCTATGGCTTCGTCAAGCAATCGGGCGGCCATGTGAAGATTTATTCGGAGGTGGGGGAAGGCACGACGATCAAGCTGTATCTGCCCCGCCTGCTGCGCGACGTGACGATCGAACCCGAACCTGCCCCTGCAACCGGGCTGGAGCCCAGCGTCCGGCGCGAGACGGTGCTGGTTTGCGAGGACGATGACGACGTCCGCGCCTATACCGTCGAATGCCTGCGCGAACTGGGCTATCGCGTGCTCGAGGCGCATGACGGCCCCTCGGCGATCCGACTGCTCGAACGCCAGGACGTGCCCGTCGACCTGCTCTTCACCGACGTAGTGATGCCCGGCATGTCGGGGCGCGAAGTCGCCGAGGCGGCGCAGGCGATCCAGCATGACCTGCGCGTGCTCTACACCTCGGGCTATACCCGCAACGCGATCGTGCATGGCGGGCGGCTCGATCCCGGTGTCGAGATGATCGGCAAGCCGTTCAGCTTCGAAACGCTCGCGCGCACCGTTCGCGATGTGCTGGATCGGGGGCGAAGCGAGCGCGTGCTGGTCGTCGAGGGCGACGATCAGGTACGCGGGCTTGCGGTCGAGGCGCTGGCGAGTTCAGGCGTCCCGTCCGAAGGCGCAGCGACCGCCGGCGAGGCGCTGGGCAAGGTGCGCGCGGCGCGCGGCGACTATGCCTTTGTCGTCATCGATGCCGAGCTTGCCGAAGCGCTGGTCGCTGAATTGCGCGCGCAGCATCGTTGCCTGGCAATCCTGATCGCCTCCGACGGCCCCGACCCGGCACTGGTCGAGCGCTATGCCGACGACCGCTATGTCGCGATCATCGAAAAGCCCTACACCGCCGCGCGGCTGCGCGAGGCGAATGCCGCGCTGGCGGGCGAGAGGCGTGGATGACCGTTCGTCCTGAGTAGGGGCTGAGCGAAGGCGAAGACCCGTATCGAAGGACATTGCCCCAAGCGGACGGCTGCTTCGATACGCCGCTTCGACAAGCTCAGCGGCTACGCAACACCATCCAGCGCAGGTACAACCCCAAAGCCCCGCGCAATCACCGTCTCGCTCGCCACCCGCCCACGCAGCGCCGCGACGATCACCGCCAGCGCTGCCTGCGGATCGCAGCGCCGCCCGCACAGGAAAATGTCGATCGCGGCATAGCCATGCTCGGGCCAGCTATGGATCGAGATGTGCGATTCGGCGAGCAGCGCCACCCCGGTCACCCCCTGCCCCGGCCCGAACGCATGCAGCCGCACGTCGAGCACCGTCGCTCCCGCCGCCGCCGCCCCATCCCGCAGTGCCGCTTCGACCAGCGTCAGATCGTCTAGCCGACTGCAATCATGCAGGTCGGCGATCAGGTGGCGGCCGTCATAGGGGGGGATCATGTCAACGCCTCATGCGCGTGGCCAATCCGCGCCATCGCAGCCTCGGCAGCGCGGGTGCCGTGATAGTGCGCTTCCTCGAAGATCGACAGCCCCGACAGGTCGCTATGCGCAAGGTAGAGCGGCGGCTCGGGCGCGAACGTCTTTGCCGCGCCCCAGACATAGCCCGGCACCGGACGCGCCATCGCATGCCCCCAGCGCCATAATTCGATCCCGGTGATCGCATCGGCCATGTCGGGATGCATCGCCAGCAAATCGTCGCGCACGATCCGCTTCCATTCATCGGCTGGCCGTTCGAGCAGCAGCCGGCGGCCATTGGCGGGCGTCATGTTCGACAGCGGCAGATACCAGCTCAGCACGCTTTCGGCGCCCAGCGCGCGCGACTGGTGGGTGGCGACGACATAGCCCAGCGATTCGCTGGTGGTCGACACATTGTCCCAGGCGAGCGGCACGCCCGCGCCGCCGGGCAGCCGCGACACGGTGATGTTGGCGACCAGCCACGGGGCATAGCTGCACGCAGCCGTATCGGGCAGTTCGGCGCAAATTCGTTTGGCGACGAACAACGGCATCGCGGCGATCACCGCTGCCGCCCGCGTGCGGTAGGTGACGCCCTCACCGACGTCGAAATGATCGACATGGAACGCGCCGTCGCCCTGCCGCTCGATCGCATGGACGATCCGCCCGGTCGCGATGTTGTCCGGGAACGCCGCCGCCATCGCCTGGGTCAGCCGCCCATTGCCCCCCGGCCAGGTCAGCACATTATCCCCGGCATCACCCGCCGCATGGCCGCGCCGTCCCGCGAAATAATGGATGCCCGCCCAGGCGGACACATCCTCGGGCTCAGTCCCGTAATCGTCGCGCGTCGCATAGCGGACATGCGCGCGCAGCACCGGCGACGTGTAGCCGCGCTCGTCGAGCCATTGCCCGAAGCCGATCCGGTCGAGCGATCGCCACTGCGCGTCCCCCGAACTATACGCGATCGGCGTTGCGAAAGCGGGGCGCCCGTCGCTGCCCGTCGCCGCCGAGAACGCCGCCATTTCGGCACCGAAGCCCACAAGCTGGCGTTGATCCTCAGCCGTCAGCCCGGTGGTGGGCACCAGCCCCTCATGCCAGCGCCCGCGCCAGAACAACCGCTCCTGCAGATCGGCGCAAAGCTGCTGCGGGTCATAGACCGGCAATCCGTCCTGCTCGCCAGTGATGATCCCCAGCCGGGTCAACAGCTTATGCAGCGCGCGTGCCTCGACATTGGCGATCGGCAGATAATGCGCGCCGAGCGGATAGGCCGACACCGCATTGCGTCCCGACCGCGCATTGCCGCCCGCGACGTCCTCCAGCTCGAGCAGCCGGAAATCGCGATAGCCTGCCTCGTTGAGCACCCATCCCGCCGCCAGCCCGGCAACCCCGCCGCCGGCGATGACGATGCCTGCATCGTCGAACATCGTCGGCGCAGGAAAGCCGCCTTTACGCAGCCGATGCCCGCGTTCGAGATCGGCCCCCAGCAGCGCCCCCTGCGGCAATGCTGGCTCGCGAAACGCATAGGCAGCGCCTGCCCCCGCCGCTGCGACCGCACCCGCGCCTACCCCCAGAAAAGTGCGCCGATCAGCCTTCATAGCGGCTCCACGCGCGATCGAACTCGCGCACCAGCACCTGGTTGTCGAGCCGGTTCACTTGCGTAGGGCGGCGCGCCATGTCGGGCGGAAATTGGTAAAGCTGCCGCTCGACCTCGGCGGTCAGGAAGCGACCCTTCGGAAAATTCGCCTCGACCGGGATCGGACGGTTGGCGGCGAGCAGGAAACCCCATTCGCCGAAGCTCGGCACATAGGCGTGATAGCCGCGCGTCACGAAACCCGCCGCCTCTAGCGTCGTTGCTACGGTCCAATAAGCATCGGGTGCGATCAGCGGCGAGGTGCTTTGCACCACCATCATCGCGCCGGGAGCAAGCAGCCGGCGGACCTGGTTATAGAAGCTTTCAGTATAGAGCTTGCCCACCGAATAATCGACCGGATCGGGGAAATCGACGATGATCGCGTCATAGCGATCGGTCGCCTCCCGCACCCAGCGAAAGCCGTCGTCGTTGATCACGGTCATGCGCGGATCGGACAGTGACCCCTGGTTCATCCGCGCCAGCGTGCCGGTTTGGCGAAACAGCCCGGTCATCGCGCCGTCGAGATCGACCAACGTCACCTTCTCGACACTGGGATAGCGAAACACCTCACGCGCCGCGAGGCCATCGCCGCCGCCTAGGATCAGCACGTTGCGCGGATTGCTGACACGCCCGAGCGCGGGATGCACCAGCGCCTCGTGATAGCGATATTCGTCGCGCGACGAGAATTGCAGATTGCCGTTGAGGTACAGCCGAAGATCGTCGTCGCGGCGGGTGAGCACGATTCGCTGGAACCGGCTCGACTTGGCGTAGATGATCGGTTCGCCATAGCCCGCAACCTCGCCCATCCGTTGCAACCGGTCAGACGCGAAGAACCCCGCCGCCAGCGCCGCCAGAATCACCACCGCCGCGATCTTTTCCCCGCGCAACCCGCTCGCGCGTGGCAGCGCGAACAGCACCGCAAGCGCGACCGCTGCATTGGCGAAGCCGAACAGGAAACCGGTGCGGATCATCCCCAGATGCGGCATCAGCACCAGCGGGAAAAGCAACGACGCGAACAGCGCGCCGACATAATCGAAGGTCAGGACGCTGGAGACGACTTCGCGAAAGTCGAAATCCTTGAGGATTCGGATCAGCAACGGGATCTCTAGCCCGACCAGAAATCCGATCGCCAGCACGATGCCATAGAGGGTGATGCGGAAATGATCGATCAGCGGGAACAGCAGGAACAACGCCGCCGCCGAACAGCCGCCGATGATCGCGATCAGCAATTCGACGCGAACGAACAGCCGCAACTCGCCGCGCTTCACATAGCGTGAGCACCAGCTACCGATTCCCATCGCGAACAAATAGCTGCCGATGACGGTCGAAAATTGGGTAACGCTGTCGCCCAGCAGATAGCTGGCGATCGTCGATGCCAGCAGTTCGTAGATCAGCCCGCAAGTCGCGACGACAAAGGCCGAGACCAATAATGCCCCCGCCGGTGCCGTCAGCTTGGTGCGCGGCGAGGCGGGGTCCACATCAGCCATGAATTGCCGCAGCGATGATCAGCGCCAGGCCGAGCGCCATCGCCGCCGTCACGATCGCGACGCCGATATTGCGCTGGTCGTGAATCTCGTTCCACAATTGGCCCGGCGTCAGCTTGTCGAGCACCCAGAAGCCAACCCCGAAAACCAGCATGCCAATGCCGGCATAGAGCAACGTGTTGAGCAGGACGGGGATTGTCGTGACCATGTGTCGTGTCCCTTATTTATGCGTGGGAATGAAGATGATGCCGCCACCACCGCCGGTGCGCGTGCCCTGCACCGGGCGGCTGGCATCGGCAAAGGGCGACCAGGCATAATTGGTCGCGAACAGGAATGCCGCCGCGATCCCGGCGCACCACAGGCCATAGAATAAGGTGCCGCTCCGCATCAGTCTTCCTCATCGCTCAGCACGGGGGCGAAATCGCTTTCGCCCTTGCGCGCGGTTTCGAACGCGGCGTGGCGCAGCGCGGCGAATAACAGCGGTATCGCGATCAGGATCAACCCCAACAGCAATACCCCGCCCTGGAACCGGGTGGTTCGCACGCTGATGTCGAGTTGCGGCTGAAAATTGCCGCCGCGTCGCCAGTCGGGGGCATCGGGCTGAACCGTCGCCCCGCCGCCGCTGAAGAAATCGCCAGGGTTCGATCCGCTGTTCAACGGTGCCGTGGGATCGACCCACACATTGCCGCGATACGACACGATCAGGTCATACTTGCCCGCCGGCACTGCGGCAAAGCTCGCGCCGGTGCTTCGCGATCCCTCGCTCCAACTGCCGTCGCTATCGCGCCCCGAATAGGCCTCGGCCGCCTTCGACGCGGTATAGGCTTTCTGGTCGAAGCGATTGACCAGCGCATAATTGATATCGACCCAGCCGTTCGACAGCGCCGGCACGCTGGTCTCGATCTTCACCCCCTGGCGCGCGTTGGGCAGCGTGAAGGGGCCAAGCGTTGCTTCCTGCTCGCTGCCATCGGCGGCGATCGGTGCGGCGCCGGTGAACACGATTCCCCCGCCGCCGCTGAAGATCGCCACCCCCAGCAACAGCATGATCGCGGCCAAGGCGACGAACAGCCCCTGCTTCAGAAAGCCGATATGCGGCGAAGGCTGGTGCGGCAGCGGCGGTGAAGGATGGGGGTTGGCGGTGACCCCGAACGCCTTCATTTCCTGTGGATCGAGCAATTCGGACAGCGACCAGCTCACTTCGCGGTCGTCGGCCTCGCGCGACAGCATGAAGCCCGGGCGGACCCAATCATCGGTGCGCACCGTCTCGCCGCGCTTCACCCGCCAGTAAAATTCGCCGACGACATAATCCACTTGTGCGGTGCCATCGGCGAAGAAGGGCTGATAGCGCTGCCCCCCCAGCATGATGCCGCCGTCATGGCCGGGCACCACCGTCAATTGCTCGCCAAAGCTCCAGCCGCCGCGATTGGCGATCAGCCAGCGATAGCCGTGATAGGGGTTGAAGAGGAGATATTCCTCCCAGCCATATTGGCCGCGCTCGCTCCGCGCCAGATAGCCGATCGCTTCCCATTCAATGCCGCGCAGCGTGCCGCGCGTGCCCAGCGGTATCTCCAGCCGCGCCACTGCTTCGCGATATTGCGTGACCAGCTTCACGTCTGGCTGCGACACGTCGAGGATGCTCGAACAATATTGGCACGCGATCGTCACGGTATAGCCCGCGGCGCGCACCGCGAGCGTACCGCCGCACGACGGACAGCTCAGCGCCTTGGCGGCGCGGGCGGGCGGGGCGGCGTCAGCCATTCGCCGGAATCGCCCAACCATCAATCGCGCGCAACCCTGTCGGCTGCAACTCGGCAAGCGTCACATAGCGCCCGTCATAGAAATGCACCGTGTCGCCATCGCGCTGCATATTCGCCAGGCGGCCCGAAACGGTGCGGAAATCGACCGAGTAAATCCGCCATCCCGGCGGCGCGGTGAAGGGCAGCTCACCCTCGGCTGCGATGCATTCCACCTCGCGGGCATCGGCAATGGTGAGCATGTCGTCGTCGAGCTTGATCCGATCGCCGATCGGCGCATCGGCACCGCGCTGGATCGCTCTCAGCACCGGCGACTGGACCCGGGGCACCGGGCGTTCGAAGGTCATCATGAACTGCCCCATCGCCTCACCCAGCCAGCCAAAGCCGGTGTCGCCGAACAGGCACAGCCATTCGTTCCACGATCCATCGGTCCACGACCAGCGCACGCGGCCAACAATCTCGAACGGCTTGCCATCGAAGCGGCCGCGCGTGCCGATCTGCAACGGGCTGACATCGAACGGCAACGCCGCCTGTACCCCGGCAATCGCTACGCCTGAATCACTACGCACCAGCATCGACCGGCAATGGTCGCACACACGATCGGGCAGCCCCGCCGAGCGGAACGTGACCGGGGCACCGCAATTGGGACAATCGATGGTCAGCATGGACGAACTCGCTCCCCTCCCTGCAAGGGAGGGGCCGGGGGTGGGTGGATTGCTCACGCTACGGATAGGCGGGGTGCCGGGCGGCCGTACCGCCCGGACCAAACCCACCCCCTACCCCTCCCTTGCAGGGAGGGGAGCAGGCTACCGGATCCGCCCCAGCAATTCGGTCTTCTTGGCATCGAAATCGGCCTGGGTGATCGCGCCGATCGTCAGCAGCTTGTGCAGCTTTTCGATCTGGCCATAGGCATCCTCGCTCGCTGCCGCTGGGGCAGCACCGCCACCGGCACCGCCGAGCGCGCCCGCCATCGCCTGACCCATCGCCATGCCCGCACCCGCACCGACGCCCATGCCGGCGATCCCGCCTTCCTGATTCGCCGCCTTCTCGATCGCATCGCCGCTCTGGAACTTCACGAAACGGTCGAGGTCACCGACCACCCGCATCGACGATGCCTTGTCGAGATATTTCTGCACTTCCTCGGGCAGCGACACGCTCTCGATAAAGAAGGTCTGGCACGACAGCCCCCATTGGGTGAACGCCGGCTGCACCATTTCCTTCAATCGATCAGACATCGCCGCCTGATCGGCCGCCATGTCGACGAAACCGAATTCGCTGCGCCCCAACGACGTCGCAAGCTGTGTCGCGATCGCGCTGCGCAATTGCTGCTCGACATCCTCGACCCCCATCCGCTCGAGCGTGCCCATCAGCTTGGCCTGGAACACCGGCGGCTGTTCGATGCGGAAGCTATAGCCGCCAAACGCGCGGATGCGCAGCGGGCCGAACTCCTTGTCACGTACCGTCACCGGTTGCGACGTTCCCCATTTATGCCCCGCCTGCTCCTTTTGCGTGAAGAACAGCACATCGGCCTTGAACGGCGACTTGAAGCCCTTGTCCCAATTCTGCAGCGCGGTCAGCAGCGGCAGGTTCGACGTTTCGATCGTGTGCATGCCAGGGCCAAAGGCATCGGCCATCTGCCCTTCGTTATAGAAGAACGCGACCTGCCCCTCGCGCACCGTCAGCGCGGCACCGTTCTGGATCTCGCGATCCTGCATCGGATAGCGGATCGCCAGGTCGCCGGGCTGCTCCACCCAATCGATGACGTCGACAAGCTGCTTCTTGAGGAAATCGAGAATGCCCATGACCGCAAACCTTTCGCTAGTTACGCACAGTGTATCGCCTATACGATACACTTTAAACCGAAATCGGACGAAGGACCGCATGGACCAGCTCAGCCCAATCCATATCGCCTTCCTGCTGTATAACGACGTCACCCAGCTCGACCTGACCGGCCCGGCGCAAGTGCTGTCGCGGCTGGGCAATGCGACGATCGACTTGGTCGCGGCGACGCGCGGTCCGGTGGCCACCGACAGCGGCTTTTCGCTGCACCCCACCGCCACCTTCGCTGATGTGCCGCGCGCCGACATCATCTGCGTGCCCGGCGGCTTCGGTACCACCGCGGCGATGGAGGATTCGGCAACGCTCGACTGGATCGCCAGCGTCGGTACCGAAGCAAGCTGGGTCACCAGCGTGTGCACCGGATCGCTGCTGCTGGCGGCAGCGGGGCTGCTCGATGGCCGCCGCGCCGCGTGCCACTGGGCGACGCGCGAGCATCTGGCGCTGTTCGGTGCGATCCCGGTGGCCGAGCGGGTGGTGTTCGACGGCAATCGCGTGACCGGCGGCGGGGTGACCGCAGGCATTGATTTCGCCCTGGCGCTGATGGCGGCGATCCGCGGCGAGGAGCATGCCCGCTTCGTCCAGCTTTCGCTCGAATATGACCCGGCCCCGCCCTTTGATTCGGGTTCGCCCGAACGCGCTTCGCCTGAAACCGTCGCGAGTTATCGCACGATGGTGGCGCAGCGTGCGCCCGACCGCGCCGAACGCTTCGCCGCCATCGCGCGAAACCAAGCCGCACGCCGCGGGTTGTAGCAGCCAACTCGCAAATCATGAGGCTTTGCATGCTCGAGCTGAACGACGGCCGCGCCATTCCCCAACTCGGCTTCGGCACCTACAAGGTGCCGCAGGCGATCGCCGCACAAGTCGTGCGATCGGCGATCGATATCGGCTATAAGCTGGTCGACACCGCTGCGCTGTATGAAAACGAACGCGGCGTCGGCGAAGCCCTCGCGAGCATCGGCGATGTGTTCGTCACCACGAAATTATGGGCGAACATGCACGAGGATGCCGAGGGCGCGCTCGACCAGAGCCTTGCGCTGCTGGGCCGCGACAGTGTCGATCTGTACCTTATCCACTGGCCCGCACCCGGCCAGGGCAAGTTCGTCGAGGCCTGGAAGGGGCTGGTGCGGCTGCGCGACGCGGGCAAGGTCAAATCGATCGGCGTGTCGAACTTCCTGCCCGAGCATATCGAGGCGATCGTTGCCGCGACCGGGGTGATGCCCGCGGTCAACCAGATCGAGCTTCACCCCGATTTTCAGCAGCGCGAGGCACGTGCGTTCCACCAGCAGCACGGAATCGTCACGCAGAGCTGGAGCCCGCTCGGCCAGGGAACGACGATCAACAGCCCTGTAATCGCCAAGATTGCACAGAAACACGGCCGCAGCCCCGCACAGGTGATCCTGCGCTGGCATATCCAGCACGGGCTGGCGGTGATCCCCAAGGCTTCGGACGAAGCGCATATGCGCGACAATTTCGGCGCCACCGAGGGAATGCTCGATCCCGACGACATGGCCGCGATCGATTCGATGGACCTCGCCGATGGGTGGTTGGGGCCTGATCCACTGGCGCAGGGATAATCCCTTACCAGCCGAGGCGGGCGGCGGCGGCCTTCAGGTCTTCGACAAAGCGGGCCGATTCCTCCGCCGCTTGCGCGGGATCAGTGATACGCAGCAAATAGCTGGGGTGGACGGTGATCCACCCCTCACCGCCGTCCGCGAGCTCGATCGGCCGCCCGCGTTCGCGCTCGATCGTCACCGTTCGCCCAAGCAGCGAGCGTGCGGCGGTCGCGCCCAGCGCCACCGTCAGCCGCGGCGTCACCAGCATCCGTTCCTGCTCGACCCACCAGCGGCAGGCGTCGATCTCGCCCACCCCAGGCTTGGCATGGATGCGCCGCTTGCCGCGCGGCTCGAACTTGAAATGCTTGACCGCGTTGGTGACGTACACGCGCGCGCGGTCGATCCCGGCCTCAGCCAGCGCCTGATCGAACACCTGCCCCGCCGGGCCGACGAACGGGCGACCCGCCAGATCCTCCTGGTCGCCCGGCTGTTCGCCCACGAACATCAATTCGGCATCGACCGGCCCTTCGCCGAACACCGTCTGTGTCGCGGGCTTGTAGAGCGGGCAGCGGGTGCAGCCCGCCGCCTCGTCGCGCAGTGCCGCCCAGGCTCCCTCGATATTGCCGCCGGTCGCGGTGCGTGCGGTGTCGATCATACCACTCTCCCGCGCCCGCGCCCCGGCGATCAGTTCGCTCACCAGCGCGGTTTCGGGCATGTTTTTCCAGTATTTGCGCGGCATTTCGCGCAGCATCGCGCCCACCTTGAGCCGCGCGGGATTGAAGATCGACGCATAATAGGTCTTCCACACAGCCTCGATCGGGTCGCCATCGGGGGCATCTTCCCTGGTCGCAGGCGGCCCCTCGGTCAGCGTTTCGCAATCCCAGTGCAGCGACAATTCAGGCGTAAGGATCGACCACCGCATCGAGTTGAAGCGATCGACGAAGAACCGGGCATTGTGGCGAACGATATGATGCTCGGGTTCGAACCGCGCGACGAAGCGCGCTGTGCCGTCGTCGTCGGGCAATTCGCGGAAGCGGACAAAGGCGCGCATCTTGTGAATGTCACGGCGCACCGCCTTGGCCATCTCGTCGAGCCGGCGGCGCAGCCGATCGGCGCGATCGTCGATCAGTCCGGGCTGCTCGATCAGCCGGGTGAGCATCGTATACAGCAGCGCGAACCGTTCGGGATCGGCGTGCAGCACCACGCTGTGCGCCAGATCGACAAAGGCGCGCGACACGCGAAAACCGGGTGCGCCCTGGTCGGGGGCAGGCAACGCCGTGCCGCCAAACAGGTCGGTCGCCTGCGGTCCTACTTGCCACACCACTTGCGACGCCGGGAAGTTCCCCGCCACCAGCACGCGCGCGGCGTCGCGCCAGCCGTCGAAATCATCGGGCTGGGCCAGGGTGGCGACCCGCATCACCGGCGGGCGCTTGCCCGGCGATCTGGCGCGTTGCCCTTGGTCATGCGGCAAATAGTTCGAGCTGGGTCTCGCGCTTGGGTGCCACCAACGGCCGCAAATCGGCGCGATCGGACAGCGCCACCGGTCGCCAGCCATCGGCGATCAGGAACGGGCGGATCTTGGCGATCGACACCGTCAACCGAGCGACATCCTCAAGCGCGAGCCGCCGCCAGCGCCGCGCCGACAGGATCGAGTTCACCGCCTTCACCCCCAGCCCCGGCACTCGCAGCAAATCCTCGCGCGGGGCACGGTTGACGTCGACCGGGAAGCGATCGCGAAATTTCAGCGCCCAGGCAAGCTTGGGATCAATGTCGAGCGGCAACATCCCCGTCGCATCATCGGCGGCGGCGGCCACTTCATCGGGGCGATAGTCATAAAATCGCATCAGCCAGTCCGACTGGTACAGCCGATGCTCGCGCATCAAAGGCGGGCGCTGCAGCGGCAGTACCGCGCTGGCATCGGGGATCGGGCTGAACGCCGAATAATAAACGCGGCGCAGGCCGAAGCGGCCATAGAGCGACGCCGCCTTGCCGACGATATCGCCATCGGTCGCGGCATCGGCCCCGACGATCATCTGAGTCGATTGCCCTGCCGGCGCGAAGCGCGGCGCCGATTTATAGCGCTTCCTGGCATCGGCGGTATCGATGATCGCGGTCTTCATTTCGCCCATCGCATCCTCGATCCGCGTGGCGGACTTCTCGGGCGCAAGCCGGGTGAGGCCGCCGACGGTTGGCAGTTCGACGTTGATCGACACGCGATCGGCATGGAGCCCCGCCTGATGCACCAGTTCGGGATCGGCATCGGGGATCGTCTTGAGGTGGATATAGCCGCGGAAATCATGATCCTCGCGAAGCGATCGCGCGACCTCGACCAATTGCTCCATCGTATAGTTCGACGATCGAATGATCCCCGACGACAGGAACAGACCCTCGATATAATTGCGGCGATAAAAGCTGAGGGTCAGCGCAACGACTTCCTGCGCGGTAAAACGCGCGCGGCGGACGTTCGAACTCTTGCGATTGATGCAATAATGGCAGTCGAAGATACAGCTATTGGTCAGCAGAATCTTGAGCAGGCTGATGCAGCGTCCATCTGGGGCATAGGCATGGCAGATGCCCGAACCTTCGGTCGACCCCAGCCCCTTACCGCCCGAAGATTTACGCTTGCTGGTGCCAGAGGATGAGCAGGACGCATCATATTTTGCCGCATCGGCAAGAATGGCTAGCTTTTCGCGAGTGTCGAGTTGCGCCATCCGTTCTTTATATGTTCGCCGACTGCGACTGTCGAGCGGTAACCGTGATCGGTACGCGAACGGCGATACCCGCTTTAGGGAAGGGGGATCGCCTGTTCGGCCTGGCGGCGCTCGCGGCGGACCGCACGGTTGGTATCGGCCGCCTGCCCGGCACAGCCGATCATCCCGCCGATGCCCACCGCCGAACAACTGCCGATGCCCGAATCCCCGGCACGCAGCGTATCTTCGGATCGCACGGCCCAGGCGCGGTTTTCGGGCGTGATTTCGAGCTCGCGTAGTTCCTGCGGGATGCGGAAGCGCTCGGCCTCGCCCTTGCGGACGCAAACGACGATTTCCTCGCCATCGGCGTTGGTGGGGCAACGGTCATTGCCGAAAATCACCAACGTACCATTCTGCACCTGCGCCATCGCCGGGGCGGAAATCGCGGGAAGAGCAGCCGCTGCTGCCAGGATCATCCACTGTGCCATCACTCTCGCTCCTTTTGCCCCTCATAGCGCATAGCGCCTGGAAATCGCCTCAAATTCGCTTGGATGCGGCGATTGCTACCCGACAACCCGCGCGGATAATGGCGGTCATCAACGGGTAAGCGGGCGCGAGCTCGGCACCTGCGGCGAGCGCGGCTTCCTTGTGCTCGATCTCCTCGTCACGGAACTGCGAGACCTTGGCGCGCAGTTCGGCGTCGTCGATGCCGATTTTTTCGAGCTGCTGGCGATAATGTTCGTCAATCTCGGTCTCTACCGCGACGGTGCATGCCATCGCCGCTTCTGGGCCGATCGCGGCGGTCACGACGCCCAGTGCATAGCCCGCGCTGTCCCAAAAGGGCTGCAAGAGGGTCGGACGCACCCCCCGCTCGACGATCAGCTTGTTGAAATAGGCGCAATGCTCGTCCTCCTGCGCCGCCATGCCCGCAATCGCGCGCGCGGCGGGAACATGGTCGCCCATGATCGCCAATTGCCCGGCATAGATGCGGGTGGCACCATATTCGCCCGCCTGATCGACGCGGATCATCGTCTGCACCTGTTCGCGCCGGTCACCCGGCCGCCACCGCTTGGTCATCACTATCGTCTCCTGGTCAACAGCGCCAAGATGGCGACGGCACCCCCCAGCGAAAAGATGGCATTAAAGCCAGCGAGCGAGATACCGCCAAGCGTCCATTGCGCCACGTCACAGCGGATGATCGGCGCTTTCAGCAACGCTTTCAGAAAGTCGCCGTCGCCGGGGGCCACGCGCGCGGTGCAGGCGGTGATCCCCTCCCACCAGCCATATTCGACGCCGGCGTGAAACACCCCGATCGCGCCGCTGGTTGCAATGCCCAGCGCCGCCAGCACCACCAGCATTCGCCTGGCAGCGATGCCGGGCGCGACATAGGCACATGCCGCCAACAGAATCGCGGCATAATGCGGCCAACGCTGCCAATGGCACATCTCACACGGATACAGCCCGCCGATATATTGCGATCCAAGCGCCCCCGCCATCAGCACGGCGGGCAGCGCCAGCGCCAGCGCGCGGGCAAGGCGGAATGCGTTCATCGGTCGGTCCTGCCCGGTGGGTGTCAGCGCTTACCCGCGGGCCGCGCCTGCGCCACCTGCGGCGCGGGAGCCAGCCGGCCGATCGTCTTGAGCGCATATTGCAACTGGAAGTCCTTGACCCCCTGCTTCTCGAGTTGCTCGGCAGTGGCGGCAAAGCGCGGATCGGTCTTGTCGTCCTCCTCCAGCGCCTTGTTGTCGACCTTGGCCTCGTTGATCAGATGGCGGCGAAGATCGGCCTCGCGAAACACCGGGCGGGTCTTGTAATCGGGGTCGCTCAATTGCGGCACGATCAGGTCGGGCTCGATCCCGCCTTCCTGCACCGACTTGCCCGAAGGCGTATAATAACGCGCGGTGGTCAGCCGCAGCGCGTTCGATTCGCCCAACTGCAACAGCGTCTGCACCGATCCCTTGCCGAACGTCCGCTCACCCATGACGATCGCACGGTGATGGTCCTGCAAGGCGCCCGCGACGATTTCCGACGCCGAAGCGGTGCCGGCATCGACCAGCACGATGATCGGCGCGCCCTTGGTCAAATCACCCGGCCGGGCATAATAACGCTCGATATCGGTGCGCGCACGCCCGCGCTGCGACACGATCTCGCCGCGTTCCAGGAACGCATCCGAAACCTCGATCGCCTGGTTCAGCAGCCCGCCGCCGTTCGATCGAAGATCGACGATATAGCCGGTGGGCCGGCGTCCAAGCGACTTTTCGATCGCCACGATCGCCGCGCGAGTGTCGGCTCCGGTCGAGGCCGAGAAGGTGTTGATGTTGACGATTCCGATCCCGTCCTTCACCTCCCACTTCACCGGCTTTTGAATGATGATTTCGCGCGCCATCGTCAGTTCGAGCGGCTTGTCGCGGCCCGGTCGCACGATCGTCAGCGTCACCTTGGTGCCCGGCTCGCCGCGCATCCCCTCGATCGCCTTGTCGAGCGCCTCGCCAAAGATCAGTTGCCCGTTGATATGGGTGATGTAATCACCCGACTTGATCCCCGCGCGAAACGCCGGCGTATCCTCGGTCGGCGCGATCACCTTCACCGCGCCGTCTTCCTGCGTCACCGTCAGGCCGAGACCGCCGTAATTGCCCTCGGTCTGGATCCGCAGATTTTCAAAATCGAGCGCGTCGACATAGGAGCTATGCGGATCGAGCGCCGCCAGCATCCCCTGGATCGCGCCCTTCACCAGCACCTTGTTGTCGACGGTGTCGACATATTGCGATTTCACCTGGTTATAGACGTCCATGAAGACGTCGAGCTCGCGATAGCTGTTGGTGTCGACCTGCGCCATCGCGCCGGTGGCCAGCGGCACGAGCGCCAGCGCCGAAACCGCGGCGGTAACCTGAAGAAGCGGACGGGACATAAAAAACGCTGTCCTTTAGAAAGCACGATTGCTTCGAATGACAGGATAGCCGCAAGTCACGTGCCAAGCAAAGGCGATCGCAGATAAGCGCGCCGCGATGAACCAACGCTGAAAGCGCGGTCAATCGAGCAGCGGCACCATGTCGACCGGGCGACCGCGTCGGCGCAACTCGACCGTCACCGCCGGCTGGTCGCCGCCCGGGGCCTTGCCCAGCACCGCGCCCTGCCGCACCGCCTGTCCGCGCCGCACGGCGGTCGCGCCGAGGTTCGATACCAGGCTGGTCCAGCCATTGCCGTGATCGAGGATCACCACGCTGCCATAGCCCGGAAACGGCCGCGCAAAGGCGACCCTCCCCGGCGCGGGCGCTACCACCGCCGCGCCCTTGGCGGTCGTCAACGTCAGCCCCCGCGAGCGAACTCCCGAAGCCGACACTTCGCCAAGCCCGGTCACCACCCGCCCCCACACCGGCAGGCGATAGGGCGGCAACCCCGAGGCAGCCGGCGACGGCTCGGTCGCATCGGGGCGCGGCAATGGCCCCGGCAGCGCCAGCAGCCGCGCCTCGATCGCGTCGGCGGCGTCGATCCGTGCCATCTGATCGACGATGTCGCGCGCTTCCTCGCCCATCGCCAGCGCGCGATCCGATTCGACCAGCGCGCTTCGCCCCAGGTCGCGCGATCGAATCCGGCTGGCGGCTTCGAGCTCGAGCAGCGCCAGCCGTTCGCGCTCCAGCCGGACGCGGCCGTCGCGCAGCCCGGCTTCAGCAGCGGCGGCGCGGTCGCGCAGCGTGGCGGCGCGCGCGATCTCGGCGCGCACCCCGGCGCTGCGAGCACGTACCACCGGCACGATCGTGGCAAGCACCGCGCGCACATGCACCGCGTCGCGAGTCGATCCGGGCTGCAGCAACCCTAGCGCGGGGGGCCGCCGGGCAAAGGACTGCACCGCCGCGACCAATCGGGTCATCGGCGCACGCTGCGCATCGAGCCGGCGCTGCTGCCTTGCCACCAGCCCGTCGATGATCGCGATCCGCGCGCGCGCAGCGGCAATGTCCGCCTCGGCTGCCTGGGCGCGGGCCGCGACCGCCGCACGATCGGCGGCGGCGCGCGTCGCCGCGTCATTCGCCGCCTCCGCCTGACGATCCAGCTGGCCCGATCGCCGCTCGGCAGCGCGTGAGGCCTCGCTGGCGGCGCGCAATCGCTCGCGCTGCTGGGCAAGCGTCGCCTCCTGCGCCGCCATCGTCGTCGGCAACAGCAACAGCGCAGCGCAGATCGCAATGCCCAATGCGCGCATCGCTTCAGCCTTGGCGATGATAGGGGTGGTTGGCCAGGATGCTGGTCGCACGCCATAATTGCTCGGCCAGCATCCCGCGCGCCATCAGATGCGGCCAGGTCATCCGTCCGAACGCGATCAGCCAGTCGGCCTGCGAGCGCATCGAATCATCGAAGCCATCGGCAGCGCCGATCAGGAACCGGGTCTCGCGCACCCCAGTGTCGCGCCACCCCGACAACCGGTTGGCGAAATCGACCGATCCGGGCTGGTCGCCCTTTTCGTCGAGCATCACGATCCGGGTGCCGGGCTCGATCGCGGGCAGCTTGCCGCCGCGATCGGGCAATTCGGTGATCCGCGTCGGCCAGCCAACACGCTTCAGATAGCGATCGACCAGCTCGGCCTCGGCACCGCGGCCGATGCGTCCGCGCGCGACGATGTGAAGCAGCACCGGGCGCGCGGGCGGCGGTTCAGGCGGCCTGGTCGGTCGTCGGCAGCGGCGGCGCGTCGCCGAACGCCCACATCCGCTCAAGATTGTAGAAGCTGCGGACTTCGGGGCGGAACAGGTGGACGATGACGTCGCCTGCGTCGATCAGCACCCAATCGGCGGTCGCAAGACCCTCAACACGCGCGCGATAGCCGAACTCGGCCTTGATCTTTTCGGCCAGCTTTTGCGCCATCGACGCGACCTGCCGGGTCGACCGGCCCGAGGCGATGACCATGAAATCGGCGATGCTCGATTTGCCCGCCAGGGGGATCGACACCGTCTCCTCGGCCTGATCGGCATCGAGCGAGGCAAGGATCATCGCGTGCAGCGCTTCGGCTTCGTTAGGGTCCGATGATCGCAGCGCGGGGGTGGAAGTGGCCAATGTAGCTCCTAGAGACGTGCAGTGAAATGGCTGGGTCGCCGTTCGTTGCTGAAACGGCGATGCCAGGCGGGGTCAGCGGCGCGAATGCGGGTCGCCGAAGTTTGATCGGGGCGGAAGCGCAGCAGCACCAAGGCCGGCAATCTCCACTCGTCCCATTGCTTCGCCTGGCGTGCGGGCCGCACCGAGCGCCGCAGCCAGCCCATCGCTGGACTGGCGCGGGCATCCCCTTCATATCCCGGACGCGCGATTACCGCAATCGGAACCTCACGCGCGATATCGCGCCAGCGCCTCCATTGGTGGAATCCCGCCAGATTGTCGCCGCCCATAATCCAGATGAAACGCTTTTTGGGGTAGAGTTGCGGCAATTTCGCGATCAGATCGACGGTGTAGCGCGTCTTCAGCCGCCGTTCGATCGTGCTGACGCGGATCGTTGCCCGCCGCGCCATCGCCTGGGCCGACGCGACCCTGGCGGCGAACGGGGCCATATCGGTGGCCGCATCCTTGAGCGGATTGCCCGGCGACACGATCCACCAGACCTCGTCGAGCGCGAGCGCCCGGATCGCCTGCAACGCGATCCGCCGATGCCCGCGATGCGCCGGATTGAACGACCCGCCCATGAGACCGATTCGGGTCATTCGAATGGGGTACGCCAATCTTCCCGGCGGTGCCGGACCCGCAAGACTTCAACCGCCTCGTCGGTGACGCGATACAGCAAAAGATACGGGCTCCCCGAGATCGACCATTTGCGGACGTCTTTTTCCACCACTTCACCGGCATTGGGATAATCCGCGAGAAAGCGGCCGGCGCGAACCGCGTCTCTACCAACGCGATCGGCCATGTCGGGCGCGGTTTCGGCATAGAAGCTGTCGATCCGGTCGAAATCGCCTTGCGCCGGGCACGTCCATCGAACCTTCATCCCGCCGCGCGTTGCGCTATCCGTCCCTCGAACCAGTGTTCCATATCGTCCTGGCTGATCGTGTCGCCCCGGTCGGCGGCGTCGATGCCGACCTGGATGAATGCCAGATAGTCCGACTGGC
This sequence comes from Sphingomonas sp. 37zxx, assembly GCF_000786205.1. GTDB lineage: Bacteria > Pseudomonadota > Alphaproteobacteria > Sphingomonadales > Sphingomonadaceae > Sphingomonas. Next base: position 97,807 of record NZ_JROH01000008.1, on the reverse strand, counting down.
TCTGCGCCGCGCGCTCGACGGCGCCCGCGATGAACTCGGCCTCGCTTCGCCCCAGTGCTTCGGACACCCGCCGCACCATCGCGTGCGTTTCCGCATCGATCTGCGTCGTGATCGTGACCGGCTTGTTCATTCCCTAAACCTACGCCTGCTACCGCCCGGCATCAAGGACGCACCTGGCCGGTGCCGCGCACCACCCATTTATACGTCGTCAGCCCTTCCAGTGCGACCGGGCCGCGCGCGTGCAGACGGCCGGTGGCGATGCCGATCTCGGCACCCAGCCCGAATTCGCCGCCATCGGCGAACTGGGTCGAGGCGTTCCACATCACGATCGCCGAATCGACCTGCGCCAGGAAACGCTCGGCGACTGCGGCATCGGCGGTGACGATCGCGTCGGTATGGTGCGATCCATGCGCCGCGATATGCGCGATCGCGGCGTCAACCCCGTCGACGATCCGCACCGCGAGGATCGCATCGAGATATTCGGTGTCCCAATCCTCATCATCGGCGGACAAGACACGAGGCTCGATCGCGCACGCTTCGGCGTCACCGCGCAGCTCGCAGCCGACATCGGCAAGCGCCGCCAATATCGGGCCGGGCGCAGCAAAGGCGCGGTCGATCAATAGCGTTTCGGTCGCACCGCAAATGCCGGTGCGCCGCATCTTGGCGTTGAGCGCGATCGCCTTGGCCATCGCCGGATCGGCGGCAGCGTCGATATAGCTGTGGTTGATCCCGTCGAGATGCGCGAGCACTGGCACGCGCGCCTCGGCCTGGACGCGCGCGACCAGGCTCTTGCCCCCGCGCGGCACCACCAGGTCGATCTGGCCATCGGCGGCGAGCATCGCACCCACAGCGGCGCGATCGGTGTCGCCGATCAACTGCACCGCATCGGGCGTGATCCCGGCAGCGCCCAGCCCTGCAACAAAGGCCGCATGCAGCGCGCGGTTGGTCTCGATCGCTTCGGACCCACCGCGCAGGATCGCGGCATTGCCCGCCATCACGCACAAGGCCCCGGCATCGGCGGTGACATTGGGCCGGCTTTCAAAGATGATCCCGATCACCCCGATCGGCACCCGCACCCGCTCGAGCACCAGTCCATTGGGCCGCTCCCGCCGATCGACCAGCGTGCCCACCGGATCATCGAGCGCCGCCACCGCTTCGACCCCGGCGGCGGTCGCTTCGAGCCGGGCAGGGTCGAGCCGCAGCCGGTCGAGCAGCGCCGGGGCCAGCCCATTGGCCTGGGCGCGCGCCATGTCGGTGGCATTGGCGTCGAGGATCACACCCGCAGCCGCACGGATTGCGGCGGCGGCGGATCGAAGCGCGGCGGACCGTGCCGCACTGGGCGATGCAGCAAGTATCCGCGCGGCTAGGCGCGCGCGCAGCCCAAGCGTTCGCATGCGCGCGGTCCAGTCGGTCTGGTCGGGATCGGTCGCCATCATCGTCTCCGCTGCGGGTATCTGGGCACTCGCGAAGCGCTGTATACAAGTGAAACGCCGCTCGTCGATCCTGGGGCTTGGGCTGGTCGGCTGATTCAGCAGGGGAAGCGTTTGCGCATGATCGCGTAGAAGGCATCCTTCATGCTGGTCGTGCGCGCCTGCGCCGGTGGGATCGCTTGGAGATCGGAGAAAAACGCCTTGCCACCCAGCGTCGGCGCGGAGCCGCCCTTGCTCGGGGGCGGACAACTGTCGGGTGTTCGACCGGCCTTGCGGGCTCCGTCGATATCGGCCCGATAGGCGGTTCCGATGGCTTTCATTTCGGTCTTGAGCATGCCGATATCGCGCGACCCGATCGCAAACAGCCCCTTGGCCTTGAGCGCCTTTACCTTGGCGAGGAACTCCTCGACAGTCATCGCGTGTACATTCGCCGGAGCGGCCATCAGGGCCAGAGCCAACATCAGTCCGAAAGCGCGCATATGAAAATCCCCGCCGGTTACCCGACGAGGATTGTCAATTATCAGCTGAATGCCAAGTGAATTAAGCTGGCTGCGGGGTTCCGAACGGCCCCTTTGGACGCCGAGTCTTGGGAATAGACGTTCCCGCGACCGCGACTGAGCTGTTCTTCGCTCCCGGTTCATCGCGATCAATATCCTCGCCCGCCATGATCCGCTTGATCTCGTCACCCGACAGGGTTTCGTATTCGAGCAGCGCGCCGGCAACGAGGTGGAGCTGGTCGACATGCTCGGTCAGTAGCTGCTTAGCCTTGTCATAGCCGCCCTCGACGATCGACTTGATCTCCTTGTCGATCAGCTGCGCGGTTTCGTTCGACATCGACACATTGTTCTGGCGCGAATAGCCGAGGAACACTTCCTCCTCGCCCTCCGAATACATCAGCGGGCCGATCTTGTCGGACATGCCCCACTTCGTGACCATGTCACGCGCCAGCTTGGTCGCATATTGAATGTCGCCCGACGCCCCCGACGAAACCTTGTCATAGCCGAAGATGATTTCCTCGGCGACGCGGCCGCCCATCGAGACCGACAAATTGGCGTACATCTTGTCGCGGTGATAGCTGTACGAATCGCGCTCGGGCAGGCGCATCACCATGCCCAGCGCCCGACCGCGCGGGATGATCGTCGCCTTGTGGATCGGATCCGATGCAGCCTCATGCAGCGCGACCACGGCGTGGCCCGCCTCGTGATAGGCGGTCATCCGCTTTTCGTCGTCGGTCATCACCATCGAGCGCCGCTCGGCACCCATCATTACCTTGTCCTTGGCTTCCTCGAACTCGAGCATCGCCACCAGCCGCTTGCCCTTGCGCGCGGCGGTCAGCGCGGCCTCGTTCACCAGATTAGCAAGATCGGCACCCGAAAAGCCCGGCGTGCCACGCGCGATCGTCCGTGCATCGACATCGGGGGCCAGCGGCACCTTCTTCATATGCACTTCGAGGATCTTCACCCGACCATCGATGTCGGGGCGCGGCACCACGACCTGGCGATCGAAGCGACCCGGCCGCAGCAAGGCGGGATCGAGCACGTCGGGACGGTTGGTCGCGGCGATGATGATGATGCCTTCGTTCGCCTCGAAGCCGTCCATTTCGACCAGCAGCTGGTTGAGCGTCTGTTCGCGCTCGTCATTGCCATTGCCCAGCCCCGCGCCACGGTGGCGACCGACGGCGTCGATTTCGTCGATGAAGACGATGCACGGTGCCGACTTCTTGGCCTGCTCGAACATGTCGCGCACGCGGCTCGCGCCGACGCCGACGAACATCTCGACAAAATCCGAACCCGAAATGGTGAAGAACGGCACGCCCGCCTCGCCCGCAATCGCGCGAGCGAGCAGCGTCTTGCCGGTACCCGGCGAACCCACCAGCAGCGCACCCTTGGGGATCTTGCCGCCCAGACGCGCGAACTTGGTCGGGTCCTTCAGGAACTCGACGATCTCCTCAAGCTCCTCGCGCGCTTCGTCGATGCCCGCCACGTCGGCAAAGGTGACCTTGCCTTCCTTCTGGGTCAGTAGCTTCGCCTTCGACTTGCCGAAGCCCATTGCGCCACCCGCACCCGAATTCTTCTGCATCTGGCGAAGCACGAAGAAGGCGATGCCAAGGAACAGCAGGAACGGCAGCGATTGATACAATAGCACCATCCAGATGTTCGGCCCTTCTTCAGGCCGAGCATTGATCGTCACGCCGCGCGTGCGCAGGCGCTCGATCAGTTGCGGATCGTTCGGCGTATTCGTGCGAAACCGCTCTGCGTTGCTCAGCACACCGGTGACGACGTTGGGCGCAACATTGACCTCGCGCACCGAACCTTCCTCGACCTTGTCCAGAAATGCCGAATAAGCGATCGTGTTGCCGGCCGACTGGCTGCTGCGGCCTTCGAACAGCGTCACGAAAAGCGCGAGTGCCAGCAATATGCCGACCCAGACCATCAGGCTGCGCATCCAAGGATTGCCGCCGCCGTTCTCCGGGCCTTGCTGCTTGTCGTTATCGTTCATGTGGCGAGATACCTTTCCTTGGATATCAAGATAGGCGAACGCGGGTTAATGGCAATGGAACAGCGCCGATCAGTGTCATCGAATGGACCAAGGGACAGGGTCAACCGCCGCGCCGCACCGGAGCGAGGGTAAAAAGCCAATGAATACCGGCATTGCCGCGATCGACCACGCTGCCCTTGACCACACCTAGCATCGCTGGGCGACCCGATTCGAGCAGGCGCACGAACCGGACCAGTGCTTCGCCCCGAATTTCGATGCCCGAATCGATCGCGCGCAGGCAACGTTCGACGACTCGGCGACGCAGTTCAAAGGGGGTGTTGCCGATGTCGAAACCGATGCTCTGCCCGTCGCGGCTGCAATCGCTTTCGAACAATTGGCGTGCGGTCCAGCCGAGCGCGTCATCGGCGTCGGCGAGCGCGCCAGCGCTGGATACCAGCCCGGCGACATCGAGCAGCGTATCGTCGCGCAATGCCTTTCGCAGCCGCGCGCGGTCATAGCGATGATCGACATTACTCGGATCGTCGACCGCGGCGATCCTGCAACCATGGACAATGGCCGCCAGGTCGTCACGCCGCCAGGACAACAATGGCCGAACGATCCTGCCGCCGCTTGCGCGAATCCCAGCCAGCCCGGCAACCCCCGACCCGCGGTTAAGGCGCATCACCAGGGTTTCGCGCTGGTCATCGGCGTGATGTCCGGTCGCGAGCCGATCGGCACCAATGCAGGTCATGTGCCGCTCGAGCAGCCCATAGCGCAGCGCTCGCGCGCGGGCTGATAGATTGGCGGTGCGGCCGACGCGCGCGGGTAGCGGGCCGGTCAGGATATCGTGCCGGATGCCGCGATCGGCGCATAATCGCGCAACAAAGGCAGCCTCGTCCGCCGATGCGCTGCGGATTCCGTGGTCGACCGTCGCGGCGTAGCAACGATCGACCAACACCGCATGGGCCAGCAACAGCAGCGCCACGCTGTCGGGACCGCCCGACACCGCCACCAGCAACCGCACGTCGTCAATCTCTACCAACCGAGCCAGATCGCCGCGAAACCGCGCGACCGCCCCGGCATCGGGCGTCAGCGTGTCAGCCGCATTTGGCAGCGGTGCGCGCCCTTGCCACGTCGGCGACCATGCTCGCCGCCATCCGATCGCTATAGACATCGGTCAGTTCGCCATAGACCTTGCACGCATCGGCAGGCTTTTTCAGCGCCACCAGCGCCTGTCCCAGATAGAACAGGCTATCGGGCGCCCGCTCGCCATCGGGCATCTTCTTGTAGTTTTCATAAAAGGCGATCGAGGCAAGGCTTGGCTTGCCTTCGTCGAGATAGGCTCGCCCCAACAGGTTCTGCGCGAAGCTGGCGCGCCGATGATTGGGGTGGGCAGCGACGAATTTCTTCAGTTCGGCCTGCGCTTCGGGATACAGCTTGGCCTGCCACAAGCGAAAGCCATAGGTATAGCTATCCTCGGCGGCATCGCCGGTAGCCGGGCGGGCCACTGCACTCACCAACTGCGCGCGGGCCGGATCGCGCGACGGCGCGGTCGCGGCTTCGGACACGGCAGGGCGGCTGCCCGAAGCCGCCGGACGAGTATCACCAGCCGCAGCAGCACCGGGTGCAGATGCCGGTGCCGGGGTCACCACCCCGCCGCTCTCCAGCGCCGCGATCCGCGCATCATTGGTCTTACGATACGCCTCTACCGCCTGCTCCATCTGGCGAAGACGGTATTCGCCCTGTTCGATCTGGCCGGTCATGGTCGCCAGTTGCGCCTCGAGCGCGTTCACGCGCGCGTTGAGATCGGCGACCGCGCTGGTGGCTGGCGTGCCGGGCAAGGATTGCGGCGTCACCGGCGCGGCGATCTGCGGTTCAAGCGTCTGGCCGGCACCGCCGGGAAACACCTTGCGCTGCACCGCGCGCATTTCGCGCTCCAGCCGGTCGATGCGCCCTTCGACGCCAGCCGTCGTCTGCGCCAGCACCGGCGGTGCCACGGTCAACATCGTCGCTGCCAACATCATCGTAATCGTCAGGCGCATCGTTCACCCCCCGGTGTCGTGATCGAAAGCAGCGTAGCTACACGCTGCACCCTATCACCAGCGTTAAGCATCGGGCGTCGTGGCCGATGAACGCGCGCGGAGCGCCTCTGCACTAAGCGCCACGTCCTTAATCGCACGACGACCATCGCCCAGCGGCGGCACCGCACTGCCATCAATCGTCACCGTCAATTGGTCGGGGCGACCGACATTGATCATCGGCCCTTCTGCCGCCATCGGCACGTCATAGCGCTCGCCAGGCTGAAGCGTTTTCATCAGCAGCGTCTTGTCGTTGGCGTCATAGACACGCACCCATACTTCGTCGCTGGCGGTGAGCGTCACCTGCCCAGCGCCTGTCGGTTGCACCGTTTCGATAGAGGCCGGCGGCGGGACCGGCGCGGTTGCGACGACCATCTCCGCAGGCGGCGCTTCCTCGGTTCGGAACAAGCCGGTGCCATACCACAGTGCAACACCGATCAGCAGCAGCACCGCCACCGCCACCCCGGCCAGCGCCAGGCCACGTGGCGGCACGCGCGCTGGATCGGTCAAATCATAGGGCTCGTGCCGCGGCACCGCTTCCCAGGTGTCGGCAATCTCGATGCGCAGATCGCGCGCGATCTCGACTTCATCGGCGCCGATCATGCGGGCATAGGCGCGGGTAAAGCCCATCGCATAGGTGATCGACGGCAGCGAAATATAATTGGATGCCTCGATCGCTTCGAGATGACGCAGCGGGATTCGGGTGCGCTGAGCGATGTCTGAAAGCGCCAACCCCTGGGCTTCACGCGCGAGACGCAGCCCCTCACCGACGGTGGTCGGGATTGGCGGGCGGATGGCGCCTTCGGCCTCGTCAGTCATCAATTTCTCCGGCGGAAGGGTTGCGACCCCGATGGCTCCCGCAATGCAGCGTCTCTAGCACGAGCCATAGGGTGTCAACGAGGGGGGAGACGTATCTTTTGTATGTTTTTCAGGCCAGTTCGACGCCTGATGCGTTCGCCCAGGCTTCCAGCATCGCGCGCAGATCGGCAGGCGGTGCAGAAAGCGCGCTCGCCAGCACCGGTCGCAGCGCCGCCAGATCGAGCGAGCGGATCATCGCCTTGACCGGCCCCACCGCCGCCGGCGTGATCGACAGCCGCTCGATGCCGATGCCGAGCAGCGCCATCGCCTCCAGTGGCCGCCCGCCCATTTCGCCGCACACCGCCACCGGCACCCCGGCGGCACGGCATGGCTCGATCACCCGGCGCAGAAAGCGCAGGATCGGCGTACTGAGCCAGTCATAGCGCAGCGCCAGCTTGGGGTGCGCGCGATCGGCGGCAAACAGGAACTGCGTCAGGTCGTTGGTGCCGATCGACAGGAAATCGATCTTGGGCAGCAGCAGATCGAGCACCTCGGCAAGCGCCGGCACTTCGAGCATCGCGCCATAGCGGATATCGGTCGGCAGCTTGCGCCCGCGCGCGACCAGCCAATCGCGCTGCTTTTCGAAGATCGCCTTGGCGGCATCGAATTCCCAGGGTTCGGACACCATCGGGAACATCACGTTGAGCGTCTTGCCCGCGCCCGCCTCGAGCAGCGCGCGCGCCTGCGCCTTCATCAGCCCGTCGCGTTCGAGCGCGAGGCGTAGCGCACGCCAGCCCATCGCCGGGTTCTCCTCGACATAGCCGTCGCCGTGATCGAGATAGGGCAGCGCCTTGTCGCCACCGATATCGACCGTGCGGAACACCACCGGGCGATCACCCGCGACGTCGAGCACGTCGCGATACAGCCGCTGCTGGCGCTCACGCTGCGGCAGTGTCGCCGATACCAGGAACTGGAATTCGGTGCGGAACAGGCCGATGCCGTCGGCGCCGGTCAGGTCGAGCGCGGCGGCGTCGTCGCGCAACCCGGCATTGACCATCAGCGTGATCCGCTGGCCGTCCCTGGTCACCGGCGGTTCGCCGCGCATCGCAGTGAAGGCGGCGCGGCGCTTCTGGCTGATCGCCAGCTTGGCGTCGAACGCCTCTTCCATCGCCAGCGACGGGCGCACCACCAGCGCTTCGGCAGGCACATCGAGCAGCAGCCGGTCGCCCTCGGCGATCAGCCGCTTGACGTCGCGGACGCGCCCCAGCACCGGAATTCCCATCGCGCGCGCGACGATCGTCACATGCGCGGTGAGCGAGCCTTCCTCGAGCACCACGCCCTTCAGCCGCCGACGGTCATATTCGAGCAGTTCGGCAGGGCCGAGGTTGCGCGCGATCAGGATCGAATCCTGCCGCAGCCCCATTTGTGCCGCAGTCCCCAATTGCCCCGAGACGATTCGCAGCAATCGGTTCGACAGATCCTCAAGGTCATGCATCCGATCGCGCAGCAGCGGGTCGCCGATCTCGCGCATCCGCATCCGCGTGCGTTGCTGCACCCGTTCGATCGCCGCCTCGGCGGTCAGGCCGCTGTCGATCGCTTCGTTGATCCGGCGTGCCCAGCCCTCGTCATAGGCGAACATCTTATAGGTCTCGAGCACCTCGTCATGCTCGCCGCCGACGCCGAAATCGGCCTGGTTGGACATGCGCTCGATCTGGTCGCGCATCTTGTCGAACGCGCCATAGACGCGGTGGCGTTCGGCTTCGGTATCCTCCGCCACCGTGTGCTCGATCGTGATCCGTGGCTGGTGAAACACCGCCGCACCCGCCGCCATCCCGTCGACCAGCTTGAAGCCGGGCACGCGCACCGGCGCGGTCGATTGCGGGCGAAGCGTCGTGCCGCCGGCGGGATCGATCAGCCCGGCATTGGCGATCAGTTCGGACAGCACCATCGCGACGGTCTGCAGCGCCTCGATCTCGATATCGGCATAGCGGCGCGGATCGGCATGCTGCACCGCCAGCACCCCCACCGCGCGTTCGCGGCGGATGATCGGCACGCCGGCAAAGCTGTGGAACTTCTCCTCGCCGGTCTCGGGACGATAGGCGAAATCGGGATGGCTGGCCGCCTCGTCGAGGTTCAGCGTCTCGACATTGCCCGCGATCGTGCCCACCAGGCCCTCGCCCAGCGCCAGCTTGGTGACATGCACCGCTTCCTGCGCCAGGCCGCGCGTGGCGAAGAGTTCGAGCACGCCTTCGCGCAGCAAATAGATCGAGCAGACCTCGCTATCGAGCGCCTCGCCGATGATATTGACCACCGCGTTGAGCTTAGCCTGAGCCGCGCTCCGCGCCGCCATCACATCGTGCAGACGGACAAGAATTTCGCGGGCGGAGGCGGCGGCCGAAACGGACATGGGCTACCGCTATCAGATTGCGCCAGCCAGCGCCAAGCCGTTCGGGATGATTGCGTTGCCTTAGCGCGCGGCGAACCATGGCCGGGCGCGCACCAGAATGCCGCTCCCCGCCGCCAATCGCTGCGGATCGAGGGTCAAGCGGCGCGTTTTTCCAGCGCCTGTGCTGCCTGCGCCATCAACGACGCGATAATCTCGGCAACCGGCTCCTCCTTGGTCACCATGCCGACCGACTGGCCCGCCATCAGGCTACCATGCTCGATATCGCCATCGACCACCGCGCGGCGAAGCGCGCCCGCCCAATAATGCTCGATTTGGAGCTGCGCCTCGGCCATCGCCACCTTGTCGGTGAGTGAATCCAGCGTGGCGGCGACTTCGCGCTGCTTGGCGATGAACAGGTCCGATCCGGCATTTTTGAGCGCACGCACCGGAATCACCGGCAGGCGCGGATCGACCTGGACGGTCGCGACCGCGTCGCGGGCCGATGCGCGCAGGAACGCCTGCTTGAAATTGGGGTGCGCGATCGATTCGGTGGCGCAGACGAAACGGGTGCCGAGCTGGACGCCCGCCGCGCCCATGTCGAGATAGCCCGCAATCGCCTCCCCGCGACCGATGCCGCCGGCGACGAACACCGGCACCTGATCGGCGATCTCGGGCAGCATTTCCTGCGCCAGCACGCTGGTCGAGACCGGACCGATATGGCCGCCGGCCTCCATCCCCTCGATCACCAGCGCATCGACCCCCGATTTGATCAGCTTCTTGGCAAGGCTCAGCGCAGGCGCGAACGCGATGACCTTGGCGCCGGTCGCCTTGATCGCCTCCAGGCTGCCCTTGGGCGGCAGGCCGCCAGCCAGCACGATATGCGTGACGCCGTGGCGCGCGCAGACGTCGATCAGCTCGAACAATTGCGGGTGCATCGTGATGAGGTTCACGCCGAACGGCTTGTCGGTGAGATTGCCGGTGGCGGCGATCTCGCGGTCGAGCAGTTCGGGAGTCATCGCGCCGCAAGCGACCACGCCGAAGCCGCCGGCGTTCGACATCGCGGCGACAAGGTTGCGCTCGCTCACCCACGACATCGCGCCGCACATGATCGCGACTTCGGAGCCGAGAAATTCGACGCCGCGCGCCATGCGGCGGGTGAGGCGGTCCTGACCGGTAGTCGTTCCGGTGGTTGCGGAGGGGAGGGTCTGTTCGATTACGGTGTCTGTCATGGCCTATGACATGCCCTCCCCTGGCCCCTCCCGCAAGCGGGAGGGGGATAATTACGCCGCCGCGACTTCGGGCGCGTCGAGGCCATAGGCGGTGTGCAGTACCCGTACCGCAAGTTCGGTATAATCCTCTTCGACCAGCACGCTCACCTTGATCTCGCTGGTGGCGATCGCGAGAATGTTGATGCCGCGCGCTCCCAGCGTTTCAAACATCGTCGCGGCGACACCGGCATGGCTTCGCATGCCGACGCCGACCACCGAAATCTTGGCGACGCGCGGATCGTGGATCAGCTTGGCATAGCCGATCGTCGCGCGCTCCTTGTCGAGCGTGTCGAGCGCGCGGGCAAGGTCGGCCTTGGGCACCGTGAAGGTAACATCGGTCGAGCCGGTCGAATGCGCGACATTCTGGACGATCATGTCGACATTGATGCCGGCAGCAGCCAGTGGGCCAAAGATCGCCGCGACCGCACCCGGCCGGTCGGGGACTTCGGCCAGCGTTACCTTCGCTTCGTTCTTGTCGTGCGCTACTCCGGTGATGAGCTGGCGTTCCATATCGTCGATCTCCTCTTCGCCCACGATCATCGTGCCGGGGCGGGGTGCCCCGTCTTCGCCGACGAAGGAAGAAAGCACCTGCACCCGCACCCCCTCCTTCATCGCCAGCCCGACCGAGCGCGTCTGGAGCACCTTTGCCCCGACGCTCGCGAGTTCGAGCATTTCCTCATACGTCACTTTTTGCAGTTTGCGCGCGCGCGGCACGATGCGCGGATCGGTGGTATAGACGCCATCGACGTCGGTGTAGATGTCGCAGCGATCGGCCTTCATCGCCGCCGCCATCGCCACTGCCGAGGTATCAGACCCGCCGCGCCCCAGCGTCGTCACCCGATTGGCATCGGACACACCCTGAAATCCGGGCACCACCGCGACGATCCGCGCGGCAAGGCTGGCGTTGAGCGCATCGGTTTCGATCTCGCCGATCCGTGCCGAGGCGTGGGCGTCCGACGTGTGGATCGGCAATTGCCAGCCGAGCCAGCTGCGTGCCGGCACCCCCGCCGCCTGCAACGCGATCGCCAGCAAGCCCGACGTCACCTGTTCGCCGCTCGACACCACCACGTCATATTCGCGCGGATCATACAGCGCCGATGCCTCGCGGCAAAAGCCGACCAGGCGATCGGTGTCGCCCGCCATTGCCGAAACGACCACCGCGACCTCGTGCCCGGCATCCCATTCGCGCTTTACCAGCGCGGCAACCGTGCGGATACGTTCGATGCCTGCCATCGAAGTGCCGCCAAATTTCATTACGATGCGCGCCATGCCGCCTTCAGACCCTCTTGGGAGCAATGGCGCGGACTGTTAGGAAAGCCGAATGACAAAGGCAATCACGATCGACCCCGCCGAAGCCGCGCATTTCGGCACGCTCGCCGCCGACTGGTGGAACCCCAAGGGCACATCGGCGATGTTGCACCGGCTGAATCCGGTACGATTGCGGCATATCCGCACGGCGATCGACGCGCATTGGGGATGTGAGCCCAACGACTATCAGCCGCTGCGGGGGCGAAGCGCGCTTGATGTTGGCTGTGGCGCGGGGCTGTTGGCCGAACCGCTGGCGCGGCTGGGTGCGGCAGTGACCGGGGTGGATGCAGCGCCCGAAAATATCGGCGCGGCGGCGGCGCATGCTGCCAGCGCCGGATTGGACATACGCTATCTGGCGGGCGAACTCGATTTGTTGGCGGGCGAGCGATTTGACCTGGTGTGTTCGATGGAAGTGATCGAGCATGTCGCCGACCCCGCCGGCTTCGTTCGCGGCTTGGCCGATGCGCTGGCCGATGACGGGCTGCTGGTGCTGTCGACGCCCAACCGCACCGCCTTGTCGCGGGTGGCGATGGTATCGGTGGCAGAGGGGTTTGGCATGATCCCGCGCGGGACGCATGACTGGAACAAGTTCCTGACCCCCGAAGAGCTGACCGCGCTGCTGGCGGCGGCGGGGCTGATGGTGACCGATACGCGCGGCCTGTCGTTCAGCGCGGCACGCGGCTTTGTGCTGAGCGACGACGTGTCGCTCGACTATCTGGTGACGGCGGTGCGCGCCGAGCCGACCGGCCCCGCATCGTTGCCGGTGGCTGCGGCCGGCACCTGAACCCGGCGGCGCTGCGGGCCGCCCCGCTGGCTTCAGAACAACCGGTTGCCGTCGGGCACCGGCTGATCGGGACGGACCAGCACCACCCGCCCGTCGGCATCGGGAAAGCCAAGCGTCAGCACTTCGGACATCATCGGGCCGATCTGGCGCGGCGAGAAATTGACCACTGCGGCGACCTGGGTGCCGACCAATGCCTCTGGCGTATAATGATCGGTGATCTGCGCCGACGAGCGTTTGATGCCGATCGCCGGGCCGAAATCGATCGTGAGGATGAAGGCTGGCTTGCGGGCCTTGGCAAATACTTCGGCGGCCAGGATCGTGCCGACGCGGATGTCGACGGCTAGAAACTGGTCGAAGCCGATCGTCGGCGCAGGCGGAACTTGGGTGGCGTCCATCGAGGCAGCATAACGCAGCGGCGGGTTGTCTGCACGGGCGAAGACGATAGGGGTTGGCGATGAACAGATTGGCGATCGGCATGGCAGCGACGATGCTGCTGACAGGATGTGCGGCGCGGCCGGCGCAGGATGCGCAGGGGACGTTCTTCGGGCGGTTGCAGGCTTTGTGTGGCAAGGCGTTTGCCGGGCGGGTGACGACCGATGATCCCGCCGATGCCGGCTTTGCCGACAAGCCGCTGGTGATGCAGGTTCGCGATTGTTCGGGGGATACCATTCGCATTCCTTTCCATGTCGGTGACGACCGATCGCGGACCTGGGTGATCAGCCGGACGCCGGGCGGGCTGCGGCTGAAACATGACCATCGCCATGCCGATGGCAGCGAGGATTCGGTGACCCAATATGGCGGCGACACCGCAGGGCCGGGCACTGCCACCTTTCAGTCCTTCCCCGTCGATGCCACCTCAATCGCGCTGTTCACCGCGACGGGGCGGACGGCATCGACCACCAATGTGTGGGAAGTCGAAGCGAGCGACACCATCTTCGCTTATGGGCTGCGGCGCGCCGACCGGCATTTCCGGGTGGCGTTCGACCTGACCCGCCCCGTCGCGGCACCGCCGCCGCCCTGGGGCCAATGAGGAGCAACACGATGGTACAGGCACGCTGGAGGGGCAAAGTGATCGCGTCGAGCGACGATACCGTAGTGGTCGAGGGCAATCATTATTTCCCCGCCGATTCGGTCGATCCCGCGCTGCTGAAAGCAAGCGCGACGACGAGCAACTGCCCGTGGAAGGGGACCGCGCAGTATCACACGCTGGTGGTCGACGGGGCCGAGAATCGCGATGCGGTTTGGTATTACCCCGAGCCAAAGGCGAAGGCGGCAGAGATCAAGGGGCGGCTGGCGTTCTGGAAGGGTGTCGAGGTGAGCGCGTGAGCGACAGTGGCGACTATGTCTATGACGAAGTCAGCGGCGAATGGATTGCGGCGGGGGCGGTTGCCTCTGCTGCGGCGGGCGATGACGGCGCGGTCGAGGTGCGCGATTCGGTGGGCAATATCCTTGCCGATGGCGACCAGGTGACGCTGATCAAGGATCTGACCGTCAAGGGTGCAGGCCAGACATTGAAGCGTGGGACGCTGATCAAATCGATCCGGCTGACCGGCGACGCGCAGGAAATCGACTGCAAGTTCGACGGGATCAAGGGGCTGGTCCTGCGTGCCGAATTCGTCCGCAAACGCTAAGCTGGCGGGGCGTCGCGAACCAGCGTAATATCGCGCCGGGGCCTCCCGCCTCTTCAGGAACCGATCATGGCCAAGGGCCAGAAAAAGACCAGCCGCGAGACGCGCAAGCCCAAGGCCGAAAAGCCACCCAAGCAAAACGCATCGAATCCGTCGACCAAGGGCAAGCCGGTGGGGCTCGACGCCAAGGGGTGAGGTTCGGGGGCTGAGGCTCCGGGGGCTAAGGCTTGGCGGTTGAGGGCTCGGGGGCGGCGTTGGCGGCGCGGAAAGCTACAAAAGCTACACTACGTACCCCCTGGATTCGCCCCTTCCCCGCCCGTTTCGCCGGTTGCCGCCCTGCCCGTGGCGACCGCCGCACGCAGCTCGGCAAGGTCGGATTCGGCGTCGTCGGCGCGCGTCGCCTCCTTGCCCCGGTCCTGGCGAATCCGGTCGTTTTCGGCGACCAGCTTTTCATGCGCCTCTTCGGGAGTGTCGGGCATGACGCAGCGGGCACCCGGCGACATCGGACGCCGGCCCGCGGGCGGATCGCCGAACGCCTCGGCATGCGCATCGTCGCTGAGCGCGATCATCGAATCGAGGAACCCCAGGGTCGCCGCCTCGGGGTGCCGACTGACGGACTTCACCTTGTCGATCCACGCGCCGTAGCGCATCGGATCGCGATAGCGCAGCAGGAACATCGCCAGCCGCTCGTCATAATAACGCCGCTCGCCGACCTGTTGCCCCTGATAAAAGACCGGGCGCGCGACGCCGTGGATCGCGCGCGACGTCACCGCGTCCGAAAGCTGCGCGACGGCGTGTTCGAGCGCCCAGCCCCAAGCCGCGCGAAAGCTGGCCGCCCTGGGATCGCCGCGCAGCCGATAGGCGGCGACCCGGTTCATCCCCACCGATTCGGCGGCCTGGGTGACGCAGCCGGTGGCGGCGAGCGCTTCGATGAAGTCGATCTGGCGATCGGGGGACCAGCCGTCGCTTCGTTCGCGCAACGGGACCGGATCGAAATCGGGCATGGCGTTCGCGGCATCGGCGGCGGGCGGCGATGGCGGCGCGGGCGGAATGGGGCGGCGAGCTTTTGGCATGGCGCGAGGCAAGCATGAATCGGGGGCTGTAGGACAGCGCGGGCGGGCGCGTGTTGGATGGAATTGGCGGCGGGTGTGGCGGCGGGGCATCCATCAAGGGGGTGCGCGGGTTTCGTCATGCCGGGCGCGACCCGGCATCCGGCCAAGCCGGTTACCGCTGCCGTCCTGCCCGAGGGGCGCGGATCGCGTGGACCCCGGATCAAGTCCGGGGTGACGAGGGGGGCGCTCGGGCATGGCGGCGGGGGATTGTGCTTTGTACGCGACAGCGTACATTGTTGGTATGGAAAGCCTGAGCATCTCCGAAGCGCGCGCCAATATGAAGGCGGTGGTCGATCGCGTCGTCGCCGACAAGGCCCCGGTGGCGATCACGCGCCAGCGCGGTGAGGGCGTGGTGATGATCTCGGCGAGCGAATGGGCGTCGATCGAGGAAACATTGTACCTGCTGCAATCGCCCGCGAACGCGCGCGCACTGATCGAATCGATCGCCGAACTCGACGCGGGCAAGGGCAGCGAGCGCGACCTGATCGCGCCGTGAAGCTGGTGTTTTCGTCGCGCGCCTGGGACCAGTATCTCGAATGGCAGGGCGACGATCGGCGCGGGTTGGAGCGGATCAACGCATTGCTAAAGGAATGCATGCGCGATCCCTTTCGCGGGACCGGCAAGCCCGAACCGCTGGGCGGCAATCTAGCCGGTTGGTGGTCGCGCCGGATCACCCGCGAGGATCGGCTGGTGTATCGGGTTACGGGTAAGGGTGACGGGCAGGCGTTGGAAGTGGCGCAGTGCCGGTATCATTATTGAGGAGGTGGGGGGCATTTGCGTCGATACCTCAGTTAATCCTTTTCGCTTAGAATCTGGCTGTGTACTCTGCATCAGGCCGTATCCTGCGGCTTCAGCAAGAGAGGGAGGCATCCGTGAATTCGATTGAGTATGTCTTCCAGATCGACGCATTTACACCCGACACATTGCCCATGGCGCGGCTTGCGGAATATCTAACCGCCTTAGCTAAAATGCTGGGGCATCCCGAGCATACCCATTTCGTTCGGGTCGATGAGGGAAGTGCGAAGCTAGTCCACAAGGTTGATGCAGTAGACGCGCCCAAAGTTGAAAACCGCCTTAACAACGTTCGCATAGGGTCTGCGCCAAAGGATGCGATGGCAGCCAAGCAGGCGTTGGAGACTCTGCTCGCGAACGACAATGCAGTGGGATCTCTGACAGAAACCATATCGGGTAGAGTGATTATTCCTTTTGCGGGGCGTGATCGCGCCAAGCCGCTTTCATTCCCGCCCTTCCGGGAAGATACTACGGTGGAGGGCCAAGTGGTTGCCGTCGGTGGTCGCGACAGCACCGCGCATGCCACTTTGCAGGACGGCGATACCTTTCACGTAAACCTGAGCATGAAGAGGGATATAGCTCGCGACTTGGCGAAGCTACTCTATGGCCCATTGGTGAAATTACACGGCAACGGGCGATTTGAGCGGCAGCCAGATGGCGTTTGGCGAATGCTCGACTTTCGAGTTGAACGGTTCGAGTTGTTGGATGAGCGCTCGATCGCAGATACGTTATCGCGCGTACGTTCGGTCCCCGACAACGGCCTGATGCTAGAAAGCGCTCCGCGCGATATTATGGCACTTCGCCATGACGAAAGTGAGGATCAATGATCCTCGCTTTGGATAGCTCAGCGCTTGCGTTGCTGATCAATCCTGACGCGCGCGCCCCAGACGACCCCGATACCGGCGAACCTGTGACCAATGCCCGTGAACGGGTGGTTGGTTTGATAGCAGGAATGTCTGCCGCTGATACTCTGATTGTGCCGACACCTGTTCTTGCAGAATTGCTCGTACGCGCAGGCAAGGGAGGCCCGGCGGTGCTAGAGCAATTGCAGGGGCAGGCAAGGGTTCGGCTGTGCCCGTTCGATGTGCGCGCTGCCATCGAGGTTGCTCTGATGACACAGGAGGCATTGGAGAGCGGCGACAAGCGCGGCGGGTCAGGGCAGCCGTGGCAGAAAGTCAAATACGACCGCCAGATAATTGCGGTAGCGAGGGTGGCTGCCGCTAAGCGCCTCTACTCGGACGATCGAGGGCTGGCTGCGTTCGCACGTCTCGTTGGAATGGACGTCGTGAGTACTTGGGAATTGCCAGTGCCCGAAGGCACCGACAACCTATTTACTTCGGCCGGGTTGCCGCCAGACGGACAACCCTCTCGCCCTACGGAATAGCCACGTTGCTGCGACGGACTAATCCCGCTCCCTCCCGGCTGCGCCGATGTAGAGTTCGCTGCCGGTTTGTTTGAAGATGTCGCTCATCGTGGCCATGCCGGCTTCGGCTTCTGACGGCGTGATGGGGGTGGCTACAGGCCCTCCCCCGGCCCCTCCCGCCAGCGGGAGGGGGGAAGAAGAGGATGCCGCCAGGAAGCTGTCGGCGCTTTGGTTTTGCTTGGCGGCGAATTCGCGGACTTCTGCGGTGATCTTCATGCTGCAGAATTTGGGGCCGCACATCGAGCAGAAATGCGCGGTCTTGGCCCCTTCGGCCGGCAGCGTCTGGTCGTGATATTGCTCCGCCGTGTCGGGGTCGAGCGACAGGTTGAACTGGTCGCGCCAGCGGAATTCGAAGCGGGCGCGGCTCAGCGCATCGTCGCGCATCTTGGCGGCGGGGTGGCCCTTGGCGAGATCGGCGGCGTGGGCGGCGAGCTTGTAGGTGACGACGCCGACCTTGACGTCGTCGCGGTCGGGCAGGCCCAGATGCTCCTTGGGGGTGACGTAACACAGCATCGCGCAGCCGAACCAGCCGATCATCGCCGCGCCGATGCCGCTGGTGATATGGTCATAGCCCGGCGCGATGTCGGTGGTTAGCGGCCCCAATGTGTAGAAGGGGGCTTCGCCGCATGCCTCTAGCTGCTTGTCCATATTGGCCTTGATCTTGTGCATCGGCACATGGCCCGGCCCCTCGATCATCACCTGGATGTCGTGGTTCCACGCGATCTTGGTGAGTTCGCCAAGCGTGTGGAGTTCGGCGAACTGCGCTTCGTCATTGGCGTCGGCGATGCTGCCGGGGCGCAGGCCGTCACCCAATGAGAAGGCAACGTCATACGCCTTCATGATCTCGCAGATTTCCTCGAACCGGGTGTAGAGGAAGCTTTCCTGATGATGCGCGAGGCACCATTTGGCCATGATCGATCCGCCGCGGCTGACGATGCCGGTAACGCGCCTGGCAGTCATCGGGATATAGGGCAGGCGGACGCCGGCGTGGATGGTGAAATAATCGACGCCCTGTTCAGCCTGTTCGATCAGCGTGTCGCGGAAAATGTCCCAGTTGAGATCCTCGGCGATGCCGCCGACTTTCTCGAGCGCCTGGTAGATCGGCACGGTGCCGATCGGCACGGGCGAATTGCGCAGGATCCATTCGCGGGTGTCGTGGATGTTGCGGCCGGTCGACAGGTCCATGACGGTGTCGGCACCCCAACGGATCGACCAGACGAGCTTGTCGACTTCCTTGGCGACGTCGCTTGCCACCGCGCTGTTGCCGATATTGGCGTTGATCTTGACCAGGAAATTGCGGCCGATCGCCATCGGTTCGGATTCGGGGTGGTTGATGTTGTTGGGGATGATCGCGCGGCCCCTCGCCACTTCATCGCGAACGAATTCGGGGGTGACGTAATCGGGGATCGACGCGCCGAAATCATAGCCGTCGCGAATATGGCCGATGACCTGTTCGCGCCCCAGATTTTCGCGGGTGGCGACATATTCCATCTCGGGCGTGATGATGCCGCGGCGGGCATAGTGCATCTGGCTGACGTTAGCGCCGGGCTTTGCGCGCAGCACTTGCTTGCGGACATTGGGGAAGGGCTGGACGCCGCCCGAGCGATCGGGGCCGAGCTGGCCATTATCTTCGGGGCGGACTTCGCGCTGGGTGACCTGCTCGACATCGCCGCGAGCGACGATCCAGTCGCGGCGGAGTTCGGGCAGGCCCGCCATGATGTCGATCCGGGCATTGACGTCGGTATAGGGGCCGGAAGGGTCATAGACGCGCAAGGGCGGTTCGTCGCAGCTCGGATCGAGCACGATCTCGCGCATCGCAACGCCCAGCGGGCCGACATGGATTTTGCGGCTGCCCCGGATCGGGCCGGTGGTAACCTTCAGTTCAGTGCGCGCGGGGACGTCGGCCATGATGCTCTCCAAAATCTGTGGGAGAGCACGGGGCTTTGGGAAGAAGCGCCGCTCCCTCCCTACGCCGGTGTTAACCGGATCAGGTTCAGCGGGTCGAAGGCTCCAGCCTTCCTCTCAAGCGCGGATCGGCGCTCCCCCGGGGACCAGACACATCTAGGCGCGATCACCCCTGGCCACAAGCGCGCAGCAGTTCAGAAGGAATAGGCAAGCCCGACGGTGCCGAGCCATTGGTGCGGCGAACCCGCGATCGCGGTGACCGGGCTGGCGCTGAAATCATTGAGCAGCCGGCGATAAGTGCCGCCCGCGACCAGTTGCAGCCCGCCGGTGAGGTCGCCGGTGAGCGAATAGGCACCCGCCAGGCCAATGGTATAATTCTTCCACCCGCCATCGGCGTCGTACACCGGCAAGCCACTGCGTAGCGATTCGGCGGCCGACACGCTGAAATAGGCGTCGCCATAGCCTTGCTCCACCCGCTCGGCCGACAGGAACAGCCCGGCAATCGCCTTGGTGCTGAGCGGGGTGGTGTAGGCGAGCGTGGGGGTGAGGATGCCGCTGTCATGCGCGCCGGCAACGTCATAGCGATAGGAAATCGTCGCCGACAGCCGGTCATAGTCGCTGGTGATCACCCCGGTCTTGCCGATGCCGACATAGCCGCCAAGCTCGATCGCGGTGTTGCGTTCGTCGAGCAATGCCACCTGCGGGTCGTCGATCGCATCGGCGCTGTTGCGGTTGAAGCCGATGACCGCGATCGGGCCGGCCTGAAGGTCGACGGTGGGGCCAAAGCCATCGCGGATCAGATCGACGCTGAGGCGATTGCCGAGGAAGACGAAGCGGAAGCCGTCGACCTGGCCGATCGCGGCGGGGACCGGCGACACGCCATAATCGTTCGACCCTTCATAATTGGGCAGGATGCCGATGCCGGCACCGGCGATGACGAAATCGGCGCGCGGATCACCCATTGCCGGCTGCTGCGTGGGCACGGGAGCCGGGGCCGGCGGGCCGGCCTCCTGCGCCAGCGCGGGAACGGCAACGAACGACAAGCCGAAACCGGCAAGCAGCAAAAGCTTGGTTTTCAAGGGAAAGCACTCCGGGGGAATAAGACGGCTAAACGCAGCCGTTCAGTTATTGGTTCCGCCGCAGTGCGTCAAAGCATGTATCGAAGCCGTACTTGTTGTATCCCGGCATCACTGGCAAAAGCGAAGCGCGCCGCCGAAAAGCGCGGCGGGCCAAAGCCGATGCGCGGATTGCGCGAAAAGCCGAAGCCTTCGCGCGGGATGCCGGCGAAGGTATCGAGCTTGCGGTTGCTGTTTTCGTCGTGGAACACCGCAATCGCATAATTGCCGTGCGGAAGCCCGTCGAACACCGCCCCGTGATCGGCGGCGGGCACCACGCGCGAAACCGCGCGGGCATCGTCGATGCAATTGGGGAAATTATCGGGATCGGCGGTTAGGCAGATTTGCAGAACGCCGCGCGCATTGCGAAGCTCGCCGACGTCAACCTTCAGCTGCGACACCGGCATCGCGCCGCCCAGCATGCTCGCCGCCAGCGGCAGCGCCAGCACGCGAAGCGCGCGAGGCCGAAAGCGCGGCGAAATCGCCAAGCCCCTTGTCGGTGCCGCAGACCCGATCCCAGAAACGGAAATATAGTCCATAGTTGCACCCATATCGTTCATGATGCCGCTGGTGATGGCTGGCGGTGATCAGCCATCGTCCCATTGGCCCTTGCACGATGAACCTAGGAAAAACTTCCCACCCCATGTGGTTGGTCACCCCCATAACGGTCATCACGGTAAGAACAATGCATAGTGCGACAGTGTGGATCGGAATCACGAAGACCAGCAGCGGAATGATGACCGCGCCGGTGAGCGCTTCGACCGGGTGGAACGCCATTGCCGCCCAGGCGGTGGGCGGGCGGCTGGCGTGATGGACGGCATGCGCGATGCGAAACCATTTGGGAATGTGCATCCAGCGATGCGTCCAATAGAACCATGTATCGTGCAGGAAGAGATAGGCGAACACCGAAACCGGCAGATACCATAAGGGGTATGCGCCGACATCGCTGTAAATCTGCGTCCAGCCGTGATTGTCCCAGCCCCAGGCGATGACACCGGCCGGAACGCCATAGATCGCCGCCGACATCATCGACCATTTGATCTCACGCCCGATCTGCTGATCGAGCCCGGCATAGAGGCCGGGCCGGGTCGCACGGGTGAGCAGCGCGAACATGCCGCTGGCAAGGAGATAGCGCACGCCGACGATAACCGTCATCGCGAGCGCCGACAGGAGGATGGCGAGACCGATCGACATGGGGGTGGTGTAGGGCAGCGGGGGGGCGGGCGCTAGGGGATTGGGTGGGGGTGTGGGGCGGACTGCGATCCCTGCTAAATCTTGTTGCAGAACAACGGGCGCTGATCGCCGCGCCCGACCTCGCATTCGGATGCCTTCTGCTGGCAGCATCCGCAAAGGGTAGTTGAACGGCCTATAAAGAAGGTAAAACGGGCAAGCAGGAAGCGGTAATGGATATATCAAGCAGCGAATCGACCTATTCGGATTCGGCACCCGCCGCCGTCCACGACAGCTATGACATCGCCGAACAGATGCTCGGTCTGTTGATCAAGGACTTGTGCGACGGGGTAGACCATCCCGAAATCTGGCAAGCGTTTCCGCAGTTCCTTGCCCAGATCACCGCGCTGCCCGATGCGATGCAGGCCAATCTTGCCCTGCTCCAGTCGCCGCAGCCGATCATTCGGGTCGCCTTCGCGGCATTACTGGCGATGCGACAGGCGATCGAGGGTGACCCCGCCGGCGCATTGAACCTGCTGACCAATATCTCGAGCGCCAACAGCGAATCGCCCCTGGTGCAGGGGCTGGTGTTTCACCTCCAGTCGCTGCTCGCGCCTGAAAATCCGAAATTCGATCTCTCCGACAAATTCTGTATGCGCCCGTTTCACGAGATCGACGTGCTGGAGAGCGGTACGCATCTATGTTGCGCGAGTTGGCTGGGCCTGTCGGTGGGGAATATGAGCGCCGCCGATAATTGGCAGGAAGTGTGGAATTCGGAGAATGCCGAGCGGATCCGCGCGAGTATCCATGACGGCAGCTATCGCCATTGCAACAAGACCGCCTGCCCCGCGATCCAGACCAACCAGTTGCCCACGCGCGCGGCTGTCGCCGACAAGTCGCCGCAATGGCGCGCGGTGGTCGAGGAAAAGCTCACCCGGCTCGCGATCGGCCCCGAAAAGGTCAATCTGGCCTATGATCGCACCTGCAATCTTTCGTGCCCAAGCTGCCGCGTCGAGAAATTC
Source organism: Sphingomonas sp. 37zxx (assembly GCF_000786205.1). GTDB lineage: Bacteria > Pseudomonadota > Alphaproteobacteria > Sphingomonadales > Sphingomonadaceae > Sphingomonas. The sequence goes on along the minus strand of NZ_JROH01000008.1, from coordinate 75,110 downwards.
GCGGCGGATTCGGTGCTGCGCGAACGTTTCGATCGGTTGCAGGAGCGCAGTATTCTGCCGATGCTCAAGGATGCCAAGACGGTGTTCATCACCGGTTCGGGCGATCCGTTCGCATCGAAGAACTTCCGCCGGCTGATGGAGCGATTGACCGCCGACGAATATCCCGACCTGCGCTTCATCATGATGACCAACGGGATGCTGTTGACGCGCCGCGAATGGGAGCGTTTTCCCGCGCTGCATAACCGGGTGCAGAGCCTGCAGATCAGCATCGATGCATCGACCAAGCCGACGCACGAGCTGCTGCGGCGCGGCGCGCGGTGGGAGGTGATGCTCGACAATCTCGACTTCGCCGCCGAACTGCTGCGCGATGGGCAGGTCGAGCAATTCCACCTTTGCTACACCGTGCAGACCGAAAATTACCGCGAGATGCCCGATGCGGTCGACCTGGCGAACCGGCTGGACGTGACCGGCATCTATTTCGGCCGCGTGACCAATTGGGGCACGTTCAGCCCCGAGGAATATCAGGCAAAGGCGGTGTTCCAGAACAGCCATCCGCAGCATGCCGACTTCCTCGATTCGATGCGCGATCCACGGCTGCGCGAAAAGCGCGTCAACATCGGCAATCTGATCGATTTCATCCCCAGCCACAGCGAACTGGAGACCGCCGACGGCCGGGGCTGAGTTCGCCCCCGGGACGAGCGGGGTTGGTGCGGCGTTCCTGACCCCCCGTGCCGGGGAGGATTTAGGAGATGCGTCGCGGTTCGGGTGGTGGCATCAACGGGGAAAGCGATCGGCGCTGCGCCGCGCAACCGGAGGATTTCGCATGGCCGCTGCCGCCGCACAGCCCCCCTTCCTGCCGCGCGGTCCGGCGTTGATCGGTTGGGTGGCGGTGGCACTGGCGGGCGCGGGAGCGCTGGGGTTTACCGCGTTGATGCGCGGCGAGCCGATCAATGCGCTGTGGCTGGTGGTCGCGGCTTTGTGCACCTATGCGATCGCATATCGATTTTATGGGCTGTTCATCGAGCGGCGGGTGCTGGGGATCGATCGGGCGCGATCGACCCCGGCGGTGCGGCGCAATGACGGGCTCGATTACGTGCCGACCAACCGCAACGTGCTGTTCGGCCATCATTTCGCGGCGATCGCCGGCGCGGGGCCGCTGGTGGGGCCGGTGCTGGCGGCGCAGATGGGGTATTTGCCGGGCACCTTGTGGCTGCTCACCGGGGTGGTGTTTGCCGGCGCGGTGCAGGATTTCCTGATCCTGACCTTTTCGACGCGGCGCGATGCGCGGTCGCTTGGCGATATGGTGCGATCCGAAATGGGGCGGGTGCCGGGCACGATCGCGCTGGTCGCGGTGCTGATGATCATGGTGATCCTGCTCGCGGTGCTGGCGCTGGTGGTGGTCAAGGCGCTGGAGGGCAGCCCGTGGGGCACCTTCACCGTGTTCGCGACGATCCCGATCGCCCTGTTGATGGGAATTTACGGCCGGTTCGTGCGGCCGGGGCGGATCGGCGAGATGTCGGCCATCGGCTTCGTCCTGCTGATGCTGGCGATCGTCGGGGGCGAGCCGGTGGCGCGATCGGCGACGCTGGCCCCGTGGTTCACCTTTAGCGGGCCGACGCTGGCGCTGTTGCTGATGGCTTATGGCTTTATCGCGTCGGTGGTGCCGGTGTGGCTGTTGCTGGCGCCGCGCGATTATCTGTCGACCTTCCTGAAGATCGGGGTGATCGCGGGGCTGGCGCTGGGCATATTGATCGTCCGGCCCGAATTGCAGATGCCCGCGGTGACGCGCTTCGTCGACGGCACCGGACCGGCGTTTGCGGGGACGATCTTTCCCTTTCTGTTCATCACCATCGCATGCGGCGCGGTATCGGGGTTCCACGCGCTGATTTCGAGCGGGACGACGCCGAAGATGATCGAGAGCGAGGGCGACCTTCGCTTCATCGGATACGGCGCGATGCTGACCGAGAGCTTTGTCGCGGTGATGGCGCTGATCGCGGCGTGCGTGCTCGACCCGGCGGTGTATTTCGCGATGAACGCGCCCGCCGCGCTGATCGGCACCACCAGCGCCGAGGCGGCGCGCGTGATCGCCGAATGGGGCTTCGTCGTGACGCCGGAAGCACTCGACGGGATCGCGCGCGATGTGGGCGAAGGGACGATCCTGTCACGTGCGGGCGGTGCGCCGACGCTGGCGGTGGGGATGGCGCAGATATTGAGCCAGGTGATCGGCGGCCAGGCGCTGATGGCGTTCTGGTATCATTTCGCGATCCTGTTCGAGGCGCTGTTCATCCTCACCACGGTCGACGCGGGAACGCGGGTGGCGCGGTTCATGATCCAGGATCTGCTGGGGTCGGTGGTGCCGGTGATGAAGGAGACCAAGGCGCTGGTGCCCAATCTGCTGGCGACCGCGCTGGCGGTGAGCGCCTGGGGTTACTTTCTCTATCAGGGGGTGACCGATCCGCTGGGGGGGATCAACACGCTGTGGCCGCTGTTCGGGATTTCGAACCAAATGCTCGCGGCGATCGCGCTGACATTGGCAACGGTGATCCTGTTCAAGATGAAGCGGCAGCGCTTTGCCTGGGTGACGATCGTGCCGACGAGCTGGCTGCTGATCTGCACGCTGACCGCCGGGTGGCAGAAGATGTTCGACGCCGATCCGCGCATCGGATTCCTGGCGCATGCACAGATCTTTTCCGACGCGGCGGCGCGCGGCGAGGTGCTGGCCCCGGCCAAGTCGATGGCCGAGATGGGGCGGATCATCTTCAACGACCGGATCGACGCCGGACTTTGCGCGCTGTTCATGACTGCGGTGCTGGCGATCGTCGCCTATGGCATCGCTGCATGCCGCAAGGCGCTGGCGAGCGATCGGCCTACGGTGCTGGAGGTCGGCGATGTCGCGGTTGCTTGAGGGCTGGCGGGTCGCGGCCAAGACCGCGCGGTTGATGGTGGGGGTGCCCGATTATGACGGCTATGTCGCGCATCGCGCCGCGCTGCATCCGGGCGAGCCGGTGATGACGCTGGCCGAGTTCCACCGCAACCGGATCGAGCGGCGATACGGCACCGGGCCGGGATCGACGCCGCGCTGCTGCTGATGCGCTGAGGCAATTGGTTGCGTCGCCACGGGACTTGTGGTCTCGCTGCCGCGGGTAACGGGAAGTTCGGTGATGGCGACGCGCGCGACCAGCTTGTTCGACGCCGGCATGATCGCCGATCGTTGGATCAAGGATTATTGCAGCGACCAGCCGCGCGGCGACATGCTGTGCGGCGCGACCGGTGCTGCCGCCGATGCATGGCGCACCGCGTTCGAGGAATTGGCCGGGGTGACCGGCGACTCGCTCGAACATGCGCGCGAGCGGGCACAGCGCCAGGCCGATGACATCGGCACCGGCTTTCGCATCGCCGGCGAAAGCGAGGAGCGCGCCTGGCCGCTGTCGCCGATCCCACTGATGATCGAGGCCGAGGAATGGCGCGGGATCGAGGCCGGGGTGATCCAGCGCGCCGAATTGTTCGAGACGATCGTCGGCGATATTTATGGCCCCGGTCGGCTGGTGTCCGAGGGGCATTTGCCCGCCAGCGTCGTGACCGGCAGCCCGTGGTTCCTGCGCCCGATGATGGCGCTCGATCCGCCGGGGGGCCATCACCTGCATTTCGTCGCGGTCGATCTGTGCCGGGGGCCATGCGGCGAATGGCGAGTGCTGGGCGACCAGCTTCGTGCGCCGGTGGGCGCTGGCTATGCGCTGGAAAACCGGCTGGCGATTTCGCGCACCTTGGGGGGGCTGCAATCGCGGCTGCATGTCGAGCGGCATGCGCCGTTTTTCGCGCAATTGCGCGAGGGGCTGGCCGAGGCATGCCACCGCGTCGAGCCGCGAATCGGGCTGCTGACGCCGGGGCGGTTGAACCAAAGCTATGCCGAACAGGCGCATCTGGCGCGTTATCTTGGGTTTCTGCTGGTCGAAGGGGCCGATCTGACGGTGCTCGAGGACAAATTATATGTCCGCACCATCGCCGGGCTGAAGCGGATCGACGCGATCTGGCGGCGAACCGATCCACGCCTGCTCGATCCGCTGGCGTTCGATTCGACCTCGGCGATCGGGATACCGGGGCTGATCGACGCGATGGCGGCGGGCAATGTCGTGATCGCCAATGCGCCGGGTGCAGGCGTGCTCGAAGCCCCGGCGCTGGCGGCGTTCCTGCCCGCGCTTTGCACGCAATTGACCGGCGATGCGCTCAAACTGCCCAATATCGCGACCTGGTGGTGCGGCCAGCCGCGCGAGGCGGCGCAGGTTGCCGGCTCGATCGACCAGATGATCATCGCATCGGCGTTCGGCGTGCCGACGCGGGTGCTGCCCGATTGCAACGCGGTGGTGGGGGCCGAGCTCAACCCCGCCGAGCGCGCGGCGTTGCTGGCCGACATGGCGCTGCGGCCGCAGGATTATGTCGGGCAGGAAGTGGTGCATCTGTCGACGATGCCGGTGGTGATCGACGATGCACTGGCGGCGCGGCCCTTTGCGCTGCGGGTGTTCGCGGCGCGCAACGGCCAGGGGGGCTGGACGGTGTTGCCCGGCGGCTTTGCGCGGCTGGGGCGGCTGGGCGATGTCCGCGCGACCGCGATGGGCGAGGGGCTGTGGTCCGCCGATGTGGTGGTGCACGGCCCGCAACCGGTCAAGCCGACGTCGCTGCTGCCGGCGGTCGATTCCCAGCATCTGCGGCGCAATCCGGGGACGCTGCCCAGCCGGGTGGCCGACAATCTCTTTTGGCTGGGCCGCTATCTCGAGCGCGGCGAGGCGCTGCTTGGCGTCATCCGCGTGTTGCTGGGCAATTCGATCAGCGCCGATACCGGGGCGGCGCTGGCGGCGCCGACGGTCGAGCGGCTGGTGCGGCTGATCGTCGAAAGCGGGGCCGCGCCCGCGCCGCCCAGCCTGAAGCGGCAGGAGCTGACCGCGTTCGCGCTGGCGGCGATGGAGGGGGTGGAGGAAGGCTGGTATTCGGTGCGCGCCACCAACCGCCAGGCGCGCGGCCTGGGCCGGGTGTCGCGCGACCGGCTGTCCGCCGACATGATCCGGCTGCTCGATGCGCCGCACCCGACGCGCGGCGGCATCCTCGACCGGGCAGGGTCGCTGCAACGCCGCTATGCCGCGCTGGCCGGGCTTTCGGCCGAGCATATGGGGCGAACCGATGCGTGGCGATTCCACGATCTGGGCCGCCGGGTCGAGCGCGCGATAAAGACGGTGCGGAACCTGGTGGCCTTCGGGATCGATGCGTCGACCGCCGATGACCTGTCGACATTGCTCGACCTGGCCGACAGCCAGATCAGCTATCGCCAGCGCTATCTGACCGGGATTGCGCGGGTGCCGGCGATCGACCTGGTGGCGCTCGATCCGGGCAATCCGCGCGGGCTGGCGTTTCAGGTGGCGGCGATCGGCGCGCATCTGGCGGCGCTGCCGGTGCTGAGCGACGATGGCCTGGGCGAGCCGCAGCAACTGGCGGCGACGCGGCTGAGCGCGATGGTATCGACGCAAAGCGCGGCGACGCTCGATTCGGCGACGTTGGAAACGGTCGAGGCCGAGCTGTATATTCTGGCCGAAGCAGTGGCGCGGCGATATTTCCTGCAAGGCGCGGAACCGTTGCGCGGCGCGGGGCTTACGCTGGCGTGAATATTCTGTCTCTCAGCACCAACGAGGCAATGGTACGCGATCTGAACCTGTGCGGACGCCCCGCCCGATGATGCGCTATGCCATCCGCCATGTCACCCGGTTCGACTATGACGAGCCGGTAGCGTTCGCGCGATGTAATCTGCGGCTGCAGCCGATCGAATGGCCGGGGCAGCGGATCGAACGTTACAAGCTGACGATCCTGCCGGGCGGGCGGACCAAGCCGGCGCGGGCGCAGGCGGGGCTGGCCAATGTCGTGCGGCTGGTAATCGAAAGCCCGGTCGAGGTGCTGACGATCGAAAGCATCGCCAATGTCGTGGTCGAACGGCTGATCCCGGTGCCCGGTGCCGGCGATCCCAGCCTGCGCGACATCGGGGCGATGGCGCGCGCCAGCCGCGATCTGTCGGCGCTGTCGCCCGCCGCCTATCTGTTTCCCAGCCCGCGAATCCCGATCGACGATGGCATCGCCAATTGGTGCGCGCAGGAGCTTGATCCCGATCGGGGCGGGCTGGACGCGGCGATTGCGCTGGCGCAGCGGATCCAGCGCGAATTCGCCTTTGATCCCGAAGCGACGTTGGTCGATACCCCGCCCGCGCAAGCCTTCGCCAACCGGCACGGGGTGTGCCAGGATTTCGCGCAGATCATGATTTGCGGCCTGCGCGCCGCCGGCCTGCCCGCCGCTTATGCATCGGGCTATCTGCGCACGCTGCCGCCGCCGGGCGAGGAGCGGTTGGTGGGGGCCGATGCCACCCATGCCTGGGTTTTGCTGTGGTGCGGCCCCGATCATGGCTGGATCGGGGTCGATCCGACCAATGGCATCTGGATGGCCGAGGATCATGTGATCGTCGCGATCGGGCGCGATTATGGTGACATCGCGCCGATCGACGGCGTGGTGCTGGGTTCGGGCGCGCAGGCGATGGACGTGTCGGTAGACGTCGCGCCGGTGTGACCGCTGCCCGCCCTTGGCTGGGCTAGACCGACATTCCCTGCAACAGCTTCGGCAAATCGCCGCTTTCGCCGCGCGCTTCGGCCATGAAGCGGTTTTTGAGCGGGGGGATCGCATTGACCGCCGAGATGCCGAAGCGGCGGACGGCGGAGGCGCTTTTGCCGGGGATGCCGAACAGGCGGGTCAGCCCGTCGGTGGCGAGCGCGACGAGGAAGGTGTCGAGCCCGCGCCAGCGTTCGTAGCGGGCGAGGATCTGCGCGTCGCCAAGGTCGAGGCCCAGGCGCTTGCCCTCGACCAGCACCTCGACCAGCGTGGCGACGTCGCGAAAGCCAAGGTTCAGGCCCTGACCGGCGATCGGGTGGATGCCGTGCGCCGCGTCGCCAACCAGGGCGAGGCGGTTCGACGTGATCGTCGCGGCGTGGTGGAAGCCCAGCGGGTAACTGGTGCGCTTCGACAGCGGACCGAGCTTGCCGAGGAAGCCGCCCATCGCCTTTTCAGCTTCGTGCAGCCAGGCGCGGTCGGAGAGCTTGAGCATGCCGGGGGCGTCGTTTTCGTGGACGGTCCACACCAGGGCCGAGCGGTGGCCATGCTCGTCGTCGCCCAGCGGCAGGATCGCAAAGGGACCGGCAGGGTAGAAGATTTCATAGGCGCAATTGTCGTTGGGGTACTCATGGCCGAAGGTCGCGATCATCGCGACATGCTGGTAGCGCCATTTGGCCATGCGGATGCCCGCGGCCTCGCGCGTCGGCGAGTTGCGCCCTTCGGCGGCGATCAGCAATTGCGCGGTGACGGTGCTGCCATCGTCGAGCGTGGCGGTGACGCCGGCATCGTGGCGTTCGACATGCACCGCGCGCGTGTTCATCCGGACATCGACGCCGGGGGTTTCGGCGGCAGTGCCGTGGAGCGCGGCGCGCAAATGGCGGTTTTCGTACATGACGCCCAGCGCGCCATCACCGGCGTCGGGGACGAAATCGAGCGCGCCGGGTTCGAGGCCGTCGCTGACGCGGATCGAGGCGATCGGGCAGCCCTTGCCCGCCAGCCGCGCGCCGACTCCGATCGCATCGAGCATCCGGTGGCTGGCGCTGGCGATCGCGGTGGCGCGGCCGTCATAATCGGCGGCCAGGATGGTTGCGGGGTCGGCGGGGTCGATCACGGTGGCGGTGACGCCATGCGAACCGAGGGCGGTAGCCAGCGCACTGCCGACAAGGCCGGCGCCGAGGATCAGGACATCGCTCATGCCGCTGATGTAGGCGGTGTGCGGCGGGTTGGGAATGGACCTTGGGGGGTATCGGCGCGGTCGGGACGGTTTCTTGAGTTCGCTCGCAATGAACGGGCCGGGAGTTCGAAACGTGCGGGCCTACTCCTTCGTCATTCCCGCGTAGGCGGGAATCCAGGGGCGTTGGGAGACGCGGCTCTGGATCCCCGCCTTCGCGGGGATGACGTGGTGGGCGGGGAGGGCGGGTGGCGGGGTGACCGGGGCGCGGATTACGCGGCCCAGGCGGCGACGTCGTCCTGCGCGCCGATCAGCGCCAGGCCGTGCGCGATCGAGGTGAGTTCGCCGCCGGTGGCGATCCGATCGTCGCCGAAGCGGTCGGTGAACAGGCGGCGGATGCGCGGGGTGAGCGAGGTGCCGCCGGTGAGGAATACCCGGTCGATCGCGGCGGGTTCGGTGGCCGAAGCGGTGAGCGCGCGGGTGACCGCGTCGTCGATCCGCGCGATGTCGGGCGCGATCCAGGCTTCGAACTGGTCGCGGGTGACCTCGGTCTCGATCGCGACGCCGCCGCCTTCGAACGCGAAGCGCGCGGTGTCCGCCGCCGACAAGTCGCGCTTGGCACGGCCGACCGCGTCGTAGAGGCGATAGCCCTGTTCGGCCTCGATCACCGCGATCATCCGCCCGATCGCGGCGGGATCGGTGGAGTTGCGCCGGAGCTTTTCGAGTTCGGCGAGCGTGCGGCGGTTGCGCATCAGTGCGAGCCGCGACCAATCGGCGAAGTCGGCGAAATAGCCGCCGGGGATGTCGAGCACCTTGTCGAACGAGCGATAGGTGCCGCCCTTGCCCAGCAGCGGCAGCACGAGCCGGTCGATCAGCCGCGCGTCGAAGCGATCGCCTGCAATGCCGACGCCGGCATGGCCCAGCGGCACGCAGCGGCGCGCGGCACCGGGACGCTCGATCCGCACCACCGAAAAGTCGCTGGTGCCGCCGCCGAAATCGGCGACCAGGATCGTGGCCGGCTCGTCGATCCGCGCGGCATAGCTGAACGCTGCGCCAACGGGTTCATAGACATAGTGCAAATCGGCGCCGAGCGCGGCGAACATCGCCGCGTAGCGGGTGCGCGCGAGCGCCTCGTCGGGGCGGGCGCCAGCATATTCGACCGGGCGGCCAATGACGATCCGGCGGTTGCCGCCGTCCAATGCGCCGTTCGCGCGCGCGGCGAGGCGATCAAGGAACAGGCGGCCCAGTTCTTCGAAGCGATAGCGACGGTCGAACACGCTGGCATGTTCGAAGCTGGTGCTGGCGGCCACCGATTTGAACGATTGCAGGAAGCGGCTGTCCTGCGGGTATTCGAGATATTCGGCGATCGCCCAGGGGCCAGCCTCTGCCGCGATGCCGCCGGGGGCGTCGTCGTCCTGCCAGAAGCATAGCGCCGAGCGGAACACCGCATCCTGGCCTGTGGGCGATCCGAGCGCGACCAGATCGGCGTTTTGCGTATCGCGCGCGACCGCGACGACGCTGTTGGTGGTGCCGAAATCGATGCCGATGGCGGACGGGGAGGCAGGGGGCATGATTCGTCCGGGGTTGGGAGCGGGCCGGGCGCGGTACACGTTGGGGCGAGCGGCGTGAAGGTTTGAATTTCGCGCAGAGGCGCTGAGGGCGCTGAGGTTGTGGAGTGCGCGCTGTTGCGGGGGCACGCCATTGTACGCGGATGCTTATAGCCGCTTTGCGGCTTATGACCTTTCTCCTCTGCGGCCTCTGCGGGAAACCACTTACCCCCGCCCAGCAACCTTGACGCCCACCCGGCTTTCGCGCGATGATTCCCGGTACGTTCCGGCTGTGATCGACGCCGCAACCGAATCAGGGGAAGTTTCGATGGCGAGCCGTGCGCAGCCCAGGCTCTGGCGCGACACCATGCGGGCGGGTGCGATGCGATCGGGCGCGATGCTGGCCGCCGCCGCGCTGCTGCTGCTGGTGATCGCGCTGACGGTGTCGCTGGCGACCTATCGCCCGAGCGACCCGGGGTTCAACACCGCAGCAGGCGGGCCTGCAGAGAATTGGCTGGGGACGCCGGGGGCCTATGCCGCCGACTTGTTGCTATCGCTGTTTGGGGTGCCTGCAGTGATGCTGTTGCCGCTGGGCGTCGTGCTCGCGCTACGGCTGTGGCGCGACCGGCCGGTGGGCGATTGGAAGGCGATGCTGCGCGATTGCACGATCGGCACCGTGCTGATGGGCACCGCGCTTGCCTTTGTTGCGGGCGGTTCGGTGCTGGCGCTGCCTGCGGGCTATGGCGGCATTTTTGCGATGGGGATCGCGGCGGCGGCCAATTGGGCGATCGACTTCATCGGCAATCCAGTCGCCGAACTATGGACCGGGCGCGGCGCCGGCGTGATCGCCGGAATTGCGGGTGCGGTGCTGTGGGGGCGCGGGCTGACGATCCAGTGGGTCGACCGCAACTGGCTGCCGCGCCGCGCGCGGACCGAGCTGGTGGGCGACGCGATCGACGAGGACGACCGTGATTCGGCACCCTTTGTCCTGGCCGATCACGAAGCGCTGATCGAAAAGCGGATGCCATCGGCACCGCGCAAGCCGGTGACCCCCGACAACCGCCCAGCGCCGGTGATCGCCGAGCCGAGCCTCGCCCCGCCGCCCGCCAAGCCCAAGCCGCAGACCAGCCTGGACCTGCGCGATCATTACAAGCTGCCGCCGCTCGACTTGCTTACCCCAGCGCCGGTGGGGGCCAAGAACACGATCGACAAGGCATCGCTCGAGCGCAATGCGCGACTGCTCGAAAGCGTGCTCGACGATTTCCACGTCAAGGGCGCGATCGTCGGGGTGCGGCCGGGGCCGGTGGTGACGATGTACGAACTAGAGCCTGCCGCCGGCATCAAGGCGAGCCGGGTGATCCAGCTCGCCGACGACATCGCGCGCAACATGTCGGCGATTTCGGCGCGCGTCGCGACGATTCCGGGGCGGACGGTGATCGGCATCGAGCTGCCCAATGCGCGGCGCGAGCCGGTGAATTTGCACGAACTGGTGGGCAGCCAGGGCTTTGCCGACCAATCGGCGACGCTGCCGATCGTGCTGGGCAAGAATATTTCGGGCGATGCGGTGATCGCCGATCTCGCGCCGATGCCGCATCTGCTGGTCGCGGGCACCACTGGTTCGGGCAAGTCGGTGGGGCTCAACTGCATGATCCTGTCGTTGCTGTATCGGCTGACCCCCGATCAGTGCCGGCTGATCATGATCGATCCCAAGATGCTCGAATTGAGCATGTACAAGGGCATCCCGCATCTGCTCGCCGACGTCGTCACCGATCCGCCCAAGGCGGTGCGCGCGCTCAAATGGGCGGTCGAGCAGATGGAGGATCGCTATCGCATGATGGCGAGCATCAACGTCCGCAGCCTGGCGAGCTTCAACGAAAAGGTGCGCGCGGCCAAAGCCAAGGGGCAGAAACTGGGCCGCAAGGTGCAGGTGGGCTACGACGATAATGGTCGCCCGGTGCACGAGGAAGAAACGCTCGACCTGTCGGTGCTGCCGCAGATCGTGATCATCGTCGACGAGTTGGCCGACCTGATGATGACCGCCGGCAAGGAGGTGGAATTCCTGATTCAGCGGCTGGCGCAAAAGGCGCGCGCGGCGGGCATCCACCTGATCATGGCGACGCAGCGCCCCTCGGTCGACGTCATCACCGGCGTGATCAAGGCGAACCTGCCGACGCGGATCAGCTTCCACGTGACGTCAAAAATCGATTCGCGCACCATTTTGGGCGAACAGGGTGCCGAGCAACTGCTGGGCAAGGGCGACATGCTGTACATGCCCTATGGCAAGCAGATCAGCCGCGTGCATGGCCCGTTCGTGAGCGACGACGAGGTGCAGGCGGTCGCCGATTTCTGGCGCGCGCAGGGCGAGCCCGATTATATCGACGCGGTGACCAATGAGCCCGACGACGATGCCGGCTTCAGCATGGACGGCGCACCCGAAGGCGGCGACAGCCCCGAAGACCAGATGTATCGCAATGCGATCGCGCTGGTCGCACAGAGCCAGAAGGCATCGACCTCGTGGCTTCAACGCCAGTTGCGCGTCGGCTATAATTCGGCGGCTCGGCTGATCGAGCGGATGGAAAAGGACGGGCTGGTATCGAAGCCCGACCATGTCGGCCGCCGCGAAGTGCAGATGGACGAGGAGGGACGGCCGCTGGCGTGAGCGATTCCCTTTCGACCAAAGATCGGGTAGGCATTCGCACGCTTGGGAGAACGGCCTTGGACAAAGAACGTCAGCAGCGTGAGATCGAGATTAATTTCGATCGGTTCGAGCGGATGCTCGGGCAGTATCTCCTCACTCAACGCGATCGTTTCGCACTGATGCGCGATGGCGAGGTCATCGGGTTCTTCGACACCGCCAGCGCAGCCGGCTTGGCGGGTGCTGCTCGCTTTGAGGACCGGATATATTCGATCCAGAAAGTCACCGACGAACCCGTGGAGTTCGGCATATACGCCCATGCCATCCATTGAATGGCGGCATAGTCGGCGACAATTGCTGCTGCCGGTGGTGATCTTGAGCGCGCCCGATGATCCTAATCCGTTTCTGACGTTGCACACCGTCGGCCTGCTCGACACCGGAGCCACCGGCTCGGCCTTTCACCCGCGAGTGATCGATACGCTGGGGTTGCAGCGTCGGGGGCGGCGTCGTGTGGGAACCGCAAATGGCATCATCGTGGCGGCCGAGGTGAATGCGCGGATCGGCTTCCCGACCGGCGATTCTGGCGACCAGCGCCTATCGTCCGATCCGCAGCGGCTCTATGTGCTCGAAGAAGGGCTACTGGCGTTCGAGCTGTTGGCAAGCTTCGACCACGATGTGCTGATCGGTATGGACGTAATCGGGCAGTGCGACCTGCACATCCGCCGCGATGAAACCGCCACGCTCACGCTGCCCTGAACAGTTCACCCCGCCTTCATCGCGGAACCTCTACCCCGTTTGCATGCTTTGGAGCCCCATGATCGCACTCGCCCCCTATGCCGCGCTTGCCGCGGCGATCGTCGCCCCTGTCGCCGTCGTGGCGCAGCAGGCCCCTTCGCGCGATCTTGCCGCGGTACAGGCGCATCTGCGCGCCACCGAAAGCATGACCGCAGATTTCACCCAGACCGATCGCAACGGCAAGGTGCTGGCGGGCACGCTGACGCTGAAAAAGCCCGGCAAGATCCGCTTTCAATATGAAAAGGGCGTGCCAATCCTGATCGTCGGCGATGGCAAGGCGATCTGGTTCCTCGATTATTCGGTGGGGCAGCGATCGCGCTGGCCGATCGGCGATTCGCCGCTGGGCGTGCTGATCGACCCCAGCCGCGACATCGCCAAATATGCCAAGGTCGTGCCGGGCAATGATCCATCGGTGCTGAGTGTCGAGGCCTATGATCCCAAGCGCCCCGAATATGGCAGGATCACGCTGATCTTCTCGCGCCAGCCATCGGCACCCTCGGGGCTGATGCTGCAAGGCTGGGTCGCGCTGGATTCGCAGAACAACCGCACGACGATCCGGTTGTCGAACCAGCGCTTCAACGTGCCGGTTTCCGATGGAACGTTCCGTTTCAACGATCCACGCAAGGGCGCACGGCGAAGCTGACACTTTGTTCATCCTGGGGCAAGGCGGCTGACCCTAAAGCTGCAAGGGCAAAGCACGGGACTTTCCGGGATTTTCCCCCCTGTTGCCTGGATCGGACCCAGCTTTGCCTTGCGTGACGAACGCTGGTTGGCCCTCGCTCCATGCCCCCGGAGCGGGGGCCTTTCGGTTTCCGGGCCGTGCGACGGGCGGCTGTTCATCGGTCAGGACATGTCTGGCGGTAGCGCCGCAGCGCCGCTACATCGCTGCGCATGACCGACACGCTCAAGATCGCTTCGTGGAATATCAATTCGGTGCGATTTCGCATGGCGATCGTCGAGCAATATCTGCGCGACGCCGCCCCCGACATCCTGTGCTTGCAGGAAACCAAGGTGATCGACGGCGATTTCCCGCACGCGCCGCTGCGCACGCTGGGATATGAGCATATCGTCGTCCACGGCCAGCGGATGCATCACGGTGTCGCGATCCTGAGCAAAATCCCGCTGGTCGAGGATGACCGCTTCGATTGGCAGGCCAATGGCGAGGCGCGGCATATCGGCGTGCGGCTGCCCAACGGGCTGCGGATCGAGAATGTCTATGTGCCGGCGGGCGGCGACGTGCCCGATCGCGAGATGAACCCCAAATTTGGCCAGAAGCTCGATTTTCTCGAACGGATGACCCGCTGGTCCGAAGGACTGGCGGGAACGCCGACCTTGCTGGTGGGCGATTTCAACATCGCGCCGCTCGAAAGCGATGTGTGGAGCCACAAGCAATTGCTCGACGTGGTGAGCCATACCCCGATCGAGATCGAGGCGCTGGGGCGATTACAGGCCGCGAATGACTGGGTCGATCTGGGGCGGCATTTCGTTCCTGCCCCCGAGCGGCTGTTCACCTGGTGGAGCTATCGCGCCAAGGATTGGGCGGCATCGGATCGCGGGCGGCGGCTGGACCATATGTGGGCATCGCGCGATGTCGCCGCGCGCGCGGTGGCGCATGCGGTGGGCGAGGATTGCCGCGGCTGGGAGAAGCCGTCGGACCATGTGCCGATCGTCACCGAGTTCGCGTTTTGAGCGATCCGCAAGCAACGGCGCGCGCGATCGACGCGATGCGGCGCGGCTGGCCCGTGACGATCGCCGGGACCGGCGGCGCGCTGACGCTGCTGGCGATCGAGAGCGCCGATCCGGTGCGGCTGGCGACGTTCGATGCCGGGGCGCAGGCGGGTGTATTGCTGTCGGCGGGGCGTGCGGCGACGCTGAAGCTGGCGAACCAGCGCGATGCCGCCGTGCCCGACGCCCCGGTCCTGGTCGCGCGGGCACCGTGGCTCGATTTTGCGGCGGCGACCGCGCTTGCCGATCCGCAATTCGACCTGGCGACACCGATGAAGGGACCGTTCCGCGCGATCCCGGTGCCGGTTGCCGATGCGGCGGCGGCGGCGCTGCGGCTGGCGCGGATCGCGGGGATATTGCCCGCGTTCTTCGTGATCGAGGGCGGCGAGCCGGCGCTGTCGATCGCCGACATCGACGCGCATGAGGATGCCGGGCGGCTGGCCATCGCCACGCGCGCGCGGCTGCCGATCGCGCATGCCGAGGATGCCGAGATCGTCGCCTTCCGCACCCCCGAGGCAGCGGGCGAGCATGTCGCGCTGCTGATCGGTGCGCCCGATGGCCGCCCGCCGCTGGTGCGGCTGCACAGCGAATGCCTGACCGGCGATGTGCTGGGCAGCCTGAAATGCGATTGTGGGCCGCAACTGGATGCGGCGCTGGCCGCGATGGTGGCGGACGGCTGGGGAATCCTGCTGTATTTGCGGCAGGAGGGGCGCGGGATCGGGCTGGTCAACAAGTTGCGCGCCTATGCGCTGCAGGATCAGGGGTTCGACACCGTCGATGCCAATACGCGGTTGGGCTTTGCCGTCGATGCGCGCGATTTCGGGGTGGCAGCGCGGATGCTGACACTGCTCAAGCAGGACCGGATCCGGCTGCTGACCAACAATCCGGCCAAGGTAGCGGCGCTTGAGGCAGCGGGAGTCGAGGTGGTCGAGCGGGTGCCGCATGCGCTGCCGGCGAACGCGCATAATGCGCGGTACCTCGCGACCAAGCGCGATCGGACCGGGCATCAATTGTGAGGGGGTGGGGGGCAGGCTGACACGCGCCTGCTTGCCCGGTGCGCGATAGCGAATTACCGATGGGTATCGAGGAGTAGGCAAGATGATCCAGCGTCCCCGCTGACAGCGGCACATCATCGCCCGCGGCGTAATCCGCCGACTGAACTCGTGTTCGATAATATCATGCAAAGACTGTTACATAAGACGTGCGTCATCACTGGCGCGGCTCAGGGGATCGGCCGTGCCATCGCCGCGCGCTTCCATGACGAAGGCGCGATCGTGATCGTCACCGACCTCGACGTGGATGCAGGGATGGCTGCCGCCACCGCGATCGGCTGCCGGTTCGAAAAGCTCGATGTGCGCGAGGAAGCCGATTGGCGGCGGATGGCGGACATCATCCCGGCGCTGGACGTGATGGTGAACAATGCCGGGGTTACCGGCTTCGAGCATGGCGCGGTGGCGCATGACCCCGAGCATGCGGGTCTGGCCGATTGGCAAGCGGTGCATCGCGTCAATCTGGACGGCACATTCATGGGCTGTCGCTATGCGATCGGCGCGATGAAGGCGCACGGTACCGGATCGATCATCAATATTTCGTCGCGTTCCGGGCTGGTCGGCGTTCCAGGGGCGGCGGCCTATGCCTCGTCCAAGGCAGCCATCCGCAATCACAGCAAATCGGTCGCTCTCTACTGCGCGCAACAGGGCTGGCAGATACGCTGCAACTCAATCCACCCCGCCGCGATCCTGACGCCGATCTGGGAGCCGATGCTTGGCACCGGGCCGGATCGAGCGACACGCCTCGCCGCGCTGGTAGCCGACACGCCGCTGAAACGATTCGGCTTGCCCGAAGAAGTCGCGGCGATTGCGGTTACGCTGGCATCGGACGAAGCCAGCTATATCACCGGCAGCGAAATCCATATCGATGGCGGGTTGCTGGCGGGATCGGCGGCGCAACCGGGCTGATGCGCGTTCGGGCGACCGGCATCCTAGTGGTCCGATACTGACATTTGCTACCCCCTTCGGCTCAGTCAGGAGCAAATGTCAGGATCTCCAGGACCACTAGCAATTATTTGATTCTAGTGGATTTTATGATTTTGACATTCGCAGCGAGAGCGTGCCGCAGGCGGGATGCGAATGTCAAAATCAATCCACTAGCCCACCAGCCGCGCGACTTCAGCGAAATCGCCTGCGACGTCATGCACGCCGATCGCGCGCAGCGTTTCGGCGTGATCGGGCGGACAATGGGCGCCGGCGTGCAGGCCGATGACGTGTGCGCCCGAAGCTACCGCGCCGGTTGCGCCGACGGGGGAGTCCTCCAGGATCACGCAGCGATCGATCGGCACGCCCAACTGCGCGGCGGCGTAGAGGTATAGATCGGGGGCGGGTTTGCCGCGCGATACGTGTTCGCGGCCCGAATAAAGGTGGTCGCCGAAGATGTCGGCGACGCCGAGATGATCGAGATGGGTGCGGATCCAGTGCGTCGAGCTCGACGAGGCGACCGCGCGCGGCAGGGCGGCGGGGAGCGAGCGCAGGAAAGCGCGGGCACCGGCGACTTCGGCCAATCCTTCGCGCAGGACGCGGGCGTCCTCTTCGGCGCGGGCGGCATGGAAATCATCGGGGATGGTGCGGCCGATATAATCCTCGACCCTGGCGAGGAAGTCCTTGCCCGACAGCCCCATGAAGTTCGCCATCGCATCGGCAGGGGTGGTGGGATGGCCGAGATTGGTCAGATAGTCGGCGAGGTGGCGGTTGCCGGCATATTCGCTTTCGAGCAGCACGCCGTCAAAATCGAAGAGGATCGCATCGAAACGCATGGAAATTCCGTTCGTTGAAAAGGCGTAAGGGCTGATAGTTCAGCCGCGCTGGCCAAATAGCGCGCTGCCGACGCGGACATGCGTTGCCCCCAGCGTGACGGCGGTTTCATAATCGCCCGACATCCCCATGCTTAGGCCGACCAGACCGTGGTCGCGCGCGAGCTTGGCCAGCAGCGCGAAGAAAGGCGCGGCTTCGATGTCGAAGGGGGGCACCGCCATCAGCCCGGCCAGCGGCAGATCGGCAGCGCGCGCGGCGTTGAGCAACGCTGGCAGATCGGCGATGGCGACGCCGCCCTTTTGCGGCTCGCCCCCGATATTCACCTGGACGAAGCAGGCGGGGCGGCGATCGGACTTGTCCATCGCCTTGGCAAGCGCGGTCACCAGCGAGGGGCGGTCGACCGAATGGATCGCATCGAACAGCGCGACCGCTTCATCGGCCTTGTTCGACTGAAGCTGCCCGACCAGATGCAGTGCGATGCCGGGGGTTTCGGCCTGGAGCGCCGGCCATTTGCCCTGCGCCTCCTGCACGCGGTTTTCGCCGAAGGCGCGCTGGCCGGCGGCGATCAGCGGGCGGATCGCGTCGGCGTCGTGCGTTTTCGATACCGCGATCAGCGTTACGTCGGCGGGCTCGCGGGTGGCGGTGCTTGCGGCCTTGGCGATGCGCGCCTGGACGGCAGCTAGCGCGATACGGGCTTCGTCTGGGGTCATGGTCGCGGCTATAGGCGGGGGGATGCAGCGCCGCCACCCCCTGCCCCACCCGCCTTTCGGCACCCTGGCTGTTCCAACGGCGTGGCTGATGACCGATGAGCGAATGGGCGACGCCTTATGGACTGCGCTCGAACGGCTGCCACGCGGCAGCGGCATCGTGTTTCGCCATTACGCAACGCCATTGACCCAAAGGCGGGCGTTGTTCGCGCGGGTGCTGACGGTGGCGCGGCGGCGGCGGCTGGTGCTGCTACGCGCCGGCGGGGTGGCGATGCGCGGCGAGATGGGGGTGCATAACCCGCGCGGTCGGCAACCTAGGCGGGGCATGAAGACATGCGCGGTGCATAACCTTGCCGAGGCAGTGGCGGCACGGCGCGCCGGGGCCGATGCGGTATTCGTGTCGCCAGTGTTTGCGACACGATCGCATCCCGGTGCGCGGGGGCTTGGTGTGGTTCGGCTGGGGCTGTTGCTACGCAGTGTTGCCGGCGCGGCGGTGGTGATGGGCGGGATCGACGCGGCGGCGATGCGGCGGTTGCGGGGCTTGCGCGTCTATGGCTGGGCCGGGATTGATGCGTGGAGCCGCCCGGTCAGCGCCTGATCCAGGTGCCGGGGCTGTCACCACCGCGCAGCCAGGCCTTTGCCGGCGCATCGCCGAGCGCATAGGCTTGCAAAAAGCGGGTGCTTGCAGTGACGGCGGCGGCGAAATTGGGGTCGGCAGGGGTGCCGACCAGCTCATGCCCGGCCCCGGCATAGCTGATGGCATATTTATCGCCGGCGGGCGACGTCTGCACCGGCATGAGATGATCCTGCCAATCGGTGACGACACCCGGCACCATGTCGCGATCGCCGGTGATGAGCAGGATTGGCAGCGCGTCGCTGGCATAGGCATGCGGCTGAATCAGGCCGGGCAGGCGACCGGGCGAGGAAAAGCCGATCACCGCCTTGATCGTCGGGTCGCGGAAGTCGCCGATATAGGACAGCCCGCCGCCCAGGCACAAAGCCGACAAGGTGCCAAAGCTGTGGCCGGCGGCAATCACCGGCAATGTTGGCCAGGTGGCGGCGGCATAGGCGCTGGCGGCCTTGAGATCGGCGATCCGCTCGCCGAAACTGGCCTGCATCGTGAATTTTTCCCGGCCCGGATAGCGCAATGAATCGACATGGAGCGGCGCGACGACCGCAAAGCCTGCGGTCTTCCAGGCCGAGGCAAGCGCGTCATATTTTTCGGGCGATGACCCGTGGCCGGTCGACAGCAGCACCACGCCCTGTACTTTTTCGGGCACCCAGGTGGTGAGGGTAGTTTCACGCTGCGGTGATATGCGAAGCGGAATTTGCGCGGTGGGATCGGCAAGTGATGGGATGGACCAGATGAGCGACACCGCCAGCCCGAGAATCGTCGATAACCGCATCATCCTATCCAGCCCCCTGTCCTGCCGGACCCAGCCGACTTTGCGAGCAAAGCTGGCCTATTGCGAACCGTTTCGCAACCGTCAAAAGCGGAAGGCGGTACCCACATATACCGCCTGGCTATCGCGGCGGTTGTCGGGAAGCTGTTGCAGGCGCAACCGATCGCTTTCAGTGCGGTAACGGACACCGGCGGTGACATCGAGGTTGCGCGTCAACGAATAGGACGTGCCGACATCGACCGAATAGCTGGGGGCTTCGGCGACCAAGGTTGGCTGGTCGATCGTCGGCTTGGCGGCGTTGGCAGCAACTCGGCCACTGAGGCGACGTCCGGTGTAGCTTACCCCGACATCGACCGAGTCGCGACCACCGGGCAGCGCCGCGGTGTCGAGCCGCGACACATCGCCCGATACCGCGAACCGCCGCCAGCCGACCGACATGCCCAGATTATAAGCGATGGGCTGCAAACTGACCGAGGTGCGGGTAGGCACCGCAATCCCGCGTGCCATGCCGCCATCGTCGCGGATAGTACGCGCGCGCACCGCAACGGTGACTTCCTTGCGCTTGGCATGCGCTTCGGACGGGGTGAAGCGGAAGCCGGTGGCCGACAGGCCGGTGCGGGCAAGCGCGGCGGCGAGCCGGGGATCGGCCGAGGCAGGCGTAAAGGAGCCGATGCCCGAACGAGCAAAGGACGGTGCCTTGCGGAGCTGCCGAACTTCCTGCTCACCGGGAGCGCCGATCGCGGGCGCAAGCGCGAAGCCGGCGACGATTACCGCCACCGCTGCAACTCCACTTATCCCACGACGAACCGACATGCCCAACCTTTGTATCAAGACCATTGCAATACCATGACTCAGGCTTGCCGTTCCATGCCCCAGGCGCATTTTGTCTGACCTGTGGCTAATCGCACACAGCGGCGCGCGCCGGGCGCTGCTTGCGAGGTTCGCCACAGCATCTATAGAGGCAGTTCGTAGCGTCCCTGTCCCTTGAGGAATCCGCCGATGTATCGCCGTCTGGCTCTTGTTTTTCCGCTCGCCCTAGCGCTGGCCGGCTGCGGTGGCGGCGGCGACCGTCCGCGCGAGCTCGCCGCATCGCAGATCACCACGATCGGCGTGAACAGCTATTTGTGGCGTGCGAGCCTCGACACGCTGAGCTTCATGCCGCTGTTGCAGACCGATTCGAACGGCGGCGTGATCGTTACCGATTGGTATATCAACCCCACCACCCCCACCGAGCGGATGAAGGTAACGGTGTCGATCCTCGATACCGACCTGCGCGCCGATGCGGTGCGGGTGGCGGCGCTGCGCGAAGTCAATCGCGGTGGCCAGTGGGTGGCAGCGCCGGTGCAGGCCGCGACGGTGCAAAAGCTCGAAGACGTGATCCTGACGCGCGCTCGCGATTTGCGCCGCTCCGCAATCGCTGGCTGAGGATAGACCCCCTATGGCGTCACGCTTCAACGCGCTGAAGGCGGATGCGGCGTGGCAAAAGGTGTGGGAAGACCGCGCCACCTTTGCCGCGCGCGACGACAGCCCCAAGCCCAAAAGCTATGTCCTGGAAATGTTTCCCTATCCTTCGGGGAAAATCCATATGGGTCATGTCCGCAATTACACGATGGGCGACGTGCTGGCGCGTTTCCGGCGGATGCAGGGGATGGAAGTGCTCCACCCGATGGGGTGGGACGCCTTTGGGATGCCCGCCGAGAATGCGGCGATGGAGCGCGGCGTCCATCCGGGCGGCTGGACCTACGAAAACATCGCGACGATGCGCGCGCAGCTCAAGCGGCTAGGCTTCGCGCTCGATTGGACGCGCGAGCTCGCGACGTGCGATCCGGCTTATTACGGGCATGAGCAGGCGCTGTTCCTCGATCTCTATGCCGCCGGGCTGGTGTATCGCAAGGAGAGCGCAGTCAATTGGGACCCGGTCGACATGACCGTGCTTGCCAATGAACAGGTGATCGACGGGCGTGGCTGGCGTTCGGGCGCGCTGGTCGAGCGGCGGAAATTGTCGCAGTGGTTTTTGAAGATCACCGATTTTGCTGATGAATTGCTCGATGGGCTTGGGTCGCTCGACAAGTGGCCCGACAAGGTTCGGCTGATGCAGGAGAACTGGATCGGCAAGAGTGTGGGGCTGCAGTTCAGCTTTGGGCTGAACCTCCCCTCCCGCCTGCGGGAGGGGTCGGGGGAGGGCCTGTCTTCGACCCAACCGCCCGAACATTCCCTCCCCCAGCCCCTCCCGCAGGCGGGAGGGGAGCAGTCGGTCGAAGTCTTCACCACCCGCCCTGACACGATCTTTGGCGCGAGTTTCGTTGCGGTCGCCGCCGATCATCCGATCGCGCAAGCCCTTGCCCACGACCCTGAAGTCGCCGCGTTCATCGCGCGGTGCAAGCAGGGGGGCACCACCGCCGCCGAACTCGAAACGCAGGAAAAATTGGGTTTCGACACCGGGCTGACCGCGACGCATCCGTTCGATCCGACGTGGCAATTGCCGGTGTACATCGCCAATTTCGTGCTGATGGACTATGGCACCGGCGCAGTGTTCGGCGTGCCGGCGCACGACCAGCGCGATCTCGACTTCGCGCGGAAATATGATCTGCCGGTCACGCGCGTCGTCTGCAATGGCGATGCCACCGATCCGGTGTTTGAAGGCAACGAAGCCTATACCGGCCCCGGCGCGCTGGTGAATTCGCGATTCCTCGACGGGATGGACATCGACGCCGCCAAGCGCGCGGTGATCGGGCGCGCCGAGGCCGAAGGCTGGGGGCATGGCACCACTGTATGGCGGCTGCGCGATTGGGGCGTGTCGCGGCAACGCTATTGGGGGACGCCGATCCCGGTCGTCCATTGCGACGATTGCGGCGCGGTGGCGGTGCCTGCCGATCAACTGCCGGTGGTGCTGCCACAGGACGTGAGCTTCGACATTCCGGGCAATCCGCTCGACCGGCATCCGACCTGGAAGCATGTCGATTGCCCGACGTGCGGCAAGCCCGCGCGGCGCGAGACCGACACGCTCGACACTTTCGTCGATTCATCGTGGTATTTCATCCGCTTCGCCAGCCAGCCCAAGGACAAGCCGTTCGACAAGGCGGTGGCCGAAAGCTGGCTGCCGGTGGCGCAATATATCGGCGGGGTCGAGCATGCGATCCTGCATTTGCTATATGCGCGATTCTGGACGCGGGCGCTGCGGCATATCGGCAAGCTCGATGTCGCCGAGCCGTTTGCGGGACTGTTCACGCAGGGGATGGTGACGCACGAGACGTACAAGTCGGCGAGCGGCAAATGGCTATCGCCCGAGGAAGTACGCGATGGCACCGAGATCGCGACCGGCGAGGCAATCACGCTCGGCCGCATCGAGAAGATGTCGAAGTCGAAGAAGAACACCGTCGATCCGACCGGCATCGTCGACCAATATGGCGCCGACGCGGTGCGCTGGTTCATGCTGTCGGACAGCCCGCCCGAGCGCGACCTGCAATGGTCCGAGAGCGGGATCGAGGGGGCGTGGCGCTTCGTCCAGCGGCTGTGGCGGCTGTTCGATACGGTGGAACCGGCGGAAGGCCAGGACAAGCCGCTCGATCGCAAGCTGCACCAGACGATCGCTGGCGTCGCGGGCGACATCGAGGCGCTGCAGTTCAACAAGTCGGTCGCCAAACTCTACGAACTGGTGAGCGCGATCGAGAAGGCAGCGCCTTCGGCATCGCGTACCGCCGCGATCCGCGCGTTGATGCGGATCGTCGCGCCGATGACGCCGCATATCGCCGAAGAAGCCTGGGCGGCGATGGGGGCCGAGGGGCTGATCGCCGACGCACCCTGGCCCGAAGTCGATCCGGCGCTGCTGATCGAGGACGAAGTGACGATCGCGATCCAGGTCAATGGGAAGCTTCGCGATACGCTGACGGTCCCCAAGGGCATGGCGCGCGAGGACGTCGAAGCCGCTGCGCTGGCATCGCCCAATGTGCTACGGGTGCTGGACGGCAAACCGCCGCGAAAGGTGATCGTCGTGCCCGACCGTCTGGTCAATCTGGTCGCATGAAGCGGCTGATCGCACTGCTGGCGCTGGCCGCCGCGCTGCCCGGTTGCGGGATGCAGCCGCTTTATGGCGGCGGCCCCAATGGTGCGGTGCGGCAGACACTCACCTCGGTCGAGGTTGCGCCGATCGAGGGGCAGCAGGGCTGGCTGATGGCCAATGCCTTGCGTGATCGGCTGGCGGGCGGCGACAATGGCAGCGCACGATACCAGTTGCAGGTGGTGCTCGACGACCAGATTATTGGCCTTGGCGTGCGGCAGAACGATACCATCACGCGCGAGCGGCGGACGTTGCGCGCGCGCTATCAACTCGTCGATCTCGCCAATGGCGGGGTGCTGGTCGATGCCACTGCGGGGTCGGACGCCGGGATCGACGTCGTCGGCTCCGAATATGCGACGATCGCTGCCGAACAGACCGCGCTGGAGCGGCTGTCGGGAATCGTCGCCGACCAGATCGTCGCGCGGATTGCGCTGTACGCGCAGCGCACCGACGGGGTGGAGTGAACCTCAAGCCGCAGGCGATGCGCGCGCGCCTGGAGGCGCCCGACGCCGATACGCGGCTGTACCTGCTCCACGGCCCCGACGAAGCGAGCGCCAATGAACTGGCAGGGCGGCTGGCCAAGTCGCTGGGCGACGGCGCTGAGCGCGTCGATTTCGACGGCGGTTTTCTGAAGAACAACCCCGGACGGCTGGCGGATGAAGCAGCATCAATGTCGTTGTTTGGCGATCGGCGCTATATTCGCGTGTCGGGGGCTGGCGAGGAATGTCTCGAGGCGTTCACGCTGCTGCTGGCCGCCGAGCGTGCGGGCAATCCGGTGGTGGCGATCGCGCCGACGGTGAAGAAATCAGGCAAGATCGTGAAGCTGGCCGAGGGCGCACGGACGGCCGCTGCCTGCGCCTTCTACGTGCCTGAGGGGCAGGAAGCGGTACGGATGGTACAGGGTATCGCACGCGACCACGGGCTGCGATTGGGCGCGCATGTCGGCGAGCGATTGCTGGCGGCGACCGGCGGCGATCGTGCGATCCTGGCGCAGGAGATCGAAAAGCTCGCGTTGTTCGTCGACGCTTCGCCCGACAATCCGATCGACGCCGATCTCGATGCGATCGAGGCAATCGGGGCCGATCTCGACGAAAGCGGGATGTTCGCGGCGATCGAGGCAGTGATCGGCGGCGACGCACCGGGCGCGGCGGCGGCGCTGCATCTGGTGAGCGCGGAAAATGCGAACATTCCGATGCTGCGGCAATTGGTGCGGCGGCTGATGGCGCTGGCCGAGATGCGGCGCGAGGTCGATGGCGGCGAAGGGATCGAGGCCGTCGTCGAGCGCAATCGCGTCTTTTGGAAAGAAAAGCCGAATGTCGTCAAGGCGTTGCGGAAATGGTCATCGCCGCAACTGGCGCGCGCGATCGACCGGGTTCGCGCGGCCGAACGGGCGATTGTCGCGCCGTCGAACGCGGGGACGATATTGGCCGAAGGCGAGTGTTTGGCGATCGCGCGGGCGGCGGCGCGGTTCGGCTGAGCACGAACAGGGGATAGGCCGCGACCTAGATTCTAGATCACGTCGCCGCTGAGCCGCTGACAGACCATGTCGAGCTGGTCGAGCGTTGAGTAGCTGATCGTCAGCACTCCCCCCTGCCCGGCATGCGCCACCCGCACGACCAAGCCCAGGACGTCGCCGAGCTGGCGTTCAAGCGCTTCGATATCGGCATTGCCATCGGAGCTGACGGGATCATGCCCGCCGCCCGACTTTCTCGGACTGCCGCCACCTTGTTTTTCGCGCGCGAGCTTTTCGGTCTCGCGTACCGACAGCCCCTTGGTGATGACTCGCTCGGCCAGCGTTTCCGGGTCTGGGGCGTTGATTAGGGCCCGGGCGTGACCCATGGTGAGCGCGCCTTCGATCACCTGTTTCTGCACCATCACCGGCAGGTCGAGCAGGCGAAGCAGATTGGCGACATGGCTGCGCGATTTACCGACCAGCTTGGCGAGCGCCTCTTGGGTGTGGCCAAAGGCTTCGATCAATTTGTGATAGGCATCGGCCTCTTCGATTGCGTTGAGATCCTGACGCTGGATATTCTCGACCAGGGCGATTTCGAGCGTTTCGGCATCGTCGAGGTCGCGGACGATCACCGGCACCTCGTGCAGCCGGGCGCGCTGCGCCGCGCGCCAGCGGCGTTCGCCAGCGACGATCTGATAATCCT
Organism: Sphingomonas sp. 37zxx; assembly: GCF_000786205.1. GTDB lineage: Bacteria > Pseudomonadota > Alphaproteobacteria > Sphingomonadales > Sphingomonadaceae > Sphingomonas. The sequence continues at coordinate 49,471 of NZ_JROH01000008.1, read as the reverse complement.
TGCCGTGCGGGCGCACGACGATCGGCTGGATCAGCCCGCGCTGCGCGATCGATTGCGCCAAGTCTTCGAGTGCGGCTTCGTCGAAATGGCGGCGCGGCTGCCCTGGATGCGGGGTGAGCGAACTGACCGGCAGCATCCGCAAGCCCGACGCCGTTGGCATGCTGCCATCTTCATTGGGTGCGTCGCGCGCAGGCGCGGCATCCCCTAAAAGCGCGCTGAGACCGCGACCGAGACCGGGACGCAGCTTGCGCGGCGACGAAGCGGGGGCCGGATCGGTCATGCTGCTGCCTTGGTTAGGTTGGGGAGCCGGCTGATCACTTCGCGAGCAAGCGCAATATAGGCCTGCGAACCGGCGCATTTATAGTCGTAGATGAGCGCGGGCATGCCGTGGCTTGGCGCTTCGGACAGGCGGACGTTACGCGGGATCACGGTTTCGAACACCACTTTGCCGAGCACGGTGCGGACGTCATCGGACACCTGATCGGTCAGCCGGTTGCGGCGATCATACATCGTCAGCACGACGCCGAGGATCGACAGGCCGGGATTGAAACGGCTGCGAATCCGTTCGACGGTGGTGAGCAACTGGCTCAATCCCTCAAGCGCGAAGAATTCGCATTGCAGCGGCACGAGCAACGCATGCGATGCAACCATTGCGTTGATCGTCAACAGCCCAAGCGATGGCGGGCAATCGATCAGCACGACGTCCCAATGCTGGGCGCCGCGAGCGATCGCCTGGTCGAGGCGATGGGTGCGCGCTTCAAACTCGATCAGTTCGATTTCGGCACCCGAGAGATCGACGGTCGCGGGCACGATGTCGAGCCGGGGCACGCGCGTAGCGATCGCGGCTTCTTCGGGCGAAGTATCGCCGACGAGCAGATCATAGCTCGAGCGTTCGCGATCATTGCGACCGATGCCAAGGCCGGTCGAGGCATTACCCTGCGGATCGAGGTCGATCAGCAGCACGCGCAGCCCGGTCGCGGCGAGCGCGGTGCCGACATTGATGGCGGTCGTGGTCTTGCCCACCCCGCCCTTTTGGTTCGCAACGGTTACGACGATCATCGAAGCATAACCCCTTTCGCGACCACGATCACCGAATTCGCTGCGGTGACGCTCTGTTCCACGTGAAACATGCCATGCCACCTGTGCTGCGCTAATTCCAACTCCGATTGGCCCGAACGCCCTTTCGGCAGCAGCCAAAGCGTATTTTTGTCGGCGAGGTGCGATGCCGAATCAAACAGCGGATCGAGTGCGGTGACCGCGCGGGCCGACAGGATCGACGTCGGCCCTGCCGCCTTGACGACCTCGATTCGCGACTGAGCGACGGTGGCTGAGAGGCCCAATGCATCGACGGTCTCGGTAAGGAAATCGGCACGGCGGCGACGCGGTTCGACCAGCAGCACGGGGCGTGATTGCAAGATCGCAGCGACGATACCGGGAAGGCCGGCACCGCTGCCGATGTCGATCCAGCCGCCCTTCGCGGTATGCGCCTGCGCGAGCAACACGAGCTGCGCCGAATCGACGATGTGCCGCGCCCAGAAATGATCGAGCGTCGACGGCGCAACCAGGTTTTGTGTGGCCGCGCCCGCACGGACGAGTGCCGCATAGGCGGCGAGCCGTTCGACCGATTCGGCAGGCCAATGGGTGCTGACCCAGGTTTTGGCGTCGTCTTCGGTCATGCGGCCTGGCGCTTTGCGTGCAAGAGGATTGCGGTCATCGCGGCAGGGGTGATCCCGCGGATTCGCGCGGCTGCACCGATGGTGGCTGGGCGGGCAGCCGATAGACGCTCGGCCATTTCCGCCGACAGGCCGGGCACCTTGGTGAAACTGAGTTGCGGCGGGATCGGGATTGAATCATTTGCGCGCATCGTCGCGATCTCGGCGGCCTGGCGTTCGAGATAGGGGGCGTAATGCGCGTCCTGCACTGCCTCGCTGAGAATGGCGGGGCCGAAGCTTTCGAGCGAATCGAGGACATGCTCCGGCTGCACGGCAGGAAAGCGAAGCCAGTCGGCACCACTTCGTCGCCCGGCATCGAGCGCGACATCCGCCCCGCGCAAGCGGAGCGCGTGCGGCGACCAGGGCTGTTCCAATGCGGTATCAAGCCGCTTCCGCTCGGCCTGGACCGCGGCGAAGTGCGCCGCACGTTGCGGGGTGATGCAGCCAAGTGCGAGGCCCAAGGGCGTCAGACGGCTTTGGGCGTTGTCAGCGCGAAGATGCAGGCGATATTCGGCGCGGGCGGTGAGCATCCGATACGGCTCGGTCACGCCCTGCAACACCAGATCGTCGATCATCACGCCGAGATAGCTGGCGGCGCGGTCGAACATTGCCGGTGCCAAGTCACACGCATGCGCGGCGGCGTTCAGGCCGGCGACCAGCCCCTGCCCTGCCGCTTCTTCGTAACCGGTGGTGCCGTTGATCTGGCCGGCGCAGAACAAGCCGGGAGCGCTGCGAACCGCCAACGTCGCTGCCAGCGCACGCGGATCGATATGATCATATTCGACCGCGTAGCCCGGCGTAGTGATCGTGGCGCGCTCGAGCCCTTCGATCGAGGCGATCATCACCGCCTGAACATCGCTGGGTAGCGAGGTCGATATGCCATTGGGGTAGATGGCCGGATCATCGAGCCCTTCGGGTTCGAGGAAAATCTGGTGGCCGTCGCGATCGCCGAAGCGGTGAATCTTGTCTTCGATCGAAGGGCAATAGCGCGGTCCCTGCGCGTCGATCGCGCCGGTGAACAAGGGAGAGCGCGACAAGGCGGCGCGGATAATGTCGTGGGTACGATCATTGGTCCGGGTGATCGCGCAGAATAGTTGGGGCAGCCGGGCATCGGGCGTCGACACGGGCGACATCGTCCAGCGTTCGTCGTCGGAGGGCTGCTGGGCAAGGCGCGCCCAGTCAATCGTGCGCCCATCGAGCCGGGGCGGCGTGCCGGTCTTAAGCCGTGCCATCGGCAGACCCTGATCGCGCAATTGCTGGGCGAGCCGGGTAGCGGCGCGCTCTTCGATCCGGCCACCTTCTGCACGCTCTTCACCGCGAAAGATGCGACCGCCGAGGAAAGTGCCGGTCGCGAGCACGACGGCGCGCGCGTTGATCGTGCTGCCGTCGGCCAGAGTGATGCCGCCGACACTGCCGTCTGGGTGGAGCAGCAGTGCAGTGGCTTCACCTTCGCCGATGGTGAGGTTTGGCTGGCGCGCGAGCATCGCCTGAATCGCGGCGGCATAACGCCTGCGATCGGCCTGGATGCGCGGCCCCTGCACCGCGCTACCCTTGCTTCGGTTTAGCATACGATAATGAATCGCGGCGGCGTCGGCGGCGCGGGCGATCAACCCGTCAAGGGCGTCGACTTCGCGGACCAGATGGCCCTTCCCCAGCCCACCGATCGCCGGGTTGCACGACATCGCGCCGATGGTGCTGCGGTCGAAGCTGAGCAGCAGCGTCCGAGCGCCCCGCCGTGCAGCCGCAGCGGCGGCTTCGGTGCCGGCATGGCCACCGCCGATCACAATCACATCATAGATCATGACCGATGATTAGAACCCCGATGCGCCACCGTCAAAGCTGTTCCACGTGGAACATCATTTACCGATGCAGAATCGTCCGAAAAGCTGGTCGAGCATCGCCTCGACATCGGCGCGACCGGTGATGCGATCAAAGGCGTTGCGCGCGAGGCGGAGATGTTCGGCGACCAGCAGCAACTCAGCCTCGCTACGTGCCGCATCAAGCGCGTCGCATGCGATGGTCAACAGTTCGTGCTGCCGCCGGTTGAGGGCGGCAGTGTCGACGGGAGGTGCCAGCATTGCCAGCCGGTCGATGATCGCTTGCCAAAGATCGGCAATCCCCGCCCCGCTCCGCGCCGATACCGCTAGCCGCCCAACTGGCACAGCTTCGCGGCCGGCAACGTCGCAGCGCGGATGCAGCGCCAACCCGCGCTGGGCATCTTCGACCGGCATCTCGGCATCTCCTAGCCACAACACCAGATCGGCCTGTGCCATCGCCGCGTGAGATCGTTCGATGCCGATCCGCTCGATCACATCATCGGTTTCGTCGGCGAGGCCCGCCGTATCCGACAGACGGATGGCATAGCCGCCCACGTTCACATGCGCTTCGATCCGATCGCGAGTGGTGCCGGGGATGTCCGAGACAATCGCTACTTCGCGTTTCGCCAGCGCATTGATCAGGGTCGACTTACCGGCATTGGGTGGCCCTGCGAGCACGACGTCGAACCCGTCACGCAGTCGATCGACCGTCGGCGCTGCCAATAATGTTCGCAGCACGCCTGCTAGATCGCCGATGCCGTCTCGCAAACGGGCGGTTGCCGATTCATCGTCGGCGACATCGGCTTCGTCGGAAAAGTCGAGCAATGCTTCGGCCTGCGCCGAAAGCATAAGCAAGCCCGTTGCCAGTTCGTCGATGGTGCGGCGCAACATGCCGCCACTGGCGGTGATGGCTGCGCGGCGCTGCATCTCGGTTTCGGCGGCGAGCAGATCGGCCAGCCCCTCGGCTTGGGTCAGGTCGATCCGGCCATGTAGCAAGGCGCGGCGGGTGAATTCGCCGGCTTCGGCGGCACGGCTGCGCGGATCGGCGGCAAGTGCATCCTCGACCGCGCGCACCACCGCCCTGCCCCCATGCAGATGCAGTTCGACCAGATCCTCGCCGGTGGCGGTGGCCGGCCCCGGAAACACCAGGATGATCGCCTGATCGAGCAAGGAGCCGCCGGCCGGATCGCGCAGCGAGCGCAATCTGGCGGCGCGCGGCGGCGGCAGGGACCCTGCCAGCGCCTCGACGATCGCAAAGGCATCGGGGCCGCTCACGCGCAGCACCGCGATGGCGGCGGGCGGATGGCCGCTCGACACCGCATAGATGGTATCCATGTTATTCAGGCCGCTTGCCCGAGATATCGAACATCTGCCGCCAGAAGTTCAGCCCGGCCTCGCCCATCGGTGCCCAGCTGCGCATCATCGATTCGAGCACTTCGGGGCTGACGCCCTTGTCGACGGTTTCGACCATCATCGCGACATAGCGTTCATGCACCGGCGTGAAATCGGGCAGGCCCATCGCACGGCGGGCTTCCTCTGGCGTACAATCGACCTCGACATTGATCTTCATCGGCACAGTCTCCAGCTTCGCAACGACAACGTCGCAAGACCGTTCTAGGCGATAGACTGGCATCCGCCTATCGCCGGATCAGACTGCATCATTTCAGGAGTTCGTATGGCCGACATTTCGATACCCGCCCTCGACGATAGCGGCAGTTTCGCCGCCTATGTCGCCGAACCCGAAGGCACCGCACGCGCCGCGATCATCGTGATCCAGGAAATCTTTGGCGTAAATCCCGGCATCCGCCAGAAATGCGACAAGCTGGCGAGCCAAGGCTATCTGGCGATCGCGCCCGATCTGTTCTGGCGGCTCGAAGCCGGCATCGAGCTTAATCCCGATGTCGAGGCCGAAATGCGACAGGCACTGGGGCTGATGGGCAAGTTCGACCAGGACAAGGGCATCGCCGACATCGAAGCGACGATCCGCACCGCGCGCAGCCATCTGGCCGAAGGCGGCAAGGTTGGCGTTGTCGGATATTGCCTGGGTGGACGCCTGGCATTCATGACCGCCGCGCGCACCGATGCCGATGCGAGTGTCGGCTATTATGCGGTGGGGGTCGACGGGCTGTTGGGCGAAGCGAATGCAATCGCCAAACCGGTGATGCTGCACATCCCCAAGGACGATCACTTCGTCGGCCCGGAGACGCAGGCCAAGATGCACGAGGGGCTGGATGACCATCCCAAGGTGACGCTGCATGACTATGCCGGCGAAGATCACGGTTTCGCGGCCGAGATGGGCAATCGGCGGTCGCCCGAGGCGGCTGACCTGGCCGATGCGCGGACGATGGCGTTTTTCGCCGAGCATCTGGGGTAGGAATTCTCCCCTCCCTTGCAGGGAGGGGAGCTTACTGCACGGGCAAAGCCCGTGCTGACGTCGGTCGGTTGCCTTCGGCACCGCCGGCCGAGCCGGTGCGAGTCCTGAAATAGCGACGCTATTTCGGGCCGCACTCGGCTATTGATTCATGCTGTCGAAGAAATCTTCGTTGGTCTTTGAATCCTTCATCTTGTCGAGCAGGAACTCCATTGAATCGATGGTGCCCATCTGCATGAGGATTCGGCGAAGCACCCACATCTTGCTGAGCTTGCCCTTGTCGACCAGCAGCTCTTCCTTGCGCGTGCCCGATTTGCCGACGTCGAGCGCAGGGAAGATGCGCTTGTCGGCGACCTTGCGGTCGAGGACGATTTCGGAGTTGCCGGTGCCCTTGAACTCTTCGAAGATCACTTCGTCCATGCGGCTGCCAGTGTCGATCAGCGCGGTGGCGATGATCGAGAGCGAGCCGCCCTCCTCGATATTGCGCGCGGCGCCGAAGAAGCGCTTGGGGCGCTGGAGCGCGTTGGCGTCGACACCGCCGGTCAGCACCTTGCCCGATGACGGCACCACGGTGTTGTAAGCGCGGCCGAGGCGGGTGATCGAATCGAGCAGGATCACCACATCCTTTTTGTGCTCGACCAGGCGCTTGGCCTTTTCGATCACCATTTCCGACACCTGGACGTGGCGCTGCGCGGGTTCGTCGAAGGTCGAGCTGATAACCTCGCCCTTCACGCTGCGCTGCATGTCGGTGACTTCCTCGGGCCGCTCGTCGATCAGCAGGACGATCAGGAACACCTCGGGGTGGTTGTCGGTGATCGCGCGCGCGATGTTCTGCAGCAGCACGGTCTTGCCGACGCGCGGCGGGGCGACGATCAGGGCGCGCTGCCCCTTGCCCTGCGGTGAGATGATGTCGATGACGCGCGCCGATTTGTCCTTGACCGTGGGGTCAGCGGGATCGAGCGTCAGCTTCTCGTCGGGATAGAGCGGCGTCAGATTGTCGAAATTGACGCGGTGGCGGACGACGTCGGGATCGTCGAAATTGACCGACACCAGCCGCGTCAGCGCGAAATAGCGTTCGCCGTCCTTGGGACCGCGGATTTCGCCTTCGACGGTATCGCCGGTGCGCAGGCCCATTTTGCGAACCTGGTTGGGCGAGACATAGATGTCGTCGGGGCCGGCAAGATAGCTCGCCTCGGGGCTGCGCAGGAAACCGAAGCCATCGGGCAGCACTTCGATCGTGCCGACGCCCATGATCATCTCGCCCTGTTCGGCCTGCACCTTCAGGATCGCGAACATCAGGTCTTGCTTGCGCATCGTCGACGCGCCCTCAATCCCCAGCCCTTCGGCCATTTCGACGAGTTCCGAAGGCGGTTTTTTCTTGAGGTCCTTGAGATGCATGCGCTGAGGTGTCCGGTCTGGGCAGGAAAGCTTGGGGTAGCGTCGATCGGCGGAACGCAAAGGGTTCGGCACACGGGCGAGGCTGGAGGGAGACAGTCACCGGCAAGCGCGGGTGCGCCGCCGGTTACAGGCCTCTCGATTAGGTTCGCGGGGAAATCAAGTCAAGTCGGATCGGCAGATCGCCAATTGGCAGGGGCTCAGCGGCCTTGCGGCGCGGCATCACTGGGCTTGGCGCCGTCAGCCTTGGTAGCATCGGCCTTGGCGCGCGCCTGCACCGCGCCGCCCACCGACGCCAGCCGCCTGACATTGTCCTGCAACTGGCTGCCGCAGCGGCCGGTATGTTCCTTAACAAAGGCGTTCAGCCCCGATTCCTCCGACGGCAACACCGCCAATATCGCCTTTTGCAGATCGAGCGCGGGATCGCGCGCGTCGATCCGACCAACATAATACATCGTTCCGGCAAGTACGCCGGCGCGTTGCGGCTCAGGCACGGTATTGGCGATCGCCCCGAATACCGCGACGCAGATGACGTCAGCGGTCTGTGCATCCTGCGCTGTTGGCATGGGGGCAGCCGCTCCCAGGGTGAGCGCTAGAAGGGGAAACAACATACCGGATCGCCTTGATCAGAAAGGTTTGACGATCGCCAGAATGACGATCAGCGTTACGGCGATCGCGGGCACTTCGTTGAGCATCCGCAACTGCCGGTCGGCAAGCGTCGGATGCCCTGCCGCCAGCTTGCGGCTATAGCCCACTGCCCAGCCATGATAGCCCGACAAAAGCGTTACCAGCAGCAGCTTGGCATGCAACCAGCCCAGCCCGGTTTCTCCCGCGAACAGCCCCAGATTGGCGGCGAGCAGCAGCCCCAGTACCCAGACGACCACCAAGGCAGGGGTCAGGATGATCTTTCGCAGCTTTGCTTCGCGCGCGATCCAGCGTTCGGGTTCACCGGCGATTGCCAGCCCTTCCTGGTGATGGACCAGATAGCGCGGCAGGATGAACAGCCCCGCCATCCAGAAGATGACGAAGATCAGATGCGCCGCCTTCATCCACGGATAGGCCTGGCCCAGAAAGCCGGTCATCGCGCGACACTACCGCGAACGCGCGCCAGCAATTGCTCGACATGCGCGATCGGCGTGTCGGGCAGGATGCCATGCCCCAGGTTGAACACATGCGGGCGATCGGCGAACGCATCCAGGATGTGATCGATCGCCGCGTCGAGCGCCGCGCCGCCGGCGATCAGCGCCAGCGGGTCGAGATTGCCCTGCACCGGCATGTCGGCGGGCAGTTCGCGATTGGCCCAGACCGGATCGACGGTTTCGTCGATACCCATCGCATCGACCCCGGTTTCGCGGGCATAGGCGGCAAGCTTGCCCCCTGCCCCCTTGGGAAAGCCGATGATGATAAGGTTGGGGCAGCGTGACCGCAGCCCCGCCACGATCGCTGCATTGGGCGCGATCACCCAGCGTTCGAACTGCGCCGGTGAAAGGCTGCCAGCCCAGCTGTCGAACAACTGCACCGCTGCGACCCCGGCTTCGTGCTGTTTGGCCAGATAGTCGATCGTCACCGCGATGATTCGATCGATCAATAGCTGCATGGCCACAGGATCGCCGTAAGCCAGCCTTCTGGCCTTATGCTGATCCTTCGAGCCTTGGCCTGCGATCATGTACGTCGCGACCGTCCACGGGCTTCCAGCGAAGCCCAGGAAGGTGGTTTCGGGTGGCAGCATCGCCGCGACCTGGCGCACCGTTTCATAGACCGGGGCCAGCACGTCTTCGCTGGGCGGCACCAGCGCTTCGATCGCGGCATGATCGTCGGCGGTGGGGGCAAGGCGCGGCCCTTCGCCGGTTTCGAACCAGAGGTCCTGGCCGAGCGCCATCGGCACCGTCAGAATGTCCGAAAACAGGATCGCGCCATCGAAGCCGAAGCGGCGGATCGGCTGAATCGTGATCTCGGCGGCTGACGGCGGGTCCATCGCCAATGCCAGAAATCCCCCCTTTTCGGCCCGAAGCGCGCGATATTCGGGCAGATAGCGGCCCGCCTGTCGCATGAGCCACACGGGGGCAACCGACTGTTTCTCGCCGAGCAAGGTCGCGAGGAGGGGCTTTTTGATCGTGACGGGGGTCTGCACGGGATTCGGTCTGCCTTCCTTCATACTTAAGAAGATTCTTGAAAAAGGATGTTGATGGAAGATGGCGCGTGGATAACGGGGCTTAAGCGGTCATGCGGTTTTTGCCAACAGCTTGACCGGCAGCGAGCCGCACCGACTCAATGAGTCGAGTCAGCCGTCCCCGTTTTCCACAGCTTGGGGACAAATCGGTGCGGCACGGCAGGGATTGTGGATGAACTGGGGATCGAACCCCCGCTTTTGCACGGCTTGGCCGCGGGGCCGGGTTACGCTAGCCACTGTCCGCATGTTATCCACAGATCGGTTCAAGCGGTGATGCGGCTCCACCTCCACCTCCTTTCCGACTCCACCGGCGAGACGCTGGAAAACATCGCCAAGGCGGCGCTGGCGCAGTTCGACGATGTCGAAACGCTGCGGCATTTCTGGCCGATGGTGCGGAGCGAAGCCCATCTCGAACGCATTTTGCAGGAAATCGCACAGAATCCGGGGCTGGTGATCTTCACGCTGGTGAACAAGGAAGTGCGCCGCACGCTCGAGGCGCGATGCCGCGCGATGGGCTTGCCTGCGATCGCGCCGCTCGACGGAGTCAGCCATGCGCTGTCGGGCTTGCTGGGGCAGGAGGCAAAGGCGCGGCCGGGGCGGCAGCATATCCTGGACGCCGCCTATTTCGCGCGGGTCGATGCCATCCAGTTCACGATCGCGCATGACGACGGCATCGCCGCCGAGGATTGGGAAGAGGCCGATATTCTGCTCGCCGGCGTTTCGCGATCGTCGAAGACGCCGACGTCGATCTATCTCGCCAATCGCGGCTATAAGACCGCTAACATCCCGATCGTGATCGAAAGCCCGCCGCCGCGCGAGCTGTTCAGCTTGAAGAACCCGCTGATCGTCGGGCTGACTACCAGCGCCGACCGGCTGATCCAGGTGCGGCGCAACCGGCTGCTGTCGCTGAACCAGGCACCCGAGACCGCTTATGTCGACCAGGAGGCGGTGGCGCGCGAAGTCGCGTTCGCGCGGCGGATGTTTGCCGATAATGGCTGGCCGGTGATTGACGTCACCCGGCGTTCGATTGAGGAAACCGCAGCGGCGATTATTACCCTGTGCAACGAACGCGCCGCCGCGCAGCGCGACGCATGACCCTGATCCTCGCTTCGCAGAGCGCGAGCCGGCGCGCGATGTTGACGGCTGCGGGCATACCCCATGAGGCGGTCGCGGCGCAGGTCGATGAGGATGCCGCCAAGGCGAGCTTCGCCGCGCAAGGGCTGTCGGCGCGCGATACCGCCGATGCGCTTGCCGAGCTGAAGGCGAGCAAGGTGTCGCGGCTGGCGGGGGCGGGGCTGGTGCTTGGTTGCGATTCGGTGGTCGAGCTTGCCGACGGGACGTTGCTCGACAAGCCGGTGGACCGCGCCGATGCCGCCTACCATTTGCGGCGGATGGCCGGTGCGACGCATGCGCTATATTCGGCGGCGGTGATCGTCGAGCGCGGCCATCCGGTGTGGCGGCATGTCGATCGCGCGCGGCTGACGGTGCGGCCCTTGTCCGATGCGTTTATCGAAGCCTATCTCGATGCCGAATGGCCAGCGATCGCCGGCTGTGTCGGTTGCTACCGGATCGAAGGGCCTGGCGTGCAGCTTTTCTCGCGCATCGAGGGCGATCATTTCACCATTTTGGGCCTGCCGCTATTGCCGCTGGTCGATTATCTGCGCGTTCGAGGAGTGTTGACGGCATGACGAGCTATGCAGAGGTGATCGGCGATCCGATCGATCATTCGAAGTCGCCGATCATCCACGGTTTCTGGCTCGACGCCTTGGAGATCGAGGCTCGTTATGCGCGGCATCGGGTCGAAAGCACCGATTTGGCGGGCTATTTCGCCGAGCGCGCCGCCGATCCCGACTGGCGCGGATGTAATGTCACGCTGCCGCACAAGGAGGCCGCGCTTGATCATCTTCCCGATCCGGCTGGCCTGCGCCAGTCGATCGGCGCGGTGAACACGGTATTTCGCAGCGAAGATGACGCGCTGGTCGCGACCAATACCGATGCTGCCGGTTTCTATGCGCCACTGGGGGCGACCGATCTGGTGGGCGCGCATGTCGCGCTGGTCGGATCGGGGGGAGCTGCGCGCGCGATCCTGTTCGCGCTGTCGCGGATCGGTGCTGCGCATGTGACGCTGATGGCGCGCAATCCGCTCAAAGGAGCGGGGCTGCTGGCGGCCTTCAAGCTGAAGGGCGACATCGTGCCGCTCGATACGCCGCTGCCGCCGGTCGATCTGCTGGTCAATGCCAGCGTGTTGGGGATGGCGGGGCAGGCAAAGCTGGACATCGACCTCGACCCACTGCCCGATCACGCGATCGTCTATGACATCGTCTATGCGCCGCTGGAGACGCCATTGCTGGCGGCGGCGCGAGCGCGCGAGCTGGCGACGATCGACGGGCTGGAAATGCTGATCGGCCAGGCGGCGTTGGCGTTTGAGCTGTTTTTTGGGGTCGAAGCGCCGCGCGACAAGGATGCCGAGCTTCGCGCCCTGCTGACGGCATGAAGCCCCTCATCCTGGGCCTTACCGGGTCGATCGGGATGGGAAAATCGACCGTTGCGGCGATGTTTGCCGGTGCCGGTGTGCCGGTGTTCGATGCCGATGCCGAAGTGCATCGGCTGCAAGCGCCGGGCGGGGCAGCGCTGCCGGCGATCGAAGCTGCGTTCCCCGGCAGTACCGGGCCGGATGGGTTGGATCGTGCCGCGCTGGGAGCGGCGGTGTTCGGCGATGACGCGGCACTGGCCCGGCTGGAGGCGATATTGCATCCGATGGTGGCGGCGGCACGCAACGATTTCATGGCGTCCTTTGCCGACAAGCCGCTGGTCGTGCTCGACATTCCGCTGTTGTTCGAAAAGCAGGGCTGGTCGCAGGTCGATCGGATCGCGGTGGTATCCGCCCCCGCCGAAGTGCAGCGCGCACGGGTGTTGGCGCGGCCGGGCATGACGCCCGACAAATTCGCAGCGATCTTGGCGCGGCAACTGCCCGATGCCGAAAAACGCGCGCGTGCCGATTTCGTGATCCCCACCGGCGGGACGCTCGACGAGACCCGCGCGGCGGTTGCGCGCGTGATCGCTTGCGTTGCCGGGCCGCCGGGAGAATAAGGTTGGGATGCGTGAAATTGTCTTCGATACAGAAACCACCGGCCTGAGCTTTGCAGCAGGCGATCGGGTGGTCGAGATCGGCTGTGTCGAGCTGGTCAACCAATGTGAGACCGGCGAAGTTTTCCACGTCTATTTCAATCCGCAACGACCGATGCCGCCCGAGGCGCAGGCGGTACACGGCCTGTCCGACGCCTTTTTGCGCGACAAGCCGCTGTTCCACGAAGAGGTCGAGGCGCTGCTCGATTTCATCGGCGATTCGCCGATGGTCGCGCACAACGCCGGGTTCGATTTTGCGTTTATGAACGGCGAATTGCACCGCTGCGGCAGGCCGAAGGTGGCGATGTCGCGGATGGTCGATACGCTGCAGATCGCACGCCAGAAACTGCCCGGCGCAAAACATACGCTCGATGCGCTGTGCAGCCGCTTCGGCGTCGACCGTAGCCGGCGCGTGCTGCACGGCGCACTGCTCGACGCGCAATTGCTGGCGCAGGTCTATGTCGAATTGTCGGGCGGGCGGCAGATCGGGCTGGGATTGGTCGAGGATGTCGCAGTCGAAACGATCGAAATTGCCGATCCGAGCATTGTCGCGACCCGCCCGCCACGGGTGTTTGCCGCATCGGCAGACGAGCTGGCGCGGCATGCCGCGTTCATCGCCGAGCTGAAGGAGCCGCTCTGGGCGTCTGGTTGACGACGGTATTGCGCGACCCTAGGTCGCACCCCTTGTAACTCAGGAGATTGTCATGGAAGTTCGCGTCTCGGGCCACCAGGTCGAAACGGGCGGATCACTCCAGCAGCAGGTCACCGACCGGCTCCAGGCGATTGCCGACAAGTATTTCTCCCGCGCGATCTCGGCGCAGGTGGTGTTCGGCAAGGGGCCGCATGATCATGGCTTTACCTGTGACATCGTCGCGCATGTAATGCAGGGGCTGGTGCTCAAGAGCGCCAATAACGGCCAGGAAGCGCATGGCGCGTTCGACGGGGCTGCCGACAAGATCGAAAAGCAGCTCCGCCGCTACATGCGCCGGCTGAAGGACCGCAATGCCGGCCAGGCCAATGCGGTTGCCGAGAGCATGGCCTATGACAATAGCTACGACAATGCCGGCTATACGGTGTTTGGCAGCACGCCCGACGAAGTCGAAGAGGTCGAGGCCGACGCGCCGCTGATCATCGCCGAAACCCGCGTCGATGTGCCCGAAGCGACGGTTTCGGATGCGGTGATGATGCTGGACCTGCGCCACACCAATGCGATGCTGTTCAAGAACAGCGGCACCGGCGCGTTCAATATGGTGTATCGCCGCAATGACGGCACGATCGGCTGGGTCGAGCCCAACCGCGCTTCGTGAGCGATTTCGCAGGGAGCGCGGTACCGCCCGATCCGATCGAAATACTGACGCATGACTCGGTCGTATCGGGCGTTTCGGTGAGCGGCAAAAAGCCGTTGTTCCAGCAACTGGCAGCGCTTGCGGGTGAGCGGCTGGGGCTGGATACCAAATTGGTAGGCCAACGGCTGGCGGCGCGCGAGAAACTGGGGTCGACCGGCTTTGGCGGCGGCATCGCGATTCCGCATGCCCGGATCGAAACGCTCGATCGGGTGCGCGGGATGTTCGTACGGCTGGTACAGTCGGTCGATTTCGATGCAGTCGATGGCCTGCCGGTCGATCTGGTGTTCATGCTGTTGTCCCCGGTCGATGCCGGGGCCGATCATCTGAAGGCGCTGGCCCGGGTGTCGCGGTTGCTGCGCGATCGGACGCTGGCCGAGAAACTGCGCGGCGCGGCATCGACCGATGCATTGTTCGCGCTGCTGACAGGGGTGGAAACCCGCGATGCCGCTGCCTGAACCCTCGGGCGCGGAGGCGCATCACCGCGCGCTCGAATCGCTTTATGCTGCCGCGCCGATCAATCGTTTATTTGAGTCGCGGCTGGAGATACCCGAGGCGGGGCTGGCGCGGATCCATTTCACGATCGATCCGCGCTATTTCCATGCCGCAGGCGCGGCGCATGGCACGAGCTATTTCAAGATGCTCGACGATGCCGCCTTTTATGCCGCCAACAGCCTGGTCACCGACCGTTTCCTGCTGACGACTCAGTTCAACCTGTTGTTCACCGCGCCGTTGCGTGAGGGGCCGGTGATTGCCGAGGGGCGCTGGATCAGCGGCCAGCGGCGGGTGTTCGTCGCCGATGCGCGACTGATCGCGGGCGACGGCGAAGAGGCGGCGCGCGGCACCGGCACGTTCATGCGATCGCGCATCCCGCTAGCCGGGTTGCCCGGATATCAGGCGGCATGAGCCGGTTGGCCAGCCATGTGCGGGTGAGCGCATTGGTGCGCCAGACGCATGATGCCGGGGGCAGCGCGATGGTGCTGGCCCGGGGTGAGGCGATGGGCGGCGCGATCCTGGTGCTGGCGCTCGATCGCGGCGAACATGCCCGATTCTATGAACGCGGTTACGGGCGCAACGGTATTCCAGCACTGATCGTGGCGGGGCCGGCGGATGCCGATTCGCCGGCGGCGACCGAATATTGGCAACGACGGCGCCGTAACGATCCCGACCTGTGGGTGGTCGAGGTGGACGTCGCATCGGCGGAACGACTGGTCGCGGACATAATCGTTAACGATTGACAATAAATCGCAGGCGATAGATAGGCGAAATTCGTTTCGGAAGCGTTGTGTCGAACGGGGTGCGATCCCGTACGGTTACGCAGTCGGGGGACTGTCCGATCGGCGCTGACTTGTCAGTCGTCGTTAGCGCATCCACCGCATTTTTTAGTTCGACAATGAAGCTTTTTGCACGTGCCGCCGGATCGGTGGCTGTGACTCTTTGCGCGGCCATCATGGTATGTGCCACGACACCGGGCCTCGCCTATGAACTCGCCAATAGCGAGTTGATGGTCGCTGATCGGCCCGAGATTAAAACCAATATCATCGCCCAGCCCGCACAGCTTCCTATTCCGCCCGCACCGATCGTGCCCGCTGAATGGACCAGCGAAGGGGATGAAGGGCCGCCCACCCTGGCGCAACCTGACGCGGTGGAAGCTGATTTTGCTTCGCTTGCCGATGCGGTTGCCGCGCAAAGCGTGCCCGATAGTCCCGATGAAGAGCTGCGCTGCCTGGCCATCGGCATTTATTACGAGGCCAAGGGCGAACCGCTGCACGGCCAGCTTGCCGTCGCCGAAGTGATCCTGAACCGTTCTGAATCCGGGCGTTTTCCTAACACCGCCTGTTCGGTGCTGAAGCAACGCGGCCAGTTTTCCTTCGTTCGCGGCGGGCGTCTGCCCAGCGTTTCGACTGGGTCAGCCGCGTGGCGCACGGCAATTGCGGTTGCCAAGGTAGCGCGCGATGAATTGTGGGAAAGCAGCGCGTCGAATGCGATGTTCTTCCACGCGCGGCATGTGTCACCGCGCTGGAACCGCGCCAAAGTGGCGTCGCTGGGAAACCACATCTTTTACCGTTGAGCGATGCCGAGGGGCAGGCAGGCGAGTAGCCGCGCTGCCCTGGCTTTTCATTGTTCGTGTAATGTTCTAAAAGGCGGGCATGATGCTTGCCCCTGCCCTACCCTTGTCACCCTGCGCTGCCGATGTGGTGCGCGGGGTGACGCGGATGTTGTTGCGCCATGATTGCGTCGCCATCGCCGAAATGCCGCTGGCTGGCGGGCGGCGTGCCGATCTGATGGCGATCGATGCCAATGGCGGGATCGTCATCGTCGAGATCAAGGTGTCGCGTGCCGATCTGCTGGGCGACGGCAAATGGACCGACTATCTGGACCATTGCGACCGCTTTTTCTGGGCAGTGCCCGAGGGCTTCGACGCGGCACCACTCGAGCGCGAGGCGTTTCTGCCCGAGCGTGCCGGCGTGATCGTTGCCGATCGCTATGATGCTGCGATCCTGCGCGAGGCGCGGACGCATTCGCTGGCCGCCGCTACCCGGCGCAAATGCACGCTTGCGTTCGCCAGGCGGGCGGCGCGGCGGGTGATGGGGGCGGTCGATCCCGAAACGATCGGGTTTGCAGCCGGTCTGTAAGCGATATTGCCGAGGATGTTACAGCCGTGGGCCTGCTGCTCCCGCCGGGGCGCGGGCGCGTTTTGGGGCGTCGGCGAGCAATTTGGTGATGGCGGGCGAGCGGGCGTCGCGAACGGCATATTCGCGCGCCGACAGCCCGGCGATGACATCGGTCTGATCGGGATCGGCACCTGCCGCCAACAGATCGCGCACGATTTCGAAGCGGCGCATCTGTACCGCCCGGATCAGCGGGGTTTCGCCGCTGTGATTGGCGATATTGGGGTCTGCCTTATAGGTTTTGAGCGCGTCGATCCCCTCGCTGAACCCGTTTTCGACCGCGAGCATCATCGGCGTGTTGCCGCGTTCGTCGGTCATGTTCGGATTGGCCCCCTTTTGCAGCAGGAAGCGAAGATAGGTCGCATCGCTGCGCTTGGCGACGATGTGCAGCGCGCCTTCGCCGGTCGAGCGATCCTTGGTATTGATGATCGACTGGCCGGGTTCGCCCAGGATCTTGTTCACTTCGGCCCCGTCGGCGTCGCGCACTGCCTTCAGAAACTTGTAGCCGGCCGAGAATTGCTGTGCGGCAACCGGCGCGGCGAAGGTCGCGGGCAATGTCACCAGCGAGAAGGCAAGGGCGAGCCGGGCGGCGCGGGCGGTAATGGTCACGGGCAGATTTCCCCAATCGGTAACGCAGGTCGCAAGGTCTGCAGCTTGCATCCGGCGATCTATCAGATCATGGCTGGCGGTGCCATGAACGAGTTCAAAACCCACTTCGCCGCCCTGTTGTTTCTGCTGCTCGCCGCGTGCGGACAGCAGGCTTCGGAGCCGTTGACCGAGCCGCCGCTGGCCGGTGCCCGCATCGGCGGACCATTCACACTGACCGATGCCAAGGGACAGACGGTGCGCGACACCGATTTTGCCGGCAAATATCGCGTGATGTATTTCGGCTATACTTTTTGCCCCGATGTCTGCCCGATCGACATGCAGAATATCGGCGCGGGGCTGAAACAATTCGAGGCGAGCGATCCGGCGCTGGCGGCAAAAGTGGTGCCGATCTTCATTACCGTCGATCCTGCGCGCGATACGCCGGCGGTGGTGGGCGAGTTCGTCGCCAATTTCCATCCACGCGCGGTGGGGCTGACGGGTTCGCAAGAGGCGATCACCGCGGTGCTGAAATCCTATGCCGGCATGGCGACCAAGCGCGATTCGCCCAATCCCGACGCCTATCTGGTCGATCACACCCGCATTACCTATTTGATGGGGCCTGAGGGACAGCCGATCGCGCTGATCCCAGCCGATGAAAGCCCGCAGGCCGTGGTCGATGTGTTGAAGCGCTGGGTACGTTGAACGCACCTGCCAGCGGTCGTTTCTGGGAAGGCGATGTCCCGATCGAAAAGCTCGATCGCGGACAATGGGAAGCGTTGTGCGACGGCTGCGGCAAATGCTGTCTGCACAAGTTCGAGGATGAGGATACCGGCGAGCTGGCGGCGACCAATGTCGCGTGCAAATTGCTCGATACCGCAACCGCGCAGTGCAGCGACTATCGCAATCGGCGCGCCTATGTGCCCGATTGCGTCAGGTTGACGCCAAAGGCGGTGTATCGGATCCATTGGCTGCCATCGACCTGTGCCTATCGGCTGCGCGCCGAGTTCCTGCCGCTGCCCGAATGGCATTATCTGGTGTGCGGCGATCGCGATGCGGTGCATCGCGCGGGCGTATCGGTGCGCGGCTGGACGATTTCGGAAAATGACGCCGGCGACCTCGAACATCATCTGATCGACCGCGAATTGTGAGCGCGCCGGACGACATCGATGTCGTCCGCCACCCCCGTGCCCGGGGCATGCGGCTGTCGATCGATCCGGCCAGCGGGCGTGTGCGGCTGACCATTCCCAAGCGCGGATCGGCACGCACCGCGCTTGCCTGGGCCGAGGAAAAGCGGGGCTGGATCGAGGCGCAACGCGCGCGGCTGCCGGCGGCGATACCGTTCTGCGATGGCGCGGAAATACCATTTGGCGACGATCGGCTGTGCATCGCCTGGCGCGAGCCAGCGCGGCGGGTGCCGGTGCGCGAGGGGGCGCTGCTGATCGTCGGCGGTCCCGCTGACCGGGTGGGCGCACGGGTAGAGGCATGGCTGAAGCGTGAGGCGCTAACGCTGCTCGATGCCGATACGCGCGCGATTGCCGGCGCGGCGGGCATTGCGATTGCGGGGGTGGCGATCGGCGATCCGCGCACGCGATGGGGCAGTTGCACCTCGACCGGGGCGATCCGCTTTAGCTGGCGGCTGGTGTTTGCGCCGGTCTTTGTCCGCCGCGCGGTGGTCGCGCATGAGGTGGCGCACCGGCTGCACATGGACCACAGCCCGGCCTTTCACGCCGCGACGGCGCGGCTGCTGGGCGATGACCCGGCCCCGGCGATGGCATGGCTACGCCGGCATGGCGCTGGCCTTCACTGGTTCGGGCGTTCGTCCTCGTAAACGCGCTGGTCGCGGGGCGGGGTATCGCGGGCTGTCGGCGGCGGAATGGCGCGTTCGTCACGCTCGCGGCGCGGCGGCGGATTGCGGCCAAGCGCGCGGTTGATCCAATCGGCGTCGAGGGTTTCGCGTTCTGCTGGCGGCGGCGGTGCCGATTCTTCCTCGCCCGGTGTCACATAGACGCCGCGGCCATCGGGCGTAGCCTCGCGATCCGAGGCGATCGGCATGCCATACTCGTCGACGAACAAGCCGTTATCGGGTTCGCCGAAATAGGATTCATCATCGGGCTCCAGCTGCCATTCGGGCAAGGTAACCTCGGTTTCAAACTGCTCGGGCGGACGTTTGGCGACCGCGCTGCGCATGAAGCTGGCGAACGCCTTGGCCGGGGCGGTGCCGCCTTGCAGGCCGCCGACCGCGCGAGCATCGTCGCGGCCCATCCACACGCCGGTGGTGAGGCCGCTGGAAAAGCCCATGAACCAGCCATCCTTGTTCGAGCTGGTGGTGCCGGTCTTGCCCGCCACCGGGCGACCGATCGACGCGGCGCGCCCGGTGCCGGTGGCGACGGCGGTTTGCAGCAGGTCGGTCATTTGCGCGGCGACATAGGGGGCGACCAGCACGCGCGAGGTATCGACCTCGTGCGCGTAGATCACCGCACCATTGGCGGTGACTCGGGTGATGCCATAGGGCGTGACCGCGACGCCGCGCTGTGCCACGCTGGCATAAGCGCGGGTCATGTCGATCAGCCGCACATCGCTGGTGCCCAGCACCATCGCGGGGCGAGTATCGACCGGGGTGGTGATGCCAAAACGGCGCGCCATATCGGCGACGGTGGCGAAGCCGACTTCCTGCCCCAGCTTCGCCGCAACGGTGTTGACCGAATAGGCAAAGGCCGAGCGGACATCCATCGCCCCGGCAAAGCGGCCCGAGCTGTTGCGCGGGCTCCAGCCGTTGATCGTCACCGGTTCGTCGACGACTTGATCGTCGGCCTTCACCCCGGCTTCGAGCGCCGCGAGATAGACGAACAGCTTGAATGCCGAACCCGGCTGGCGCGTTGCCTGGGTCGCGCGGTTATAGTTGGACGAGACATAATCCTTGCCGCCGATCATCGCGCGCACCGCGCCGTCGCGGTCGAGCGAGACCAGCGCGCCTTGCACGCCGGCGGGCGCATTTTCGCGAATGGCGGCGTCGGCACTGGCTTGCATCGACAAATCGAGCGTCGTCCACACGTCGAGCGGGGCGTCGGTTTCGTCGATCAGCATTTCGAGCTGGGGCAAGGCCCAGTCGGTGAAATAGCGGACGCTGTTGCGCTTGGGCTCGGGCGCGAGCTTGACCTCGGACGGTTCGGCCCTTGCCGCTTGCGAGCGGGTGATCGCGCCGGTTTCGACCATGACGTCGAGCACCACGCCCGCCCGTCCGCGCGCCGCTTCGGCATCGGCGGTGGGTGAATAGCGCGAGGGTGCCTTGACCAGGCCTGCGATCACCGCCGCTTCGGACAGTGACAAATTGGTTGCCGGGTGCGCGAAGAAACGGCGCGAGGCGGCGTCGATGCCATAGGCTCCGCCGCCGAAATATACCTTGTTCAGATAGAGTTCGAGGATCTGATCCTTGCTGAACTTGCGCTCGATCGCCAGCGCCAGGATGATCTCGCGGATCTTGCGCCCGAAATCATATTTGTTCGACAGAAAGACGGTGCGCGCCACCTGCTGGGTGATCGTCGAGGCGCCCTGCAAGCGCCGGTCGGTGCCGCGATATTGATAGGCAAGCTTTACTGATCGCGCGATGCCGATCGGGTCGACCCCCCAATGCGAACGAAAGCGGCGATCTTCGACCGCGACCATCGCCTGGCGCATGACGGTGGGAATGTCGGCATATTCGATCCATTCGCCATAGCTTGGCCCCAGCGACACGATCACCGTGCCGTCGGCGGCATGCACCCGGATCATCTGGCCGTTGGGCGATGATTTGAGCGTGTCGAACGACGGCAGCGACGAACGCGCGGTATAGACCGCGATCACCAGGGCAATCAGCCCGATCAGCGCAAGCGCCGCGCCAGTGCCAAGGGTCCAGACCGCGAAGCGGCGCCAGCGCGGCGCGCGGGTCTTTTTAGTCGCGGTTGCCATGAGTGGGTGCTGGATACGCGCTCAGTCGCCCGGTCACAAGAGGCTGAGCTTCAGGCGTCGCGCGGGCGAAACTCGAGCGATACCGAGTTCATGCAGTAACGCTGGCCGGTCGGCGGCGGGCCATCGGGGAAGACATGGCCAAGATGGCTGTCACAGCGCCCGCACAGGCTTTCGATCCGTAACATGCCGTGGCTGGTGTCGCGGCGATCCTCGACCGCATCGGCGCTCAAGGGGCGGGTGAAGCTGGGCCAGCCCGACCCTGAATCATACTTGTCGTCGCTGTCGAACAGCGGCAGTTCGCAGGCGGCGCAATGATAGAGGCCATCGGCCTTGTTGGCGTTCAATTCGCCCGAAAACGCGCGTTCGGTGCCCGCTTCGCGCAGGACATGATATTGGGTGGGGGTCAGGCGATCGCGCCATTCGGCTTCGGACAGGTTGAGCTTTTGCATAGCCTTAAATGTGTTGTGCCGCAGCGGTGACGTCAATGGGCCGGTGGGTGATGCGGGTTAGCGTTGCCGCGAGGCCGGCGGCTCCGGGGATGGCTGCGGTGGCGGCAAGCAACAGCCGCGCACCGGCGCGATGTTCGGCCAGATCACGCAGCATGCGCGCGCGGGCGACTGGGGCGCGGGTCTGGGCGGCCAAGCCGCGTTGGAAGGTGTCGGCGCTGGCACCGGCGACCCAGGCATTGGCGGCGGCGATGCCGCTGGCGAGCGCGATGCCCATGCCTTCGCCCGCCAGGCTGGGGATCACCGCCGCCTGATCGCCCAGCCGCCACGCCGCCAGCGGGGCTGCCAGCGCGCGCCAGCCATAGGGGACGTTGGCGATCGCATCTATCGCGCCGCTGCCATAGGCCAGCCGATCGCCAAGCGCAGGGATTTCGTGCCCGATCGCCGCCAGCAAGGCCGCAGGATCGCCCTCGGCACGCATGCGGGACCGGCGCACCGCGAGGCACAGATTGGCGCTGCCATCCTCTTGCAGCATCATCCCGACATAGCCGCGATCGAACAAATGCAGCTCGATCGCGCCGCGCACCAGCCGGGCAAGGCCGGGGGCGGCGGGGATGCGGGTGCGAAGCCCGATGGTCGGGTCGGCAAGCGACGGTGTGTCGCGGGCAAGGCCGCGCAGATCATGCTTGCCGGTCGCCAGAAACAGCGTGGCGGGCTTGAGTTCGCCGCCATCGGCCAGCCGCAGCTTGCCGCCGTCAAACGCACGCACCGCGACGCCGCGATCGAGCGTTGCCCCCGCCGTGACTGCCCGTGCCTGCATCAGCGTATCGAGATGGCGGCGCGACACGCCTTTGGCGGTGTGCGGCAGCGCGGCGGTGGCGGTGTGTTTGCCCGCGAACAGCCGGACCTGGCTCACATCGGCGGCACCCAGCGCGCTTCGGTCGATTCCCAGCCGCTCGAGCGCGTCGAGCGAGCGCCAGCTTAAGAAGCCGCCGCAGATCGCATCGCCGGTTTCGGCGCTGCGTTCTAGGATCAGCGGCGGCGTGCCCGAGCGAGCCAGGGTGATGGCGGCGGCACAGCCTGCCAGGCCGGCCCCTATGATCAGCGGCGCTTGCACAGGCACAATCGGAACGGAAAGGCGCGGCGGACTTCGACATCGGCCAGCCCGGCCTCGGCCAGGATCGGCGGCCATTCGCCGGGGCGATAGGATCGCGCGATCGACAGGCGGCCATCGTGGCGAACGATGGGATGCCAGCGCATCAGCCGCGCAAGCAGCGGATAACCGGCATAGGCGAAACCATGGCGATGCAGGTCGTTGACGAACCAGCCCAGCCGCGCTTCGCGGTCCATGAAGCGCAGAAACGCGATGAGCTGATCATGCGTCATGTGATGCGCGACCAGGCTGCTGAGCACGACATCCCAGCCCTGGCCCGCCAGATCGGCATAATCGCCGGTGCGATAGGTGATCGGCAGGTGCGCGGGGGTGTCGGCGCGCGCGACCTGTTCGCTGAGGCGGTTGAGGTCGATACCGACCAGATCGACGGTGACGCCGCGCCGTACCGCCCAGGCCGCAATTCGCCGTAGCATGTCGCCATCGCCATAGCCGACATCGAGGATGCGGATGCTGCGTGCGCGCTCGGCAATCTGGTCGAGAAACGCCAGCGTCGGCCGCGCCGCCAGCGTGATCGCGTTCACCTTTGCCAGGTCGCGCAGCACGGCGGCATAGGTTTCGGGGGCCAGGTCGGGCGCGTCCATCAGTTCATCGGCAATGGCGCGCTGTGCGAGGTTCATCGAACGCTCCGAAATGCGAACCCCTCGGCGGCAAGACCGGGGCCGAAGGCGAGCGCAACGCCATGATCGACCGGCCGGGCAAGCGTTCGCTCGAGCACGAACATCAAGGTTGCCGACGACATGTTGCCGAAGGAATCGAGCACGTCGCGCGAATCGGCGAGCATGCCCTGGCGCAGCGCCAGCGCGCGTTCGACCGAATCGAGGATCGACCGGCCCCCTGCATGCACCGCCCAGGCATCGATCGCCTGCGGATCGCGTCCCCCCGTCAGCGCCGCCACGAAATCGGGGTCACCGAGCCCAGCGGCGATTCGCGCGGGCACTTCGCCCGACAAATGCATCACAAAGCCCTGATCGGTGATGTTCCAACGGATCAGCTGGTCGCTGTCGGGCAGGGTGGTGGCGAACGGCGCGTCGATCGCCAGCCCGTGGCGGTCGGCACTGACCAAAGCGGCGGCGGCACCGTCGCCGAATTGCAGCATCGCCAGCAACGGTTCGAGTTCGGCGGTGTCGGACAAATGCAGCGTCGAAAGTTCGACGCACAGCACCAGCACGCGCGCCGCAGGCTCGGACCGGACGATATGCCGCGCGCTTCGCAGCGCAGCTACCGCGGCGTAACAGCCCATGAAGCCGACCAGCAGCCGCTCGACACTGGGGGGCAAGCCGATGGCGCGGGCGATGACCTGGTCGATGCCGGGCGCGACAAAGCCGGTGCAACTGGCGACGACGAAATGGGTGACGCCCGAAAGGTCGGCGCGTTCCGCCAAGGCTTCGATCGCGGCGATGCCAAGCGTCGGTGCCGCTGTGGCATAGAGGTCCATCCGTTCGGCGGTGCCGGGCAGGCGACCGCCGCCATAAAAGCCATCGGGGGCCACCGGCGATCCGCCCGAGCCGGTGGGGGGCAAGACCGACCAGCGATGGCGGATGCCCGCACGATCGGCCATTCGGCGAAACAGGATGGCATCGCGCCGATCGGGGATTCGCCGCTGCGCCCAATCGATAAAGGCCGCGTGAATGTCGTGACTCGGCACCGCAGTAGCGACGGCATTCAAACAGGCGTCAACTGGCTGCACATGCCCTCGCTATCGGGCGCTGGATACGCCGTGCTTTTGCTACCCGATCAGGCGGCCTCTTCCTATGGGCGACAATCAGGCGGCAAGGTCAATCTCGCACAGCGCATCGTCGGCCCACGCCCAATACAGATGAGCTGGCGGTACGTTCCACCATTCGAGGGCATGGTCGATACGGCCAAAATGCGCATCGAAGAAATCTCGGCACTTGGTGGTGAACTGATAGACCAGAAAAGCGCCGCCTGGCCGAATCACATCGCGGGTCGCAAGACCGATCGCGTCGCCGACTCCGGCAGGCAAGGTGGAGAAGGGCAGGCCCGACAGAACATAATCGGCATGGGTGTGACCATGATCGGCGATGATCTGCCGCACATCGGCGGCCGATCCTAGCACCACGATCAAGCGCGGGTCGCGGATCGTCTGGCGCAGATAGCGAACGAAATCGGGATTGGTGTCGATCGCCAGCAAGGTCGCATCGGGGGCGAGGCGTTCGAGCACTGCCTTGCAGAAATTGCCGGTGCCCGGGCCATATTCGACGAATAATTTGGTCGCCGACCAATCGACCCGATCGAGCATGCGATCCATCAACTTCTTCGATGATGGCACGATCGAACCGACCATCACCGGGTGTTTGATAAAACCGCGCAGGAACATGCCCCAGGGCGAAGGGGTCGCATCCGATCGTCGGGCGGCGCGACTGGAAGGCGTCGTCGTTACAGGGGTCATCGCAAACTCATGCTGGGAAAAGTGTGGCGACCATGCCGTGTCATGACGGAGTCGTAAAGTTGTAACGATCGGCGACGTCCTGCGGTTGCAGCGTGCGATGGCTTGCACCGATCCGCTGGGCGGTTAATCCAGGGGGGTGGAACGGCTCGATCGCACCTTTGCCCTGTTGTTTATGGTGATGCTCACCATCGCGGCAGGGAATACCGCGCTGCAATCGGTGCTGCCCGCGCTCGGGCGGTCATTGGGGGTGGCCGATAGCGCGGTTGCCGCCGCTTTTTCGATCTCGGCGCTGTTGTGGGTGGTGGCTGCCCCATTTTGGGCCAACCGATCGGATCGGCGTGGGCGGCGGGCGATGGTGCTGCTGGGACTGTGCGGTTTCACCCTGTCGCTGTTCGTTTGCGCCGTGTTTCTGATGGCCGGTATCAACGGCTGGATCGCGCCTACCGCGGCGTTCGTCGCCTTTGTCGGCGGGCGGATGATCTATGGCAGCCTGGGCGCGGCGGCACCGCCGGCGGTGCAGGCGATGGTGGCGGGGCAGACAACGCGCGAGGAACGGACCAAGGCGCTGGCCTTGCTGGGCTCGGCATTCGGGCTGGGAACGATCCTGGGGCCGGCGATCGGGCCGTATCTGGTGCTGGGCAGCATCGGCGCGGTCGAGGTGGGGCTGTCGGGGCCGGCATATCTGTTCGGGCTGTTCGGGCTGGCGATGACGATCGTGGTGTGGCGGATGCTGCCCGATGACCGATCGACCGACGATAACGGCGCGGACGAACTGACCGAGGGGCATGGCGCGGCGCAAAGCTATCCATCGATCGGCGGCCAGTCTTCGGGCGCGGCGATCACCGCCGCCACGCAACCCAATATCGAGCAGATCGGCTTTTTCGACGCGCGGATCCGCGCCTGGATGATCATAGGGCTGGTGATGGGGCATGCCCAGGCGATGACCGGCCAGGCGATCGGATTCCTGATCATCGACCGGCTGGCAGTGCCGCCGATCGAGGCGCTGGGGCCGACCGGCATCGTGCTGATGATCGGTGCGGGGGCGTCGCTGCTGGTGCAATGGGGCTTTATCCCGTTGCTGAACCTCAAGCCCGCCGCATTGATCTTTGCCGGGTGCGTGTTCGCCGCATTGGGGTGCGTCGCGGTCGGCAATGCGGCGTCGCTGTACGGAATTGCGATGGGCTTTGGATTGGCGTCGATGGGGTTCGGCTTCCTGCGGCCGGGCTTTACCGCCGGGGCATCGCTGGCGGTGGGGCCGGCGGCGCAAGGATCGGTCGCGGGCAAGGTGACGTCGGTGAACGGCGCGGCGTTCGTGCTCGGGCCGTCGATCGGGGTGGGGCTGTATGAACTATGGCGGCCGCTGCCCTATCTGGTGGCAGCGGCCGCACTCGTATTGTTGCTGGGCTATGCCTGGGCGACGTTGCGGCAGCGTTGATCCCCTCAGGCGGGGAATCCTTCCTCGCCTAGTCCTTTGCACCGCGCGGTTGGAGCATCCCCGGCGCGATGAAGCCGATCGGTTGCAGCGACACCGAATCCTGCTTCAGCCGCGATGCCATTTGCTCATATTCCTGCTCCATCTCGGGCGTCACCGTTGCGCGTGATTCGCCCAAGGCTGCTTCGAAATGGCGCATGTTCACTTGCGTGCTGGCGATCGATTCGCGCAGCGCCATCAGCCCGGCGCGGCGGACAATGTCCTCGAGATCGGCCCCGGTGAAGCGTTCGGCACGATTGGCGATCGATGCCAGATCGACATCGCCCGCAAGCGGCATTTTTTCGGTCTGGATTTCGAGGATCCGCTTGCGCCCGGCGGCATCGGGCACCGCGACATAGACCAGTTCGTCGAAACGGCCCGGACGCAACAGCGCCGGGTCGATCAGATTGGGCCGGTTGGTCGCGCCGATCACCACCACCGATTGCAGTTCCTCAAGCCCGTCCATCTCGGCAAGGATGGTGTTGACCACGCGCTCGGTCACTTGCGGCTCGCCGGCACCGCTGCCGCGTGCGGGCACCAGCGAATCGAGTTCGTCGATGAAGATCACGCACGGCGCGACCTGGCGCGCGCGGGCGAACAGCCGGGTGATCTGCTGTTCGCTTTCGCCATACCATTTGCTGAGCAGGTCGCTCGATTTGATGGCGATGAAATTGGCTTGCGATTCGCGTGCCACCGCCTTGGCGAGCAGGGTCTTGCCGGTGCCGGGCGGGCCATAGAGCAGGAAGCCGCGTGCGGCGCGGATTCCCATCCGGCGAAACGCGGCGGGCTCGCGCATCGGCAGCTCGACGCCTTCGCGCAGCCGTTCCTGTGCCGCATCGATGCCGCCGATGTCGCTCCAGCGCACCTGCGGCACCTGCACCATCACCTCGCGCATCGCCGAAGGCTGGACCCGCTTGAGCGCTTCGATAAAGTCGCTGCGCCTGACCGACAGCGTGTCGAGCACTTCGGCGGGAATCGTCTGGTCGCTGAGGTTCAGGCGGGGCATGATCCGGCGCACCGCATCGATCGCCGCCTCGCGGGTGAGCGCGGCAAGATCGGCACCGACAAAGCCATAGGTGGTGCGCGAAAGCTCGTCGAGGTCGACATCCTCGGCCAGCGGCATGCCGCGAGTGTGGATGCCCAGAATCTCGCGCCGGCCACGCTCGTCGGGAACGCCGACGATGATCTCACGATCGAAGCGACCGGGACGGCGAAGCGCCTCGTCAATCGCCTCGGGCCGGTTGGTGGCGGCGATGACGACCAGATTGGCGCGCGATTCGAGCCCGTCCATCAAGGTAAGCAATTGCGCAACCAGCCGCTTTTCGGCCTCCCCCTGAACGCGGTCACGGCGCGGGGCGATCGAATCGACCTCGTCGATGAACACGATCGAGGGGGCCGCGCGGGTTGCCTCCTCGAACACCTCACGCAGCCGTTTTTCGGATTCGCCATAAGCCGAACCCATGATCTCCGGCCCGTTGATCAGGAAGAATTCGGCGTCGGATTCATTGGCGACCGCGCGCGCCAGCCGGGTTTTGCCGGTGCCGGGGGGGCCGTGCAGCAACACGCCCTTGGGCGGATCGACGCCAAGCCTCTGAAATAATTCAGGATAGCGCAGCGGTAATTCGACCATCTCGCGCAATTGGTCGATCGTCGCGGTCATGCCGCCGATATCGTCATAGGTGACGTCGGCGCGGCGCGCTTCCTTTGGCTCTTCGTAATCGGCGCGAAGCTCGATTTCGGTGGCGTCGTCGATATGGACGACGCCGCGCGGGACCGTCGAGATCACCGCGAGGCGGATTTCCTGCAGCGCATAGGCCGGCGCGCGCAGATGCTGTGCGACATTGGGCGGGATGTTCGCGACTCGCTGTTGCCCGACGGTCGACACAGTGTCGCCCTGGCACAGGGGACGATTGAGGAAGGTGCGCTTGAGGGCGGTTGCCGACCCCTGAAGCCGCAGATTGGCCGAAGCCGGTGCCAGCACGACTCGAGTCGCGGGTTTCGATTCGACCTTTCGCACTTCGACGAAATCGCCTGATCCGACCCCGGCATTGGCGCGCTGCAACCCGTCGAGGCGGAGGATTTCGAGCCCCTCATCCTCGGCATAGGGCAGCACGGCGCGCGCTGGCGTAACCCGCTTGCCAACGATCTCAATGACATCGCCCTCCAACAGGCCAAGCGCCGTCATATGGGCGCGCGGCAGATGCGCGACGCCGCGACCGCTGTCTTCGGATCGGGCATTGGCCACTTGCAGCTTGCGCGTGCGGCTGTCTTCGTCGTCGGCCATGATATCGTTCTCTCCCGCGTGGGATTAGGAAGCGGGCGAGATGGGGGCGGGGTTCCGCCGACGCGAGAGGAATGTCGATCGGACCAAAAAAAAGGCCGATCCCTGGGGACCGGCCGTGAAAGGTTTAGGAGAGGATGCCTGAAAGGCCTCACCTATGTGCAGTGCAGCATGAATTTTCGCAAGTGCGAATAATTGTATGATGATTGCATAAACTGCAATCGCTTGCCTGCTTGCGCGCACGACATGTGCAAGGGCATGGATTTTCCCACTGGTGCGATGCACAATCACCAGCATGCGCCGCCTTCCACCCCTTTCCGCCATCGAAGCGTTCGTCCAGGTGGCGCGGCTTGGGTCGATCAAGGCGGCTGCGGTCGAATTGGCATTGTCTTCGCCTGCCCTCAGCCGCCGGGTGCAGGCACTTGAGCGGTTCATCGGCAAGCCGCTGTTCGAACGGCGGCACCAGGCGATTTTGCTGAACGCCGATGGCGAGCGGCTGCTGGCGCAGATTGCCCCCGCGCTCGACGCGATGAGCGACGCGGTCGAATCGATGAGCAGCAGCGCCGAATTGCTGCGACTGCGTCTGGGTGTGCTGCCGCTTTATGCCTCGCAGCGGCTGATGCCGCGGCTGGGCGAATTGCGACGCGCGCATCCGCAACTGCACATCGATGTCGATACCGCTGGGCGGCGACAGGCGCGGCTGGGCGATACGCTCGATGCCGCGATCATCCTGGCGCAGGAGGTCGATCCGGCGCTGTATGCACGGCGGCTCGACCGCAACCGGGTCTATGTGATCGGGGCAAGGACGCTGCTGGAAGGACCAAAACCGATCACCACCCCTGAGCAATTGGGCGGACTGACTGCGCTGGTGCATCGCGACATGCCCGATACCTTTATCGAGTGGCGACGATCGGCGGGATTTCCGACGCTCGAGCCCCAAGCGGTCGATCATTTCGATTCGGGGCCGCTGATGCTCGAGGCGGCGGCGCAGGGGCTTGGCGTCGCCTTCATGCTGGAAATGCATTACGAAGGCGCGCGCGATCCGCGGCTGGTGCGATTGTTCGAGCCGGTGGCGAGTGATTACAGCTATTGGTTCGTCTGCCGCCCGCGCGCGCTGACGACCCGGCCGGTGAAGATCTTCCACGACTGGCTGGTCGAGGTGATGGGGCCTGAGCCGGAGGCTTAGCTTCAGCAGGCCGGGTGCGGCCTTGCCGCCGTGCCGTTTTTCAGGGGTGTATCGCGCGCGGAACGCTATTCGCATGGACCCCGGGTCGAGCCCGGGGTGACGAGTTTCTTATTCGTCATGCCGGACTTGATCCGGCATCCATGCGAGCCGCCTTTGATCCACATGTCGTGCGCGCTGGACGGCTAGCGCCACCCAACGCGCGCGGATCATGTTTTAGGCGACGGTCGCCTTGCCGATCTTGCCCGGTGCGCGCGGTGGCTCGCCCTTTGGCAGTGCGTCGACATGCTCCATGCCGTCGGTGACTTCGCCCCACACGGTGTACTGCCCATCGAGGAAGGTCGCATCGTCGAGGCAGATGAAGAACTGGCTGTTCGCGCTGTTCGGGTTCATCGTGCGCGCCATCGAGCATACGCCGCGCTTGTGCGGCTCACGGCTGAATTCGGCGGCGACGTCGGGCAGGTCCGAACCGCTGGTGCCGGTGCCGGTGGGATCGCCGCCCTGCGCCATGAAGCCGTCGATCACGCGGTGAAAGACGACGCCGTCATAGAAGCCGCGCTTGGCCAGCGTGGTGATCCGCTCGACATGGTTGGGGGCAAGATCGGGGCGAAGGCGGATCGTGACATCGCCGCCATCGAGGGTGAGGGTCAGCGTAGCGGGGGCGTCGGACATTACAGCATTCTCCGGGAAATCAACTGCGCGCCCCTTAAGCGCCCCTGCCGGTGCTGGCAACGACCGGGTGCGCATTGGCAGTCCGAATCGGCTGGGCTAAGGCCGGGTATTGGCGCAGCGTAACGGGAGGGCACGACATGAGTGAGGCCGAGCTTCCCCCCATCGACGAGCTGCGCGAAACCGGGCTGGACGAGGACGACCGGCTGAAACCGGCCTTTGTCCGCGCAATCCTGGAGGCGGTCGAGGCCGGCGATACCGAGGGCGCGAATGCGCTGGTCGAGCCGCTGCACGCCGCTGACATCGCCGATCTGATCGAAATCGCGCCGGCCGACATGCGCGCATCGCTGGCGGCGGCGATTTCGGAGCGGATCGACGGCGACGTGCTCGCCGAGATGAACGACTGGGTGCGCGATGCCCTGGTCGAGGCGCTCAACCCGCGCCAGCTCGCCGACATTGCGGGCGAACTCGACACCGACGACGCGGTCGCGATTATCGAGGATCTGGACGAGGAAGACCAGCGCGCGGTGCTGCGCGCGCTCGACCCCGATGATCGCGCGGCGATCGAGGAGGCACTGTCCTACCCCGAGGAATCGGCGGGCCGGTTGATGCAGCGCGAGCTGATCGCGGTGCCTGAACATTGGACCGTCGGCGACGTGCTCGATTATCTGCGCGGCGACGATCAGCTGACCACCGATTTCTGGGAAATCTTCGTCGTCGATCCGGCGCATCGGCCGGTGGGCACCTGCAATCTTTCCTGGGTTCTTCGCACCCCGCGCGTGGTGGCGATGACCGACGTGATGAAGCGCGAACAGACGCTGATCCCGGTCGACATGGACCAGGAGGAAGTCGCGCTTCGCTTCCAGAAATATGCGCTGATTTCAGCGGCGGTGGTCGATTCGAGCGGGCGGCTGGTGGGGGTGGTGACGGTGGACGACATCGTTCACATCATCAGCCAGGAAGCGGGCGAAGACGCGCTGCTGATGTCGGGCGCGGGCGATGGCGACATCAACGAGCCGATCGCCGACAGTTATCGCGCGCGCGTCCGCTGGCTGATCGCCAACCTGTTCACCGCGTTGCTCGCCTCAGGGATCATCGCGGCGTTTGGTGGGGCGATCGAGCAGATGGTGGCGCTGGCGGTGCTGATGCCGATCGTCGCGTCGATCGGCGGCAATGCGGGCACGCAGGCGATGGCGGTCGCGGTGCGCGCGCTGGCGACCAACCAGTTGACCAAATCGAACACGCTGCGAACGATCCGCCGCGAAATCCTGGTCGCGCTGATGAACGGGCTGACGATCGCGGTGCTGTTGGGAAGCGGCGCGGCGCTGCTCTATGCCAGTCCGATGCTGGGGATGGTGATCGCGTCGGCGATCCTGCTCAACATTCTGGTCGCGGGGCTTGCCGGGGTGCTGGTGCCGGTGGTGCTCGAACGGCTGGAGCAGGATCCGGCGGTCGCATCGTCGGTGTTCGTGACGATGGTGACCGATTCGATGGGGTTCCTGGCGTTTCTTGGCCTCGCGGTGCTCAGCGGCCTGGTCTCGATGGGTTGATCGAAACCGTGCGGCTGCCCAAGTGCAGCCGATGCCGTTGCACCTGACCAAAGTGGCGTTCGCCGCCGACAGCGTTGACCATTTGCGTAGCCGCCTGGCCGCGCGGGCCGAGATGGGGCCGGTGTTCCTCACCACCCGCTACCTGCCCAAACGGCATGCCGAGGTCGCGGGGCAGGGATCTTTGTTCTGGATCCTGAAGCATCAATTGGTCGCGCGATCGCCGATCCTGGGGTTCGGTGAGGCAGAGGGCGGGCGGGTAGCGATCCTGCTAGACCCCGCGCTGGTGCTGGTCGAGGCGCGGCCCAAGCGCGCGCATCAGGGCTGGCGCTATCTGGAGGCAGCCGATGCGCCACGCGACCTGGGGGAGGCAGGCGCGGCAATTGCGGCGATGCCGTCGGCGTTGATCGGGGAATTGCACGCCTTAGCGCTGCTGTGACCGCAGCCGCGCAAGGCGTTCGCAAGATCATCCATATCGACATGGATGCCTTTTACGCATCGGTCGAGCAGCGCGACTTTCCCGAATTGCGCGGCAAGCCGGTGGCGGTGGGCGGATCGCGTGCCCGCGGCGTGGTGGCGGCGGCAAGCTATGAAGCGCGCAAGTTCGGGGTGCGATCGGCAATGCCGTCGGTCACCGCCGCCAAGCGATGCCCCGAACTGGTGTTCGTGCCGCCGCGATTCGACGTCTACAGCGCGGTGTCGCGGCAGATCCGCGCGATCTTTGCCGAGTTCACCCCGCTGATCGAACCGCTGTCATTGGACGAGGCGTATCTCGACGTCAGTGCCGATCTGGCGGGAATCGGATCGGCGCGCGATACGGCCGCCGCCATCCGCGAGCGGATCGCCGCCGAAACCGGGCTGACCGCGTCGGCGGGTGTTTCGTACAACAAGTTCATCGCCAAGCTGGCGTCGGACCAGAACAAGCCCGATGGCCTGTGCGTGATCCCGCCGGGGCAGGGCGCGGCGTTCGTCGGCAGCCTGCCGGTGCGGCGGTTTCACGGCGTGGGGCCGGTGACCGCCGCCAAGATGGAGCGGATGGGCATTTCGACCGGGGCCGATCTGGCCGGGCTGACGATCGACGAGATGCGCCGCGCGTTCGGCAGTTTCGCCGACTATCTTTATGCGGCGGCGCGGGGCGAGGATCACCGCCCGGTGCGGGTGAATCGCGAATCAAAGTCGATCGGAGCCGAGCGGACGTTCGAACATGACCTGTCCGATTGGGATTCGCTGCACGCAGCGATTGAGCGCGTGGCCGATGCCGCGTGGGTGCGGATCGAGCGGCACCAAGCATGGGGGCGGCGCGTGACGCTGAAGCTGCGGTATAATGATTTTCGCACGATCACGCGGGCGCGGACGCTGGCGGCAGGAGTGAGCGACCGCGCGGCGTTTGGCGCGGCGGGCGATCTGCTGTTGCGCGCTTTGTATCCGGTCGAAATGCCGGTGCGGCTGTTGGGGCTGACGCTGTCGGCGCTTGGGGAGGCGGCGCAGGAGGATTTACAGCCGGGGTTGCCGCTGGGGTAGGAAGCCCCGTTCGTGCTGAGTAGACGCTGAGCTTGTCGAAGCGGCGTATCGAAGCATCCGCCCGGTTGGGGCATGTCCTTCGATACGGGCCTTCGCCTTCGCTCAGTCCCTACTCAGGAAGAACGGTTCGGGTTGCGATCAGTCCTTGCGACCGCCCGACAGCAACAGATAGCCGAGCACGCCGGCGATACCGAGCGAGATCAAGGGCTGGCGGCGAACGAAATCGACGACGGGGCCGGCAATGTCCTCGACCGCGGCCTGGGCGTGGCCGGCTGCCTTTTGGGTCTTGCCGCCGAACTTGTCCGCCGAACCTTCGGCCTTGAGGTCATTGCGGTCGAGCACGTCGCCGGCTGCCTGCTTGAGCGAGCCGCCAATGTCGCGGCCAGTGCCTTCTAGGATGTTCTGATTCACGGCAATCTCCTGTGCAACGTCGGCGCTACTACGCGCTTGGCGATCGAAGGTTGCGTCAGCCGCGCACCAGTGAGGGGAAACCGGCGCGGAACGCCGCGACCTTGGGCTTGTCCCAGCGCACGATGTAGGGATGATAGGGATTTTTGCGGTAGAAATCCTGGTGATAGGCCTCTGCCGGGAAGAAGCCGCCGCTTTCGATCCGGGTGACGATCGGCTTGTCCCATGCCTTGGTCTGGCCGAGTTGCGCGATATAGCGCTGCGCCACCGTCTTTTGCTGCGGTGTTTGCGGGAAGATCGCAGAGCGATAGCTGGGGCCGGTATCCGGCCCCTGGCGATTCAATTCAGTTGGGTTGTGCGCGACCGAGAAGAAGACGCGCAGCAAGGTGCCGTAACTCACCTGTGCGGGGTCATAGACGATGCGGATCGCTTCGGCATGACCGGTTTTTTCGCTGCTGACCGCGGCATAGTTCGCGGTGTCGCGGGTGCCGCCGGCATAGCCGCTGACGACCTGGCGCACGCCCTTCACCTGTTCGAACACCGCCTCCAGCCCCCAGAAACAGCCACCGGCAAAGATCGCCACTGCCTGACCCTTGGCCGCAGGAACGTCGATCGCGGGGGCGGGGATCGGCACGGCGCGCTCGGCATGACCGGCGACGGGCAACACCGCGATCGCAGCGGCAGCGATGGCGGCGACGATCAGGATCGGCTTCAACATGGGGCTGCTCCGGGGCGGGGCGGATCGCCCAATGCTATCCAGATAGGGTCAGCCGACCGATTCGGCCACAATGCTGGCCGCATGCGGCGACGGGCTTTCGGACTGTGCGGTCTGCGCCGCGACCAGGCCGATGGCGCCGATCGCGAAGCCGCTGAGGAAATGCCGAAAATAGCCGGCGCGCAGGAACTTGAGCATCGTCTTTCTTCCTTGCTGGGCCAAAGGCAGCGCCTTTGTGCGACGATCGGTCCGGGCACGGGAAATGTCCCCATGCCTTGCCAGCAACTCTATAAGGGTGCGCGGTGAACGACCGCTTGCGTGATCGTTCATCTAAGGTTCGGATTGCTGCGCTGCAATGCAGCGCAAGTGGAAACTCAGCGTTTCAGTGCGTCGACCGCGGTCGCGATCCGCGTGCAGGCTTCGCGGAGCAACGAATCGCTGGTGGCGTAGCTGATCCGCATCGCCGGCGAGACGCCGAACGCCGCGCCCTGAACGCAGGCAACCTTGGCTTCGTCGAGCAGATAGGTGACGAACGCTTCGTCATTGTCGATCACCACGCCGCCGGGCGTCTGGCTGCCGATCAGGGCCGAAAATTCGGGATAGACGTAAAACGCACCCTCGGGCGTGGGGCAGGTGATGCCGGGGATTGCATTGAGCATGCCGACGACCAGGTCGCGGCGGATCTGGAACGCGGCGTTGCGCTCCTTCAGGAACGACTGGTCGCCGTTCAGCGCGGCGGTGGCGGCGGCTTGCGCGATCGAACAGGGGTTCGAGGTCGATTGCGACTGGAGCTTGGCCATCGCCTTGATCAGCCAGGGCGCGCCGCCGGCAAAGCCGATCCGCCAGCCGGTCATCGCATAAGCCTTGGAACAGCCATTCACCGTCAGTGTGCGATCGTACAATGTCGGGCAGACCTGCGCGATCGTGGCGAATTCGAAACCGTCATAGACGATATGTTCGTACATATCGTCGGCCATGATCCACACATGCGGATGGCGTTCGAGCACGCGGCCGATCGCGCGCAGCTCATCGGCGGTGTAGGCCGCGCCGGTGGGGTTCGACGGCGAATTGAGGATCAGCCATTTGGTGTTCTGCGTGATCGCCGCCTCGATCTGTTCGGGCGTGACCTTATACTGCTGATCGGCCCCTGCCGCGATGAACACCGGCTTGCCACCGGCGAATTCGACGATGTCGGGATAGCTCACCCAATAGGGGGCAGGCACGATCACTTCGTCGCCGGGGTTGATCGTCGCGACCAGCGCGTTGAACAAAGTGTGCTTGCCGCCGACATTCACCGTGATCTGGTTGGCGGCATAGGTCAGCCCGTTGTCGCGCGCGAATTTGGCGGCGATGGCTTCCTTCAGCTCGGCGGTGCCGTCGACATTGGTATATTTGGTCTTGCCATCGCGGATCGCGGCGATCGCGGCTTCCTTGACGAAATCGGGGGTGTCGAAATCGGGTTCGCCAGCGCCAAGCCCGATCACATCGACGCCCGCACGCTTCAGGTCGAGCACGCGCGAGGTGATCGCGAGGGTCGCCGAGGGGCTGATGCGGTCGAGCGCGGCGGAGGGCTTCATGGGCGTGGGCTTTCGGGGAAGGAGGCGCGCGCGGCCTATACGCTCGCGTCCGATGGGTTCGCAACCGTAACTGCTGATACCAGTCCGCGCAGCGCATTGCCGATGAAGAAGCCGTGCGCGAGGTCGGCGGGGGTAAGCTCACCCTCGATCGCACGGCCGGTGGCGATCAGATCGGCGCGCAGCACGCCGGGGAGCAGGCCGCGCGACAGCGGCGGGGTGATCAGGATGCCGTCGCGCTCGACGAAGATGCTGGTGAAGCTGCCTTCGGTGGCGAAACCTTCGGGATCGACGAAGATCACTTCGAAACAGCCCGAGGCGCGGCGGGGGTCGTCGTAAAAGGCACGGTCGCTGGTTTTATGTCGCAGGCGGAAATCGGCGGGCGAAACAATGTGCGGCACCAGCGCGACCTGCACCGGGGCGGTCGGCGGCGGTGGCAGCGGTGCGACCTCGATCGCGACGGTGCCGCTGGGGGCAAGCAGCAACCGGACCTTGGCAGCCGATTCTAGGCGGAAGGTGGCGGCTTGCAGATCGTTGCGGGTGGCGTGGCGATCGAAGGAGAAGCCGAAATGCTTGGCGCTTGCCCGCAGCCGTTCGAAATGCCGGTCGAGCAAGGCGATCCCCTGGCGCGGGTCGAAGCGCATGGTTTCGATGAGGTCGAACGCGCGCGGTGCTGCGGTAAGGAACGCGCCCTTGGCGAGGCATTCGTCCCATTCGTCAGCGGCGACCGAATCGGCGACGATCCCGGAACCCAGGCCAAGCGTTGCCTGGTCGCCGTGCAGCGTCAGCGTGCGGATCGCGACGTTGAATTGCGCATCGCCGCCGGGGTCGAAACAGCCGATCGCGCCGGTGTACAGGCCGCGCGGGCCGGATTCGATCTCGGCAATCGCCTGCATCGCGCGCAATTTGGGTGCGCCGGTGATCGATCCGCAGGGGAACAGCGCCGCCAGCACATCAATGGCGTCATGGCCGGGGGCGAGGTCGGCGGTGACGGTCGACACCATTTGAAGCACGGTGGGGTAGCGTTCGACCGCGAATAATTCGGGCACCGCGACGCTGCCCGGCACCGCGATCCGCGACAGGTCGTTGCGCATCAGATCGACGATCATCAGGTTTTCGGCGCGTTGCTTGGGATCGTCGCGCAGCGCGGTGGCTGCGGCATCGTCGGCGGCGGGATCGGCCTGGCGCGGGGCGGTGCCCTTCATTGGGCGCGCGGTCAGCTTGCCGCCCTCGAGCGCGAAGAATAACTCGGGGGAAAGCGACAAATGCATTGCCTCTCCCGTGGCGATGATCGCTCCCCAGCCGGCACCCGAGGCGGCGCGCAGCCGGGCATAGGCGGCAAGCGGATCGCCCGTGAGCCGCACCGTCGCGCGAAAGGTGAGGTTGGCCTGATAGATGTCGCCGGCGGCGATCAACGCCTGCACCGCCGCGACCTGACGCAGATAGGTGCCGCGATCGATCAGCGGGGTGGCAGCGCCGACCCAGGCACCGCGCGGCTCGGGCAGGGTGGCAGGGTCGAACGGCGCTGGATCGCCAAACAGACCGAACCACAGCAGCGGATCGTGCGCGCTTGGCGGTGCCTTGGCTTCGAACGCGGGCGAGGCTCCATAGGTCAGGAATCCAGCGGCGTGGAGCCCGGCCCTGGTTGCGGCGCGGATCTGCTCGAGCATCGCCGGGATTTCCGCCACGCTTGACGTGGCAAGCACCTGCACCGGATCGCGATATAGTCGCGAGGTGCCCCCCGGACGCGCGTCGTCGAGCAGGACGAAAGGTGCGGAGGGCATCATCGCACCAGCACTGACGCGATGCGGGCGCGGGGGCAAGGGCGGTTGTGGTACATGCGCGTGGTGCCTATGCCGTGCGACATGACCGACCATCCGCTTCGCGCCGCGATCATCCCCGTCACCCCGCTCCAGCAGAACTGCACCTTGCTATGGTGTACCAAGACGATGCGCGCGGCGGTGATCGACCCCGGCGGTGATTTGCCGCGCATTCACGCCGCGATCGCGCAGGCGGAGGTGACGGTCGAAAAAATCCTGCTGACGCATGGCCATATCGACCATTGCGGCGAGGCTAAGCCGCTTGCCGACGCGCTGGGCGTGCCGATTGAAGGGCCGAACGAGGCCGATCGCTTCTGGATCGCCCGGCTGGACGAGGACGGGCGCAACTATGGCATTCGCGGCGTGCCGTTCGAGCCGGCGCGCTGGCTGGTCGAGGGGGATATGGTCACGGTGGGCGAGCTGGTGCTGGATGTTTATGAAACGCCGGGCCACACGCCGGGGCATGTCGT
The DNA here is from genome assembly GCF_000786205.1 of Sphingomonas sp. 37zxx. Lineage (GTDB taxonomy): Bacteria > Pseudomonadota > Alphaproteobacteria > Sphingomonadales > Sphingomonadaceae > Sphingomonas. The sequence continues at coordinate 10,643 of NZ_JROH01000008.1, read as the reverse complement.
GTTTCACCACCCCGAATCGAAACTGGCGGTGGTGGGCGACGTGTTGTTCAAGGGATCGGTCGGCCGCACCGATTTTCCGCTGAGCGATACCCAGGCGCTGATCGATTCGGTGGTGACCAAATTATGGCCGCTGGGCGACGATACGGTGTTTTTGCCCGGCCATGGCGAGCCAAGCCAGTTCGGGGTCGAGCGGCTGACCAACCCGTTTGTTGCCGATCGGGTGTTGGCGCAGGGGTGATCCGGCATCGAGCCATGAGCAACCAGCGTGCCGCGTTGTGACAGCGAATCGCATCGACCCTTGGATCAAGTCCGGGGTGACGAAGGCGGAGGGGCTCAGCCTTTCAGGGCGGTGGGCGCGGGGGTTTCGATCGCGCGCGGTTCGGGGCTGTGCGAGATGAAGATCGCATAGCCCGCCAGCAGCGCGGTGACCGTCAGCGTCGTGATCATCCCCAATTGGCGCGGCCACAGCCGCCCCTGCATGCCGAAGGGGTGAAACAGCCGACCAATCAGAAACACCACCGCCGCAACCCCCAGCAGCGTCGAGGGGCCACGAACCAGCTCGATGCCGCCGATCAGCAGCAGCACGATCGGCGTGTATTCGGCGAAATTGGCCTGCGCGCGCATCCGGGCGAGCAGATTGCTGTTGCCGCCATCGCCCAGCGCGACACCGTCGCTCAATCGGACGCGGATGGTGCGGATGCCCAGCCACAGGTTGATCAAGGCGGCGAGTCCGACGGTCGTCAACGTGATCGGCAACATCAAACCATGCATCGCATCTGCCCCCATTGTCTTGCCAGAAGCCTCGCACGACAGCCCAAGCCTTGCAACCGCGTGGGAAATCGGTATAGGCGCACCCTCGCTTCGTGACCTGCCCGGCCGCCGGTCCGGTATGCGGCCGGCTTGCCCGTGCCGCTTGCCCCTATTGCCGGCGCAGCGTATCGCGACCCCGAACGTTTTGATGAATATCGTAGAAGGTTTGCCGACATGGCCGTTCCAAAAAGAAAAACGTCGCCGTCGAAGCGCGGCATGCGCCGGTCGCACGATTCGCTGTCGGTCGAGTCGTTTCAGGAATGCCCCAATTGCGGCGAACTGAAGCGTCCCCATATCCTGTGCGGTTCGTGCGGCCATTATAACGGCCGTGAAATTTTGGCGATCGGGGCGTAAGCCACGTCACCCAAGAGGCGGTAGCTAGATGGGGTCGAGTACACGGATCGCCGTCGATGCGATGGGCGGTGACGGTGGCTTGGCTGTCATGCTTGCCGGCGTCGCGCGTGCGCGCTCTCGCTTCCCCGACATGCAGTTCGTGCTGGTCGGTGACGAAACCGCGATTCGCGACGGGCTGAACAGCCACCCCAATTTGAGCGCGGCAGCCGAAGTGCTGCACGCGCCCGAAGTGGTCGAATCACATGCCAAGCCGAGCCAGGCGATTCGCCGCGCCAAGACCACGTCGATGGGCATCGCCATCGCGCAGGTAAAGGCTGGCCGCGCCGCAGCCGCCGTGTCGGCGGGCAATACCGGTGCATTGATGGCGATGGCCAAGCTGTCGCTTCGCACCATGCCGGGGATCGACCGGCCAGCGCTGGCGGCGCTGATGCCTTCGCTCGGCGAAACCGACACCGTGATGCTCGATCTGGGCGCGAACACCGAGTGCGATGCGCGCAATCTGGTGCAGTTCGCGGTGATGGGCGCGGCCTATGCGCGTACCGCGCTCGATCTAGAGCGGCCGCGAGTCGCGCTGCTCAATATCGGCACCGAGGATCTGAAGGGCACCGACATCATTCGCGATGCCGCCGCCGCGATCCGTGCCGCGCCGCATCTGCCGCTGGAATTCGTCGGCTTCATCGAAGGCGACCGGCTGTCGCGCGGCGAAGTCGATGTGATCGTGTGTGACGGTTTTTCGGGCAATATCGCGCTCAAGACCGCCGAAGGCACCGCGCGATTCGTCGCCGACCTGCTCAAGCGCGCCTTTCGCAGCTCGATTCGATCGAAGGTTGGCTTCCTGATCTCGAAGCCTGCGACCGAATTGCTGCGCGATCATCTTGATCCCAATAATCACAATGGCGCGGTGTTCCTGGGGCTCAACGGCCTGGTCGTGAAGAGTCATGGCGGTGCCAATGCGATCGGCATCGAAAACGCGATCGCGGTGGCAGCCAAGCTGGCGCGCGACGATCTGGGGCGGCGAATCGCCGACGACATGGGTAATTTCGAGGCAAAGGCAGCGTGATTCGGTCGATCATTACCGGTACCGGTTCGGCGCTGCCGCAGCGCCGCGTCTCGAATGCCGAACTCGCCGAAACCGTCGATACCTCGGACGAATGGATCGTCGAGCGAAGCGGCATCCGCTTCCGCCATGTCGCGGGAGAGGGTGAAACCACCGGCACCCTGGCGATCGATGCCTGCCGCGCGGCGCTGGCCGCCGCCGGGATCGAGGCGCAGGCGATCGACCTGATCGTGCTGGCGACGGCGACCCCCGACCAGACCTTCCCCGCGACCGCGACCAAGGTGCAGGCGGCACTTGGCATCGACGATTGCGTCGCCTTCGACGTCGGCGCGGTGTGTTCGGGTTTCCTCTACGCACTGCAGGTCGCCGATTCGATGCTGCGGTCGGGCGCGGCGCGGCGGGCGCTGGTGATCGGAGCCGAAACCTTTTCGCGAATCCTCGACTGGGAGGATCGCACCACCTGCGTGTTGTTCGGCGACGGTGCGGGCGCGATCGTGCTCGAAGCGCAGGAGCTGGCCGAGGGTGAAGCCGATCGCGGCATATTGGCGATGCGGCTGCATGCCGATGGGCGGCATAACCAGCTGCTCTATGTCGATGGTGGCCCCTCGACCACCGGCACGGTCGGCAAGGTGCGGATGAAGGGGCGCGAGGTGTTCCGCCATGCCGTCGTCAATCTGGCGGCGGTGATGACCGAGACGCTGGCAGTATCGGGGCATGATGCCAGCGAGGTCGACTGGGTCGTGCCGCATCAGGCGAATGCGCGTATCCTCGATGCCACCGCGCGCAAGCTGGGCCTGCCGCCCGAGCGGGTGATCGTCACGGTCGACCAGCACGCCAATACTTCGGCAGCATCGGTGCCGCTGGCGCTCGACGTCGCGGTGCGCGACGGACGGATCAAGCGCGGCAATTTGCTGGTGCTGGAGGCGATGGGCGGCGGCTTCACCTGGGGCGCGGCGATCGTCCGTTATTAAGTCGCGCCGAACCGGATAATGCTATCACCCGACTGTATTTGCTCCATTTGCACGATGTGCTAGCTATAATATTAAGAACAGGTTGAAGGATCAGTTGGTATGGAATCGAGCGGCACGCTGACCAGGGCCGATCTGGCCGATGCATTGCATCGCGAGGTAGGGCTTTCGCGTACCGATTCCTCGAAGATGGTCGAAGATATACTCGGCCATATGTGCGAGGCACTGGCCAAGGGCGAGAACGTCAAGATTTCGGGATTTGGCAGCTTCATCCTGCGTGACAAGGGTGAACGTATCGGTCGTAATCCCAAGACCGGGGTCGAAGTGCCGATCGCACCGCGCCGCGTGCTAACCTTTCGGGCCAGCCAGATGATGCGTGAGCGGATCGTCGCGGGGGCCTGACGGACGATTAGATGGCGGGTTCGGATAAAGCGGCAACTGCGTTTCGCACGATCGGCGAACTGGCGATCGAAACCGGGCTGCCGCAACACCGGCTACGCTATTGGGAACAACGCTTTCCCCAGCTTCGCCCCATCCAACGCGCGGGCCGGCGGCGCTATTATCGGCCCGATGATGTCGCATTGGTGCGGCGGATCCAGCGTTTGTTGAACCAGGAGGGCTATACCATCCTGGGGGTGCAGCGATTGCTGGCCGCCGAGGGGGCGGGCAAGACCAGGACGCCAGCAAGCCAGCGACAATTGCCGCTGATCAGGATTCGCGACCGGCTTAGCCAGGCACTGGCACGCGATCGGCGCTGAACGCAGCGTCGCGATACCGCTCGACCATCCCGGTCACCTCCACCCGCGCCTTCAGCCGGGCCGCAAGCAAAGCAGTGCCGCTGATCTTGCGCTGGGCGAACAATGTTTCGACCGGCGGGATGTGCCAGGTGTCGCGATCATTCGCCATCGTCATCGCCTGTTCGCGCAGCACGCCGACGAACGAACGATCGGCAAAGTCGAATGCACCGGGGCGGCCGAGTTCGCCGATCACCACGTCGATCATCCGGTCGATCAGCGCGCGGTGGCGCTGCACTGCCGCTTCGCCCAGGAACCCCGACGCGACCGCGGCATCCCGCGCGCGATCGCGGTCGCCGTCCAGCCCCGCCATCAGCAGCGCATGATAGGCATCGCGCGTTTCGGGGGTGACCGGACGCGCTGCCCCGAAATCGAGCAGGACGATTCGTCCGGTTTCGCGCTGAATCCGGTAATTGGCGAAATTGGGATCGGTCTGCATCCAGCCGAATTCGAACAATTCGCGTAGCACCAGCTCGATCATCGCGTGCATTGCCGAATCGCGTTCGGCCTGCGGCGCATCGACGATGCTTTCGATTGCGACGCCGGGGACATACTCCATCGCCAGCACCTGCGGCGTGGTGAGCGAGCGTTCGAGCGCTGGCACCTTGAACCGCGAGTCATCGGCGAGCAGCGCGCCGAACCGCTCGATCTGTTCGCCTTCGCGGATGTAATCGGCTTCTTCGTGCAACTGGCGCTTGGCCTCGGCAAGCAGGGGCGCGATGTCCAGGCGCTTGGGCATCAGCCCCGAGACGCGAAGCAATGTCGCGACATTGTCGACATCGGCATCAATGCTGGCGGCGACGCCGGGATATTGCACCTTGATCGCGAGCAAGCGACCATCGGGCAGCGTCGCGCGATGGACTTGGCCGATCGAGGCGGCGGCCATCGGATGCGCTTCGAAATGCTGGAAGCGGGTGCGCCAATCCTTGCCCCAGGCGGCGATCAGCACCGTCTGCAATTGCGCTGGTGGCATATGGTGCGCGCGCTCGCGCAACCGTGCCATGATGTCGGTGAGTTCGGCGGGGAGCACGTCGCCTGCGTCCATCGAAATCATCTGCCCCAGCTTCATCGCCGCACCGCGCAGGTGCGCGAGCTGGTCGGCGACCCGGGTGATGTTGCGCGGCGTCAGCATCATTTCGCCCATGCTGGGGCGCTGGCCATCGGCGAGGCGGCGTGCGCCTTCGGCCATCATGCCGCCGGCAAGACCGCCCGCAAGCTTGCCGAACGCGCCGAAGCGCGCCAGCCGGCTGGCGGGAACGGCGCGGCCGCGGGTATCGCGGGAGTCGGTCATGGGAAAATCCTCGCGGTACAGACAGGCCCGATATGGCGGCGGCGGCGCTGCGATCAACGCTGACCTATCGGTGGTATCGCGGCGGGTCAGTCGTCGTCGGGGCCGAGCGCCGGATCGAGATCGCGCGGGCGCACGAAGCGGGTGAGTCGCGCGGCCCCTTCAGTGGCCTCGGCCCAGCCGCCGTCCCATTCGAGCACGGCCAGCGCGGCGGTGGGGTATTTCAGCTCGACTTCGTTCCGCAGGGCATTGTCGTGCGATTCCGCGACCAGCAGCAGCACCAGATCCTCAAGCCCCGGATTATGGCCGACCATCAGCGCCTGCTGCGCCTGGGCAGGCAAGCCATGCAAGACGTCGAGCAGCGTGGCGGCGGAGGCCAGATAGATACGGCGATCCCAGACGGGCTCCAGCTTCTGCCCATAGCCGGTGTAGAATTGGTCGAGCGTTTCGATCGCCCGGACCGCCGGGGAGGCGACGACATGGTCGAAGGCGATGTGGTCGGCGCGAAGATGCTGGCCGATCGTCCTGGCGGCTTTCTGGCCGCGCGCGTTGAGCGGGCGATCGAAATCGCGGGTGACGGGGTCGTTCCAGCTCGATTTGGCGTGGCGAAGCAACGTCAGGCTGGGCATCGTCGTCTCCGTCAGGCTGTCTCGCGGTTCTCTTGCCCCAGCGTCGCGGCGATGGCCAGCCCGCGCGATATCTCGACCGCTTCGTCGAGCGTGACTCGGCGGATCGGGGTGCCGGCGGGGAAAGCGGTGAGCAGGCGCGTCGGGCAGGCCGAGGACAGCAGCACGAACGCGCCGTGATCGTCGGCGCGGCGGATCAGCCGGCCGAACGCCTGCGCCAGCCGCGCGCGCACCAGCCGGTCGTCATAATCCTTGCCGCCATTGGCCAGTCGCCGCGCGGCGTGGAGCACGCTGGGCTTGGGCCAGGGCACCCCCTCCATCACCACCAGCCGCAGCGAACGCCCGGGCACGTCGACGCCGTCGCGCAGTGCATCGGTGCCGATCAGCGAGCTTGCCGGCTCGTCGCGGAAGATGTCGACCAGCGTGCCGGTGTCGATCGGATCGACATGCTGCGCGAGCAGGGTCAGCCCCTCGCGCGCCAGCCGATCGGCGATGCGGGCATGGACACCGCGCAAGCGCCGGATCGCGGTGAACAGCCCGAGCGCGCCGCCGCCCGAGGCGACGATTAGCCGGGCATAGGCGTTGGCGAGCGCGGGCAGGTCGCCGCGTTTGATGTCGGTGACGATCAGCACCTGCGCCTGGCCGGCATAGTCGAACGGGCTTTGCGCCTCGAAATGCAGCGGCGGGCGGATCAGATGCGGCGCGCCCACCCGCGCATCGGCGATGTCCCAGTCACCGCCCGCGCGCAACGTCGCCGAGGTGATCAGCACGCCATGCGCCGGCTTGAGCACCGCATCGGCAAAGGGGCGGGTGGGGTCTAGCCAGCGGCGGTGAATGCCGATGTCGAATTCGCGGCCTTCATAGCGTTCGACCGCGAGCCAATCGACGAAATCGGGGTCGGCGGGGCCGCCGATGCGGGCGACCAAGGCGCTCCACGCCCCGACCATGTCGGCGCGCCAGCCAAGCGACGCCACCGCGCCCTCGATCCGTGCGCGTGCCTGGCCATCGAGCCAATCGGGAGCGTCGGACAGCACGGCTTCGAGCCGGCGACCGAGCACCACCAGCGGGCGAAGCAGCGCGTCGAGCGCGACCGCGGCGGCGGCGGCGGCCTCGATCAAGGCAGGATCAGGCTCGGCCAGCTCGGTCTCAAGGCCATAGCCGGCATCGACCCCGCCGCTTTCGTCGCGCGCGAAGACCATGCCGCGCACGGCGGCGAGCAGATGTTCGATCGGGCCGAAAGGCTGGCCTTCGAGCACGCGGCCGATCCAGCCATCGGCGGGCAGCGCGCGCGCCGCATCGACCGCCTCGCCGATCGCGACGCCGCCCTGTTCGTCATAGCTTGCGACGTCGGACAAGCGTGCCGCCAGCCCTCGCCTGCGGCCACGGCCCGATCCTTCAGGCCCCATGATCCAGCGGCGGACCTCGATCGTCTCGGCCCCCGATAGCGCGACGCCGAACATCGAATCGGCGGCCTCGAACAGGTGATGCCCTTCGTCAAAGACATAGCGGGTGGGGCGGGTCGTTGCTTCGCGCCCGCGTGCGGCGTTCACCATCACCAGGGCGTGATTGGCGATCACGATATCGGCGTCGGCGCTGGCGCGGGCGGCGCGTTCGATGAAGCATTTGCGGTAATGGGGGCAGCCGGCATAGACGCACTCGCCGCGCCGATCGGTCAGCGCGGTCGATCCGTTGCGGCGGAATAACTGCGGCAACCAGCCGGGCAGATCGCCGCCGATCATGTCGCCATCGGCGGTATAGGCCGCCCAGCGGGCGACGAGCTGCGCCAGGATCGCCGCGCGCCCGGCGAACCCGCCCTGCAACGCATCCTCCAGATTGAGCAGGCAGACGTAATTTTCGCGCCCCTTGCGGGTGACGATCCGCGCCTTTCGCTCGGCGGCGTCGGGGAACAGCCGCGCGCCTTCATGCCCCAATTGGCGTTGCAGCGCCTTGGTGAAGGTCGACACCCACACTGCGCCGCCCGCGCGCTCGGCCCAGAGCGACGCGGGGGCGAGATAGCCCAGGGTCTTGCCGATGCCGGTGCCAGCCTCAGCCATCACCATATTAGGGGTGTCGCGCATCGCGCGCGGGGCGAAGGCCTGTGCTACGGTAGTGGCGAAGCTGCGCTGGCCGGCGCGGATCTCGGCCCCGGTGCCGGTGAGCGCGTGGAGGCGGGTGAGCACCGCATCCTCGTCGACCTGAACGGTGCGCGGGGCTGGGCGCGGCGCGGCTTCGTCCCATTCGGGCAGTTTGGAGAACAGCCAGCGTTCGGCGGTGGCGGGTTTGGTCAGGCGCGGGCCGACCACGGGCGCCCAGGGCCAGCGCGCGCGGGCAAGCGATTGCGCGGCGGTCCATGCCCCCTCGCGCTCGGGCCAGTCGCCGCTTGCCATGTCGAGCAGCGCGATCGCGGCAGCGCGCAGCATCGCGGCAATCTCGCCGTCGCTGGCGGGCACCGGCAGCGCGCAGGCGCGGGCGATGCCGGCGGGGGTGGGCACAATGAAGCGCGCGGGGAAGAGGAAGGCGTAAAGTTCGAGCAGGTCGAGTCCCGACAATTCGGGATGGCCCAGCCGCTGGCCGACCAGCGGCGCGTTGAGCAGGATCACCGGGGTGTCAGCGGCAGCGCGGATCGCCGCGCCGCGCGAAACTTCGCGCACCCCGTCTGCGTCGGCGAGCCAGACGCCCGAATGGCTGGCGTGGAGCGCGGGGTGGGGGAGGGTCATCGCGCCTTACCCTCTTCGACAAGTTCAGCATGAACGGGTTGGGGGTAATCGATCACCTTCAAGCATTACCCCAGACGGAACAGAAAGAAAACGTCTGCCGCGACCAGGTATGATCGCCAGGATCAAGGCCTGCTGGTGTGGGTGTGGTGATTTGATTCAGGCGCCGGGAGGAGACCTGGGTTAATCGACCCGTACTGGCTGACGCGCGGCAAGGATCGGCATGTTTGGCGACCAGCGGTTCGGCGCTGGATGTGGTCACGTCGTGGCTGATCAAGCAGCACCCCGACGAGGGCAGCTTTCGAAGCTGGCATTTGGCATTGGCCAGCCGATGCAGCCGCTGACCAAGCAATACACGCTCTCCCGGATTGATCACCACATCGTTCCCCTGCTGGGCCGCAAGCGCCTGGGCGACATTCGCATCCCCGACGTCGAACAGTTCGCCAAGGATGTGACCGCAGGGAAGACCGCCAAGGACGAGAAAGTCGGACCGCGCAAAAGGATCATCGTTCGCGGGGGCGAAGGCGCGGCTCGGAAGGCGTTGCGCGATCTCTCGGCGATGTTCAGCTTTGCCATGCGGTACGAGCTCATCGACCGAAACCCGGTCGACAAAGCAGCTGTGCGCAAAACCGACAACCAAAACGAGCGCTACCTGAGTGTCGAAGAGGTCCAACGTCTCGGCGAAGCGTTCAATCAACTCGAGGCCGAGGGGGCCAATCCGAAGGCGATCGCGATTTCACGGTTGTGGGCCTTGACCGGTTGCCGCCGCAACGAGATTGCGGAGCTCACTTGGAGCGAGGTCGATCTCGAGCGCGGGTTCCTCATCCTGCGAAGCACCAAAACAGGGCGGTCGGTGCGCCCTTTGGGCATGGCCGCGGTTGAAATCCTCCGCTCAATCGCCAAGCAGGACGGGTCCGACTTCGTCTTTCCGTCGACGACGGGGGAGTCATTTTATCAGGGTACCAAGAAGATTTGGCCACGCGTGAAGACCCTCGCCGAGCTACCCGACGTGACGCCGCACACCCTCCGCCACACGATGGGATCGACGTCGACATCCGCCGGTCAGGCATTGGCGCTGACCGGCGCCATCCTGGGCCACAAGAACCCGCGCTCGACGCAGATCTATGCCCATGTTCAGATGGGTCCAGCGAAACGAGCAGCCGAGCGGTCGTCTGGTCGGATCGCGGCGGCGATGGGACGCCCTGTGCGGAAGAAGTCAGCGCGACGCTGACTCGCCCACTTCAAGATTGACATTGCACTTTATAAGGTGCATGAACTATATAAGGTACGGATGTGGATCAGGTGCCGCAGAAGATCGAGCTGGTCTTCTATAAGAGCAAAATGGGCAATGAACCGGTCCGAGATTGGTTGCTGGGTGCTCCGGATGAGCATCGTCGCCTGATCGGCCTCGATTTGCAGAGAGTGCAATATCGCTGGCCAGTGGGCATGCCACTCGTCCGGCCAATGAGCAAAGGGTTGTTCGAGGTTCGCACGAACCTACCGGATGGCACCATCGCCAGAGCGTTGTTCTGCTTCCATGGCGGTGAACTTTTCGCGCTGCATGGCTTCATCAAGAAGGCGCAGAAGACACCTCCGGCCGATTTGAAATTGGCGCGTGAGCGCATGAAGGAGGTCACGAATGGCTGACAACCAGCATCGAGGTTCATCGCTGGACAGTTTCCTGGAGGAACAAGGCGTCCTCGCCGAATTTCAGGCGAAGGCAATCAAGGAGGTGATCGCGTGGCAGCTCGCCGAAGCGATGAAGGAGCGCAAGCTTAGCAAGAGCCGCCTTGCGACGCTGATGCACACGAGTCGCACGCAGGTGAACCGCGTGCTCGATCCAACCGACGGCAATGTGACCATCGAAACCTTGCAACGAGCAGCCGAGATCGTGGGCCGCAGGGTGCAACTTCAACTGGTGTGACCCAGACGGAAGGTCTTACGGCCCCTTACACGCAGGGTCGGACGTCGAACTGCACCTTCGGTTCGCAGCCCAAGCCTCTAGCAGGCTGCTGAAAAAGGGCTTGGCTAT
>NZ_JROH01000091.1 GCF_000786205.1 Sphingomonas sp. 37zxx | reverse complement strand
TCCCATGCCGCCGGTGAATAAGACGGGATAGGCCGCCGGGATGTTGCCATGCGCAGGGCGGGTCCGGGCGAACCGCTCAGGCAGTTCGGTATAATTAACCGCGTGGGCGTTGGTAGCGTAGAAGCCGATTAGTTCGCGCTCGGGGCCAACCATCACGAAGGTGCGAACGTTGCCCATCTTGGTGAGCTTGTTGGCGGTGCGGCGAAAGAAATTGTCGACCTGCCCGATGCCACAGGAGAATGCCGTTCGATCGTGATTGGCAGGATCAAGCGGCTCTATAACAATAGGCTTTGCGTCCTCGGGGGCAGTCACCGGCTGATGATCGTCTCGCGATAGCGAGCAAAGGCGGCCCGCAACCGATCGGTAGGTGCCGAAGGCGCATCGAGCGCGGCGAAGAAGCTAGCATGATCGACCGGCTGCAAACTGGTGCGTTCATGCGCCGCGATCGTCTCCATCGCTGAACGATAGGCCGCGTTCATTGTAAAAACCGAATCGTCGACACCTGAAAGCGCAGCAGCTTGCTGGATGGCCTGCTTGATGCGTGGCTTAGTACGGAAATTCATTCGCTCGCTGCTGCGCTCCTCAACAGCGCCAACCTCATCCTGAAAGCCCAGCATGGCACACCTCATTTAACTACTACAAAAATGTACGCCTTATCGGCGTACATTTCAATCGGGAGTTGAAAAATCCTGAACCCGAAGAACTTTGCCGGCGGGTATCGGTTTTGAAAATGAACGGTAACGTTTGACGCAGGCGTGATCTGCTGGCCGGCTCTCATGCCGGCCTAAGGCCTCGCTGAAAATCAGGACGATATCGATGTCACCCAATGGACCAAAGACGACATTAGGATTGGCAAAGGGAGGTGCGCACACACCACGCTATGGATAGCGGTCGTATGCAGGGCAGAAAGTCTTTCCCAATCAATGGTGTAGCAGGATAGCAGCGTTGCTATAGGCTCCGCAAAAGCTACCTTTTGATGTGCTACAAGGGTGCTACCGCGCTACGGAGACCATGATTTACTGGGCTGCGCAGCATGAGGGCCGCAAGCGTGCGGCCCGTGCACTGACCCATTGAAAGCACGGCCCATTTCTTAACGGGCTTCACAGATAAGATCGGTGCGCCAGGACTCGCCGACGTCGAACCCGTCTGCCGGCTACCACGCTGTGCGAGCCTGTTCCCGGACGGTCAGAACTTGCCGGGCGGCCGTGGCTTGAAGCGGCGAGGATCGAAGAACCAGACGAGCATGGCTGTGCCGGCGATGGCTGCCGTTGCCCAGCAAGCAACTGCCAGGGCAGGGGGGTAGTCCAGCAGGCTGGCAGCCAAGCCTGCCATGAGCAGGGCTACGAACAGCGCCGCTAACCAGCGAACGACTGGCCAGTTGCGACGTTCGAACCGGACGCGCCGGGTATCGGCCACCCAGGCCGCCAGCTGTTCCTTCGATGGTCCGCTCATCTCAGTCCCCCAGCGACAAGGCGAGCAGCGTGCCGCGGAGCTGTTTGCGGTTGGCGGTGCCCGCGTCCGCGCCCCCGTCATATAGCACACGCGCGAGTGCCTGGCGTCGTTCGCCTGGTAGCCTCAACCCTACATCCTTGCAGATCGCGTCCACATCGCCACTCAGCCGGTCGAGCCGATCCCAGTCAACTGGGCCGTAGTAGCTGCGGGGGACGACGTCCTCGCCCAGAATCACCCATTCGGGGTCGACGTCATAGTCGCGCCGAAGTCTGGCCATGAGCGCGACCGGCGGTTCGGCTCCGCCCAGTTCCCAGCTGACCAACGCACGCTTGGAATAGCCCAGCGCCTTTGCGAACGCCTCCTGTCCCAGCCCCTGTCTTAACCGCACCGCCTTGATGCGCTCGCCGATGGTGGATGCACCGCTCACGTCGCCATAGCCTATTGTATTATCCTGCTCATTATGGCTCAATCTTGCCACTCTGCTATCATGGCACGAGAGCGGTGCCGGCGACCAGCATTTCACCGGACAGGGGATAGGGACGACTATGGGCGGCCAGGTCAATGTGCGCCTCGGGGATGAGGACGATTCAGCCCTTACCCGTTGCGCAGCCGAGCGTGGCGTCGAGCGCACGACCCTGGCCAAATCGTTCGTTCAGGAATGTCTCGCTGCGTGGCGGGATGGTCGGGCCGTGTTTGACCGGCCCAAGCAACTGGGGCCCAGTGATATGGTTGCCTTTGGGGCCAGGCTGGACAAGGCCGTCATGGAGATCGACCGCATTGCTGAAACCTGGGCAGCGCATGAAAGCAAGATGCATAAGCTCGGGCGTGAGGACCAGCTGGCGATGACACGGGCCCGGACCGAGTTTATCAAGGGATTGCCTGAGCGCATCACCACTAGCCTGAACCCGATCAAGGCGGAGATGATGCTGCTTGCCGAGCGGATCGACAAGCAGCCCCGCCTGGATGCCATCGACGAGCGACAGCGCCAGCATACGGACGCGTTGCGAGACAACACCGCCGCCATCAGGAGCCTGGAGCAACAGCCCCGGACAAAGGTCAGTTATACCGTCTGGGACAGGGAATTGTCAGGCCGCAAGGTGGGCGTGGCGCTGCTCGGCTTATGGGCGGTCTCTGTCTTCAGTTACTTCTTCGCGGCGATGGCGCTGCCGCCATCGTGGATCGCCGTCCGCTCGGCCAATTACCTGCTGGGCGGCGGGGATCAGGCGGTTTGCGCGCTGGTGAACTACCGATTGGCAACCGACAGCTGCCGGACACAATTTGGCGGTCGGGCAGGCAAGGTCGTGGTGCGGGCGACGCCCGGCGTGTCAGAGCGGGAGCTGTGATCTCGGTCGCGGCGGTCGGATCGCGGCCGAGCTGAAAGGGGCGATTATCATCGTCGAGGAAGCGAGCCAGGTCGGGACGCGCGACCTGGGGCGGATCGTTCGCCTTGCCAACATGACTGATGCCCGTGTCATCCAGACAGGCGACGCGCGCCAGCTCGGCGCGATCAGTGCCGGCAAACCGTTCGAGGCCAGCCAGCAGGCTGGCGTTGCTACCGCCTACGTCACCGAAAATCTGCGCTCGCGTTCCGAAACGATGAAGGCGGTCACGACCGCGTTCGACGAGAAGAACCTGTCGGCAGGTGGCGCAGATAGCGGGTCATCCCGCCGCGCCGTTCCATCGCGGTAAGCAACACGAAATGATTGAGGCCCCAGTGCAGGATCGCTGGCAGCGGGACTTCCCGCAGATTCTCCGGGTCCGCCCGCAACGGCCTCGCGTCGAGTTTCAATTTATCGGCGACCTGCAGTAGTGTCGCGAGGATCATGCCCTTTATCCTCGCTGAGACACGACGGTTGATTTCTGCCCACAATGTCGACTTTACCGAAGGCCTATCGGGGTATCTCGATCCTGGTCTCGGAGTGATGATCGAGGAATAAGAGGCCATCAGTGATTGCGAAGGCCAAGCCGGTCGTCGTCATCGACAAGCGTGATGCGCCCGGCCCAGTCCCACAGGACCAGATTGAGCGCGTCCGCGGGGGCACCGCGGGCGTAGCTTGGAACAACGATGCCGGCATAGCCTTGCGCGATCGCGGCCTCCGCCAGGTCTTGGGTCGGGACCGGTTTGCCCGAGAGCATCCGGTCACGCCATGACGGGTCGGCGAGCTGCGCCGGTGCGATACCGAAGGGCTGCAATGCAGCCGCATCGCGACCATCGAGCAGCGGTCCTATGTCGGCCTGATAGGCGACCAGCGTGGTGGGTTGCAGCGTGCCGACCTGATTGGCCTCGCGCAGCGCGGTTTCCGGGGCGAGAGACGTATAGAGCGCAGTGCGCCCGATGCGATTGAACCGTCCGCCAAACCGGGCTGCCCCCTCCCCTGAGAGGGGTTCACGCGACCAGACCGGATTGTGGGCGCGATAGAGCAGCCCGGTAAAGTGCATGGGATCAGGCGTGCACGCCGGCGTCGATTGCGTCGATATAGGTCAGCACGTCATCGGCCCGGTTGCTCTGCACCAGCTGCATGGCGGTCTGGCCCGAGAAGCCGGGCAATGGCTCCGAGCGGTACCAGGCATAGGCCAGCAGCGCCGAGCCGAAGCGCGGCTCGACCTTGTTGAGCACCTCGACCATCTGGCGAAGGCGCCGCTGGGTTCGTGTTGACGCGATCCGATCCTTGCGCTGGATCGCATCCTTGCCGAGCCCGAGCGAACGCGCGAGTTCGTCGCTGGTCGTGCGCAGCGCTTCCACGATTTTGCGCGGGGCAAATGCGCCATTGTCAGCGTAGTTTTGGATCGCCATTGTAATGCTCCACGGATATTGACGGCATATGGCGTCAATATATGCGGCAATCAAGGTGATGGTGGCGCATTGAGTTCGGTGACTGCTCCGGGCACGGCGCCGAGCGGCGGCGTTGTCATCGTCAAACACGGCTGATGCGATTCCGATGCTGCGTCGCGGTGGCACGCAGGGGCATTTAAGCGGTCTATGGCGTGCGCCGATCGTGCCGGTCGGAGGCGATCCTCAGCCCTAACGGCCTTAACAGGCTGCTGAAAAAGGGCTTGGCTAHTGSCANGTCGATGTCCTGGCGGCGATACGATATCGCTTGCCCTGGCTGCGGCATCTCTTCGCCGATGGCGGCTATGCCGGAAACAAACTGCGCGACGCACTCGCCGGCATGGGCCAGCGGACCGTCGAGATCATCAAGCGCTCCGACGCTGCCAAAGGCTTCCAGCGCCTGCCCCGCCGATGGGTCGTCGAACGAAGCTTCGCCTGGCTCGGGCGATGCCGCCGCCTCGCCAAGGATTGGGAAACCTCCGTCGCATCCTCCACCGCTTGGGCGCTTGTCGCATCCATCCGCATGCTCCTCCGCCGAACCGCAAGCTGTTGCTGGGGTTGAGAAACTTTCGGATCTGGCTCTCATCACCGTCAAACTCCAAGCCCGTCAGAGCGTTACACAAACACCCGGCATACGCTAGCCCCCGAATACGACCGTGACAGAAGCGATTCGCGGGAAACCCTCGGTGCCCCTGAAACCTGCCGTTTCTGCAGGCTCGGCATCACACCACCATGAAAGTCCGGAGCTTGGACTTCGGCGTACGGTGCATAAAATGCGCTGTTTGGTGCTACCACCGTATCAAAGCTGGTACGGCAAGACGCCCCAGCGCGGCTGACACTGCCACGGGTGCGACGTGCCAGATTCCGAGGTGGCCGATCGTGTCCACAGGGCATGACAGACCGTAAGCGAAGCTGCCCAGTGCCCCTGCCGCTACTCCGGTATAGAATCCGGCGGCGCGCGAGGAGACGGGTGCGCCACGGCGCAGCCAGATCACCAGCACAATCGCCACGGCCACGCTGCTCGCGGTGCCGGCAATGAAGCAATGCCACCCGTCCGCTGCGTGATGGTGTCTGGCGATTGTCCCCTCCAGCACCGCCAGCAATATGGCGGTGACCGGCAGGATCGCAAGCGCCGCCAGCAGCCAGCGCAAACCATCCTGCCGAGTGCCGACGCGCGGGGCCGCCATGCGCACCACTACCCGCGCCGAGGCGAGCCCTACTAGCGCGATAAGTCCGTTTGAGATGAAGAAGGTGGCGGCCGCCCGACCTTCCGTCGGGCCGCTCCACAAGCCGTGCCACAGCGCTATTGCAGCGATCGTCAGCGCGGTTGCAATTGCCACCTGTGCAAGGCCATGATGCATTCGTAGCGGGCGTACTGGCTCCAGCTCACCCGCGAGCTGTGCTATTAGGGGATTGGGTGGGCGGGTCATCGTTAGTCAGCCTCTTCGACTAGCGCGGCCAGTTTCCGAAGGCCGCGATGAATGTTCACTTTGATCAGGCTTTCGCTCTGGCCGGTTCGTTTGGCCGCTTCTGTGACCGAAAGCCCCTCGATCTTTACCATTTCGATCGCGCTGCATTGCCCCGGGGGCAGTTGTACAAAAAGCCGCTCCAGGCTCATCCGGGCCAGCACGGCCTCCTCCTCATTGTCTTCGGGGGCATCGTGATCGCCCAATTCAGTTTCGCTTGCCCGGTAAACCCGGCGCAAATGATCGACCCAGCGATAGCGGGCGATGGCTGCAAGCCACGGCAGGAATGCCCGCGTCTTGTCCCAGGTCGCGCGCTTGGCGTGGATAGCGAGCAGGACGTCCTGTACCAGATCGTCGATCTGGGCCGGGGGCACACGACGGCGAAAGTAGCGTTCGAGCCACAATTGCGCTTCGGTCAACAGCACCGTGTAGGCACGCCGGTCCCCGCCTTGGGCCGCGATCATTAGCCGCACGAAGGTGGCCTCGTCCGCGATCATGGCCGTTCCCCCGCTCTGCGCCCGTTCACGCGCGCCGTTGCCGCCAACGGCTCACCAGCGTGTCTAGCGACATCACGCCACCGCCGCGCACGATCAGCACCGCCGCCAGCGCCGCCCACAAGATATGCGTCGTCCACCATGCTTCAGGGAACACGAAAACCTGGATCACCAGCGTCATTGCGAGGAGCGCAGCCGCCGATAGCCGCGTTGCCAGCCCGATCACCAGCAGCGCGGGGAACAGATGCTCGCTCACCATAGCCAGTGGCGCAGCGATCTCGGGGGGCAACGGGACGGCGGCATAGTCAAATTCGAATAGATAGCGCGTTGCGTCGCTAATTTCGAACAAGCTGCCCTCCATCACTTTGCTGCGGCCCGCGCGCCAGAATATGCCCGCAAGCGCGATCCGGGCCAGCAGCAGCGCAACGCCCTCAGCCAAGATCGAGGCGGTTATGGCTACGGTCCGATGGTAAAGGAGGGCGAAGTGCTGCATGTGCATTTAGGCGTCCTGTCGAATGCTACGTGTCACCGGCTGAGCGGCGTGAGCGAACCATTGCCCTTGGGCGTTTTTGTCTTTTCGCAACTGCCCTGCTTGACCAGCTTCCAGGCGTTGCCCTGATAGTCCCGGGTCGAGGTTCCGGCGCAGCTGGTTCCAGCGCCGGCGGAGCAATCGTTTTTCCCTGCCTTGGCTATACCATAGCATTTCTCCATCGGTGCCTTTTGTGCGGCGACAGGGGCCGTGGCGACGCCGGCCGCCAAAGCGGCGATTGTCGCAAGTCCGGCGATGCGGGCGATGGTGGCGGTCTTCATGGACGTAATCTCCAGCCTTGGGGGAGCCGCGCCAAGCGGGTTGCCTGGGCGGTGTTTCCCCCCTTTTTCGCTGGGCGGCGCGGAACCGTTACAGGCCGATAAAAGTTTTTTTCGCTGTAACCGGCGAACGAGCGGCGGCGAACAGCCTGGTGTGCGATCCCGCACCATTCAGTTTCAAGGAACCGCTGATATGACAACCGCAACCCGCACTGCCGCCACGATCGCCGCTACTGCGGCAGCCATCGCGCTGAGCTCGTTCTCGGCTTTTGCAGCCGACACGCCGACCGGGAGCAAGGGGCGTGCCCTAAATTCCAGCGACACGGTGCATTGCTATGGCCTGCATAGCTGCAAGGGCAATTCCGATTGCGCCACGACCGAGCATGAGTGCAAGGGCCATAATGCATGCAAGGGCCATGGCTTCAAGGCAATGAAGGCCGGCCAGTGCCTTACAAAGGGCGGGACGATCGGCGACCTTGGCTGATTCCACGCTGGTCCGGCGGGTATCGCCTTTGGCGGCATGCCGGACCGTCTTATGCCTATCTCCAGCCCGCCCGCCTTCCCACCCGATCGCCATAGCCTGATGCCATAGCCTGATGGTGATCGAGCGGGGAGGCGAGGAGGGACGGGCGGTATGAGTCGCGGTCAACGCGATTTGGTATTACGTATATACAGGGTTATCGCGATGACCAATATCACCGCGTTTGGCGGATTCGGCCTTGGCTTGCGCCGCGATCATTACCGGGACTTTCTTGCAGGTGACGTCGCTGTCGATTTCGTCGAGGTGATATCCGAGAACTTCATGGTCGATGGCGGCAGGCCGCTGCGGGTATTGGAACAGGTGCGAGCCAAGCTTCCGGTGATCCTGCACGGCGTATCGATGTCGATCGGATCGGCGCACGGCCTGGACGCCGATCATCTGGCCCGGCTCAAGCTGTTGGCGGATCGGATCGAACCCTTGTGGGTGTCCGATCATTTATGTTGGACCCGGACCAGCGCGCACAACAGTCATGATCTGCTTCCGCTGCCGCTAACGGGCGCGGCGATCGACATGGTGTGCGACAATATCGACCATGCGCAGGAGACGCTTGGCCGTGCGATGCTGTTCGAAAATCCTTCAAGCTATCTCACTTTTCCAGAAGACGAGATGACGGAGTGGGAATTTTTGGCCGAAATGAGCCGTCGAACAGGCTGCTATTTATTGCTGGACATTAACAACATCTATGTCAGCGCCTGCAACCACGGCTTCGATCCTTTGGCTTATATTGCAGGCATGCCTGCGGACAGGGTGCGACAGGTGCATCTGGCTGGGCATACTCCGGGTGACATCGTCATCGACACCCATGACCGATCGGTCTGCGACGCAGTTTGGAACCTTTATGCATCGACAATTGCCAAGCTTGGACAGGTTGCCGTCATGATCGAACGGGACGACGCAATTCCACCGTTGCCGGACCTGCTGGCCGAGCTGGATCATGCGCGCATGATCGCCGCCACAGCGCATGTCGAGATGGTGGCATGACCCAGCTTCTTCACGTCCAGAACGATTTCCTTGCCTGTCTGCTCGATGACAGCGCGCCCTTGCCATCTGGATGGAATGCTCGGCGCGCCGCTGGCATGGCCGTCTATCGCAACGCCTATCGAGCGCGGCTCATCGATGTATTGCGGGACACGTTCGAACGCACTGCACGGCTGGTGGGCGACGATGCCTTCCTGCAAGCGGCGGCGCATCATCTGATCATGCATCCGCCCACGAACTGGACCATCGACCTGGCCGGTGAGGGGTTTGCCCACACCTGCGCAGAATTGTTCGCCAACGATCCCGATGTAGCCGAAGTGGCGTGGCTGGAATGGGAGATGCACCGCGCTTTCACTGCCGCCGATAGCGAGCCATTGACGCTGGCCGATTTTACCGCAGCTACGGCAGACTTCCACGCCGGGCAATGGGATGAACTTCGCCTGGCACTCATCCCAAGCATAGCCTTGCGGCCGGTTACCCATGATCTCGTCAGGCTGTGGGAGACGCTGGCCGATCCATTGCAGGTATCGGAGGTAGCAAAGCTGCGACAACCGACGTGGGTGCTCGTGTGGCGCGAAGGCGAGCAACCGGCATTCGGCCTCGTTCCCCAAGCGGAAGGGCTCGCATTGGCGGTGCTTCAGCGGGGCGGCACATTCGGTGGCGTCTGCGCAGCATTGTTGAACCATGCCGATGCTGCCGACGCGGCAGCCATGGCGGCAGCGATGTTGCTTAACTGGCTGGAAATCGGGCTGATCGCCACGATCGAGGCGGGGCGGGCGGCATGAGTCGCGTTCAACGCGACTTGGCATGACACCCCGTTCGAACACATCTGGGCACCCCCAATAACGCTGGCATGCTGCGGCGGAAACTGATTCACTGGATCTGATCAGGCAGGCAGCGGATGCGTCAGGCGGGGTTGTTCGGGCTATCGGATCAACTGAAGCGGTTGTCGGACAGCGGGGATCCGCTGGAGACGACGGGCCGGATAGTGGATTTTGAGATATTCCGCCCACAGCTGGAGAAGGCGCTGGCCTATGGCAGAGGTGGTTCGGGGAATTTGAACAGCG
>NZ_JROH01000090.1:2500-5910 GCF_000786205.1 Sphingomonas sp. 37zxx | reverse complement strand
AGAAAATGAATATGGCCGCAAAGGCCAAAAGGCGCCCTTAGGCACCGATTGTATGTTTGGGTTGGTTGCGGGGACAGGATTTGAACCTGTGACCTTCAGGTTATGAGCCTGACGAGCTACCGGGCTGCTCCACCCCGCGCCAAAGACGTTTAGCCGCCCGGCGGTCGGGTGAGGACTGCGGGGCGGCATGACATGTGAATGGGTTTTTCTCAAAGACAACACCGGCTGCAATGCCTGGCGACGACCTACTCTTCCATCGCTTAGACGATAGTACCATCGGCGCAGTCTGGTTTCACGTTCGAGTTCGAGATGGGATCGAGTGGGTCACAGACGCTATAGCCACCAAGCAATGAAGCCGGTGTAGTCTTTGGGTTTTCAAATCGATGCCCGTGCAAGGTCTTAGATATCATCCACGATCGAACAGCAGCGCTGTCATTGATGGTGGGACTCTTCAAGCGCGAATAGGACAATTAGGACTGGTTAGCTCCATGGATTACTCCACTTCCACATCCAGCCTATCAAGGTCGTGGTCTTCGACCGTCCTGTGAAATCTTATCTCGAGGGAGGCTTCCCGCTTAGATGCTTTCAGCGGTTATCCCGTCCATACATAGCTACCCTGCTGCGCTCCTGGCGGAACGACAGGTACACCAGAGGTATGTTCAACCCGGTCCTCTCGTACTAGGGTCAACTCCTCTCAAATTTCGACGCCCACGGCAGATAGGGACCAAACTGTCTCGCGACGTTCTGAACCCAGCTCACGTACCACTTTAATTGGCGAACAGCCAAACCCTTGGGACCTGCTCCAGCCCCAGGATGTGATGAGCCGACATCGAGGTGCCAAACGATTCCGTCGATATGAGCTCTTGGGAATCATCAGCCTGTTATCCCCGGCGTACCTTTTATCCGTTGAGCGATGGCCCTTCCACGAGGGACCACCGGATCACTATGACCGACTTTCGTCTCTGCTCGACTTGTCAGTCTCGCAGTCAGGCTGGCTTATGCCATTGCACTCTAACAGACGGTTTCCAACCGTCTTGAGCCAACCTTCGCACGCCTCCGTTACTCTTTAGGAGGCGACCGCCCCAGTCAAACTACCCACCACAGAGGGTCCCTGAACCGGATAACGGTTCTAGGTTAGACATCAGAAAACAACAGGGTGGTATTTCACCTATGGCTCCACGTCAGCTGGCGCCGACGCTTCAAAGCCTCCCACCTATGCTACACAGTTCTTTCCTAATGCCACTCTGAAGTTGCAGTAAAGGTGCACGGGGTCTTTCCGTCTAACCGCGGGTACTCCGCATCTTCACGGAGAATTCAATTTCGCTGAGCATGTCCTGGAGACAGTGGGGAAGTCGTTACGCCATTCGTGCAGGTCGGAACTTACCCGACAAGGAATTTCGCTACCTTAGGACCGTTATAGTTACGGCCGCCGTTTACCTGGGCTTCATTTCAGAGCTTGCACTCCTCCACTTAACCTTCAGGCACCGGGCAGGCGTCAGGCCCTATACGTCGTCTTGAAGCCGACTTAGCAGAGCCCTGTGTTTTTGCTAAACAGTCGCTACCCCCTGGCCTGTGCCCCCCATAAGAGCTTGCGCTTATATGGGGCCTCCTTCTTCCGAAGGTACGGAGGCAATTTGCCGAGTTCCTTCAGGACACTTCTCTCAAGCGCCTTGGTATACTCTACCTGACCACCTGTGTCGGTTTCGGGTACGGTCTATACGGTGGGGCTATTTCCTGGGACCTCTTCGAAGCACGTCCAATCCAATAAGGACGTACAACACACGAGATCCGTCACACACCACCAGGTCACGGAATATTAACCGTGTTCCCATCGACTACCCCCTTCGGGCTCGTCTTAGGGGCCGACTCACCCTGCGCGGATTAGCCTTGCGCAGGAACCCTTGGTCTTTCGGCGAAAGGGCATCTCACCCTTTTTATCGCTACTCATGTCTGCATTCGCACTTCCGATACCTCCATGGTCGGTTACCCTTCCACTTCGCAGGCGTACGGAACGCTCCGCTACCGCGTGTAGTAAACTACACACCCTAAGCTTCGGTGCACGTCTTGAGCCCCGTTACATTTTCGCCGCAGGATCTCTTGTTTAGACCAGTGAGCTGTTACGCTTTCTTTAAAGGATGGCTGCTTCTAAGCCAACCTCCTGGTTGTTTTGGAAATCCCACATGCTTTCCCACTTAGACGTGACTTGGGGACCTTAGCTGTAGGTCAGGGCTGTTTCCCTTTTGACGACGGACCTTAGCACCCGCCGTCTGTCTCCCGAATAGTACTCCTGGGTATTCGGAGTTTGGTTAGGTTTGGTACAACTCGCGTCGCCCTAGCCCATCCAGTGCTCTACCCCCCAGGGTATTCATTCGAGGCTCTACCTCAATAGATTTCGCGGAGAACCAGCTATTTCCCGGCTTGATTGGCCTTTCACCCCTAAGCACAACTCATCCGACAATTTTTCAACATTGATCGGTTCGGCCCTCCAGTGCGTGTTACCGCACCTTCAGCCTGGTCATGCATAGATCGCCGGGTTTCGGGTCTAATGCATCGAACTCAGTCGCCCTATTCAGACTCGCTTTCGCTTCGCCTACACCTAACGGCTTAAGCTTGCTCGATACACTAAGTCACAGACCCATTATGCAAGAGGTACGCTGTCACCCCATAAAGAGGCTCCAACTGCTTGTAGGCAACCGGTTTCAGGTACTGTTTCACTCCCCTCATCGGGGTGCTTTTCACCTTTCCCTCACGGTACTAGTTCGCTATCGGTCATGTACGAGTATTTAGGCTTGGAGGGTGGTCCCCCCATATTCAGACAGGGTTTCACGTGCCCCGCCCTACTCAAGTCCTTATCTATCACTTTCGCATACGGGACTGTCACCCGCTATGGTCCAACTTTCCAGATGGTTCTGCTAGTTGAAGATAAGGCACTGGCCTGGTCCGCGTTCGCTCGCCACTACTAACGGAATCTCGGTTGATGTCTTTTCCTCCGGGTACTGAGATGTTTCAGTTCTCCGGGTTCGCTTCACCAAAGCTATGTATTCACTTCGGTGATACCTTTCCCAATTAACGCGGCCGCTGATCGCTCAACGGCTGAATTAATTGGTGAAGGTGGGTTCCCCCATTCGGAAATCGTCGGGTCAAAGGTTGCTCACACCTCACCGACGCTTATCGCAGCGTGCCACGTCCTTCATCGCCTGTACATGCCAAGGCATCCACCAATTGCCCTTACCTCACGCTTGAGAGTCCACACCACCAATGACAACGCTGGGTAAGCCTTGCGACCTACCAAAACTCGGCAGAGCAGCGAAGTCTGGTATCCGGTGTGGATGATAATCTCAGCCTTGTTTGTGAATGGTCGCACGATCGCATCCCGAACCAGGCCGAAGCCCGCTCGCGATACAAACCAT
>NZ_JROH01000089.1 GCF_000786205.1 Sphingomonas sp. 37zxx | reverse complement strand
GCCTGCCGGCGCCCGAAACTCTTCAGGATAGCGGACGTGGCTGATCGGATGTAAAAATCGCGTGCCGGCGTAGCGCAATTGGTCAAGGTGCCGGGAACAACCGGAGGTCGCAGGCTCGAGTCCTTGCCGCCGGCAATGTTCAACAGGTGATTAGATACCGAGCGAGAAGATTGCCATAGTTATTGGATAGATTTATTTTGCGTACTCGCTTGAGCTAAATGACCTGCAGTGATCCTGTGTCGCTTTGCAATAACGATCGCGCTTCGTTTCGAATCAAACATGCTTCAAATGCGCCCTCTTGAAACATAGTTTTTAGCGAATGTTCCGAAAGAGCATTTTCAATACTATACTGTATTGATTTACTACGGCATGCTAATTCTTCCCATGCGGCTGCACTTGGCTTACCAGCCATTATCCGGAGGCTAGAAAACTCTGGAAACATCGAACCCAGAGACCCATAGATGTGACAAGTATTGTATCTGATAGCAATATCGCGAGATATTGAAAAAATCCAAAATCCAATACATACGCTCGCCAAGCCGTTCTTGCGACTTGTTCCCGCGCTACAAATCGAGCGAACTTCCTGTGATTGTAAGTATACCCCCTCTTTTAAACGAGCAAACCCGCCAGCAACCAGCGAACTATGAAATGGCCGCGGACCCATGCTCCTGACCCCGTTACAAAAGGATTGCATTGCTCCGTGCGGAACCACGCAACTTTTACAAGACTGTCGGATCAACCTGTCAATGCCCGAACATGACAGATTAGCTAGTGTCCGCAAGTGGGCGATAGCCCCCCCTCGACACACCCACCCCGATCCGCTCTAGCCCCGCTCCATGCTCGACCTTCCCATCCTGGCGCTTGCCGCCGCTGCCGGGCTTGTCGGCGGGGCGATGAATGCGCTGGCGGGTGGTGGGACTTTTGCCACCATGCCCGCGCTGATCGCGATCGGCCTGCCCAGCCCGATCGCCAACGCCACTTCGAACGTCGCGCTGCAACCCGGTGCGTTCATGAGCGCCTATACCTATCGTGAGGGGCTGCGCCCGGTGGCGGGGATGTCGGTGCGGACGCTGGGGGGCATCACCTTTATCGGCGCGCTGGTGGGCAGCTTGTTGCTGGTGGTCACCCCCACCACGACCTTCGACATCATCATCCCCTGGCTGTTGCTGATGGCGACGATCGCGATCGCGTTCGGCAAGCGCGCCGCCGAGGTGCTTCAGCGGCATGCAGCCCCGGGGCCGCGCGCGCTGTTCGTCGCGCAGGCGCTGCTGGGGGTCTATGGCGGCTATTTCGGCGGCGGGGTGGGGATGATGCTGACGGCAACATGGGGGCTGCTCGCGGGCGAGCCGCCGCACCGGCTGATGGCGCCGCGCACGCTGATGCTGGCCGTCGCCAACACCGCCGCGATGATCGTGTTCATCGGCTTTGGCATGGTGCGATGGGACGCTTGCCTGCCGATGCTGGCCGGCGCGGTGCTGGGCGGATGGCTGGGCGCGCGCGCGGGCAAAAAGCTGCCGCCCACCGCGATCCGTGTCTGGACGCTGCTGGTGACGATCGTCACCACGATCATATTCTTCGTTCGCGCCTATGGATAGAGTAGGATGGCGTTGATGGCTCCGCGCGACTCGAACGACCCCGCTGACATCGCCGCACCGGGCACCCGGCGCGCGATCTATAAGCATCGCCTCGCGACCCGGCTGTGGCACTGGACCAACGCTGTTGCGGTGATCGTGCTGCTGGGGTCGGGGCTGATGATCCTCAACGCGCATCCGCAGCTTTACTGGGGGCAATATGGCGCGAACATGGACCAGCCCTGGTTTCGCGTCGGCTGGATTTTCGAGGGCGGGCGAATCCCCGGCTGGCTAACGATCCCGTCGACTTATAATCTGGCGCTGGCGCGGCGCTGGCATTTGACGGTGGCGCTGGTCTTTGGCTTCGCGCTGCTGGCATTCATGCTGGTGAGCCTGCTCAACCGGCATTTCCAGCGCGACCTGCGCTTTCGTCGCGCCGAACTTGCCCCCAAGCACCTGGCGCATGACGTGCGCGAGCATCTGGCGCTGCGATTCCACGATGCTGCCGATCCGGGCGGGCGCAACGTGCTGCAGAAACTGAGCTATGTCGGGGTGATCTTCGTGGCGCTGCCGCTGGCGATCTTTACCGGGCTGACGATGTCGCCGGGGATCAACGCCGCCGCGCCGTGGCTGCTCGACCTGTTCGGCGGGCGGCAATCGGCGCGGTCGATCCACTTCATCGCTGCGATGGGGATCGCATTGTTCATCATCGTCCACCTGACATTGGTGATCCTGGCGGGACCATTAAACGAAGTGCGATCGATGATCACCGGCTGGTGGCGCACCCCGCAGGAGCCGCAGCGATGATCCTCACCCGCCGCGCCTTGCTTACCGGCGTCGCCGCATCGGGCGCGACGCTGCTTACCGGCTGCGACCGGCTGGGCGAGAGCGAGGCGTTCCGCTCGATCCTGTTCAAGGGCGCCGATTGGAACGAATGGACTCAGCGGGCGCTGACGAACCGCAACGCACTGGCACGCGAATTTCGCCCCGATCAGATGTCGCCGGTGTTTCGCACCAACGGCACGCGCAACCCCAATACCCCGGCTTACACCGCGCATGCAGCCACGGGCTTTGCCGATTGGCGGGTGCGGATCGACGGGCTGATGGCGCGGCCGCAAGCGCTGTCGATCGCGCAATTGCTGTCGATGCCGCAGCGGGCGCAGATCACCCGCCATGATTGCGTCGAGGGGTGGAGCGCGATCGGCAAATGGCAGGGGCCACAGCTTTCGACCGTGCTCAACGCGGCGGGCCTTAGCGACCGCGCGCGCTTCCTGGTGTTCCACTGCGCCGATGCCTATTCGGGCGGCACCCGGCCTTACTATGAATCGATCGACCTGGTCGACGCCTTCCACCCGCAGACGATCCTGGCGCTGGGGCTGAACGACGAGCGGCTGGGCATCGGCCACGGCGCGCCGGTGCGGCTGCGGGTCGAGCGGCATCTGGGCTATAAACACGCCAAATATGTCGAGCGGATCGAGGCGGTGGCCAGCCTTGCCGATATTCATGGCGGCAAGGGCGGGCTGTGGGAGGATATTGCCGGCTATGAATGGTATGCGGGGATTTGAACTAC
>NZ_JROH01000088.1 GCF_000786205.1 Sphingomonas sp. 37zxx | reverse complement strand
GACTGCCTGCCAAGGCAGGCGCTCAGGACAGGCTTCGACAAGCTCAGCGGCTACTCAGCACGAACGGACTGTGGGGACGGCCAGCCTATCTAGGCCAATCACGCGCACCGCGCTAAAGCCCCCGATGATGTCGCTCCTTTCCGTTCACCGCGCCGATCTCGCCGCCCTCGCCAATACCGATCGCCTCCGATCGCTTGCCCCGCGCACCGGCGTCGATTTCGCGTCGAACGACTATATTGGCCTGGCGGCCAGCCAGCGCCTGCACGCCGCCGCAAGTGACGCACTTGCGCGCGGCGTGCCCGTAGGTTCGGGCGGATCGCGGCTGCTGCGTGGCAACCACCCCGAGCATGAAGCGCTCGAAGCCGAAGCCGCCGCCTTTTTCGGGGCCGAGGCCGCCTTGTTCCTGGCCAACGGCTTCGTCGCCAATATGGCGCTGTTCGCCACCCTGCCCCAGCGCGGCGATCTGGTAGTGTATGACGCCTTGCTTCACGCCAGCGCGCATGACGGCATGCGGCTGGGCCGCGCCGAGCGAGTCGCCGCCGCGCATAACGACGTTGCCGCGTTCAAGGACGCGATCACCGCATGGCGCGCCGCCGGTGGCAGCGGACGGGTGTGGATCGCGGTCGAGAGCCTGTACAGCATGGACGGCGACCAGGCCCCGCTTGCCGAATTGGCCGCGCTCGCCGACGCCGCGCAAGCATTTCTGCTGATCGACGAGGCACACGCCACCGGCGTTTTCGGCAATTCGGGGCGCGGGCTCGCCGAAACGCTCGAAGGCCAGCCCAACGTCATTACCCTGCATAGCTGTGGCAAGGCGCTGGGGGCCGAGGGGGCGTTGCTGTGCCTGCCCGCGGTGCTGCGCGACATGCTGGTCAACCGCGCGCGCGGTTTCGTGTTTTCGACCGCCCCTTCGCCGCTGATCGCCGCCGTCGTGCGCGATGGGTTGCGGGCGCTGGCACAGGAACCGTGGCGGCGCGATGACCTGCGCGCGCTGATCGCGGCGGGCGGGGCCGCGCTCGCGCCGCTGGGGGCCATCGCCACCGGATCGCCGATCCTGCCGCTGATCCTGGGCGACGATGCCCGCGCCATGCGCGTCGCGCGCGCGGTGCAGGCCGCAGGATTCGACGTTCGCGGCATCCGCCCGCCGACCGTGCCCGACGGCACCGCGCGGCTGCGTATCTCACTCACCCTCAACGCAACCCCGGCCGATGTCGATTCGCTCGCCACGGCCCTGCAAAAGGCTTTGGCATGACTGCACCGCGCTTCGTCGTCACCGGCACCGATACTGATATCGGCAAGACCGTCTTTGCCGCTGCACTGACGCAGGCGATCGGCGCGGACTATTGGAAGCCGATCCAGGCGGGCACCGATGGCGGCACCGACGCGGCGCGCGTGGCGGCATTGGGCGTTGCTGCCGATCGCATCCTGCCGTCTGCCTACACCCTGGAAACGCCGTGCTCGCCGCATCGCGCCGCCGCGATCGACGGCGTGTCGATCGAGCTTAACCGGCTCGAAATACCCGCCACCGCCGCCCCGCTGGTGATCGAGGGTGCGGGCGGCGTGCTGGTGCCGTTCGACGACACGCGCACCATTGCCGATCTGTTCGCGCGCTGGTGCCTGCCGACGATTTTGGTCGCGCGGACCGCGCTCGGCACGATCAACCACAGCCTGTTGTCGATCGAGGCGCTGCGCGGGCGCGGGGTGCCGATCCACGGCATCGCCTTTATCGGCGATCCGCAGGAGGATAGCGAAGCGACGATCGCCCGGATGGGCCAGGTCCGCCGGCTGGGTCGCCTGCCGCTGCTCGATCCGCTGACGCCCGAGGCGTTGCGCGCGGCCTTTGCCACGGGATTCGACTTCGCATGACCTCGCCCGTCTGGCACCCCTTTACCCAGCATGGGCTGAACGAACCGATCCCGGTGGTCGCATCGGCCAAGGACGCGATCCTGACCACCACGGACGGCCGCCGGATCATCGACGCGATCTCGTCCTGGTGGGTGACGACGCACGGCCACGCGCACCCCCGGATCACCGCCGCGATCGCCGAACAAGCGACGCAGCTCGACCAGATCATCTTCGCCGGCTGGACGCACGAGCCCGCCGAACAGCTCGCACGCGAACTGGTGGCGATGATGGGGCTGCCGCACGTTTTCTATTCGGATTCGGGATCGACCGCGGTCGAGGTCGCGGTGAAGATGG
This sequence comes from Sphingomonas sp. 37zxx, assembly GCF_000786205.1. Classification (GTDB taxonomy): domain Bacteria; phylum Pseudomonadota; class Alphaproteobacteria; order Sphingomonadales; family Sphingomonadaceae; genus Sphingomonas. The sequence continues at coordinate 929 of NZ_JROH01000088.1, read as the reverse complement.
CGCTCGGATTCTGGGCCAATCAGGGTCAGCCGCGCCATCGCATCCTGGTGCTCGATCACGGCTATCATGGCGACACGATCGGCGCGATGTCGGTCGGCGCGCGCGGGGTGTTCAATCAGCAATATCAGCCGTTGCTGTTCGACGTCGGTACCCTGCCCTGCCCCGCCGGAGACGGCCAGCCGACGCTCGACGCGCTCGATCACGCCTGCCGCCACGATTCGCCGGCGGCGTTGCTGGTCGAGCCTTTGGTGCTGGGCGCTGGCGGCATGCATTTCTATGCCCCCACGATCCTGGCCGAGATGCGGCGGATCTGCGACCGCCACGGCGTGCCGCTGATCGCCGATGAAGTCATGACCGGCTGGGGCCGCACCGGCACCCTGCTGGCGTGCGAACAGGCAGGAATCGTGCCCGACCTGCTGTGCCTGTCGAAGGGGATTACCGGCGGATCGCTGCCGCTGGCGGTGACGATGGCGTCGAGCGCGATGTTCGAGGCGCATCGATCGCCCGATCGCGCGCGGATGTTCTTTCATTCGTCGAGCTACACCGCCAACCCGATCGCCTGCGCCGCCGCCGTGGCGAACCTGGCGGTGTGGCGCGACGAGCCGGTCCGTGAGCGGATCGCCGACCTTGCGCGCCGACAGGGCGAGCGCCTGGCACATATCGCCGATCGCGTCCGCAACCCGCGCCAATTGGGGACGATCACCGCGTTCGAAGTGGGCGCGGGCGAAGGCTATATGTCCGATCTCGCCCCGCGCCTGCTCGCGCATTTCCGCGACCGCAACGTGCTGCTGCGGCCATTGGGCGACACGGTATATGTCATGCCGCCCTATTGCATCACCGATGCCGAACTCGACCGGGTATATGCGGTGATCGCGGAGGTGCTGGAATAAACTGCCCACCCGTCATTCCCGCGAAGGCGGGAATCCATC
>NZ_JROH01000087.1 GCF_000786205.1 Sphingomonas sp. 37zxx | reverse complement strand
GCCAAGCCCTTTTTCAGCAGCCTGCTAAAGGAATAGCAATGCTCGGGAAACAGGGCGGCTGCCTTACCAAAGCGATGGCTGCGACTCAATCCTTGGGGGAGATTGCACGGCTGGTGCAAGATGCCCTCTAGATAGTGTCGCCGTTTACTCCCGCAGGTTTATAGTCCTGCCCGGTTGGAATGCCCGCAAAGCCGCGAATTATCCATCCCATCGCTACAGTGAACAGCCACAGGAACACGCAAATTCCAGTTACCCAAGGGACAGCCTGATTAAACGCCTTTTTGCGATCCTCCCAACGGACTGACGACTTCGAAGCTTGCAAGCTTGCTGATAATTGTGGGGTGATACGTAGCGCTGCTATGCTTTCCGAAACTTGGGCCTGCACCCTTTTGTCATATTCCTGTGCGCCGAAGAACCATGGTGGATCAAAGCTAAGGCTCGGCGGCTCGCCGTTGGCGACGCGGATGTCGTTGTCCCGCTTCTGGTTTGCTTGCCTTTCCAATTCGTCCGGCGGAGTTGGTGCGACCGCATAGGGTATGCTCCCATCCGGCAAAGGAAGGAAACATAGTCGAAGCCCAAGATGGCTGCCGCCCCAATCGTAATCCCAGAGATGGCGAACGTAGGCGTTTACGGGGCAAGCATCCGGCGAAACAAACCAAGGCATTGTTGGCCCGCGACGGGTCAAGACTGGATCAGAATCATCGCGCCACAACACTGTTGCCGCACCAACTGCTATATCCTCGATCAGGATTACCCGTTCGTCGAGATGCGCCATCTCGGCGAGAAGCGCATTGGCGAGCGTCGTCTTGCCCGAACTGGTCCCGCCGGCGACGAGGATGTTGCGGCGGTCGACGACGGCGAGCGACAGCAGGCGCGCGGCTTCCGCCGACATGATGCCGTCGGTCACATAGTCCATCAGCGTGTAGATCCGCGCCGCGGGTTTCCGGATCGAAAAGCACGGGGCGGTGGATACGGGCGGCAGGATTCCTTCGAATCGCTCCCCGGCGCCGGTGCCGAGCGGTGGCAGTTCGGCCGAGACGATGGGCTTATCGCCGTGCACCTCTGACCGGACAGCCGCCCTTCCTCGACGTCGAGCCGGATATGGTGCCAGCCATCGGACAGGACCACATGCTCGCGGCCCTCGGCGTCGACCGCCATGGCGAGCCAGGATGAAATTCGGTCGATACGAAGGCTGTCGGGGTCGGACGGGTCGGCGGGCACCGCAGCGACGCCGATCGTCCCGGGATCGAAATCGGCATGCCAGATGATCCGGGCCGCAGGTGCTGCGCGGTCCGGCTGCTCGGCGAAAGTGAAGCCCCCATACAAGCGGATCCTGGGCCACCCCGCGCGTGGCGGTGCTCGCGCGCACGTGCCACGCGACATAGTCGGGATCACGGCGCAGCCATTCCCACATAAGTCCCGCGCGGTCGATTCCGCGCAATTGCAGATAGCTCGCCGCTATGCGCCAGTCCGCTAAAGGGTTTTCCCCGGCGGAAACGCTCACCGGCGGGCTCCGACTGGCCGGAATCTGTGGCAACAAAGAGCAACCAAAATGGTGGTATCGGCTGAACCTTTACGCGGCGTGCACCTTGATCTCGATGATCTGCCACTTTTGCGTCCAAAGTCTCTGTGATATTGCACTTTTATTACTGGAGTCGCCGGGCGACGGCCTGAGAACCAGTTGTTTGGCCTGTACGTAAGGGAAAGGGCGACCGTCGGGTGCCCGGTGGCTTGAGACGCCGCCCGCGGTCGCGATGCTGGACGATGCGCCTTCACACACTGGCGACGCAATTCATGCACGTCGTCGAAGCGGTCGGAAGCGCCGATGATCTCGCCTTGGCGATGGCCGCGATAACGGCCGAGATCGGCTTCCAATATTTCGCGTTGACGCACCATGTCGACATCGTCGCGGCGAACGGCAACGCGATCCGGCTGCACAATTACCCTGCGCAATGGGCCGACTATTATGACGGCAACGCGCTCGGCGTCAGCGATCCGGTCCACCGCGCGAGCCACGTGACGAGCGCAGGCTTCTGCTGGTCGCGCATGCCGTTCATGATCCCGCTGACCGCCGCCGACCACCGCACGCTGGCGCTCGGCCGCGACCAGGGAATCGGCGACGGCTTCACGGTGCCCGCGAATGTCCCGGGCGAGGCGCGCGGGTCGTGCTCGTTCGCCAACCAGGCGGGACGGCCCATGCCCGACACGAACCTGCCGCTCGCCCAGCTCGCCGGCAACTTCGCCTTCGAGGCGGCACGGCGCCTGTGGAGTACGCGCGGCCATCTGCCGGTGCCGCAGCCGCGGCTCCTGACCGACCGTCAACGCGACTGCCTGCTGTGGGTCGCGCGCGGCAAGGGCGACTGGGAGATCGCCATCATCCTGGGCATCAGCGAGGAAACCGTCGCCCGCCATGTCAGGGACGCCTGCGAGCGCTACGGAGTGAACAAGCGGACATTGCTGGTGATCCGGGCGCTGTTCGACGGAACGCTGACCTTCACCGATCTCTTCCGCCGCTGATATACCCCCTTTCCGGTATAGCGATGCAGCCGGCTTCTCGCTGACCCTTGGCCGATCACGGTCAGGGAGCCAGACCCATGCTGCATGTCCTTCAAACCGCCGCGCGCCCGGCATCGGACGCGGTGCTCCGCGCGATGTTCGCCGCCCGCAAGTCCGTCTTCGTCGACCTGCTCAAATGGGACGTCCCCGTCCTCGACGGCGGCTATGAAGTCGACCAGTTCGACGACGTCTACGCCACCTATCTGGTCCTTGCCGAGCCGGACGGCACGCATCTCGGTTCGGCCCGGCTGCTGCCGACGACACGGCCGCACATCCTCGATAGCTTCTATGCCGATCTATGCGAGGATGCTCCGCCTCGCGACGCCGATATTTTCGAAATCACCCGCTTCTGCCTCGATCGCCGGCTGACCGCGCACGAGCGGCGCCAGGTGCGCGATACGCTGGTGAGCGCGCTCGTCGACCATGCGCTGGCGACGGGCATCTCCGCCTATAGCGCAATCGCGGAGATGGGCTGGTTCCAGCAGATCCTCGCCTTTGGCTGGCGCTGCATGCCACTCGGGCTTCCGCGCATCATCGACGGCGCGATGCTGGCGGCGCTTCGCATCGAGATCACGCCGGAAACGCCGAGCCTGCTGGAGTCCGGACGGGCCACCGCAGCCGCGCTGCGCGTCGACCGACGCGTGGCAGCCTGACGAGGGGAGACGGAACATGACTGACACCCCCGACCTTTCCGTCGAGATCGCGCGCCAAGCCGCCAACCTTCTTGCCGATGGCTATTGCATTATCGCCGACGCGCTGGCGCCTGCGACGATCGGCGCGCTCGATGACGACCTCGCCGGCGATTTTGACTGCACGCCGTTCGGGCAGGGCTGTTTCTACGGCACGACGACGAAGCGGTTCGGCCGCCTTCTCATCCGGTCGCCGCGCGCGGCGGCGCTGGTTCAGCATCGTTTGATACTCGGTATCGTGGAGGAGGTGCTGTCCCCTTGGTGCGACCGGATCCAGCTCAATACCACCCAGGCGATCGCCGTGCATCCCGGCGCTCCGGCGCAGCTCCCGCACCGCGACCAGGATATGTGGCGCGGGTCGGTCGGCGAGATCGAATATCTCGTGAACGTGATGTGGCCGCTGACGCCCTTCACGAACGACAATGGCGCGACAATCGTGTGGCCGCGGAGCCACGGCCCCAGCGCGCTCAAGCCTGAGCCGGGCGAGTCGCCGCTCGCGGCCGAGATGGCGCCGGGCGCGGCGCTCATTTTCCTCGGCTCAACGCTGCATGGTGCCGGCACCAATCGGTCGGGCGCGGTGCGGCGCGGTGTGGTCGTCGGATATTCGCTCGGCTGGCTCAAGCCCTATGAGAACCAATGGCTCGCCTAAGCCAGTCGCTGGGCATTGGCCTGAGCGAGGCGTTTCGAGACGTGTCGCGGATCGACATCAAGCACTCCGGTGCTCGGCATCTCCCGCGTCCGACAGTGCGCGCGTTCGTGCAGGAATCGACCCGTCTCGCTACCGAGACGGCGCAGGCGACTGGCTCAAGCACAATCTTCAACGGTGGTGGCGGGGACAATGTGTTCTGCTCGCTGCAGTCCGCCGGGCCGGCGGCGGATCGGCTGCTGACCGCTGGACCTGGCAGGGCCTTCCTGCGCACCGCACGCGACATCAGCCAGCTCGCCCCAGCAAGCCTCTGGGCGGTGGTCAGCGACGCGGTCAAGCGCGGCTGGTTCGGCAAGCCGGCGGTTCGACAGGTGCACGATCTGACCTTCCTCTCGCCTCGCGCGCTGGCGGCGGCGGAAGTAGAGGTGATCCATCCTTGGCTCGTGCTTCCGAGTGATGCGCTGCCAGGCAAGGCGATGCACGTCCGCCTGATCGCGTTTGCGCAGAGCTTCGTCGAGGGGTTCGATCCCCAGGATGCACTGCCCACCGTTTCGCCCCTGCTGGCCCAGCCCCTAGTGGAGGCCTGCTTGGCTATTCCAAGCTGGCTCTGGTTCGAGGGTGGGCGCAATCGCGTGGTCGCAAGGCGGGCCTTCGCCGGCGACCTGCCGGCAGACATCATCCAGCGACGGTCCAAGGGTACGCCCTACAGCTTCGTGGCCCAGATCTTCGAAACGCATCGTGCCGCTATTCGCCGGATGCTCGTCGATGGCGAGCTGGCCAAACACGACATGTTGGACCTGGCCGCCGTTCTCGACGTCTTTGACGATCCTCGGCCTGTGCACGGGGATGCGTTCAGGCGTGTCCTACAGTTCGCCGACGTCGAGGCATGGGCGCGGACCTGGACTACCAGTTCCAGCTAATCGGACTCGATGCCGTGCAGCAGATCACCATCAACGTGTGACACGCAATCATTGGTTTCGATTGCGGCGAATGGCCGCGCTCACCGGTCGGAGCAAAGGCTATTTTCGAGGCAAGGCAATCTATTAGCTGGTGACCGTCACTTCGATCGCCTTGTTCGGAGTGGATGTCGGATTTGCACTGCCGTAGAAAGCGATTTTCAAGGCTTCATAGGCCTTTTTGCTTTCCTGGACCGAGCAGAGATCGGCACCGAGTTTAAGGCCAACGAGAATGCAACCCTCGGTGTCGTCGGGCGTGTTGCCGGTGTGGATCTGAACGTTGCCGCGGTCAGGAACGCCGGTGAGCTCGATACGCCAATTATCCGCATGGTCGTAGCGCAGCGTGCCGCCATAGACCCCGTTGGGGATGGAGCTGAGAAGCGGCGCATTGCCAAGCCATGTCTGTCA
>NZ_JROH01000086.1 GCF_000786205.1 Sphingomonas sp. 37zxx | reverse complement strand
ATCGAGGGGCGCGAAGCCTCGCCATCGGCCGGTGTGATCGACAGCCAGTCGGTCAAGACTGTTGATCGGCGTACAAAAGGGGCTCTGACGCAGTTTTGATGATCGCCGTCATGGCGCGCCGATCAGCCGAGCTTGGAGGAGGTCGAGTTTTCCACGGCCTTACATCTGACGTTTGACCAGCTTGAGCTTGGTGATCTGACCCTCGGTCTGGCCGTTCGACCATTGGGAGACGATGGCGGCGCGCACCGCTGTGATGTCCTTGGCGACGCCGTTCGCGAACGACGCGACCAGGCTCGCGCGTGCCCGGGCTATCCAAGGGTCAAGGTCAGCCCCGGCCTTGCGGCGGATCATGACGTGGAATCCTTCGATGATGTAGCGCGCATCGACGAGGGATGGCACGCCGGCTTCAACTGCCGCCACGGTGACCGTCTCCGCCTTGGAGAGATCGTTGCGCTCGAGCGTCATCAGCCGCGCGATAGTCCTGGCTGATGGCACACGATGAAGCGTGTCGGCGTCGATCTTCTCGGCGCGTCGTCGGCGCGTTGCCCACTCGGTCACCACGCGGAGCGATCCCCGAAAGCCCTGTGCCTGCAACGACCGCCACAAGGCTGCGCCATTATGATGGCCCGCCGCCCATTGCAGATCCAGCCATGGCAGATGGGCTTCAAGGGACGTCTCCCGGGTTCTGAACACGTCACTGCGCTCTCCGCGCAGTACACGCCGCACCGTGCCACGACTGTGGCCGGTGCGGCGCACGATCTCCTTGATCGCGACGCCTTCCTTGGAGAGCGCGAGGATCGCGGCATTGGTCTCCTCGCGATGAAGGTACCCTTCGTATTGAAGCCGTTCGGCCGCTGTGAGCAGTTCAGGCTGGATCGTCATCGCACCGATGGCGCATCGGATCTGCCGCATCGAGCGGCGCACCGCGTCGACGAACGCGCGGCTAGTGGATTGATTTTGACATTCGCATCCCGCCTGCGGCACGCTCTCGCTGCGAATGTCAAAATCATAAAATCCACTAGAATCACATAATTGCTAGTGGTCCTGGAGATTCTGACATTTGCTCCTGACTGAGCCGAAGGGGGTAGCAAATGTCAGAATCGGACCACTAGCATTTTCCATGAGATGCCAGCGGTCGGCAACCTGAACGGCGTTCGGCAGAGCCTTGGCCGCGGCGCGGGCATAAGCACCGCCGCGGTCGCGCGCGATGATCTCCACCTGCGGCTGTTCTGAGAGCCACGCCTGCGCCGTCGCGGGCTCCCTGTCCGGCAGCAGCCGGATCGGCCGGCGGCGCTCGAGGTCGCAGATGATCGTGCCATACCGCTGATTGCGCCGCCATGCCCAGTCATCGATACCGATCACCGTCGGCGCCGGAGACGGTGGGCACCCCCGGTGCCGCACGACCCGGAGCAGTGTGTCGTTGCTGACCGGCAGCAGGAGCCGCCGTGCAAAACTGGCGGCGGGACGACCGCCAAGGGC
>NZ_JROH01000085.1 GCF_000786205.1 Sphingomonas sp. 37zxx | reverse complement strand
TCGCAAAGACGGCGTGAATCACAACATACTGATATCGCTCAACTACTTTCGGATCTGGCTCTAAGGCTTACGGCGCGCGCTTCGGGCCGGTCAGCCACATGCGCGGCAATTTGGTGGGTTTCGCGGTGCCATCGAGCCGAACCGCACGGGTGATGCGGATCGGCTTTAGGATCATCTGGCCGCGAAACGCATCGAATCCGCCGCCGGTCTTTACCGCCAGGATGCGCTTGACCGAATCCATCCCGCCGATCACCCGGCCAAAGGCGGCATAGCCCGGATAATCGGGCCGCGCGTCCATCGAAGGCGCGGGGCCGATCGTGATGAAGAAATTACCCCCCGCCGCCTCGGGCGTCGCACCGCGCGCCATCGAGATCGTCGCGTCGAGGTGGCGGATGCCGGTCTTCGACGTCGGCTCCAGCGGAAACGGCGGCAGGATTCGCCGCGCATCGGTGCGGATGCCGCCCTGGACAAAGCCGGTGCCGGGCGTGCGCTTGCTGCGCGCGGCGCGATAAAAGGTGACGCCGTTGAATCGGCCGTCATCGACATAGGCGAGGAAATTCTTGGCGGTCGCCGGCGCGCGCTTGGTATCGACCGCGATCAGGATCGGTCCCGCGCTGGTTTCGAGGCGCACGCGGACCCTGGCCGGCTCGCGCGCGCTTGTCGGGGTAGCAACCACCCCGACAAGCGCCAGCAGCAAAAGGTGCAGGACCGCCCTCACCCCGGCACCCCTCAGCGCGCGATCCCGCCCGCCGCCAGCACCGCCAGCGTCACCAGCTCGCTGGCAGTGCTGGTCATCGGTGCGATCTGGACGTTCTTTTCCATGCCGATCAGCATCGGACCGATCATCGTGTCGCCGCCAAGCTCGCGCAGCAATTTGGCCGAGATGTTGGCCGATTGCAGGCCCGGCATGATCAACACATTCGCCGGCCCCGAAAGCCGCGCGAACGGATAGTTCTTCATCTGCTTTTCGTTGAGCGCCACATCGGGCGACATTTCGCCTTCATATTCAAACCCCGGCTGGCGCGCGTCGAGCACCGACACCGCCTCGCGGATATTGTCGAGCCATTGCCCCCCCGGATTGCCGAAGGTCGAATAGCTCAGGAACGCGACGCGCGGCTCATGCCCCATCCGCCGCGCGACCTGCGCGGTCTGTTCGGCGAAGTCGGCAAGCTGTTCGGCGGTTGGCCGTTCGTTGACCGTGGTATCGGCGATGAACACCGTATGCGTCTTGCCCACCAGCACATGGATGCCGAACGGGGTGCGACCGGGCTCGGGATCGATCACGCGCTTGATCTCGCGGATCGACTGAGCATAGGCGCGCGTGACGCCGGTGATCATCGTGTCACCTTCGCCAAGCTGCAGCAGCAGCGCGCCAAAGATGTTGCGATCCTGGTTCACCATCCGCTCGCATTCGCGACGAAGAAAGCCCCGGCGCTGCAGCCGGGCATAGAGGAAATCGACCATCTTGGGCACCAGCGGCGAATGCCGGCTGTTATGCACTTCAAAGCTTTCGGGATCGCTGATCCCCAATGCTCGCAGCCGATCATACACATCGTCGCGGCCCACCAGCACCGGAGTGCCATAGCCGCCGTCGCGGAACGCGATCGCCGCGCGCAGCACCACTTCTTCCTCGCCCTCGGCAAAGATCACCCGCTTGGGCCGGGCGCGCGCGCCTTCATGCGCCAGCGACAATACCGACGTCGTCGGGTTCAACCGCGCGCGCAGCGTGTGGCGATAGGCACCCATGTCGAGGATCGGGCGAGTCGCCACGCCCGAATCCATCGCCGCCGTCGCCACCGCGACCGACACGACCTCCATCAGCCGCGGATCGAACGGCGCGGGGATGATATATTCGGGGCCGAAGCTGTGCTGAACTCCATACGCAATCGCGACTTCCTCGGGCACGCGCTCGCGCGCCAGTTCGGCGATCGCATTGGCCGCCGCGATCTTCATCGCATCGTTGATGCCCGTCGCGCGCACGTCGAGCGCACCGCGAAAAATGAACGGGAAGCCAAGCACGTTGTTGACCTGGTTGGGATAATCCGACCGGCCCGTCGCCACGATCGCATCGGGGCGCGCCGCCTTGGCGAGTTCAGGGCGAATCTCCGGCTCGGGATTGGCCATCGCGAAGATGATCGGCGCGGGAGCCATGTCCTTGACCATTTCGGGCAGCAGCGCCCCCGCCGCCGACAGGCCCAGGAACACATCGGCCCCGTGCAATGCCTCGGTCAGCGTCCGGCGATCGGTGGCGGCGGCATGCGCCGACTGCCACTGATTCACGTCCTCACGCCCCTGATAGATCACGCCTGTGCGGTCGCACATCAGCACATGATCGGCGCGTACCCCCATTGCCTTCATCAGCTCGGTACAGGCGATCGCCGCCGCGCCGGCACCGTTCACCACCAGGCGGATGTCCTTCAGCTCACGCCCGGTGAGCAGACAGGCGTTGATCAGGCCAGCCGCGCAGATGATCGCGGTGCCGTGCTGATCGTCATGGAACACCGGAATGTTCATCCGCTCGCGCAAGGTCTGCTCGATGATGAAGCATTCAGGTGCCTTGATGTCCTCAAGGTTGATCCCGCCAAAGCTCGGCTCGAGCAACGCGACACAGTTGATAAAGGCGTCGACGTCCTCGGTATCGACTTCCAGATCGATCGCGTCGACATCGGCGAAGCGCTTGAACAGCACCGCCTTGCCTTCCATCACCGGCTTGGACGCAAGCGCCCCCAGATTGCCCATCCCCAGGATCGCGGTGCCGTTCGAAATCACCGCGACCAGATTGCCCTTGGCGGTATAATCATAGGCGGTGGCGGGATCGTCATAGATCGCCTTCACCGGCACCGCGACGCCGGGCGAATAGGCCAGCGCCAGATCGCGCTGGGTCGCCATCGGCTTGGACGCGATGATCTCGATCTTGCCGGGACGCCCCTCGGAATGAAATCGCAGCGCTTCGCGCTCGGAAAACTGGACGGTCGATTCGTCGGTCATTCGCAAACTCCGTAGGGCGTTTGCCCGCTCTAGGGTCTGGGGAGCCGTAAGGGCAAGCGTGCGGTGGTTCCGCTTTGCCAGCTTAATGTCTATCGACACGTCGATGGCCAGCGCGAACCCCACCAGCACCACCGCCCCCACGCCGATGATGGCGCAATATCTGGCGCTCAAGGCAGAGGCGCAGGATTGCCTGTTATTCTACCGGATGGGCGATTTCTTCGAAATGTTCTTCGAAGATGCGCGGATCGCCGCCGCCTGTCTCGACATCGCGCTCACCGCGCGCGGCGAGCATGATGGCGAGCGCATCCCGATGTGCGGCGTGCCGGTCCACGCCGCCACCGCCTATCTGCAACGACTGATCAAGGCGGGGCATCGCGTCGCCATCGCCGAACAGACCGAAACCCCCGAAGCGGCCAAGAAGCGCGGCGGATCAAAGGCGCTGGTGGCGCGCGCGATCGTCCGCGTGGTGACCGCCGGCACGCTGACCGAAGAGGCGCTGCTAGACGCGCGCGCCGCCAATTGGTGTGTCGCGGTGGGCGAAGCCGGCGGCGACGTCGCGGTCGCTGCCGCCGATGTATCGACCGGGCGGTTCGAGATTTTCGAGACCGACCTGACCGGCCTTGGCGCGGCGCTGGCCCGGCTCAATCCCGCCGAAGTGGTCGCCAGCGAAGCAAGCGAGATCGACGCCACCGCGCATCGCCCGCGCGCGCAGTTCGACAGCGCTGCGGGCGAGGCGCGGCTGAAAGCGCTGTACGGCGTCGCGACGCTCGACGGGTTCGGTCAATTTTCGCGCGCGGCGCTGTCGGCGGCAGGTGGGCTGGTCGCCTATCTCGATCACACGGCAAAGGGGGCACTCCCCTTCCTCCGCCCGCCGGTGCTCCACGCGGGCGATGCCAGCATGGCGATCGACGCGGCGACTCGCGAAAGCCTTGAACTGACACTCGCCACCGGCGGCACGCGCAAGGGCAGTCTGCTCGACTCGGTCGATCGCACCGTCACCGGCGCGGGCGCGCGGCTGCTGGCACAGGACATCGCCGCGCCGCTGATGGACACAGCCGCGATCGATGCGCGGCTCGATCTGGTGCAGCGATTCCATGACGAGCCCAATTTGCGCGAAACATTGCGATCATCGCTGCGCGCGCTGCCCGATATCGGCCGCGCGCTGGGGCGGATCGTCGCGGGGCGTGGCTCGCCGCGCGATCTGGGGCAGTTGCGCGACGGTCTCGACGCCGCCTGGGCATTGGGCGAGCGATTGCACCAGCTTGCCACGCCTCCCTTGCTGCTGGCGGAACTCACGCCCCGCCTACAGGGCCACGGCGCGCTGATCGACTTGCTCAAACGCGCCCTGGTGCCCGAACCGCCGATCGACGCAGCCGGCGGCGGCTATATCGCCGAAGGGTTCGACGCCGCGCTCGACGATCTGCGCCGCACCGGGGCTGGCGGCAGGCGCGCGATCGCCGCGCTCGAGGCCGACTATCGCCGGCGCACCGGCATCGCCGCGCTCAAGATCCGCCACAACGGCGTGCTTGGCTATCATGTCGAAGTGCCCGCGCGCGCCGCCGATACGCTGATGGCCCCCGACAGCGGCTTTACCCATCGTCAGACATTGGCGGGCGTCGTCCGCTTCAACGCCGCCGATCTGCACGAAGCGGCGATGCAGGTGACACAGGCAGGCAACCATGCGCTCGCTGCCGAGGCATCGCATCTCGAAGACCTGACCGAAACCGCGCTCACGCGCCGGCACGAGATTGCGGTGACCGCCGATGCCCTCGCCCGGATCGACGTCGCTGCGGGCCTCGCCGAACGCGCGGCAGAGGGCGGCTGGGCGCGGCCGACATTGGTCGATCACGCCTGTTTCGAGGTTGAGGGCGGACGGCATCCGGTGGTCGAGGCGGCGGTGGCGCGCGCGGGCGGGCGCTTCGTCGCCAATGATTGCGACCTGTCCGAATCATCGCGGCTATGGCTGGTCACCGGCCCCAATATGGGCGGCAAATCGACCTTCCTGCGCCAGAATGCCTTGATCGCGGTGCTGGCGCAGGCGGGCAGCTATGTTCCCGCCGCCCGCGCCAAATTGGGGCTGGTCGATCGGCTGTTCAGCCGGGTCGGCGCGTCGGACAATCTAGCGCGCGGGCGATCGACCTTCATGGTCGAAATGGTCGAAACCGCGGCGATCCTGGCGCAGGCGACGCCGCGCAGCTTCGTCATCCTCGACGAAGTCGGGCGCGGCACCAGCACTTATGACGGGCTGGCGATCGCCTGGGCAGTGGTCGAGGCGATCCACGAGGATAATCGCTGCCGCTGCCTGTTCGCCACGCATTATCACGAGCTGACGCGGCTGGCCGAACGCTGTGAGGCGCTGTCGCTGCACCATGTCCGCGCGCGCGAATGGAAGGGCGAGCTGGTGCTGCTGCACGAACTCGCCACCGGCCCCGCCGACCGCAGCTATGGCCTTGCGGTCGCGCGCCTTGCCGGGCTGCCACCCGCGACGATCGCGCGCGCCAAATCGGTGCTGGCCAAGCTAGAGGCAGGCCGCGCCAAAACCGGCGGGCTGGCGGCGGGGCTGGACGATTTGCCGCTGTTCGCAGCCGTCGCGGCGCAGGAGGCCGACGCCGTCGACGAATTGCGGAGCGCGCTGACCGCGATCGACATCGATTCGCTCAGCCCGCGTGAAGCATTGGACACGCTCTATCGGCTGAAAGGATTGGCGGGCTGACCGTCTAGCCTCTGGACACGCCCGCCCCCACCCGCCAAACGCGCTCGCCATGAACGACCCCGCCGTCATCCGCCGCCTCTATGGCCGCCGCCAGGGCCACAAATTGCGCGTGGCACAAGAAGAGCTGGTCGCCGAATTGCTGCCGCGCATTTCGGTGCCCGAAGGTCCGCTTTCGGCGGCCACATTGTTCGGTGCCGATTGCCCGATGGAGGTCGAAATCGGCTTTGGCGGTGGCGAGCACCTCGCCGGGCAAGCCGCTGCGCGCCCCGGCACCGGCTTTATCGGCTGCGAACCATTCCTCAACGGCGTCGTCAGCGCGCTGGGGCATGTTCGCGATGGCGCTCTAGGCAATGTCCGGCTGCACATGGGCGACGCGCTCGACGTGCTCGATCGGCTGCCCGATGCCAGCCTGGAGCGGGTGTATCTGCTGCATCCCGATCCCTGGCCCAAGGCGCGGCACGCCAAGCGCCGGATGGTCAATCATGGCCCGCTCGACCTGATCGCCGCCAAGCTGAAACCCGGCTGCGAGTTTCGCCTGGGCACCGACGACCCGACCTATTGCCGCTGGGCGATGATGGTAATGAACCAGCGCCGCGACTTCACCTGGACCGCCGCCACCGCGCACGATTTCCAGACCCGCTCAACCGACTGGCCCGAAACCCGCTATGAACGCAAGGCTCGGCGGCAGGGGCATGAGGTGTGGTACTTCCGTTGGGTGCGGATTTGAGTGGTCGTTGCGTTGTATTTTTATGCCTTTTACAGTTCCGGTCTTATGCATGCTGCGGTGGCCGAGAATATTGGGCGTATCGCGAAACAGTGATTGTTTGGCCCAGCTTCGTCGCCAAAAAATTGTGATCCAGCGTTTTTCACATGCCGAGGTCAATCCGACGAACATCCGAGCATGCATGTCCCCAAAACGCTTGCCATTGCGACGGACGAGACCTGCCAATACCTAGGATCTTTTGCACGATCGGGAAGCACGAACCGAGTTTATAAAATATGCTCACCGATTGCCTGCCAAGCTGGCGGGGTGACGAAAGCGCGCTGTCTGGGTGGCGTTTGGGAACGGCAAACCACGGAACTTCCGACTGTTGGCCCAGTTCCTGTTGCCTCGACAGGCAGTCGATTTACGACAAGTTGATCATGCGAGACGGCGGAAGGCAGTGGCCGTCTCGCCGAGCCGCCCGAGTAACATAACCACGTGGATCGATGGTGACGTTGGCAATCATGATGGCCCACTTTTTGGTCATTCGGCGCCCTATCCGCACCTGGGCACTTCCAATAACCCCTCGACAT
>NZ_JROH01000084.1 GCF_000786205.1 Sphingomonas sp. 37zxx | reverse complement strand
AGCCAAGCCCTTTTTCAGCAGCCTGTTAAGCAACGTTCAAATAAAATCGGCACGCCACAGTATTACTTCGGCGCAGACTCCAACCCTGGACAGATGGCCGGCGGCGGATGCGCCCGGCCCTTTGCGCGACAATGTTTCGCGCCGGTCGATCAATTCTCGCACCCGCCGAAATCTGGCTGCCCGCTTGCCCCTCCACATGTTGTCTGACTATATCCAGGCAGCGTTTGCATCATATGGCAATCGCGCGGGAGAGGACGGGATGGCGAAGATAGGGGCAGTGACGCTGATGATGGGTGCAATGCTGGCCATGACGGCACCAGACAGTGCGGTCGCAGCGACAGCGACGCGCGAAGCCGCAGGAACATTGCAGGACGGCTCGGTCGTCGAGGCGATCACGCTGAAGAACGCCGCCGGCGTCAGCGCGCGGGTGTTGACCTATGGTGCCACGCTGCAATCGCTGCTGGTCCCCGATCGCGAAGGCAAGGTCGCCGATGTGGTGCTGGGCTATGACGACGTCGCCGCCTATGTCGATCGTCCGAATTTCTTCGGCGTCACCGTCGGCCGCTATGCCAACCGGATCGCCGGCGGCAAGTTCGCACTCGATGGCAAGACCTATCAGCTTCCGCTGAACGACAAGGTGAATTCACTGCACGGCGGCGACAAGGGGTTCGACAAGATCCTGTGGAAAGTCGTGTCGGTCACCAACGGCCCCACCGCCACATTGGTCCTGGCGCATCGCAGCCCCGATGGCGATTCGGGTTATCCCGGCCAGCTTGACGTGACCGTCACCTACACGCTCGACGAAAGCGGCAATCTCGGCATCGTGTTCGAGGCGAAGACCGACAAGCCTACCATCGTCAACATGACCAACCACGCGATGTTCAACATGGCCGGCGAAGGCGCACCGATGGGCGCGACGGATCAGTTGCTGACCATTCCCGCGCGTGCCTACACCCCGGTCAATGCCGCGCTGATCCCGACGGGCGAATTGCGCCCGGTGGCGGGTACGGTGTTCGATTTCCGGCGTCCGCGCATGGTCGCCGAGGGTATTCGCGAAGGGCAAGACGAGCAGATCCGCATCGCCCAGGGCTACGACCATAATTTCGCGCTCGACAAGGGGCTGACGGCCAAGCCCGAGCTGGCGGCGCGGCTGGAAGACCCGGCATCGGGCCGCGTGCTCGAAGTGCTGTCGACCGAACCGGGGGTGCAATTCTACACCGGCAATTTCCTCGACGCGACGTTCGTCGGCAAGCGTGGGCATCTTTACCGTATGGGCGACGGCATCGCACTTGAGCCACAGAAATTCCCCGATGCCCCGAATCAGCCCAATTTCGTCTCCGCGCGCGTCGATCCGGGCAAGCCCTATCGGCATGCCATGATCTATCGCGTGTCCACCGCGCGCTGACCCAACTGCAGTTTCCCCCGAAAGTATTCGTATGACCGACACCCCAAAGCTCCGCTCGCGCGCCTGGTTCGATAATCCCGACAATATCGACATGACCGCGCTGTATCTCGAACGGTATCTGAACTTCGGACTCAGCATCGAGGAGCTTCGGTCGGGCCGGCCGATCATCGGCATCGCCCAGACGGGAAGCGATTTGTCGCCCTGCAACCGCCACCATCTGGTGCTGGCCGAACGGCTGCGCGAGGGCATTCGCGAAGCCGGCGGGATCGCCCTTGAATTTCCGGTCCACCCGATTCAGGAAACCGGCAAGCGGCCAACCGCCGGGCTTGATCGCAACCTGGCCTATATGGCGCTGGTCGAGGTGCTGTACGGCTATCCGCTCGACGGCGTGGTGCTCACCATCGGCTGCGACAAGACCACGCCGGCCTGTCTGATGGCGGCGGCGACCGTCAACATCCCCGCGATCGCGCTGTCGGTCGGGCCGATGCTCAACGGCTGGCACAAGGGCGAGCGCACCGGATCGGGCACGATCGTGTGGAAAGCGCGCGAATTGCTCGCCACCGGCGCGATCGATGACGAGGGCTTTATTAAGCTGGTCGCCTCCTCCGCCCCGTCGACCGGCTATTGCAACACGATGGGCACCGCGACGACGATGAACTCGCTGGCCGAGGCGCTGGGCATGCAGTTGCCCGGATCGGCGGCAATCCCTGCCCCGTATCGCGACCGCCAGGAAATGGCGTATAAAACCGGCAAGCGGATCGTCGAGATGGTGGCCGAGGATCTGAAACCCAGCGACATCCTGACGAAACAGGCATTTCACAACGCAATCGTCGTCAATTCGGCGATTGGCGGGTCGACCAACGCGCCGATCCATCTGGCGGCGATCGCCCGCCATATCGGCGTGGACCTGCCGATCGACGATTGGCAGACCCAGGGGCACAAAGTGCCGCTGCTGGTGAACCTGCAACCTGCCGGCGAGTATCTGGGCGAGGATTATTATCGCGCAGGCGGCGTGCCCGCGGTGGTGGCCGAACTGATGCGGCAGGGACTGATCCACGAGGACGCGATGACGGCCAACGGCAAGACGATCGGCGCCAATTGCCGTGATGCCACGATCGAGGACGAGCGGGTAATCCGCCGATTCGAAACCCCGCTAGTCGAAAACGCCGGGTTCATCGTGCTGCGCGGCAATTTGTTCGACAGCGCGATCATGAAGACCAGCGTGATCTCGCCCGAATTCCGCCAGCGCTATCTGTCCAACCCCGCCGATCCCGAAGCGTTTGAGGGGCCAGCGGTGGTGTTCGACGGACCTGAGGATTATCACCACCGGATCGACGATCCGTCGCTGGGGATCACCACCGACACGCTGTTGTTCATGCGTGGTGCCGGACCGATCGGCTATCCCGGCTCGGCTGAGGTCGTGAATATGCGCCCGCCCTCCTATCTGATCCGCGAGGGCGTTCATGCCCTGCCCTGCATCGGCGATGGCCGCCAATCGGGCACGTCGGGGTCGCCTTCGATCCTCAACGCCAGCCCCGAGGCGGCGGTGATGGGCGGGCTCGCACTGATCCGCACCGGCGACCGCGTTCGCATCGATCTGGGCAAGGGTACCGCCGATGTGCTGGTCCCTGCCGAAGAATTGGCCGAGCGCCGTGCCGCGCTGGCGGCGGCGGGCGGCTATGCCTATCCCGCATCACAAACGCCGTGGCAGGAAATCCAGCGCGCCAATGTCGGGCAGATGGAAACCGGCGCCATCCTCGAAGGTGCCGAGAAATACCAGCGAATCGCGCAGACGATGGGAGTACCGCGCGACAATCACTGATGATGTACCGTGTCGGTGCCCGGCTACCCGCCGATAGCCGAGCGGACAAACGGCAGTTTGCGGCCTGCCACCACCCGACGTGCCTACCCCCGAACGCTGGACTTGCTCCAGCGGATGGGTAAGCTATGATAGCGCTAACGTTACTACAGCGAGTAAACGGATCTCATAGAAGATCGTCATCATAGGAAGGATAGAAGGCATGAAGACCGGGCGATATGCGAGCAGTTTGTTGTTGCCCCTCATGCTGGTCGGGGGCTGCGCTGCTTCACAGACCGCAAGCGCCCCTGCGACCGCCGGCAGCGAAGCGCGAAGCCCCGAGGGCAAGCGCTATCTGAACCAGCCGCTGGTGACCGAAATCTTCACCGCCGATCCCTCGGCGCAGGTCTTCAACGGCAAGCTGTACGTCTATCCCAGCCACGACATCGACGCGGGCATCCCCGACGATGATCTGGGCAATCAATATGCGATGCGCGACTATCGCGTCCTCAGCATGGACCGCCCCGGCGGCAAGGTGACGATCCACCCGGTCGCGATCGACGTGGCGCAGATACCCTGGGCGTCGAAGCAGACCTGGGCACCCGACGCCGCGTATAAGAACGGCACCTATTATCTCTACATGCCCGCGCGCGATAAGGACGACGTCTTCGGCATCGGCGTCGCGACCTCAAAATCGCCGACCGGCCCGTTCGTCGCCGAACCGACGCCGATCCCCGGCAGCTATTCGATCGACCCATCGGTATTCAACGACGACGACGGGCAGAGCTACATGTCATTCGGCGGCATCTGGGGCGGCCAGCTTCAGCGCTGGGCGAATGGCAGCTACAACCCGCAGGGCGGCGACACCGACCTGAAGCAGGACGACAAGCCCGCGCTCGCGCCCAAGATTGCGCGCATGTCGCCCGACATGAAAAGCTTCGCCGAAGCACCGCGCGACGTCCAGATTCTCGACCAGGCAGGCAAGCCGATTCTGGGCGGCGATCATGAGCGGCGCTTTTTCGAGGCAGCGTGGATGTTCAAGCGCGAAGGCAAATATTACTTTACCTATTCGACCGGCGACACGCATTATCTGGCCTATGCGATCGGCGACAATCCCTATGGCCCGTTCACCTATACCGGGCGGATCATGGAGCCGGTGCAGGGCTGGACCACGCATCATTCGATCGTGAAGTTCGAAGATAAATGGTGGCTGTTCTACCACGACACACAATTGTCGAATAAGAACCATCTGCGATCGGTGAAGATGACCGAAATCAGCTTCAATCCAGACGGCACGATCGTCCCGATCAACCCGTTCAAGGACTGATCGCGCATGTTCCTTGGCATCGACATCGGCACCTCGGGCGTAAAGGCCGTGGTGCTCGACCAAACCGGCGCAGTGGTGGGTCAGGGCATCGCCGCCCTGACCGTTCAGCGTCCCCACCCCCTTTGGTCCGAACAAGACCCCGCCGCGTGGTGGCGCGCGACCAACGCCGCGGTGCAGGCGATTGAACCGAGCATTCGCCGGTCGGTGCGCGGTGTGGGGCTGGCGGGGCAAATGCACGGCGCGACCTTGCTCGATGCCGATGACGTGCCGCTTCGCCCCGCGATCCTGTGGAACGACGGGCGCAGCCACGCCGAATGCGAGGCGATGGAGCGCGCCGTCCCCGATTTGCGCAGCATCGCGGGCAATATCGCGATGCCCGGCTTCACCGCGCCCAAATTGCTGTGGGTGCGCGAGCATGAGCCCGATACCTTCGCCAAGATCGCAACGGTGCTGCTGCCCAAGGATTATGTCCGGCTGCTGATGACCGGCGACAAGGCTTCGGACCTGTCGGACAGCGCGGGCACCTTGTGGCTCGACGTCGCCAAGCGCGACTGGAGCGATACGCTGCTTGGCGCATGCGGGCTGACGCGCGCGCAGATGCCCGGCCTGTTCGAGGGAACGCAGATCACCGGCACGCTTACCGCTGAGGTCGCCCAAGCATGGGGTATGCCGCAGGTGCCGGTGGCGGCGGGTGGCAGCGACAATGCCGCCGGGGCGGTCGGCGTCGGTGTCGTCTCCGACGGCGATGCGCTGTTGTCGCTAGGCACGTCGGGCGTGATCTTCGTCGCGACTCAGGCATTCCGCCCCAACCCCGATCGTGCGGTGCATGCGTTTTGCCACGCGATGCCGGGGATGTGGCACCAGATGTCGGTGCACCTGTCGGCAGCATCGTGCATCGATTGGGTCGCGCGGATCACCGGCGCGGCGGGTGCAGCCGACCTGTTCGCGCGCGCCGAGGTCGCCGGCCCGGCCAGCGGACCCGAACTATTCCTCCCCTATCTGTCGGGCGAGCGCACGCCGCACAACGACGCCGAAGTCCGCGGCGCGTTCCTGCGGCTCGATAACGACAGCGACGCCGGACGACTTTCGCAGGCGGTGCTCGAAGGTGTGGCGTTCGCGCTGGCCGATGGGCTAGAAGTGCTTCGCGAGGCGGGCACCGTGGTCGATCGGCTGTCGGTGATCGGCGGCGGCGCGCGGTCGCGCTATTGGGGGCAGGTCATCGCTGCGGCGATGGGGGTAGAACTTGTCTACCTTCAGGGCGGCGAAGTCGGCCCCGCGCTAGGTGCGGCGCGGCTGGCGCAACTCGCGGTCGATGGCGGCGATCCCGCCAAGGTCTGCGTCGCGCCGCCGGTGGCGCATCGGATTTCCCCCGATCCCCGGCTCGTCGCTGCATTGGCGGAGAAAAAAACGGCCTTCCAACTGGCCTATCCCCGGATCGCCCCCAAATCCATGACAAGGAACGCATGATGTCCGACTTTCTCGCCGACATTCCAACGATCAAGTACGAAGGTACTGAATCGACCAACGAATTGGCCTATCGCTATTACGACAAGGACAAGCTCGTACTGGGCAAGCGGATGGAAGACCATCTGCGCTTCGCCGCCTGCTTCTGGCACACTTTCTGCTGGCCGGGTTCGGACGTGTTCGGCGGCGGCACCTTCAACCGCCCCTGGCATCGCGGCGCGAACGACAGCGCGGCAGCCGCCGAAAAGCGCGAAGTGGCTTTCGACTTTTTCCAGAAGCTCGACATCCCCTATTATTGCTTCCACGACATCGACGTGATGGCCGATGCCGCCAACATCACCGAGCATCGCCGCTATTTCGCCGAGGCTGTCGATCATCTCGAAAAGCTGCAGGAATCGTCGGGCCGCAAATTGCTGTGGGGCACCGCCAATCTGTTCAGTCACCCGCGCTTTGCTGCGGGCGCGGCGACCAATCCCAACCCCGAAGTCTACGCCTTCGGCGCACTGCAGGTTCGCGACGCACTCGAGGCGACTCATCGGCTGGGCGGCCAGAATTATGTGCTGTGGGGCGGTCGCGAAGGCTATGAGACGCTGCTCAACACCGACCTGAAGCGCGAACTCGACAATTTCGGGCGCTTCCTGAGCCTGGTGGTCGAGCACAAGCACAAGATCGGCTTCAAGGGCACGATCCTGATCGAGCCCAAGCCACACGAGCCGACCAAGCACCAATACGACTTCGACACCGCAACGGTGTACGGCTTCCTCAAGCGCTATGGCCTAGAGAATGAAGTGAAGGTCAATATCGAGGCGAACCACGCCACGCTGTCGGGCCACAGCTTCGAGCACGAGATCGCGACGGCGGCGGCGCTTGGCATCTTCGGCTCGATCGACGCCAATCGCGGCGATCCGCAAAATGGCTGGGATACCGATCAATTCCCCAACTCGGTCGAGGAACTGACGCTGGCGATGATCGAGATCATCCGTGCCGGCGGCTTCACCGATGGCGGCTTCAACTTCGACGCCAAGGTCCGTCGCCAGAGCATCGATGCTGCTGACCTGTTCCATGGGCATATCGGCGGCATCGACGTCGTCGCCAAGAGCCTGTTGACCGCGGCGGCGATCATCGAAGATGGCCGCGTCGATTCGATCAAGGCCAAGCGTTATGCCGGCTGGGACGGCGATATGGGCAGCACCATCGGCGGGCTCGACTTGGCCGGCATCGCCGATCTGGCGATCGAGCGCGACCTGAACCCACATCCTGTGTCGGGCCAGCAGGAGCGGATCGAGAATCTGATCAACCGCTTCCTTTGATTGCCGATACCGGCCCCGCGATCATGCGGGGCCGGTATCCTGAAGAGTTTCGGGCGCCGGCAGGCG
>NZ_JROH01000007.1 GCF_000786205.1 Sphingomonas sp. 37zxx | reverse complement strand
GGAAAGCTACAAAAGCTACACTACGT
Source organism: Sphingomonas sp. 37zxx (assembly GCF_000786205.1). Lineage (GTDB taxonomy): Bacteria > Pseudomonadota > Alphaproteobacteria > Sphingomonadales > Sphingomonadaceae > Sphingomonas. The sequence goes on along the minus strand of NZ_JROH01000007.1, from coordinate 79,581 downwards.
ACCCCGTGGATTCGCCTTTCCCGCGAACGGAATGCGCCGCGGTGGAGGGGGAGTGAAGCGTGTTCATCCAGCATGCGTATCAAAGCGGGAGCTTGTAGGACAGCGGGATCGATTGACGGTGTGGTGATGGTGCCCGGCTGATCGAGGGAATGTTCGAAATAGTGGTTAGCTGCCGTTCCGATTGGCGGTGACGCCTGCTATGCGGCCTTTGGAGGGCTGACCATGAACGCCAGAAAAACCCGGATCATGTATGTCGAAGACAAGTCGGGCGGGCTGAATGGCCCCGCTCGGATTGGTCGCGTGATGATGTCGCAGTCGGGACAGTCAATCCACTATGACGGTCGCACGTTTCAGCGGCTTGGTGGCAGCGGTGGCTTGAAGTCTAACTACTTCGACGTAGCGACCGGTGAGGAATATTGGATTTCCGGGCCGCGACGGGATGGCGCTGACAGGCTCTACCCCAGCAGCGCGAGGCCGATTGAGGTGGATGCTGACGTGCGTGACGAATACTGGCGCGACGTTCGCGGTCTGCCCGTTCCGAAGTGACCGCAACTGGGCGATAGCCGACTGGCTGCTTCATGCGTCTACGGCCTTGGCCGCAGAGTAGTCCGACCAGTCCGGCGCGTCGTCGACCGTACCGGGAGGCGGCACCCTGGCGCTACATTGGCAAGCATTTTGTCGGTCTCGCTCGAAAGCAGGGAGGTTTGGCGCTGCCAAACCGCTTGTTTGACCTCAGGTCCCGTGGAATGACTGCTTTATGGGTATCAAGCTTCGCAAAATGAATGCTTTTGGGAACGAAGAGGATCCAGGTGCACGCGGGCTAATCTGTCCTGTCGGTGGGCCGGCGTGAGCGACGATGCCGCCTTATCGGCGAAACGACATGAGACGCCGGCCATCCGCACCGCTGCCGCCGACGACATCCCCTTGCTGCATGCGCTGATCGAGGGCGCCTATCGCGGCGACAGCGCGCGTGGCGGGTGGACGCATGAGGCCGATCTGCTGGGCGGCCAGCGCACCGACCGCGAAGCATTGGCCGCGATCATCGCCGACCCGGATCAGTTGCTGCTGATGCGCCAGGACGGGGCAGGCTGTGTCTCGGTTGCCAGACGCGAGGGGGGCGTGGGCTATTTGGGGTTGTTGACGGTCCGGCCCGATGTGCAGGCAGGCGGCATCGGTCGTGCGCTGCTGGCCGCCGCCGAACGCGCGGCGGTGGCGCATTTCGAGACGCAGGTGGTCGAGATGACGGTGATCCGCCAACGGCCCGAGCTGATCGCCTGGTATGAACGGCGCGGCTATGCGCGCACTGGCGAGACGCGGCCGTTCCCGCTCGACGATGTGCGGTTCGGCATCGCCCGGACGCGCGAACTGGCGTTCGTGGTGCTTGCCAAGGCGATGTGAGCGCCGCGACCGGCAAAGGCGGTCAGAACACCGCCTTTACCAATTGGCCAAAGGCATCGGCGCGGTGGCTCATCGCGTGTTTCCGGGCCGGGTCCATCTCGCCGAAGGTTTCGGTTTCGCCATTGGCGAGGAACATCGCGTCATAGCCGAAGCCCTGGTCGCCGCGGGGCGGCCATACCAGCACGCCGTCGACGCGCCCTTCGAACCATTCGACATGGCCGTCGGGCCAGGCGAGCGCCAGCGCGCAGATGAAATGCGCGTCGCGTCCCGGCGCAGGCTCGATCGCCGCCATTTTGTCCTCGACCAATTGCATCGCGAGGTCGAAGTCTTTCGACGGCCCCGCCCAGCGCGCCGAGAAAATGCCCGGATCGCCGCCCAGCGCCTCGACGCACAGCCCCGAATCATCGGCGAGCGCGGGCAGGCCCGATAGGTCGGCGGCCTGCATCGCCTTTAATTCGGCATTGGCGACGAAGGTGGTGCCGGTCTCCTCGGGCTCGGGCAGGTCGAGCTCGGCGGCGGACACCGGCTCGATCCCCAGCGGCCCCAGCAGCGCGCGGATTTCGCGCACCTTGCCGGGATTGTGGCTGGCGATGACCAGCCGGCCCGGCGTCAGCTTGCGGATCGCCTGGCGGCCAGAGCCTTCCCCGCTCACCGGCCGATGGCCTTGCGCTGCGCCGCGAAGATTTCGGTGCAGCCGATCCGCGCGAGGCGCAGGAGGCGAAGCAGGCCTTCCTCGTCATAGGTCGCGCCCTCGGCAGTCGCCTGCGCCTCGGCGATCGAGCCATTGTCGAGCAGCACGAAATTGGCGTCGGCATCGGCCCCCGAATCTTCGGGATAGTCGAGGTCGAGCACCGGGGTGCCCTGATAGATGCCGCAGCTTACGGCGGCGACCTGATGCACGATCGGGTCGGTGGTCAGCTTGCCCTCGGCCAGCAATTTATCGACCGCGATCCGCAGCGCGACCCATGCGCCCGAAATCGAGGCGGTGCGGGTGCCGCCATCGGCCTGGATCACGTCGCAATCGAGCGTGATCTGGCGCTCGCCCAGCGCCTTCAGGTCGGTGACCGCGCGCAGGCTGCGGCCGATCAGCCGCTGGATTTCCTGGGTGCGGCCCGATTGCTTGCCCTTGGCGGCTTCGCGATTGCTGCGGGTGTGGGTCGAGCGTGGCAGCATGCCATATTCGGCGGTGACCCAGCCTTCGCCCTTGCCGCGCAGGAACGGCGGCACGCGCTCTTCGATGCTGGCGGTGACCAGCACTTTGGTGTCGCCAAAGCCGATTAGCACCGAACCTTCGGCGTGGCGGGTGAAATTGGGCTCGATCGTGAGCGGGCGCATCTGATCGGGGGCGCGGCCGGATGGGCGCATGGGGAAGTCTCCTTTGAATTTCGTCGTTCAGTAGAATGGGAGCGGCGGCGATGCCACCCCCTGGCCCTTATCCTGCCGCTCTCGGCGATGCGGCGGCGCGATGGCTCGCCATTGCATGCGCGGCGGACTACATGTCGGCGATGAACCCGATCAACGAAATGACCGACCGCGCGCGCGACGTGTTCCGTATCGTGGTCGAATCCTATCTCGAAACCGGGCTGCCGGTGGGATCGCGGACCTTGTCCAAGATTTCGGGGCTGAGCCTGTCGCCAGCGTCGATCCGCAATGTGATGCAGGATCTGGAGGAACTCGGCCTGCTCGCCGCGCCGCATGCCAGCGCCGGACGGATGCCGACGCATAGCGGCTTGCGGCTGTTCGTCGACGGCATGATGCAAAGCCACGAACCCTCGATCGAGGAGCGCGCGGCGATCGAGGCGCGCGCGGGCGAGCGCGGCCCGGTCGAGGAGGCGCTGGCCAACACCACCGCCGTGCTTTCGGGACTGTCGGCGTGCGCCGGGCTGGTGCTGGTGCCGAAACGTGAACCGGTGCTCAAGCAGTTCGGCTTCGTGCCGCTTAGCCATGACAAGGCGCTGGCGGTGCTGGTCGGCGATGATGGATCGGTCGAGAATCGCGTGGTCGAATTGCCCGCAGGCATGGGGCCGGGCGCGCTTGAAGAGGCCGCCAATTACATGTCGGCGACGCTGGCCGGGCTGACGCTGGCCGAGGCGCGCGCGCGGATCGATCGCCAGATCACCGCCGAACGCGCCGAATTGGATGCGACTGCGCGCACGCTGGTCGAACGCGGGCTGGCAGTGTGGAGCGAGGATGGCGACCGCCGCCCGGTGTTGATCGTGCGCGGCCAGGCGCGGCTGATCGACAATTCGGCAGCCGAAGACCTGGATCGCGTCCGCCAATTGCTCGACGAGCTGGAGGGCAAGGAAGAGATCGCCCGCCTGCTCGACAGCGCCCGTGAAGGGGATGCCGCGCGCATCTTCATCGGATCGGAGAATAAATTGTTCGCGCTGTCGGGGTCGTCGGTGATCGCCAAACCGGTGCGCGCGATGGACGGGCGGGTGGTCGGCGTCGTGGGGGTGATCGGGCCTACTCGGTTGAACTACGCGCGCGTCGTGCCCATGGTGGACTTTACGGCCGCGACGATCGCGCGGCTACTTGGCTGAACTGCGACACAATAGGGAATCATGGAAGACAATAAGGATAGCGGCCTGGCCGCCGAAGCCGAGGCAATCCGCGAAGCGACCGCCGAAGCCGCCCCCGAACTCGCCGAACACGATCGGGTCGCCGAGCTGGAGGCCGAGCTGGAAGAAGCGCGCAAGGCGGTGCTGTATGCACAGGCTGACACGCAGAATGTGCGCCGCCGCGCCGAAAAGGAAGCCGCCGATGCGCGCGCCTATGCCGCCACGGCGTTTGCGCGCGACATCCTGTCGGTCGCCGACAATCTGTCGCGCGCGTTGGCGGCGATCCCCGCCGAGCTTCGCGATGACGAGAAGTTCAAGGGACTGGTCGTCGGCCTCGACGCCACCGGTCGCGAGATCGAGAGCGTCTTTTCGCGCCACGGCATCACCCGGATGACGCCGATGGGCGAAAGCCTGGACCCCAATCGCCACCAGGCGATGTTCGAAGTGCCCTCTGCCGAGGTCGCTCCGGGAACGATCGTGCAGGAAGTCCAGGCGGGTTACATGATCCGCGACCGCCTGTTGCGCCCCGCGCTGGTCGGCGTGGCCAAGGCGGCTGAGTAAGATCCCGGTCCTCCCCGAGCAGGCTTGGGGAGGATTTTCGCGACAATGCGCCGCCGGCCCTCTATCTTAAGCTGATGCCTCCCCGCTTTGCCACGCTCCCCAATCGCCGTGCGATCATCGACCGGCGTATTCTTGCCGATCAATTGGCGGTCGTCGAAGCCACCGACCCCACCGCGCTTCGTCAGGCGGGCAGCGCGATATTGAAGGATGCGCTCGACGCGGGGCGCGCCGAGATCGAGCGGCGCTTTGCCGAGCACCCGACGCGCGGCCTGGAAACCGCTGCCGCACAGGGGTTTCTGGTCGATCAGTTGCTGCGGCTGTTGTGGGATTTCACACTGCGGCGGCTGTACCCCAATTCGAATCCCACCGCCGCCGAGCGGATGACGCTGGTCGCGGTCGGCGGCTATGGGCGCGGGGAGATGGCACCGCATTCGGACGTCGACCTGGGCTTCCTCACCCCGATCCGCCGCACCGCGTGGTGCGAGCAGGTGATCGAAACGATGCTGTACGCCCTGTGGGACATGGGGCTGAAGGTCGGCCATTCTTCGCGCTCGCTCGACGAGATGGCCAAGATGGCCAAATCGGATGTCACGGTGCGCACCGCGTTGCTCGAGGCGCGCTATGTCTGGGGCGACACCGCGCTGTATGACGAGGCGGCGCGGCGCTTCAAGGCCGAGGTGCAAACCGACACGCGCGGTTTCGTCGCGCAGAAGCTGGCCGAGCGCGACGTGCGCCACAAGAAGATGGGCGACAGCCGCTATGTCGTCGAACCCAATGTGAAAGAGGGCAAGGGCGGCTTGCGCGACCTGCACACATTGTTCTGGATCGGTAAGGATGCCTATGGCGTCCAGCGCGCCGCCGAACTGGTGGGCAAGGGGGTGCTGACCCGGCAGGAATATCGCCGATTCAACCGCGCCGAGAATTTCCTGTGGGCGGTGCGATGCCACCTGCATCTGATCGCCGGGCGGGCCGAGGAACGGCTGACCTTCGACGTCCAGCGCGAGATTGCAGAGCGGATGCGCTATTCGGATCGGCCGGGGAAGTCGGCGGTAGAGCGCTTCATGCATTTCTATTTTCTGCAGGCTAAAACCGTCGGCGACTTGACCGGCGTGTTCCTGGCGCATCTGGACGAGACGCTGGCGGCACGCGGGCGGCGCTTTGGCCTGCCCGCGATCCGGCGAAGCCCGCGCAAGCTGAAGGGCTTTGTGCTCGATCGCGGGCGATTGGCGTTGCCGACCGACCATTTCCTGCAAGATGATCCGGTGCGGTTGATCGAATTGTTCGCGCTTGCCGACGCGCATGGCCTGGAAGTCCATCCGCAAGCGATGCGGCTGGCGGCGCGCGATGCCAAGCTGGTCGACGAGTATCGCGACGATCCGCGCGCCAATACGCTGTTCCTCGACGTGCTGACGTCCCCCCGCGAACCCGAACAGGTGCTGCGCTGGATGAACGAGGCCGGCGTGCTGGGCCGCTTCGTGCCCGATTTCGGCCGCGTCGTCGCGCAGATGCAGTTCGATATGTATCATCATTATACCGTCGACGAGCACACGATCCGCGCGGTGGGGCTGCTGGCGGAGATCGAGAGCGGGCGGCTGGCCGAGGATCATCCGCTGGCGACGGTGCTGTTCGAACAGATCGTGTCGCGCCGCGCGCTGTATGTCGCGGTGCTGCTGCACGACATCGCCAAGGGGCGCGGCGGCGATCATTCGGTGCTGGGGGCCGAAGTCGCCGAACGGCTGTGCCCCCGTTTCGGGCTGACGCCGGCCGAGACCGAGACGGTGGCGTGGCTGGTGCGCTGGCATTTGCTGGCGTCGGCAACCGCGTTCAAGCGGGACCTGTCGGACTTCAAGACGATCCTCGATTTCGCCGCGATCGTCGCCAGTCCGCAGCGGCTGATGATGCTGCTGGTGCTGACCGTGGTCGACATCCGCGCGGTGGGGCCGGGGGTGTGGAACGGGTGGAAGCGCCAGTTGCTCACCGATTTGTACGAATCAGCCGAGGAAGTGCTTCGGCTGGGCCATAAGCAGCGCGGGCGCGGTGAGCGGGTGCTGGCCAAGCAGCAGCGGCTGCACGCGGCGCTTGGCTGGGCCGAGCGCGATTTCGCCCGGCTGGTGAAGCGGCTGCCCGAAGCCTATTGGGTTGCCGAGCCGATCGACGTGCTCGAACGCAATGCGCGGATGATGGCGGCGGCGGGCGAGACGCAATTGTCGATCGACGCGCAGCCCGATGCCGAGCGCGGCGCGACGTTGGTGTCGATCTATGCCGCCGACCATCCGGGTATCTTCTACCGCATCGCGGGCGCGATTCATGCTGCCGGCGGCAACATCATCGACGCGCGGATCCACACCACGCGCGACGGCATGGCGCTCGACAATTTCCTGGTACAGGATCCGCTGGGGCGTCCGTTCGACGACGAGGCGCAATTAGGGCGGCTCAAGACTACGATCGCCGACGCGCTCGCCAATCGCGCGCGGCTGACCGAGCGGTTGCAGGGCAAGCCGCTGCCGCGCCCGCGCGCCGACGCCTTCTCGATCGAGCCTGCGGTGCTGATCGACAACAAGGCATCGAACCGTTTCACCGTGATCGAAGTCAATGCGCGCGACCGCCCGGCCTTGCTGTTCGATCTCGCCCAGGCGCTGTTCCAGTCGAAGGTGACGATCCATTCGGCGCATGTCGCGACCTATGGCGAGCGCGCGGTCGATACTTTTTATGTGACCGATCTGCTCGGCGACAAGATCGATTCGACGTCGCGGCTCAAAGCGGTCGAGCGGCGGTTGTTGGACGCTGCGGCGGGCAGCGACGTGGTGGCGCAGGCGGCTTAGTGCGGCCGGCTGGCGCGGCGGCATGTGGCAAGGCCGTGCCTTCGTGATAGGAATGCGGCGTTATTATCGCCTGACGGAGCAGCTTGCCGGATGACTCGCCCATCGATTGCGTTGCTGGCACTTGCCACGACCGCAGCAACTACCCCCGACGGATTGCCGACCGGCACATTGGTGATGGTTGCACTGGCGATTGCCGGCGTGCTGGTTGCGCGCGGGGTGATGCTGCGACGACGATTGCGCAAGCGCAGCGCGCGGCGGGGCCACGATGATGCGACGGTAGCGGGTAGCGAGGCGGGCGGACAATCGGATCGCGAACGGGGTGGCGATGATTGGAGCGATGCCGATGGCGGCGGCGGGGATTAAGACTCGGGTATCGTGATTTGTCCCGGGACAGGCCCTCACCCTATCGGCGCTTCGCGCTCCCTCCCTCTCCCGCCTGCGGGAGAGGGAGGGAGCGGTGTAGCCGCGGAAGGGTGAGGGCCTGTCTTTTCAGACCCTCGCCCGCGTTGAGCTACCGACCAACGAGTTTATGGTTTGCCAGCCCGCACCGGTTCGCCGCGCTTTTCGAGCCATGCGGTCATTTGCACGATCTCGCGCTTCTGCGCCGCGCCGCCGCACGCGGCGAGCGCGAGCGGGGCGGCGGCCAGCGGCATCCTCACTTGGGCGACAGCACCATCAGCATCTGTCGACCTTCCATGCGCGGATAGCTCTCGACCTTGGCATCTTCGGCGCAATCGGCCTGGACGCGCTGGAGAAGCGCCATGCCGAGCTGGCCGTGGCTGAGTTCGCGGCCACGGAAGCGCAGGGTGATCTTCACCTTGTCGCCCTCGCCGATGAACTTGTGGATCGAGCGCATCTTCACATCGTAATCGTGATCGTCGATATTCGGACGCATCTTGATCTCCTTGATCTCCTGCGTCTTTTGCGACTTGCGCGCGATATTGGCCTTTTTCTGGGCCTCGTACTTATACTTGCCGACATCGAGGAACTTGGCCACGGGCGGATCGGCGTTGGGCGACACCTCGACCAGGTCGAGGCCGACGCTCTGCGCCTGCTCCATCGCCTCGCGCGTGTACATCACGCCGAGATTCTCGCCGTCCTGATCGATCACGCGGACCTTGGGCGACTGAATAAACTCGTTAAAGCGCGGGCCGTTCATCGGTGGCGCCACTGGGCGCCGGATCATGGGAGGACGTATGTGGTTAGCTCCTGAACTGTTAAACCGCCAATATAGGGAAGATTGGTCGCCGCGGGAAGCCGGTGGCGACAGGAAATCGCGCAAACTATTTAGTCGAGCGAATCCAGTCGGACGCTGATGCCTGGCAGCAACGATGCGGTGACCGGGTCATGCGCTTCATATTCGGCGACGTTGGTATAGCTGCCGCCCGCCGGTGCGCGATGGACGCGGATCGTCTGGCGGACCGCATCGACGACCCAATATTCGCGCACGCCATGTGCCGCGTAGAGCGGGGCTTTAACGCGCAGGTCGTAGCTCAATGAGCTGTCGGATACTTCGATCACCAACAGCAGATCGGCACCGCGCACGTCGCGGATCATCGCACCACGCGGCAAGACCGCCAGGTCGGGCTCGAGCAACAAACGGGGAGCCAGCGTGATCGATGCACCTGGGTATAAATCGACGGTGTCGGGCAATCCGCGCAAGGCGCGAATCAACCGCGCTTCCATGATCGAATGCCAATTCGCCTTCGCCGCCGCCATCGGCACGATCTCCCCGTCGATCAGCTCGAACCGCTCGCTTTCGCGCAATACCCCCGATTCGGTGAGCGCATAGACCTCCTCGACGGTCAGCCGCGCCGGGATCAGCCCGCGCTGGATGTTCTGAAAGACGGTCATCGCGCCAAGCATAGCATCATCGAGCCCCCGCGTCAGCCGCCGGCTAGCCGGCCGGCGCGCGCAGATCGGGGGCGAGGGCTTCGCGGGTCAACATCGCGATCGCGTCGTCTAGCGACAGCATCTGCTGGCCCTGGCTGCCCAGGGTGCGGATCGCGACGGTCGATTCATCGGCCTCGCGCTTGCCCACCACCAACAGATACGGAACCTTCGCCAGCGAATGTTCGCGCACCTTATAATTGATCTTCTCGTTGCGAAGATCGCTTTCGACGCGGATGCCCGCCGCCTTGAGCTTGGCGACCACTGCATGGGCATAGTCGCCGGCATCGGAGACGATCGTCGCCACCACCGCCTGCACCGGCGCGAGCCACATCGGGAAGCGCCCGGCGTGATGCTCGATCAGGATGCCGATGAAACGCTCGAACGATCCCAGGATCGCGCGGTGGAGCATGATCGGGCGATGGCGCGCGCCATCCTCGCCGACATAGCTGGCGTCGAGCCGTTCGGGCAGCACGGTGTCGGTCTGGATCGTGCCGACCTGCCAGGTCCGCCCGATCGCGTCGGTCAGGTGGAATTCGAGCTTGGGGGCATAGAACGCGCCTTCGCCGGGGAGTTCCTCCCAGCCATATGCCTCGGTCGCGCGGCCAGTCGCGGCGACCGCGTCGCGCATAGATTGCTCGGCCCAGTCCCACATCGCATCGGTGCCGAAGCGCTTTTCGGGGCGAAGCGCGAGCTTGATCGAATATTTCTCGAAGCCAAGGTCGCGATACACCACGTCGAGCAGGTCGCAGAACATGCCGACCTCGTCGACGATCTGGTCCTCGCGGCAAAAAATATGCGCGTCGTCCTGGGTGAACTGGCGCACGCGCATCAGCCCGTGCAGCGCGCCATGCGGTTCGTTGCGGTGGCAGCAGCCATATTCGGACATGCGGATCGGCAGGTCGCGATAGGATTTGATCCCCTGGCGGAAGATCAGCACATGCGCGGGGCAGTTCATCGGCTTGAGTGCCATCAGCTCGGCCTTGCCCGACAGCACCGGCGCGTCTGCCTCGCTGCCTTCTTCGGCGACATGCGGCACTTCGTCGGGGACGACGAACATATTCTCGCGATATTTGCCCCAATGGCCTGACTGCTCCCATTGGCGCGCGTCCATCAATTGCGGGGTCTTGACCTCGCGATAGCCGCCCGCGTCGAGCCGGCGACGAAGATACGCCTCCAATTGCCGCCAGATCATGTAACCCTTGGGGTGCCAGAACACGCTGCCTTGCGCTTCGGACTGGAGGTGGAACAGGTCCATCTCGACCGCCAGTTTGCGATGGTCGCGCTTGGCCGCTTCTTCGAGCCGCATCAGATGTGCGTCGAGCTGCTTCTTGTTCAGCCAGCCGGTGCCATAGATTCGGCTGAGCATCGCCTTGCTCTGGTCGCCGCGCCAATAGGCACCGCTGACTCGCGTCAGCTTGAAAGCCTGCGGGTCGAGCTTGCCGGTCGATGCCAGATGCGGGCCACGGCACATGTCGAGCCAATCGCCCTGGCGATAGACCGTCAGCTCCTCGCCCTCGGGCAATTCGGCGGCCCATTCGGCCTTGAAGCTCTCCCCCTGTTGGGTCCAGCGATCAATCAGCCGCTGGCGGGTCCAGACTTCGCGCACAAAGGGTTCGTCGCGGGCGATGATCGCGCGCATTGCTTCCTCGATCGCGGGGAGGTCTTCGTCGGTGAAGGGGCGATCCTTGGGCGCGAAGTCGTAGTAAAAGCCGTCCTCGGTCGCGGGGCCGAAGGTGATCTGGGTGCCCGGAAACAGCGTCTGCACCGCTTCGGCCATCACATGCGCTAGGTCGTGGCGGACCAATTCGAGCGCGTCCTTTTCGTCGCGTGCCGTCACCAGCGCCAGTTGGGCATCGCCGGTAAAGGGCCGCGACAGGTCGCGCACCTCGCCATCGACGCGCGCGGCCAGCGCCGCCTTGGCAAGGCCGGGGCCGATCGCTGCGGCGACATCCGCCGGGGTAGTTCCGGGGGCGACCTCGCGGACAGAGCCGTCGGGAAGCGAGATGCGGAACATGGCGGACACAGAAAGGGCCTTTCGTCGGAATTGCAGCGCGACGCATATGGCCCGCAAGGGCTGGCGAGGCAAATGAAAGGGCATGATTGGGGGTGGCAAAGGGCGGCATTGGTCGCGCGGGGGTTGCGGCCTAGGCGTAGTGCATGACCCAGTTGCTCCCCACCCGTGCCGCCGCGCTTGATCGGCTTGTCCGTTTCACGCCGTTGATGGGGCGATCCTATGCCGATCGCCGCAATGCCGATCCCGGACCCGAAGCCGAGCGCGATGGCTGGCCCGAGCATGTTTCGAAACTGTCGCCGTACCTGCGCTATCGGCTGGTCGACGAGCGCGAAGTGCTCGCGGCGGCGCTGGGCGCGCATGGGCCGGACAAGGCCGAGAAGTTCGTGAGCGAAGTGCTGTGGCGCGGCTATTTTCGCGGCTGGCTTGAGCAGCGGCCGGGGACGTGGCCGGCCTATGTCGCGGGGCGCGATGCGGCGCTGGCGCTGGTCGATGCCAATGGCGGGGTGGCGCGCGATTATCGCGCGGCGTGCGAAGGGCGGACTGGGATCGACTGTTTCGACGCCTGGGCGACCGAGCTGACGACGCGCAACTGGCTGCACAATCACGCGCGGATGTGGTTCGCCAGCATCTGGATCTTCACGTTGCGGCTGCCGTGGGAATTGGGCGCGGACTTTTTCATGCGCCATTTGATCGACGGCGATTCGGCGTCGAATACCTTGTCATGGCGCTGGGTGGCGGGGTTGCATACGCGCGGCAAGGCCTATGCCGCGCGGGCCGAGAATATCGCGCGCTACACCGGCGGGCGGTTTGCGCCGACCGGGCTGGTCGAGGAAGTCGAGCCGCTGGTCGAGGCGGGGGAAGTGCCGCGCGTGGCGTTCGCGCCGCCGCCGGTGCCCCAGCCGGCGGGTGATTGGGCGCTGGTGTTGCACGAGGGGGATACGGGCATTGCCGCGCCGATCGACCGCGCGCCGTCGCGGGTGATCGGGCTGGCATCACCCGATCCGCGCGCGGCCCCGGCGGTACGCGCCTTTGCCGAGGGGGCGCTGGCCGACGCGGTTGCACGCGCTGGCGAGATTTATGGGTGTCCGGGCGTTGTCGTGCAGGAGGCTGCCGCGATTGCCGATGCGGCGGCGGGGGCAATGCCGGTTGCGCCTTATGTGCCGGTGGGGGCGCTTGGCGATCGGGGTGGCTTGCCGGTGGCGACGTTCGTGCGGGAGTATGATGCGGCGATCTGGCCGCTGGGGACTGCGGGGTTTTTCAAGGTCAAGACCGGCGCACCCGCGCGGCTTCGTGCGCTGGGGCTTCCGGCCTGAGCCTCAGGCCACCCCGAACGGGACCACGGTATTGGTCGCGTCATGGCCAACCGCCGCGCGCCCCAGATACGGCACGTTCATCGAACGGCACCAGCGCAGCATGATGCTCTCGAGCGTGTCGCCGAATTCGGCCTCGCCCGCGCCTTCGGGGATCGCGGTGACGCTGCCCAGGCGAATGCCGGCGATGCCGCGCAGCTGAGTCGCGTCGGCGATTTGCCACATCATGCGGTCGATCCGGTACACCGCCTCGCCGACTTCCTCGAGGATCAGGACATGATCGGTCAGGTCGGGCATCCAGGGCGTGCCCAGCATCGCGGTAAGGATCGCCATGTTGAACGCCGCCGCCGGTCGGCCATGCAGCCCCGGCTCCAGCGCGGCGCGGTTTTGTTCGACCAGCCAGGCGAGCGCGCGGCCCGCCGGGGCACCCTTGTTGCGCTCGGTCGCCTCGGTCGCCATCGGCCCGTGGACCGGCTTGCCGATCCCGCGCGCATATAAAGCGCCAAGCACGAACCCCATGTCCGAATAGCCCATATAGGTCTTGGCGCGCGCCGCCGCGCCCAGGCCGGGCATTACCACATCGAGGATCCGGTTCGATCCATAGCCGCCGCGCGCGAACCAGATGGCGTCATAGGCGGGGTCATTGGCGTATTTCAGGAAAATCTCGGCGCGCAGCGAATCGCTGCCCGCAAAATGGCCGGTTTCGGCGAAACATTGCGGGTCGAAGGTGAGTTCGACTTGCGGATAGAGCAGAGCCGCAAACCCCTGTGCGCGCGCGGCGGCTTCGGGCTGGATCGAGCGGGCGGGGGCGACGACGGCGATCTTCATGTGGCTACCCTTATCCGGTGGGTCCGGGCGAAGTCGAGTTGGTTCGCGCGGAGCCGCGGAGGGCGCTGAGAAGGTAAGAGGTTCACGCGAAGGTGCGAAGCGGGAAGCCGCTGGCGCGGGAGAAGCGTTGGGGGCGATCCTGGCGTGGGCGTATACGGGGCACCTGCTTCGCGGCTTCGCGCCTTTGCGGGACCCGGTTCTTCTGTTCCGCCGGACTTGCCCCGCATCGGCGATCAGTCGATAGCGCGCGGTTATGGAGCATGGAAAACGCTATTTCTTCGTCGGGATCGGCGGGTCGGGGATGATGCCGCTGGCGATGATCCTGGCCGGGCGCGGCGCGACGATCGCAGGGTCCGACCGCGCGCTCGATCAGGGCACGGTGCCCGCCAAGTTCGCGGCGCTCGAACGGCTGGGCGTCGCGCTGTTCCCGCAGGACGGCAGCGGCATCACCTCGCCCGACCAGATCGTCGTCGCCTCGGCGGCGATCGAGCCGAATGTTGCCGACATTGTTGCCGCCGATCGTGTCGGAGCGCAGCGGCTGTCGCGCGCCGAATTGCTCAGCCGTTTGTTCAACGACAGCGCGATGGCGATCGGGGTGGCGGGGACGTCGGGCAAGTCGACCGTCACCGGGATGATCGGCTGGATCCTCCACGCATGTGACCGCGAGCCGATGATCATGAACGGCGCGGTGATGAAGAATTTCGCGCGCCCCGAAGCTCCCTTCGCCAGCGCGCTGGTGGGCGAGGGCGAGACGTTCGTCAGCGAAGTCGACGAAAGCGACGGGTCGATAGCGCTGTACGATCCGCGAATCGCGGTGCTCAACAATGTCAGCCTCGATCACAAGCCGCTGCCCGAATTGCGCGCGCTGTTCGGCGATTTCGCGGGCAAGGCGCAGACGGTGGTGGTCAATGTCGGCGATCCCGAAGCCGCCGCGCTCGCCGCGACCTTGGGGGCCAAGCGCCGCAGCTTCGCGATCGAGGGCGAGGCCGATCTGGTCGCGAGCAGGCTGGTGCCCGAACGCTATGGCATCGGCTTCGACCTTACCGCCGATGGGGTTACCGATCGCGTGACGCTGGCGGTGCCGGGGCGGCATAATGTCGAAAATGCGCTGGCGGCATTGGCCGCGGCGATCGCGGCGGGGGTGCCGCGCGCCGATGCGGTGGCGGCGATTGCGGGCTTTCGGGGGCTGAAGCGCCGCTTCGAGCTGGTGGGTGAGGGCGATGGCGTCGCGGTGATCGACGATTTCGGGCACAACCCCGAAAAGATCGCGGCGACGCTTGATACGCTGCATGCCTTTCCCGGCCGGCTGCTGCTGCTGTTCCAGCCACATGGCTTTGGTCCGTTGAAGGTGATGCGGCGCGAACTGGTGGCGATGTTCGCGCAACGGCTGCGCGGCGACGACCTGCTGGTGCTGCCCGATCCGGTCTATCATGGCGGCACCACATCGCGCGAAGTCACCAGCGCCGACATCGTCGCCGATCTTGCGATGCAGGGTGCCGACGCGCGTCACATCGCCGATCGCGCCGCCGCCGCCGCGCATCTGGTCGCGCAGGCCAGGCCCGGCGACCGGATCGTGCTGATGGGCGCGCGCGACGACACCTTGAGCCTGCTCGCCGCCGACATGGTTGCGCAGCTACAACAACGGAGCCCTGCATGACCGACGCCCGCATCGCCTTTCGCGTGACCGAAGGCACCGGCCCGACGATCCTGTTCCTGGCCGGCTATGCCGGCGACATGAGCGGGACCAAGGCGATGGCGCTAGAGGCATGGGCCAAGGAGCATGGCCGCGGCTTCGTTCGTTTCGATTATCGCGGTTGCGGCGAGAGCGAAGGCGCGTTCGAGGATTTCACACTGGCCGACTGGCGCGACGATGCGCTGCTGGTGCTCGACAGCGCGACCAAGGGGCCGGTGGTGCTGGTCGGCTCGTCGATGGGCGGCTGGCTGGCGCTATTGGTCGCACGCGCGCGACCCGATCGGATCGCCGGGCTGGTCGGCATCGCAGCGGCACCCGATTTCACCGATTGGGGCTTCACCCCTGAACAAAAGATGACCCTGCTGAGCGAAGGGCGGCTCGAAAAGCCATCGCCCTATGGCGACGCGCCCATGGTGACGACCCGCGCCTTCTGGCAATCGGGCGAGGCCAATCGGCTGATGTTCGGGCCGATCCCGGTATCGGTGCCGGTGCGGCTGATCCACGGCACCCATGACGCCGAAGTGCCCAGCGCGCGGGCGATCCGGCTGATGGAATTGCTGGCGGGCGACGATGTGTCGCTGACCTTGCTCAAGAATGGCGACCACCGGCTGTCGCGCGAGCAGGACATCGCTGCGATTATTCGGGTGGTCGAGGGGTTTGCATAAGGGCCAGGCGGCAACCCGCTGGGCTGATGGAAGGGGCTATCCACCGGTGCTGCATTCGCGGCACGCCCCCTCTACCACCGCTTCGCGGCGGTCCCCCTCCCCGTGTCGGGGAGGATTTGAGGATTACTTCAAATAGAAATCCACCGTCGTCACCACGCGCACCTTCTTGAACGGGGTGTCGTTGCCGCCATCGGCCCCGTCGCGCGCTTCGATCGAGAAATAGCCCTGGGTCGCACTTTTGATGCCGCCGACCGCGGTGTCGCTGTCCTTGGCGAATTGTTCGGCGGCGGCGCGCGCGTCGCGGGTGGCGGCGGCGACCATCGGCGGCTTGATGTCGTTGAGCTTGGTGAAGCTGTACGAAATCCCCGATCCTTCCTGCAGCAGCACGCCCTGGCTCACCAGGTCGAACTGGCGAGCGACCGCGGCCTGTGCGCGCTTGATGTCGGTGGTGCGTAGCTGCATCCGCTGGTTGATCGTCACCGTCATCACGCCGTTATTGCTATATTGGCTGACGCCGGTGCCCGCAGGTGCCAGCGCATCGGCGGGAAAGCCAAGGCTGGCGAAAAAGGCGCGGATGCGTGCGGTGTCGGCAGCGATTTCGGTGCGTACCGTGTTGGTGTCGGTGCCGACCTTTTGATAGTTCAGCGTCCACACCGCCAGGTCGGCATTGACGTCGCGCTCGGCAAGGCCGCGTACCGTGACCGAGCGATCGGCCAGCCGCGCGCGTACCAGCCCGTTGCCCAGCAGATAGCCGCCGACGATCATCCCGATCGCGAGCACCAATGCCGCCGCCAGCAGCCATATCGAACGATTCGTCGCCACCCGCTCTTCCATCGCCCATCCCCCGAACCGATATTCGGCTACTGCCAACAGATTAAGCCCAACGGAGCCGCGCCGCCATGACCAAATATCTTCACACGATGATTCGCGTCAGCGATCCCGACGCGACGATCGCGTTCTTCGAGTTGCTGGGCCTCAAGGAAGTGCGCCGGATGGAGAACAGCGCGGGGCGCTTCACGCTGATCTTCCTCGCCACCCCCGATGCGATGCGCGGGCCGGGCGAGCGCGCCGATGCCGAGGTCGAGTTGACCTATAACTGGCCCGCCGAAGACGGTACGCCGCCCGAGGCCTATACCGGCGGGCGCAATTTCGGGCATCTGGCCTATTATGTCGACGACATCTACGCGACCTGCCAGCGCTTCGCCGATGCCGGGGTGGTGATCAACCGCCCGCCGCGCGACGGCAATATGGCGTTCGTGCGGACCCCCGACGGCATTTCGATCGAACTGCTGCAGGATGGCCCGGCACTTGCCCCTGCCGAGCCTTGGCAGTCGGCTCCCAATATCGGCGAATGGTGATGGCGGCGCTGGAAGTCGTCCGCATCGCTGCACTGTCGGACAATTATGTCTGGCTGGTGCATGATGTCCAATCAGGCGAGACGATGGTGGTTGACCCCGCCGAGGCCGCGCCGGTGTTGGCTGAGGCCGACGCGCGCGGCTGGCGGATCGGGGCGATCTGGAACACGCATTGGCATCCCGATCACACCGGCGGCAATGCCGCGATCAAGGCGGCGCATGGTGCGGTGGTGATCGCGCCTGCCGCAGAGGCGGCGAAGATCCCCACTGCCGATCGGCTGGTGGGCGAGGGGGATAGCGTTGCACTGGGCGGCCATGTCGCCACGGTAATCGAAACGCCGGGGCATACCGCCGGCCATATCGCCTTTCACTTCGCCGACGATGCGAGCGTCTTTGTCGGCGACACCTTGTTCGCGATGGGCTGCGGGCGGTTGTTCGAGGGTGATGCCGGGCAGATGTTCGGCAATATGCAGCGCCTTGCCGCCTTGCCGCCTGAGACGGTGGTCTATTGCGCGCACGAATATACCCTGTCGAACGGGCGTTACGCGCGTGTCGCCGAGCCGGGCAATGCGGCGATCGCCAAGCGGCTTGAGACGGTCGAGCGCCAGCGCGCGGCGGGCGAGCCGACGGTGCCGACGACGATCGCGCTCGAGCTTGCGACCAATCCGTTTCTGCGGGCTGCAACGGCGGCGCAACTGGCGGAGCGGCGTGCAGCCAAAGATGCGTTCAGGGGTTAGTCATTTTGATGCGCTCAGCATTTGGGCGATGGTTGGTCGAACCGGGAGACGCATGATGCATCGCATAGCTTTTTCGCTGTTGGCCGCAGTCGCGCTGGCGAGCTGCACCGCCACGCCGCAGGAGATCGCGCGCACCGATGCTGCCGAAGCTGAGCAGGCCGGAAAACTGGAAAAACGATTGGCGGGCCTGGTTCCCGGCAAGCCGCAATCCTGCGTTCCGTATAGCCAGATTCGCGGCAGCAATAGCTATGGCCAGACCATCCTGTACCAGCACGGCACCCGGCAGTTTTATCGGAACGACACCAGCCCCGGCTGCCGAATCGGCTTCAACGATATCATGGTGACACAGACGCCGATCAGCCAATTATGTCGCGGCGATATCGTGACGTTGGTCGACCGTAATACCGGGTTCCCCACCGGATCGTGCGCGCTGGGCGATTTCGTGCCCTATCGCCGGCCATCGCGATCGGGGGATAGCTGATGCGGGCGCTGGTTGCAGCTTCGCTTGGGCTAGCCTTGTTCGGCTGTGCCGCGACGCCCGAGCAAATGGCGGCCAGCGAAGCGCAGGCGGCCGCGCAGTTCGCCAAGGTTACCCGAGGGTTGGTCGCGGGAGAACCGCAGCAATGCCTGCCAAGCCTTAATCCGCAAGGGCCGCAGATCATCGGCAATGACGTGATGATCTACCGTCAGATCGGCGCGGAACTGTGGGTCACCAACGTCGAGGGATGCCCCTCGCTCGACGATGATTCGATCGTCATCGCCGAAATCTTTGGCGGGCAGATGTGCCGCAACGACCGGTTCCAGACGCTGCCACGCGGCGGCGTGACCATCCCGTCGGCCTTTTGCCGCCTCGGGATGTTCACGCCTTACCGCAAGCCCGCCAAATAATCAGAGCACGTAGCGGCTGAGATCGGTGTTACGCGCGATTTCCTTGAGCTGCGCGTCGACATAGGCACCATCGACTTCGACCACGCTTCCCTTGCGGTCCTCGGCCTCGAAGCTGACTTCCTCGAGCAGCTTTTCCATCACCGTCTGCAATCGCCGCGCGCCGATATTCTCGACCTCGCCATTCACTTCGGCGGCGATGCGCGCGATGGCGGCGATGCCGCTGGGGGTGAAGTTCACCTCGACCCCCTCGGTCGCGATCAGCGCCTTATACTGCACCGGCAACGACGCCTTGGTGTCCGACAGGATCGCCACGAAATCGGCCTCGGTCAGCCCCTTCAGCTCGACGCGGATCGGCAGGCGGCCCTGTAGTTCGGGCAGCAGGTCGCTCGGCTTGGCGACATGGAACGCGCCGCTGGCGATGAACAGGATATGGTCGGTCTTCATCGGGCCATATTTGGTCGCGACCGTGGTGCCCTCGATCAGCGGCAGCAGGTCGCGCTGAACGCCCTCGCGGCTCACCGATCCGCCGCGCACGTCGCTCACCGCGATCTTGTCGATCTCGTCGAGGAAGACGATGCCATTGGCTTCGGCGTCAGCAAGCGCCGCGCGGCTGACTTCGTCCTGGTCGAGCCGCTTGTCGGCCTCTTCTTCGACCAATTTCTCCCAGGCGGCATGGACGTTCATCTTGCGGCGCTTGAGCTGAGGGCCGCTCAAGCCCTTCATCATTTCGCCCAGATTGATCATCTGCGGCATCCCGCCGGGCACTTCGAACGGCGTCGTTGGGGCGGCCTCCAGCTCGATCTCGATTTCGGTATTGTCGAGATGGCCTTCGTTCAGGCGCAGGCGGAACGCCTCGCGCGTCGCCTGCGAGCTGTCCTTGCCGGTCAGCGCGTCGAGCAGCCGGGTCATCGCCGCCGCCTCTGCCTTGTCCTTCACCGCGATCCGGCGGCGTTCCTTTTCCAGCCGGATCGCTTCTTCGACCAGGTCGCGGGCGATTTGTTCGACATCCCGGCCGACATAGCCGACCTCGGTGAACTTGGTCGCTTCGACCTTCACGAACGGCGCATCGGCCAGCTTGGCCAGGCGGCGGCTGATTTCGGTCTTGCCGCAGCCGGTCGGCCCGATCATCAGGATGTTCTTCGGCGTCACTTCATCGCGTAGCTCGCTGCCGAGCTGCTGGCGCCGCCAGCGGTTGCGCATCGCGACCGCAACTGCGCGCTTGGCGTCGTTCTGGCCGATGATGTGCTGGTCGAGGGCGGCTACGATCTGCTTTGGGGTAAGGTTGTCTTGCATGGTCGCCCGTAAATGGCCCTGCGGGGGGCGGGTTCAAGCTGGGGGATGATTTGGTGCCTTGCGCCGCCGCCTGTTGCGGGCGGAGGGGAACGCCGTCAGGTGTCGCTGTCGAGGATTTCCACGGTCAGCCGATCATTGGTGTAGACGCATAATTCGCCCGCGATTCCCATCGCCTTGCGCGCCAGCACTTCGGCGTCGGCTTCGTAATCGACCAATGCGCGGGCAGCGGCGAGGGCGAAATTGCCGCCCGATCCGATCGCGGCGATTCCGCCCTCGGGCTCAAGCACGTCGCCATTGCCGGTAACGACCAGGGTCACGTCCTTGTCGGCAACGATCAGCATCGCTTCCAGGTTGCGCAGGAATTTGTCGGTGCGCCAGTCCTTGGCCAGCTCGACCGCAGCACGCAGCAATTGCCCCTGGTGGCGTTCGAGCTTGGATTCGAGCCGCTCGAACAAGGTGAAGGCGTCGGCGGTGGCACCCGCGAAGCCGGCGATCACCTTGCCGTCGCCCAGCGGGCGGACCTTGCGGGCATTGGGCTTCATCACCGTCTGCCCCTGGGTGACCTGGCCGTCGCCGGCGATGACGACCTTACCGCCGCGACGGACCGATAGGATGGTAGTGCCGTGCCATGTGATATTCTTGCTCATGGCGCGGGATATGGGGGAGGCACGGTTTGGGTGCAATCGGGGCTTAGCGATCCGCCCCCTTGGCCTTTCCCCACTGGCGTGCGGCGGTGTAGCCAAGATAGCCGGTGCCAAACAGCGCATAGAGTTCCTCGGGCAGTCCCCGCAGATACGCGGTCATGCCGTTCGAAATGCTCAGCGCCATTTGCGGCGACAGCGCCGATAATAGGCCCATCGGGATCGCGAACAGGAACAGCGCATACATGACATAGAGGAAGCTGGGGCGCGCGCGGCTGGTCCAGGGATCGACCGATTGCGCTTCGGCGACGATCGCCGACAGGCGCGCGCGCATCGCTTCGATCTCCTGGCTACCTTCGAGCCTCAGCAGCTCCAGCTTGGCGGCGTCGCGCGCCTTGGGGTCGGGAATGATCTTGTCGATCAGGCCGGCAAGCGGACCGATCAGGCCGTCGAGGATGCTCATGACGATGCTCCGTTTTTCGATGGGTCGATGCGGGCGACGTGGTTGTCAGCCGCCGGGTTCACCGATCCGGTTCGCAAGCCAGCCGTAGAGAAAGGCTTCGTTGGCGGGTCGGCGCTCGGCGAGGTCGAGGTAGCGCGCCCCTTGCAGCGCCTCGATCGCTTTCAGCAGCACGGTTTCGCCGCGATCCCCGCGCACCCGTATGAAGGCCGAAAGTGCCGCAACGGTTTGCGGCCCCACCACACCGTCTGCGGTGATGTCGGGATAGTCGCGGGCGTTGCGATTGAGCGCGTTGAGCGCGCGCTGGAGGAAGGTCGCGGCGATTTTCGGCCCCATATTGACGCCGGTATCGAATAATTCCGCGGCGATTCGCGGCGCTGCCTTGGCCACCAAGTCGAAGCGCGGACGGGTCCAGTAAAGACGGGTGTAGATGGCGACCGCGCGCTCGCGCAGGAAATGCCGCATATCGCCGGTATAGCCATCGGCGCGCGCCACCGCCTGGGTGATGCCCCAGCGGGTGGGGCCGCCGCGATCGGCGGGGTGATCGCTATAGCCGCCTTCGCGCGCGATGACGTCGTCGATCAGGTCTTCGATAGGGGTGTTGCTGTCCATCATAGCCTCCTGTTGCAGCGGGATGGCTAACCCATATGGAACAATGTAGGAAAGAACATATGTAGAACTTTGGGGTTACAGACCGAGTTGCGCGCGATCGACGGTGGCGGCGACCAGTTCGGCGCGCGCCGACGACCGGCGAAATTCGGCGTCGAGCTGGCGCAGCCGCGCATCGGCTGCTGATTCCTCGCGCAGATTGACGACGATGAAGTCGCTGGCACCAAGCTGGAAACGCCGACGCTCGGCCTCGGCCATGCGGGTTGCAAGCGCGGTTTCGTCGCCGGCGAGCGCCACCAGCCGCTCGGCGGCATCGACCTGGATCGCCAGGCCGTTTACCTCGACCAGGATTTGATCCTCGATCAGCTTGCGGCGCAGGCGAAGGCCATCGGCCTCGGCGCGCGCCTCGGCAATGCGACCGCGCGCCTGGCGGCGTTCGAGCGGCAGCGAAAAACGCAGGCCGACAATGCCCTCGGCCGGCGTTCTGCCCGCACCGGCCAGGCCGACCGGGCCGATGTCCTTGGCCGCTTCGGCGCGAAGATCGAGGCGGGGCTGCATGTCGTTTTCGGCGAGCTGGCGGCGAGCGGCTGCCTGGTCGAGCCGAACCAATATGGCGTCGAGGTCGGGCCGCTCGATCCGCTGCGCCAGATCAGGCCCCAATGGTGGTAGCCGAAGCGCGGGGAAGCTGTTGGGTAAGCGAGCGGGTGCGGGGGTGACCGGCTCGCCATCGGCATCGCGAAGATAGAAAGACAGCGCGTTGGCGGCGCTGGCCAGTTCCTGTTCGGCGCGAATCAGCAAGGTCTGCCGACGCACGATGTTTTGCCGGTTCTCGGTGCTGAGAATATCGGGCCGTGCGCCGAGCGCGATCTGGCGTTCGATCGAGGTCTGTCGCTCGCTGGCCAGCGCCAGCAGGTCGCGATAGACCGCAACCCGCATGCCCGCCGCGACCCAGACCTGATAGGAATCGATCGCGCGGCGCTGTACCCCGATCGCCACCATCTCGCGGTCGAGGCGCGCAAGTTCGATGTCGCGGCTGGTAAGATCAATCCGGGTGCGGCGTTCGTCGACAAAGCGATCGCGCATCAGCGCGAACACCGCGCCGACTTTCACCTCACCAAGCTGGTTCGTGAACCCCTTACTCTCATAGGTCGGGAAGTCGCCGCGCGAGATACGGTAACCGCCATAGATGCCGCCGCCATTATTGACGAACGGTCGGCTGGCGCGCCCCTCGACCACGGTGCCGTCGTAAAAGCCCAGCAGTCGCGATTGCGCGTCGCCCTCGAACAAGGTGTCGAACGCGCCTTCAGCCGAAAGCCGGCGGCCATCGGCCTGACGCTCGCGGGTGATCGCTTCGAGGATGGCCGGCGCGTTGACCGCCGAGGAGCGAAGCACTTCGTCGAGCGTCAGGGTCTGGCTCTGCGTCTGCGCGGTTGCCCCTGCCGGCACTGTGACCAGCAGGAGCAGCGCGAGCGCCAATCGTCTCACTTGGTCTGCTCCTGTGCTTTGTTCCTGGCTTCGGCCTCTAGCGCGGGGCGGCGGAACTCGAGCGGGAAGTCGTTGAGCTGACGCCACAATTCATAGCCGACGCTGACGGTTTCCATCTGGATCCAGCCGCGCACCTTGGCACCCAGCCGGACATAATCGTCGTCGGGCCAGCTTGGGCGGCCCGGCATCGGCTCGACCAACACCCGGAACAACCCGGTCGCCTGCGCTGAAGGGTCGAGCGAGCGCACGCGACCGTCGAACATCCCCTCGGCGATCGACGGCCAGCCGCTGAACTGAATCGCTGGCCAGCCTTCGAATGCCAGCCGTACCGGGCGGCCCGGGCGAACCAGGGCAACGTCGCGCCCGTCGACCAGCAATTCGACGACGCGCACCGGCCGATCGGGCGCGAGCGTTGCCAGAATGTCGCCGGGGCTGACCAACGTCGCGCCGGCGGCGGCGTTGATCGACTGGATCCGGCCTTCGCGCGGGGCACGCACCACCTGCGCCGATTGGCGATTGAGGCCGACATCGACCCGGCTGAGCTTGGCGCGCGCCTCGGCCAGCTTGGCGACATGATCGGCGACGCGAATCTGCGACGCTTCGTAATCGCGCCGGGCAATCAGCCCTTCGGTGAGCAATTGGCGCGAGCGACCGACGTCAAGCTGCGCCACGGTCATCGCCTGTTGCGCGGCGGCGATCTCTGCTTCGACTTGTGCGCGTTCGGCACGCAGGCGGGTGAGCAGGTCGGGGTCGTTGTCGACCACGCGGGCGATCGGATCGCCGGCCTTTACCTGATCGCCGTCGTTGACGAACCACCGCTCGACGCGGCCAGGAACCAATGCGGTTACCGATTGCACGCGGTCATCGGGGTTGAGCGCGACTACCTGGCCGGCTCCGGGCGAGGTCTGAACCCACGGCACGCCGAACAGGATCGCGGTGACGACGCCGATGCTGATCATCAGCATCCAGGCGATTGCACGGGTGACGCGAGGCGGACGGATCGATGCGAGCGTTGGAAAATGGGTAAGGTGATCAGGCCGGAAGGGCATCGGTATCTCCTTCGTCGCGGGCAAGCGCGATCAGTTCGGCTTCGCTGGCGCAGCGCTGTTGTACCTGGCTGCCGACCCATAGCCGACCGTCGCGCGTCAGCCCCTGCGGACGGCGGGTGAATTGCAACACGGTGGTGCCGCTTTCGCGCAATATCGCCAGCGCCGCGTCGATCCGCGCGGTGGGCAGCAGATCGTAGAGCGGCGACAGCACCAGCACGCGCGGGCAGGCGAGCAAGGATGCGGCGAGCTTGAGCGCCATCGTTTCGCCCACCGAAAACGGCCAGCCCGAGTTCGATACGATCGTATCGAGCCCGTCGTTGAGCGCCCCGATCCGGGTGGTGAGGCCGACGATGTCGAGCACATCCATGATCCGGGTGGCATCACCCGAGGCAGCGAGCGTCAGATACTCGCGGATCGACATTTCGACGAAGCTTGGCCGTTCATGCACCATCACATCGGCGCGAAGGCGATACATGTCGAACCCGGCAATGTCGCTGCCCCCCACCAGCACCAGCCCGCGCGACGGCAGTTCGTGGCGCTTGAGCAAGCGAGCGATCGTGCGTTCGACCCCCGGCGCGGCGACGACCGCGAGCTGTTCGCCGCTGTCGACCGAAAAATCGAAGACATGGCCGCCGTGGCGCACCCCGCGCAGCCGGATCGCGCCATTGGCGGGACCATGGCTGGTGCCGACGCGCGGCTCTTCCTGCGCGATGTCCCAGAATAGCGACAGTTCCTCGAGGCTGGCGGCGAGGTCATAGAGCGATTCGAGATAGGTGCCGAATTGCGCGATGCCATAGAATACGCCCGACAGGATCAGTTCGGCAGCGACCAACTGGCCGATCGACAATTCGCCCTGGATGATCAGCCAGCCGCCAAGCGCCAGCAACGTCGCGCTGGCAAAGGCATAGGTGAACAACAGGCACAAAGTCTGCGCGAAGGTGTAGCGAAAATGCCGGCGATGCGCGTTGACATAGGTCGCGGTCATTGCTTCGGACCGGTCCATTGCGAAATCGAGATGGCGGCTGGATTTGTAGAAGCCGTTCGACCCGCCGACGCTTTCGAGCCAGTGCGCCGTTTGATGCTTGGCATGGCTCATGCCGACCGCGCTGCGGACCGCGCCCGAGGCCCAAACCTGCCAGATCACGAACAAAGTGAAGACCAGCACGCCGTTGAACGCGAGGAAAAACGGGTGATAGAAGCTGGTGACGATCAGGCCGACCGCGCCCTGGAGCACGATGGTGAAGCCCCCGATCAGCAGGCTGGGCACCGCCTTTTGCACCGTGATCAGGTCGAAATAGCGGTTGAACAGGTCGCCGCGGCGCGCATCGGCAAAGAACGGGTTTTGCGCATGCACCGCGCGCAGCGTGATTTCGGCGACCATCCGCGCGAACAAGCGCCGCTCGAATACCGCCATTAGATGGATTCGCAGCGCGCTGAGCACGCCGGCGATGGTGAGCAGCAGGAACAGGATTCCCGCCAGGGTGAACAAGGGTGCCGGGAGGGCGGTGTTCGCCACCGAATTGATCAGCAACTGCACTGAGATCGGCGTTGCGAGCGACAGCAGCGAAATCGCGATGCCATAGACGATCGCCAGCCGCACGAATGCGGCATCAGGCGCCAGCACCAGCGCGATCCAGCCTCCGAACGCCCGCAATCCTACGCGCTTTGCCGCCATCATATTCTCCTTAGATGCTCGACCTATTATAGGCAGCAAGCCATCGGGCCAACCGGTCTGGCACTATAAGTGTCATAGGATTATCCTATGGCGGCAACCTGTCGCAACAGGTTTGCCAATTTTTCAAATGCCGGTGCGCGCCCGGCGCCCGCGCGCCAGACCAGCCCGATCTCACGATAATGCAGGCCACCCTTAAAGGGCCGCGCGATCACTTCGTCGCCGCTGCGAATCTCCTGGCGGACATAAAGTTGTGGCAGGAAGGCAAGGCCCATGCCCATCCCCGCCATCTGGCGAATGGCATCAAGGCTGGTGCCTTCATAATCGCGAAGCACGCGCGCGCCGGCGGCTTCGGCAAGTGCGGTCACCTGATCGCTCATGCGATATTGCGGCTGGAGCGTCAGCAGCCCTCGCCCGGCAAGATCGGCGGCGGTGATCTCGGCGCGGTCGCGCAGCGGATCATCGGCGGCCATCGCCAGGTAGAGGGGATCGCGAAACAGCCGCTCGACATGCAGGCCCGCCCCGTCGATCGGCAGTTGCAGCAGCACCACGTCGTGCGCGCCGTCGGCCAGCATTTCGAGCAATGGCCCCGGCATGCCCTCGCGGACATGCACCCGCAGCGTAGGGTTGGTGGCGTGCAGACGCGCGACGAGTTGCGGCAATATATACGGGCCAAGCGTCGGCGACACGCCGAGCCGGATGGTGCCCGACAGCGCCTCGACATGCCGTTCGGCCAAGGCGGCGAAGCTGTCGACCTCGGCCAGCACCCGCCGTGCCGCTGCCACTGCGTCGCGGCCCAGCGGGGTCAGGATCGTGCGGCTACCGCGTTCGGCGACCCGGCCCTGCAACATCGCCTCGAGCAACTGAATCTGCTGCGAAAAGCTGGGCTGGGTGACGTCGACCGCAGCGGCTCCGCGTGTGAAGCTGCCATGGTCGGCAAGCGCGACAAGAAAACGAAGCTGGCGGATCGTCGGCTGCACCCGATCGGCATAGGCGCGGCGGCGGAGGTTAGGAAGCCTTGGGCGCAGCGGCCGTCGGGGCTGCGCCGTCATGCTGTTGTCGTGAAAGCGTCGCATCGATGAGGATTGCTGCATAGGGAGCCGCCATGTTTCGCCGATCGATATTGTTTTGCGCCCTATGGTCGACGCTGGCGGTGCCGGCCGCCGGGCAGGAGGCCGGGCAGCGCCGCTGGCTGGCGGGGGACCATCACGTCCACAGCATTTACAGCGCCAAATACCAGCCCGATCCGGCGCACCCCGATCAGCCGCCACCGCCGATCATCGGCGGCGATTCGGCGCATAGCGTGCTGCAAAATGCCCGGATGGCAAAGGCGCATGGGCTGGCATGGATGGTGTCGACCGATCATGGCGGGCCGCGCCATGCCGATCTGAACCATGCCCGCGCCTGGCCCGATGTGGTTGCGGCCAGGTTGGCGGTGCCCGAACTGACATTATTCTATGGCATGGAGTTTGACGTGCCCGGCGGCGAACATGCCAGCCTGATCCTGCCGATCGGGCCGCAGGAGCGCGATACGCTGCGCGATATCGAGCGCGGCTATGGTAAGCGCGAGGCGTTTCCCGCCGATCCGGCGCGCAACACCAAGCCCAGAATGATCGAGGCGCTGCGCTATATGAACAGCCTGAGCGCGCCGCCGGTGGTGATCGGCAACCACCCCTCGCGCACCGCGACGGGCCTTGGCCGCTGGGGCCAGCATAGCCCGCAGGAATATCGCGCCTGGCAGGCCGCCGCGCCGCGCGTGGTGATCGGCATGGAGGGCGCGCCGGGGCATCAGGCGGCGCGGCCCAAGCCCGGCCTGGACATCGCGCACGGTTCGCGCGGGCTATATGGAGGCTATCCGACGATGGGCGGGTTCGATCAGATGACGGCGACGATCGGCGGCGGCTGGGACGCCTTGCTGGGGCAGGGGCTGCGCTGGACGATCACCGCCACGTCGGATTCGCACGGCCATTGGCGTGAGGGCGGTGCCGATTTCTGGCCGGGCGAATATGCCAAGACCTGGGTATTCGCCGCGCCCGACTCGTCCGACATTCTGGGCGGACTGCGCGGCGGGCGGGTGTTCGTGGCGACCGGCGGGCTGGTCGATCGGCTCGACGTGACGGTGACGAGCGGCGACGCGCACGCGATGATGGGCGATACGCTGGCGGCGAAGCCGGGTGGGGAGATACTGGTCACCATCCGCTTTCGCCCCGCGCGCGCCGCCAATGCGGGCGGCGCGGTGCCCAAGGTCGACCATGTCGATCTGATCGCGGGTGCGGTGACGGATAGCGCGGTAGGCGATCGCAACCCCAGCGCGCGCGTGCTCCGCCGCTTCACCGCGCGCGACTGGCGGCGCGAGGGCGCGGATGTGGTGATCGAACATCGCATGCCGGCCCCGGCTGGTGCAGGCTATCTGCGCGTGCGCGGGACGAATACGCAGCAGGGGGAACCCGAGGCCGACGTGCCCGGCGAAGACCCGTGGCAAGACCTCTGGTTCTACGGGAATCCCATTTATCTGACCGATTGAACGCCGCCGTCATCATGCGGCAATCGAAACGTCACGAAACCGTATCGCAGCGTCCCTACCCGGCAGGACATGCAGGCAGGTGATGCTTCGATCCACGGCGGCAGGCTGGTATTGGGCTGGGGACGGCTGCGCGACCAGATCGCGCGGATGACCAGGCGCGACGATGCCGAGGATCTGTTGCACGACGCCTGGATCGGGCTGGCCGAGCGGCAAGTGGTAGCCGACAATCCGGTGGCGTTGCTTGCCCGCGCCGCCGCCAATCGCGGGCATGACGCCTATCGCCGCGAACGGCGCGCCGGCACCGCCGTGCCGATCGAACTGAGCGTCGATACGCTGGCCGATCGCAATCCGTTGCAGGACGAAACGCTGATCGCGCGGCACCGGCTCGAGCGATTGCGCCGCGGCGTCGAGCGGCTGAGTCCGCGCACCCGGCAGATTTTCTTGATGCACCGGCTGGAGGGGCGTAAGTATCGCGAAATCGCGGACGAACTGGGGATCAGCCAGAGCGCCGTCGAAAAGCACATCGCAAAGGCGATGACGCATCTGACCGAGTGGATGGAGAGTTGGTGACGTGATCCGCGGCGAGCCGGCAACATCCAACCGGCAGGCCGCAGCATGGCTGGCAAGACTGCACGCCGACGACCGCACCGACGCCGATCAAACCGCCTTTCGCGCCTGGATCGATGCCGATCCGCGCCATGCCGATGCCTTTGAACGCGCATCTGCCGTGTGGGATTCGGTCGGTGGCCTGGCCGCCACCACGCCCATCGTCGGCCCTCCTGCCGCGCCCGTGCCGATGTTGTCGCGGCGTGCGGTGATGGCGGGCGGCAGCGCGCTGCTGGTCGCGGGCGGATCGGTGCTGGGCTGGCGCGAGGCGACCGCCGGGGTCTATCGCACCGGGGTAGGCGAACAGCGCCGGCTGGTGCTGGAAGACGGCACGCGGGTGATGCTCGACACCGACACCAATATTCGGTTTCGCACCCGATCGGACTTGCGGACGCTGACGCTGTCGGCGGGGCGGGTCGATTTGCAGATCGCGGCCGATCCGCGCCCGTTCGCGATCCTGGCGGGGGATCGGCGGGCGCTGGCGCTTCGCGGGCGACTGGACGTGCGCCGCGACGGTGCGCGCGCGGCGATGACCGCGATCGAAGGGGTCGCGCGGGTCGAAGCGGCGGGTGCCACATTGCCGCTGGTGCCCGGCGAGCGGATCGCGATGGCGCAGGGTAGCCCTGACCGGGTCGATCGCCCCGAACTCGAAGACCTGATCGCGTGGCAGACCGGGCGGCTGGCGTTTCGCGACGAAACGCTGGCACAGGCCGCCGCCGAGATGAACCGCTATACTCAGCGGCCATTGGTGGTCGCCGATCCGCAGGCGGCGGCGCTTCGCTTCACCGGCATGTACCGGGTGGGCGATCCCGAGGCATTTGCCCGCTCGCTCGCGGTGCTGCTGCCGGTGCGCGTCGAGGCGGGGGCCGACACGATCCGCATATCATCGGTTAGCTGAGCCGCTTTACCCCGCCGCCCCCGATTTTTTTCGCACTGCGGGGTGAGGTAAAATCATCGCCCGTCGTCGGGGGGATGGACGCTCGTTGGGAGCGGGAGACGGGGGATTTCGATGACGATTTTGAAGCGGCAGCCTGGCCTGAAGCAGGGGCTGGGCCGTTCGGCGGCGCTTGCGCTCGCCCTTTCGACCTTGGCGATGGCGGGGGCCGCGCAGGCGCAGGACAATCAGCGCCGCGTGCGCTTCAGCATTGCCGCGCAACCGATGGACCGCGCGCTCGAGCAACTGGCGCGCCAGAGCGGTAGCGACATCCTGTTCACCCGCGCGAGCGTCGCCCGGCTGAACGCCCCTGCGCTCAGCGGCGAATTCGCGGCTGAGGCAGCCGTGCGCCGGCTGATCGCGGGCCAGCCGCTGACGGTGACGCGCGATGCCGCCGGTGCGCTGATCGTCCGCCCTCAGACGGCGGCGGCCCAGCAAACGCCAGCGGCGACGACGCCCGCCGACAGCGACGAAGCCGCCGTTGAGCGCGACATCGTCATCACCGCCAAATTCTCCGAGGGCGTCGCTCGCTCGCTGGATGTCAAGCGCAACGCCGATTCGATCTCCGACGCGATCGTTGCGGCGGACATCGGCAAGCTGCCGGCGTTCAACATCGCCGAGGCGTTGCAGCGCGTTCCCGGCGTGACGATCGTGCGCGAAGCAGGCGAGGGCCAGTTCATCAGCGTGCGCGGGCTGGGGCCAAATTTTCAGGCGATCACCTTTGACGGCATGCCGTTGGCGTATAACGAAAATATTCGCAATTCGGGCCAGTCGGGCCGTCAGTTCCGCTTGCAGGTGCTGCCCGCAACGCTGATCGACAGTATCGTCGTCATCAAATCGCCCACTGCTGATCTGGTGGAAAACGGCATCGGATCGACGGTCGACATCCGGTTGCTCAATCCGCTCGATCGCGATTCGTTCGTCGCGGCCAATCTGTTCGGCGGCTATGACGAGCGCACCGATACGCTGAACCCCAATGGCAGCCTGTCGGCTGGCTGGCACAATGCCGATAACAGTTTTGGCGTGCTGGGCGGCATCGCCTATTCAAAGCGCCAGGTGCAGTTCGATCGGCTGCGCGTGGGTTGGTCCGACGTCCAAGTGCCGGGCCTGGGCGAATTGCGCGTGCCGGGTGACGCGCAGCCTTATCTCGAGCTGGAAGATCGCGAGCGGATCAGCGGGATCGTCGGCGTCCAGTGGCGCCCCGCGCCGAACCTGGAATTCGACATTGACGGGCTGTATTCGCAGTTCAACAACGAGACGGTCGAGCGCCGCCTGACCTATTATATCCCCAGCCAGATCGCCCGGCTCGACCCGACGACCGCGGTGGTCGAGGATGGCCGGCTGGTGGCGGGCACGATCCGCGGCGCACGTATCCGTAACTATGCCGAATATCTCGACCAGTCGCACCGCAATTTGCAGCTCAACGCCACGATGCGGCTTGATCTGGACGGGTGGCGGTTCGAGCCGC
This sequence comes from Sphingomonas sp. 37zxx, assembly GCF_000786205.1. GTDB lineage: Bacteria > Pseudomonadota > Alphaproteobacteria > Sphingomonadales > Sphingomonadaceae > Sphingomonas. The sequence goes on along the minus strand of NZ_JROH01000007.1, from coordinate 48,115 downwards.
GGTTCAGCTATGCCCAGGCCAAGAGCGACCTGGTTACGCCGATCCAGCGCGTGCAATATCGCACCGCCAATGCGCGCGGCGGCGACCTGACCTTTGATTTTCGCGGCGATGTCGTCAATCGCGCCAAGGTTAATTCGCTGTTCACCAGCCTCGACCTGACCGACCCGTCGGTGATGCCGTTCGAAAGCTTCGCGGTGCGCCCGATCAATTCGCGCGACGAGGACCAGACCTTGGTCTTGAACGTGTCGCGCGACACCGAGATCGACCTGGGCGGCCTGAAGATCACCAGGATCGCCTATGGCGGGCAATATTCGGATCGCTATCGCGACTATCAGCGGCGCGACCGCAGCACGACGGTGTTGCGTCCGGGCGTCACGCGCACCGGCGATTTCCTGGGCGCGGCGGTGCCGTCCAATGCCTTTGACCAGCAGATCGGCACCTTCCAGCCCTGGACCAATGTCGATTGGGGGCTGTTCAACCAATCCTATGTGCTGGCGGGCGAGTTCGACGGGGTGAACCCCAGCGCCTATGATCTGGAGCCCAACGCCGCCGATCGGCAGAACAGCTATCGGATCGATGAGGAAGTGGTCGCCGGCTATGGCCGGATCGATTTCGCGTCGGACGTGGGAACGGTGCCGGTGAGCGGCAATGTCGGCTTGCGCTATGTCCGCACCGCAACCGATGTCGACGGCACTACGGTGTCGCCGGTTCGCACCGCGACCGGCGGGGTAACGACGCAGGTGACGCCGATCACCACCTCGGCCAGCTATCAGGAGTGGTTGCCGAGCGCGAACGCGAACTTCAGCATTGCCAAGAACATCCAATTTCGGTTGGGCGCGGCAAAGACGATGACCCGCCCGTCGCTGGCCGAGCTTCGCAACTCGATCAACACCAACAGCGTGACGGTGACCAACATCTTCAACCTGGGGGCGGCCGCGCTCGAGGATGAGACGCTCAACCTCAACGCAACGGCGGGCAATCCGAATTTGCGGCCTTATACGTCGTGGAATCTCGACCTGTCGTTCGAATGGTATTTCGACAAGTTCGGCGCGTTCACCGCCGCTGCCTTTTACAAGGACGTGAGCGATTACATCGCGTCGGATTTCGAAACCCGCACGCTTGCCTTTGCGGTGAACGACGGATCGACCCTGCCGGTCGACGTGCTGGTGGCGACGCCGACCAATGTCGGCGATGCGACGATCTCGGGCATCGAATTCGGCTATACCAACCGCCTTGCCTTTGGCCTGGGCGTGACGGCGACCGCGACCTTTGCGACGTCGAAGCTTGAGCTCGACCTGGCGGGTGTCGGCGTCCAGTCGGCAGGCGTTCAGGGGGTGTCGGACATCAGCTATTCGATCACGCCGTTTTTCGAGAGCGGGCCGTTCGAGTTCAACCTTAGCTACACCTATCGCAGCCAGTATATGACCGATGCGGGTGCGGTGGTGACGTCGCTGCCGACGACCGAGGACGTCGTCGCCTTTTATCAGGACGGATTCGGCATCCTCGATCTGGGCGGCAGCTATCAGCTTCGCCCCAATGTCGAATTGTTCATGCAGGCGGTGAACGTACTCGACGGACGCCAGGTATCGTTCGCGGGAACGCGCAAGGAGTTTACCGAAATCCACACTTTTGGTCGCACCGTCAATTTCGGGGTGCGCGCCAAGTTCTGATCGGCATGCGAGACGGGCCGCAGCCGCGCATGGCGCGATCGCGGCCCGTCTTGTTTGGACCCACTGGACGGTGCCGGAGTGTCGAGCGACCTTCAGCACGCTTGACACCCCGCCCGGCATCGTTAGGGCCGGCGACGGGCCACGCGGTCCCAACGCCGCGCGTGCTCTCTGTGAGGAGAGACTGACATGACTGATCTACACGTTGCCGACGCCACATTTGCGTCCACCAAACCCGCCACCAAGCCGGCGCGTCCCCATTTCTCCAGCGGCCCCTGCGCCAAGCCTCCGGGCTGGTCGGCCGACAAGCTCGACACTTTGGTGCTCGGCCGCTCGCACCGCTCGAAGCTGGGCAAGGCGCGGTTGCAGCGCGCGATCGACCTGACGCGCCAGGTGCTGCAGGTTCCCGATACCCACCGCATCGCGATCGTCCCCGCATCGGATACCGGCGCGATCGAAATGGCGATGTGGTCGATGCTTGGGCAGCGGCCCGTGACGGTGATGGCGTGGGAAAGCTTCGGCGAAGGCTGGGTGACCGACGCGGTCAAGCAGCTCAAGATCGACCCGCAGGTGATGACCGCGCCCTATGGCGAGATCGTCGACCTGACGCGGGTGCCGCACGACCATGATGTCGTCTTTACCTGGAACGGCACCACCAGCGGCGTGCGCGTCCCCAATGGCGAGTGGATTTCGGACGATCGCGAAGGGCTGACCTTCAACGACGCCACCAGCGCGGTGTTCGCGATGGAGATGCCGTGGGACAAGCTCGATGTGACCACCTTCTCTTGGCAGAAGGTGATGGGCGGCGAGGGCGGCCACGGCGTGCTGATCCTGGGGCCGCGCGCGGCCGAGCGGCTCGAAAGCTATAGCCCGGCCTGGCCGATGCCCAAGATTTTCCGCATGACCAAAGGCGGCAAGCTGATCGAGGGATTGTTCAAGGGCGAGACGATCAACACCCCGTCGATGCTCGCGGTCGAGGATTATATCTTTGCGCTCGAATGGGGGCAGTCGATCGGCGGGCTGAACGCGCTGATCGGGCGATCGGCGGCGAATGCGGCGGCGCTCGACCGAATCGTGCAGGCGCGCGATTGGCTGGGCTATCTCGCGGTCGATCCGGCGACTCGCTCGAACACCAGCGTGTGTTTGACTGTCGAAGGTGCCGATGAAGCGTTGATCAAGAAGATGGCATCGCTGCTCGAGGCCGAACATGCGGCGTACGACATCGCGGGCTATCGCGATGCGCCCGCTGGGCTTCGCATCTGGTGCGGCGCGACGGTCGACACCGCCGATGTCGAGGCGCTGGGGCCGTGGCTCGATTGGGCCTGGGCAACGGCACGCACTTCTTAATCGTCATCCCGGCGAAAGCCGGGATCCAGCGCCATACGCGACATCCTTTGTAACCCTGGGTTCCGGCTTTCGCCGGAATGACGGGTGGAGAAATCAAATGCCCAAAGTCCTTATTTCCGACAAAATGGATCCCAAAGCCGCCGAGATTTTCCGCCAGCGCGGGGTCGAGGTCGATGAAATCACCGGCAAGACGCCCGCCGAGCTGATCGCGATGATCGGCGAGTATGACGGTCTGGCGATCCGCAGCTCGACCAAGGTGACCAAGGAAATCCTCGAAGCCGCGACCAACCTTAAGGTCGTCGGGCGCGCCGGGATCGGCGTCGACAATGTCGATATTCCCGCCGCCAGCGCCAAGGGCGTGGTGGTGATGAACACCCCGTTCGGCAATTCGATCACCACCGCCGAACACGCCATCGCGCTGATGTTCGCGCTCGCGCGCCAATTGCCCGAGGCTGATGCATCGACTCAGGCGGGCAAGTGGGAGAAGAACCGCTTCATGGGCGTCGAGCTGACGTCGAAGACGCTGGGGCTGATCGGCGCGGGCAATATCGGGTCGATCGTCGCCGATCGTGCGCTGGGGCTGAAGATGAAGGTCGTCGCCTTCGATCCGTTCCTCAGCCCCGAGCGCGCGATCGAGATCGGCGTCGAGAAGGTCGAGCTGACCGAATTGCTGGCACGCGCCGATTTCATCACGCTGCACACCCCGCTGACCGACCAGACCCGCAACATCCTGAGCGCTGAAAATCTCGCCAAGACCAAGAAGGGCGTCCGCATCATCAATTGTGCGCGCGGGGGGCTGATCGACGAGGTGGCGCTCAAGGCCGGGCTCGATTCGGGGCATATCGGCGGCGCGGCGCTCGACGTGTTCGTTGAGGAACCGGCAAAGGCGTCGCCCTTGTTCGGCACCCCCAATTTCGTGTCGACCCCGCATCTTGGCGCATCGACCAGCGAAGCACAGGTCAACGTCGCGATCCAGGTGGCCGAGCAGATGGCCGATTTCCTGATGTCGGGCGGCGTCACCAACGCGCTCAACATGCCGAGCCTGTCAGCCGAGGAAGCACCGCGGCTCAAGCCCTATATGGCGCTGGCCGAAAAGCTGGGCTCGCTGGTGGGCCAGTTGACGCATGGCGCGATCGGGCGGATTTCGATCCATAGCGAGGGTGCAGCGGCTGAATTGAATCAGAAGCCGATGGTGTCGGCGGTGCTGGCAGGTTTCCTGCGGACGCAGACCGACACGGTGAACATGGTCAATGCGCCGGTGCTGGCCAAGGAGCGCGGCATGGAAGTGCGCGAAGTGCGGACCGAGCGCGAGGGCGATTACCACACGCTGCTGCGCGTATCGGTGAAGACCGACGCAGGTGAGCGTTCGGTGGCGGGCACGCTGTTCGGCGATCAGGCCCCGCGCCTGGTCGAGCTGTTCGGGATCAAGGTCGAGGCCGATCTGGCGGGGCATATGCTGTATGTCGTCAACGACGATACGCCGGGGTTCATCGGGCGGATCGGTACGACGCTTGGCACCGCCGGGGTGAATATCGGCACCTTCCATCTGGGCCGCCGGGCCGCAGGCGGGGAGGCCGTGTTGCTGCTGTCGGTCGACGAGCCGGTGACGGCGGAGTTGATCGCGAATGTTCGCGCACTGCCTGGCGTGCGAACGGTGATGGCGTTGCGGTTTTAGGTGACCGCGCTGTAGTGCTTCCCTATGTGACCTTCTCCCGCTGGCGGGAGAAGGATAGCGTAGCTTAGCCGCGCAGCGGCTTAGCGAAGATTGGATGAGGGTGGTGCGAAGCGCTGCTTCGCGCGGTCGCGAATGCGACCGCACCACCCTCACCCAGCTACGACTAGGGCCGCATGAAGAATGCGACCCAAGTCTTCGCAACCCTCTCCCGCCAGCGGGAGAGGATGAAGGGGAATTGGTGACACGCTTTTCGTATCAGTATCTGGGCAGCCGATGACCGGTCTGCTTCCCGAAGGTTTCCACGATCGCCTGCCGCCCGCCGCCGATGCGGCGTCGCGGCTGGAGCGGCGGGTGCTCGATACCGCTTATGGCTATGGCTATGAGCAGGTCGATCCGCCGCTTGCCGAGTTCGAAGCGGCGCTTGGTGCGCGGCTCAAGGCTGCACGTGCCAGCGATGCGGTGCGCTTCGTCGATCCGGTGAGCCAGGCGACGCTGGCGATCCGGCCCGACATCACCGCGCAGGTGGGGCGCATTGCCGCCACCCGGATGGCGCATCACCCGCGCCCCGTTCGCCTCTCCTATGCCGGCGCGATCCTGAAGCTGCGCGCCTCGCAGCTTCGCCCTGAGCGCGCGATGCGCCAGATCGGGTGCGAACTGATCGGGCTCGACAGTGTCGCGGCGGCGCGCGAGATCGTCACCGTCGCGGTCGAGGCGCTGACCGCTGCGGGCATCACCGGCCTGTCGATCGATTTCACCTTGCCCGATCTGGTCGAGACGCTGGGCGATCTGCCGCCCGAGCAGCTCGAACCCTTGCGGATCGCGCTCGACGGCAAGGATGCCGCCGGGGTGGCCGCGATCGCGCCCGCCTATCTGCCGCTGATCGAGGCGGCGGGGCCGTTCGACCAGGCGCTGGCCAAGCTGCGCGGCAGCGCGCATGGGGCGGCGCTCGCCACCCGGCTCGACGGGCTGGCGGCGATTGCCGAGGCGTTGCCGCTGAACGTCGCGCTGACGCTCGACCCCACCGAACGGCATGGCTTTGAATATCAAAGCTGGCTTGGCTTTTCGATCTTTGCCACTGGCATCCCGATCGAAATTGGGCGCGGCGGCACCTATACCGTGATGCATGACGGCGGCACCGAAGAGGCGGCAGTCGGGTTCTCGCTCTATGCCGACCCGGTGCTCGAAGCCGGGTGCATCGCGGTCGAGCGGCGGCGGCTGTTCGTGCCCGAAGGAGCCGATGCCGCGACATGGCGCGCGCAGGGCTGGGTCACGGTCGCGGCGCTGACGCCCGATGACAACGCGGTCGCGCAATTATGTACCCATGTGCTTGGGTCCAACGGACCGGAGGCGATTTGAAGCTGAACGAACTGGGCTGGCGCACCGAACATGCCGACCGGGCCGCGCTGGTGGTCGATGCCGCCGATTATTATGCCTATGCGCGCAAGGCGATGATGGGCGCGACCGAGCAGATCATGCTGGTCGGCTGGGATTTCGACAGCCGGATCATCCTCGATCGCAGCCGCCCCGATGATGGCGCGCCGACCGAGCTGGGGCCGTTTCTGAGCTGGCTGGCCGATAATCGACCGGGATTGCAGATCAATATCCTGGCGTGGAGCGTGGTGACGATGAAGCTGCTGGGGCGCGGCACCACCGCGCTTCGGCTGCTGCGCTGGATGAAGCACAAGCAAATCACCTTCAAGACCGACGGCGCGCACCCCTTTGGCGCTAGCCATCATCAAAAGATCATCGTGATCGACAATTGCATGGCGTTTTGCGGCGGGATCGACATGACCGCGTCGCGATGGGACACGCGCCAGCATCTCGACAATGACGAGCGGCGGCGGCGGCCCTTTACCGAGCGGCGCTATATGCCCTGGCACGACGCATCGATGGCGCTCGAAGGGCCGGTGGCGGGGGCGCTGGGCGATCTGGCGCGCAAGCGCTGGGAAATTGCGGGCGGCGATCCCCTGCCGGTGCCGCAGGTGGCGTGCAACGCCTGGCCCGACGCGCTTCGCCCGCAATTCGAAGATATCGAGGTCACGATCGGCCGCACGCGCGGGCTGAACGGCGAGGTCGAGGAAATCCGCGAGATCGAGGCGTTGTTCGTCGCGATGATCGAGCGGGTCGAGCGTTATGCCTATATCGAGACACAATATTTCGCCTCGCGAGTGATCGCCGAGGCGATTACCAAGCGGCTCGACGAAGCAAACGGACCCGAGTTCGTGATCGTCAATCCCAAGGTCGCCGATGGCTGGCTCGAGGAAGAAGTGATGGGCGCGGCGCGCGCCGAATTGATCGACGCGATGCGCGAACATCCCAACCACCACCGCGCACAAATCTATACCCCGGTGACGCATCGCGAGGCCGACATCTATGTCCATGCCAAGGTGATGATCGCCGATGATCGCGTGCTGCGCGTGGGGTCGGCCAATATGAACAACCGCTCGATGGGGCTCGACAGCGAATGTGATGTCGTCATCGAAGCGACCGACGACGCGATGATCGCAACGATCGCGGGCCTGCGCGCCGGGCTGATGGCCGAGCATCTGGGGGTCGAGCCTGAAGTGGTCGAGCAGACGCTGGCCAAGACCGGATCGCTGATCGAGACGGTCGAGCGGCTGCGCGGCAGCGGGCGTTCGCTGGTACCGTTCGATCCGCCCGAAAAGGCCGAATGGCAGCGGGTGATGGCCAATGCCCAGGCGCTCGACCCCGAACATCCCGAAGCCGCGTTTGAACCTTCGCGACGCGGGCTGACGACCCGGGTGCGCGATCGTGCACGGCGGCTGCGAGGACGAGTGCGGCGGCGGATCTAGGCTAAAGCCCCAGCCGCTTGGCGAGCCAGGTCGCCGCTTCGGTGGGGGTGTCCTTATCGGTGTCACGATCGACGCGGTAGTTTGCTTCGCGCATTGCTTCGACATTTACCCGGCCCACCAGTGGCGCCATCGCGGCGAGGAAGCGGTCGTCCTGCGCGCGCGCGGGGGCGACCAGCAGCAGCGCGTCATAGCCGGGAATGGCTTGGCGGGGGTCGGTCAGCACCGTCAGCCGATCGGCGGCGATTCGGCCGTCGGAGGAGAAGGCGGGGATGACGTCGGCGGCACCGCTGGCCAGCGCGCGGTACATGAAGGTTGGGTGATAGGCGTTCTGGCTCGCGAAGCGCAGGCCATAGCGGTCGCGGACGTTGCGCCATTCGGGGCGTTCGAGGAACTCGACATCGGTGCCGAAGCGAAGCCGTGGTGCGACGCGCGCCAGATCGGTGAGCGAGGTCACCCCCAGCCGCTTGGCATCGGCTCCGCGCATGGCAAAGGCATAGGCGTTTTCGAACCCCAACGGCCCGACTAGCCGAACGCCATGCACCTCACGCGCCCAATCGCCGACACCGCGCACGATCGCGGCGCGCGAAGGGATGTCGTCGCGGCGCATTTCGTTGGCCCAGATCGTGCCCGAATAATCGACATAGACGTCGATATCGCCAGCTGCGAGCGCGCCGAACGCGACCGCCGATCCCAACCCTTCACGATAGCGCACCGCATAGCCCGCATCGGTCAGCCGGTCGCCGATCAGCCGGGCGAGGATATATTGCTCGGAAAAGCCTTTCGCGCCGACGGTGACGGTCTTCGTGCCGCTGGGCAAAGCGGGGGCCAGCGCGGCGAGCAGCCCGAACAGCAGCGCGCCGAGGCTGGCATAGACCTGCAACCGCCGCCGCGCGCGAATCCCGCGCTCGGCAAGTGCCAGCAGCAGATCGACGGTGAGCGCGAGGCCGGCGGCACCGATGCAACCGGCGAGCACCAGGCTCCAATTCTGCGTCTGTAGGCCCGCAAAGATCAGGTCGCCAAGGCTGGGCTGGCCCACGGTGGTGGCGAGCGTCGCCGCGCCGATCGTCCACACCGCCGCCGTGCGGATGCCCGCCATCAGCACCGGCGCGACCAATGGCGCCTCGACGATCCGCAGCTTTTGCCACGCGGTCATGCCGACGCCGTCGGCAGCTTCGAGGATCGCCGGGTCGAGCGTGGTGAGGCCGGTGACGCCGTTGCGCAGGATCGGCAGCAGCGCGTAGAGCGTCAGCGCTAGCAAGGCGGGCAGGAAGCCGAGTGCGGGGATGCCGCCGCCGACCAGGCCCGAAAGCCACAACAAGGCGGGATAGAAAAGCGCCAGCAGCGCGAGCGCGGGGACGGTCTGGACCAGGCTGGCGAACCCCAGCGCCACGCGGGCGACGGCGGGGCGGCGCGCCGACCACACGGCCAGCGGCAGTGCGATCGCCAGCCCGAGCAGCAGCGCGCTGAACGCCAGCAGCACATGTTGCGCCAGCAGATCGGGCACGCGGACAAAGGCTTCGCTCATACGCCGCGCTCTAGCGCCGCCAGCGCATGCGCCTGTTCGCGCGGCACCGCGACCAGCGCGTCAGCGGCAGGCCCGGCGCGCCCCGCCATCAGATCGGCGGGGGAGGCATCGGCGGCGACCGCGCCATCGGCCATCACCAGCACGCGATCGGCGAGCAGCATCGCCTCGGCCATGTCGTGGGTGACCAGGATCGTGGTGAGGCGCAGCCGGTCGTGCAGCGCGCGGATCGCCTTGCCCAGCTCGCTTCGCGTGACCGGATCGAGCGCGCCAAAGGGTTCGTCCATCAGCAGCAATTTGGGCTGGGTGGCGAGCGCGCGGGCGACGCCGACCCGCTGGCGCTGGCCGCCTGATAGCGCATCGGGCGCGCGGCTGGCGATGTCGGCGGGAAGATCGACCAGGCTGAGGAGTTCGGTGATGCGCGCATCGGTTCTCGGGAAGGGGGTATCCCCGATCCGCAAGCCGATCGCGATATTCTCAGCCACGCTGAGATGCGGGAACAGCCCGACATTCTGGAAGACATAGCCCATCCGCCGGCGCAGCGCGTGGGCGGGGCCGGTGGCGACCGGCGCGCTGTCGATCATTACGCGGCCGCTGCTGGGGTCCACCAGCCGGTTGACGGTCTTGAGCAAGGTCGACTTGCCCGATCCCGAGGTGCCGACCAGCGCGACGAAGCTGCCGCCGGCGATCACCAGGTCGACCCCGCGCACCGCGACCACCCCGCCCGGATAGGTTTTGGTCACGCCTTCAAAGGCGACGCTGGGGCCTGAAACATCTGGCATTGCGTCACGCCATGCGGAAGGATGGTGCGAAGGTCAAAAGAAAGGGGCGAGGATGGGTGAGGATATGCATCGCAGGCGATTGTTCGTCACCGGCGGCGGATCGGGGATCGGACGCGCGGTGGCGCGGCTGTTTGCCGAGCGCGGCTGGCAAGTGGGGCTGGCCGATATCGACGAGGCCGGGCTGGTCGCGGTCCAGCGCGAATTGCCCGCCGGTCGCGCCAGCACGCATGTGATGGACGTGCGCGATCGGGCGCAATGGGCGGCGGCGCTGGCCGATTTCGCGCCCGATGGACGAATCGACGTGGTCTTCAACAATGCCGGGATCGCGGCGAGCGGCGGCTTTGCCGATGCCGACCCAAGCGCGCTGGAGCGCTGTATCGCGATCAACTTCACCGGCGTCGTCCACGGCGCGCACGCGGCGCACCGCTATTTGAAGGCAACGCCGGGATCGTGCCTGCTCAACACCGCATCGGCAGCGGGGATTTATGGCACAGCGGGGGCGGCGATCTATAGCGCGACCAAGTTCGCGGTGCGCGGGCTGACCGAGGCACTGGACGGCGAATGGCGCGCCGACGGGATTAAGGTCCGATCACTGATGCCAAGCTTCATCGACACGCCGCTGCTCGACGCGCTGGTGCCGGGCACCAACGCCAATGTGCGCGAGCGCGTGGCGGCGGCGGGGCTGGAGTTCACCCCGGTCGAGCGCGTTGCCGAGGCGGCGTGGGCGGCGGTGCAGGGGGATATGGTGCACACGGTAGTGGGCAAGACCGCCGAGCGGATGAAGTTCGCCGCACGCTGGATGCCCGAAAAGTTGCGGCGGCAAATGGGGCGGGGGGTGTGATCTTAGCCCCCTCCCGCAGGGGGGAGGGGGTTTTGGCGGTCAGTCGACCAGCGCGTCGATTGCCTGCGCCATGTCGATGTCGCGCGCCGACAGTCCGCCAGCATCGTGGGTCGTCAACAGGATTTCCACACGGTTATACACATTCGACCATTCGGGGTGATGGTCGGCCTTTTCCGCCAGGAGTGCGACGCGGGTCATGAAGCCGAATGCCTCGACGAAATCGGCAAAGCCGAAACTGCGGGTGATCGCGTCGCGGGCTTCGTCGTGATCCCATTCGGGCAGACCTTCGAGCGCTTCGACTCGCTCGGCTTCGCTCAGTTGCTCGATCATCTTGTGTCTCCTATGCCCGGCGTCATGGCCGAAACCACTGCCGCTTGCCAAGCCGCTCCCGACGCCGCCGCGATCGAGGCGATGGCGCGCGCGGCGCTGGCGCGAATCCCGTCGCCCTTTGCCGAGCATCTGGCCGACGTCGTGCTGTTGATCGAGGATTATGCCGATGACGAGACGCTCGATGCGCTGGGCATCGACGAGCCGATCGCGCTGACCGGCATCTATCACGGCCGCCCGATCGGCGAGAAATCGAGCTTCGAAAGCGGCGCGCTGCCCGATCGCATCCATCTGTACCGCTTGCCGATCCTGTGGGAGTGGATCGAGACCGGCGTCGCGCTCGACGCGCTGGTGCATCATGTCGTGGTGCATGAGGTGGGGCATCATTTCGGGCTGTCCGACGACGATATGCACGCGCTGGAAGACACTGCCGGGGAGGACGGCGCGGCGTGAGCCTGACGTTCCACGACGTAAGCTGCACGCGCGGCGGGCGGGTGCTGTTCGCGGGACTGTCGTTCGCGGTCGCTGCGGGCGAGGCGCTGGCGGTGCGTGGGCCGAATGGCGTGGGCAAGTCGAGCCTGGTGCGGCTGGCGGCCGGGCTGGTGCCGCCAAGCGCGGGGCGGATCGAGCGGCCCGAGCGGGTGGCGCTGATGCATGAGGGGATGGCGCTCGATCACGAACTCCCGCTGGGACAGGCGCTGGGCTATTGGGCGGCGATCGACGGTCGCGCTGACCGGGTTGAGGCGGCGCTTGATGCGGTGGCGATGGCCGAATTGGCCGAGGTGCCGGTGCGATTCCTGTCGACCGGGCAGCGGCGACGCGCGGCGCTGGCGCGAGTGATCGCGAGCGATTCGGTATTGTGGCTGCTCGACGAGCCGGCAAACGGCCTCGACGTCGCGGCGGTGGCGCGGCTGGGCGAGGCGATTGCGGCGCACCGTGCCGGCGGCGGCGCGGTGCTGGTGGCGACGCATGTTCCGGTGGCGTTGCCTGACGCGCGCGAGATCCTGCTTTGAGCGCGTTCGCCGCGATTGCCTGGCGTGAGGTGCGGCGCGCCTGGACCAGCGGCGGGGTGCTGTTGCCGGTCGCGTTCTTCCTGTTGGTGACGATCCTGTTCCCCTTTGCGGTAGGGCCGGACGGCGCATTGTTGGGGCGGATTGCTGGCGGTGTGGTGTGGTCGGCTGCGTTGCTGGCGGCGTTGCTGCCGGTCGAGCGGCTGGTGGGGCCGGACCTGGAGGCCGGGGTGATCGACCAATGGGTGGTGCGCGGGATCGGCGATCCGCTGATCGCGCTGGCCAAGATTGCGGGGCATTGGCTTGGCTTCGGGCCGCCGCTGATCGCCGCGACGGTGATCGCGGCGGGGCTGCTCGGCATGTCGGGCGAGCAATTGGGCCGCACCGCGCTGGCGCTGGCGATCGGCACGCCGGGGCTGGCGGCGCTGGCGGTGGCGACCAGCGCGCTGACCGCTGGCTTGCGCGGGGCGGGGGCGATTGCCGGGCTGGTGATGCTGCCGCTGGCGCTGCCGCTGCTGATCTTCGGCGCGGGCGAGGGGCCGGGGGCGGTGAAGCTGCTCGGCGCGGTCAGCCTGTTGCTGCTGGCGGGCGCGCCGTTCGTGGCCGGCGCTGCGATGAAGGTGGGGCGCGAATGACGAGTGGCTTGTGGCAGCGCGACCTGCTGCGTGCGGTGGTGGTGGCGGTGGGCGCTACCTTGTTCTGGCTGGCGGCGAACCGGTTGGGCGGGACGCGCGAGCCTTGGGACGGGCCATTTTATTGGTCGTTGACCTATCCGGCGGCGCTCGCGATTAGTGCGGGGCTGGGCGGGGTGTTTCCCTGCCGGGCCTGGCTCTGGGCGCTTATCCTGATCCTCGCGCAAGTGCCGGTAATGATCGCGGCGGCGGGGACCGGGCCGCTGCTGCCGGTCGGCATTATCTTCGCGCTTTTCCTGTCGCTGCCCGCGGTCGCGGTTGCCGAGGGCGTCGCGTTCGCCCGCCGCCGGGCGCGGCGCGGCTAGTCGCGCGACCAGCGCGCCCAGATCGCGGTTGGTAGTTCGAGGCCGCGTGCTTCCTCGCGTACCGTCAGTTCGCCCGCTTCGACGGTGCCGCCCAGATCGGCGACATGCTGGCGAAGTAGTTCGCCGATCGCCAGCGCCGACATGCGGACGGCGTACACCGTGAGGAACAGGAAGCGCGAATCGGCGTCGAGCAAGCGGCGGCAATCGGCGATCAGCGGGGCGAGGCCTTCCTCGAGCTTCCACACTTCGCCCGCCGGGCCGCGGCCCCATTTGGGGGGATCGAGGATGATACCGTCATAGCGGCGGCCGCGGCGGACTTCGCGCGCGGCGAATTTGCCCGCATCCTCGACCAGCCAGCGGATCGGTGACTCGGTCATGCCCGACAAAGCGGCATTGGCCTTGGCCGCTTCGACCGACTTTTTCGACGCATCGACATGCACCATCCGCGCCCCCGCCGCCGCCAGCGCGAGCGTGCCGACCCCGGTATAGCCGAACAGGTTCAGCGCCTCGGGATCGGCAGCGCCCGCCAGCCGATCGCGCATCCAGTCCCATACCGGAGCCATGTCGGGGAAGAAGCCGAGGTGGCGGAACGGGGTGTTCTGCGCGGTGAAGGCGACCTCGCGCCAGGCCAGCGGCCAGCCGTCGCGCGGGACCGGGCCGTTATAATGCCAGCGCCCGCCGCCTTCGTCGTCCGACGCCGGGATGAACTCGCCATCGGCCTCCCATACCGGGTTGGCGGGTGCCCACATCGCCTGTGGCTCGGGGCGGATGAAGCGATATTGGCCGTAACGCTCCAACTTGCGGCCATTGCCCGAATCGATCAGCCCGTAATCGGCCCAGGCTTCGCCGGTGAGGGTGATCAGGCTCATGCGCGCGGGGTGGCCCGCTGCGCGATATAGGCGGTGACCGCGTCGAAGGTCGCGTCGATCGTGTCGTAGCGTTCCTCGCGGTCGAACAAATTACCGATGCGGGCGGGCAGGCTGGGGCGGATGCCGGTCGCACGTTCGACGGCGTCGCGGAACTTGGCAGGGTGCGCGGTCGCCAGCGTCACCATCGGCGTGTCGCCGGCATCGGCGCGCGCGGCGGCAAGGCCGATCGCGGTGTGCGGATCGATCACCTGGCCGCCATGTTCGTGCGCCCAGCGCAGCGCCTGTGCCATGCCGTTTTCGTCGATCCGGGCCGAGCTGAAGATACCCGCCGCGCCCTCGCGCTGGCGGTTGGTGAGCATCATCGCGCGGGTCGATTCGAATCCCGCCATCTGATCGGCCAGTGCCGCACCGCTGCGCTCGCCGAGTTCAAACAACAGCCGTTCGAAATTCGAGCTGACCTGAATGTCCATCGATGGCGTCGCGGTGGGGGTGACGATCCCGCTGGAATAATCACCCGACGACAGCGCGCGGTGGAGGATGTCGTTGACGTTGGTGGCGACGATCAGCCGTTCGATCGGCAGCCCCATGCGCGCCGCGACATAGCCCGCGAACACATCGCCGAAATTGCCGGTGGGAACCGAAAAGGCGACCTTGCGATCGGGGGCGCCCAGGCGGACGGCGGTGTAGAAATAATAGACCACCTGCGCCATCAACCGCGCCCAGTTGATCGAATTGACCGCTGACAGCGCATAGCGGGTCGAGAAGGCGGGATCGCGGAACATCGCCTTTACCAGCGCCTGCGCGGTATCGAAATCGCCGCGAATCGCGATGTTATAGACATTGGGTGCCAGCACCGTCGTCATCTGGCGGCGCTGGACGTCGCTCACCCTCCCCTCGGGGTGGAGCATGAAGATGTCGACGCCGGTGCGGCCCGCCAGCGCGTCGATCGCCGCCGATCCGGTATCGCCCGAGGTTGCGCCGATCACCGTCAACTGGCCCTGACGCCCCGACAGGAACCGTTCGAACAGCAGCCCGACCAGTTGCAGCGCGACGTCCTTGAACGCCAGCGTCGGGCCGTGGAACAATTCGAGCAGCCAGTGGCGCTGGTCGAGCTGGACCAGCGGCGTGACGGCGGCATGGGCGAAGCGGCCATAGGCAGTGGTGCACAGCGCGCGCAGTTCGTCTTCGGTCAGGCTGCCCGCGACGAAGGGGGCCATGACGCGCACCGCGGTTTCGACATAGGACAGCCCCTGCATGGCGGCAATTTCGTCGCGGCTGAAACTCGGCCATGTCTCGGGCACATACAGCCCGCCATCCGATGCAAGTCCTGCCAGCGTCACGCCCTCGAAATCGAGGACGGGCGCGTTCCCCCTGGTGCTGATATAGCGCATGGGCGGATCGATTAGGCGGTTCGGGCGGCGGGGGCAATCCACCCACTGAACGGGTCGGCAATTGGCAGCGATTCGGGGCGGGCCATGGCTCGGAAAGCTACAAAAGCTACACTACGTACCCCCTGGATTCGCCCCTTCCGCATGCCGAACCGTGAAGCCGTCGGAAGAGGCGAGGGGCGGTGCATGCGACGGGCGTAGCAAGGTGGGGCGTTGTAGGACAGCGGCGTGCGGGAGGGTGCCGGAAAGCGCGCTTACCCTTGCGGCGGCTTCATCCGGCGTCTGACCGCCAGGCCATAGATCACCAAGGCGATCGCAGCGAAGGCGAACCATTGGACGGCATAAGCCAGATGATTGTTGGGCACGCCCGAGGGATCGGGGGCGCGGCTGGGCAGCAGGCTGGGGACCGGCGGGGTCTGTGCGACCAGCATCAACCGATCGGGGGTGGCGCCGCCGAACCAGCGTTGCAGCAGCGGCGCGCTGTTGGGAGCATAGGTCAGCTGGCCGATGACCGGGCCGCCGCGCCAGACGGGCATGAACCCCGGATCGGCAGCGACCCCCATTTCGACCTGAAAGGCGGTGCCCGATGGCAGCGCGCAATCGGCGATGTAGCGATAGCCGCTGGCCCCGTCGGCCGAACGTCCCGCCGCGCGTGCGATAGTGCCGGTGCTGACGCAATCGGCGCTGGCACGGCGGAACAGATAGCGTTCGCCGACCGGCGGATCGGGAAAGGCGATGACGGGCAGGTCGGCATTTTGCGCGAAGCTGGCCAGCAGCGCTTCCTTGCCGTCGCGCCGCTGAAGCTGCCAGAAGCCGAGCGTGACCATGATCGCCGCTGCCAGCACGACGATGACGGTCGCGACGATCGGCAGCCGCTTGAGGATCGGTTGCGGGACGGCGGGCTGGGTCATGGGTGATCGATCCGTTGGCGACCCTCGCGCGCCGCGTTGCGATATTCGAGGACGAGCAAGGTCACCTTGGCGATCCGCAGCGATCCGATGACCGCGATGATCGTCAGCGGCACCCAGAGCGCGACATGCACCCACCATCGCGGCGAATAGGCGAGTTCGACGACGATCGCGAGGATGGTGATGAGCGTGCCGACGCCGAAGGTGAGAAAGGCGGCGGGGCCGTCATCGACGTTGAATTGCAGAAAATCGAGGCCGCAATTCGAACATCTGGGGGCAAAGCGCAGCATCCCGGCGAACAGGGTAGGCTCGGCGCAACGCGGGCAACCGCCAGTGATCGACAGCCGATACAGCGAGGCCGGCGACGCAGGGAGCGGTGCCCCCGGCGCGCCGGCCTCTTGCTCAGGTTCGGTAGGGGTCAACCGGCGTGGATCGGTGCGTTCCAGCCGCCCCAGACATAGATGACGACGAACAGGAACAACCAGACGACGTCAACGAAATGCCAGTACCAGGCAGCGGCCTCGAAGCCGAAATGCTGGCGCGGGGTGAAATCGCCGCGATAGGCGCGGAACAGGTTGACCATCAGGAAGATGGTGCCGACCAGGACGTGGAAACCGTGAAAGCCGGTCGCCATGTAAAAGGCCGAGCTGTAGTTCGACTGCCCGAACGCGAACGGCGCGTGCATATATTCATATGCCTGGACGCAGCTGAAGATCAGGCCGAGGATGACCGTGGCCCACAGCCCCTTGAGCACGCCATCGTCTTCGCCGACGCCCATCAGGCCCCACAGGCCCTTTTTGGCACCGCCGCGCTGATTGTGGATCAGGGCATGGTGCGACCAGGTGATGGTGGTGCCCGACAGCAGCAGGATGAAGGTGTTCAGCAGCGGAAATTCAAACGCGCTGATCACTTCCAGGCCACGCGGCGGCCATTGCGCGATCGCATCGGCAGCAACCGAGACCACGCCATCGGCATATTCGACCGGCACGGGGAAGAACGAGAAATCGAACCACGCCCAGAACCAGCCGACGAAGAACATCACTTCCGAAGCGATGAACAGGATCATGCCATAGCGCAGGTGAAGCTGGACGACCGGGGTGTGATCGCCCGCATGCGCTTCGCGCACGACATCGACCCACCAGCTGCCCATCATGAACAGCGTCGCGGCGAGACCCGCCAGCAGCACGAAGCCGCCACCGGCAGCCTCGTGCATATACATGATGCCGCCCGCAGCGAGCAGCAGCACTGCCATCGAACTGGCCATCGGCCAGATGCTGGGCGGTAGGATATGATAATCGTGGTTCTTGGCGCCGGCCATATCTTCGTCCTGTCAGGCGTGTCTTTGCGAATGCTCTAGCTTGCTGCCTTCGCGGAATCCACCGGGTAAAATGTATAAGATAGCGTGATTTCCTGCACCGTGCGGGCATCGGGATCGGTAGCGATCGCCGGATCGACGAAATAGACCACCGGCATCCGCATTTCCTCACCCGGCTGCAACGTTTGCTCGGTGAAGCAGAAACATTGTATCTTGCTGAAATACTTGCCTGCCTGTGCGGGCGTGACGTTGAACGTCGCGGTGCCGGTGACTGGCTTGTCCGAATTATTCCGGGCGGTGAAGAACGCCATTTCGCGCTCGCCCAGCGACACCTTCATGCTGCGCTGGTCGGGCGTGAAGCGCCAGGGCAGCGCGGTGCTGGTGTTGCTGTCGAACGCGACGGTCATCTGCTGCCCGGTTGCGCCCCGGATCGCCCCTGGCGCGGCATCGGCGCGCTGGGTGGTGCCGCCAAAGCCGGTGGCCTGGCAGAACATGCGATACAGCGGCACGCTGGCGAAGCCGACGCCGGTCATGCTGACGACGCCCGCGGCGGCGATCAAGGCGGTGCGAAGGTTGCGGTCGATCATGAGGTCGCGTTGCCCATCTTGATGATGCTGATCGCATACATCAGCACGACGAAGCCGCCGAGCAGGAGCGCCAGGACGAGCGCGCGCGAACGCTGGCGCTTGCGGATCAGCTTTTCGTCGTCGGGGGTCATGCCAATACCTGCGCGTCGACGACCAGCGCGCCGAAAAGGATGAAGAGATAGAGGATCGAGAATTTGAACAGCTTTTTCTCTGGCGTCATTGCATCGCCCGGTTGGGTGCGCCGCATCGTCACGATCAACGCCAGCACGGCGAAGATCGCAGTGGTCGCCACCGCAACGGTGCCATAGATCCAATCGGTCAGGCCAAGCGGCCAGGGCGCGATCACTGCGGCTGCCATCGGAATCGTGTACAGTCCGACATGCTGGCGGGTCACGCGCTCACCCGCGACGACGGGGAGCATCGGCACGCCGGCATTGGCGTAATCGGTCTCGACAAACAGCGCGAGCGCCCAGAAATGTGGCGGCGTCCACAGAAAGATGATCGCGAACAGCAGGATCGGCATCAGCGTGACGTCGCCGGTGGCTGCGGCCCAGCCGATCATCGGCGGGAAGGCACCGGCGGCACCGCCGATCACGATGTTCTGCGGCGTGCGGCGCTTGAGCCACACGGTGTAGACCAGGACGTAGAACAGGATCGATACCGCGAGGATCGCTGCGGCGACCAAGTTCACCGTCAGCCCCATCAGCAGGACCGAGAAAATCGCGAGGCCGACGCCGAATTGCAGCGCGGTGTCGCGGTCCATCCGGCCGGCGGGCAGCGGGCGCTTGGCGGTGCGCTTCATCCGCGAGTCGAGATCGACTTCATACCATTGATTGAGCGTGCCAGCCGCGCCGGCGGCGAGCGCGATGCACAGGATCGCGGTGAAGCCGATGACGGGATGCACCGAAACCGGGGCGGCGAGCAGGCCGCAAAGCCCCGTATAGACGACCAGGCTCAACACGCGCGGTTTGGTCAGCGCGAGAAAATCGCGCCAGTCGGCGGTGATCGGGGTCGTGACGGTTGCGGCGTTCATGTTTTTCTTCCCCCCTCCCACTCGGGGAGGGGCAGGGGGAGGGTATTTGGGGAGCGACCTCGAACAGGCGCTCTCCGGACCCCTCCCGCGAGCGGGAGGGGGAGTGCGATCATCAGTCGATCTTTGGCAGCGTTTCGAACTGATGGAACGGCGGCGGGCTCGAAAGGGTCCATTCGAGGGTGGTTGCACCCTCACCCCATGGATTGCCTTCGGCCTTCTTGCCCGACACCAGCGACATGATGATGTTCACAAAGAAGATCACCATGCCCACCGCCATGATGAGATAGCCATAGCTGGCGATCTCGTTCCAATAGGCATAGGCGTCAGGATAGTCGGGGTAGCGGCGCGGCATGCCCTGGAGACCCAGGAAGTGCATCGGGAAGAACATGATGTTCACGCCCGCGAAGAACACCCAGAAGTGCAACTGGCCCAGCAGTTCGCTGTACATCTTGCCCGACATTTTCGGGAACCAGTAGTAGAAGCCGGCGAACAGGCCGAACACTGCACCCAGCGACAGCACATAGTGGAAATGCGCGACCACATAATAGGTGTCGTGCATGTAATCGTCGACGCCGCCATTGGCGAGCACGACGCCGGTCACGCCACCGACGGTGAACATGAAGATGAAGCCGATCGCCCACAGCATGGGCGTCTTGAACGTCATCGAGCCGCCCCACATCGTCGCGATCCACGAGAAGATCTTGATGCCGGTGGGGACCGCGATGACCATCGTCGCGGCGGTGAAGTACATCTTGGTGTTCACCGACAGGCCGGTGGTGAACATATGGTGTGCCCAGACGACGAAGCCGACGACGCCGATCGCGACCATGGCATAGGCCATGCCGAGATAGCCGAACACGGGCTTGCGGCTGAAGGTTGCGACGATCTGGCTGACGATGCCGAAGCCCGGCAGGATCATGATGTACACTTCGGGATGGCCGAAGAACCAGAACAGATGCTGGTACAGCACCGGATCGCCGCCACCGGCGGGATCGTAGAAGGTGGTGCCGAAGTTACGGTCGGTCAGCAACATGGTGATGGCGGCGGCGAGCACCGGCAGCGCGAGCAGCAGCAGGAAGGCGGTGACCAGCACCGACCACACGAACAGCGGCATTTTGTGCAGCGTCATGCCCGGCGCGCGCATGTTGAAGATGGTGGTGATGAAGTTGATCGCGCCGAGGATCGACGAGGCCCCTGCGATGTGGAGCGACAGGATCGCCATGTCGACTGCCGGACCCTGATGGCCATAGGTCGACAGCGGTGCGTAGACCGTCCAGCCGGTGCCGGCACCCGAGCCGAAGAACGGCGAGGCGAGCAGCAGCGCGAAGGCGGGGATCAGCAGCCAGAACGACACGTTGTTCATGCGCGGGAACGCCATGTCGGGCGCACCGATCATGATCGGCACGAACCAGTTGCCAAAGCCGCCGATCATCGCGGGCATGACCATGAAGAACACCATGATCAGGCCGTGTGCGGTAATCAGCACGTTCCACAGGTTGAGCGACTGATCGAAGCTCTGGACGTCGCCGCCCGCCAGCATGGTTGCCCACATCGGCAGATACTGAATGCCGGGTTCGGCCAGTTCCACCCGCATCAGCCCCGAAATCGCGCCACCGATCAGGCCGGCAACGATCGCGAAGATCAGATAGAGGGTGCCGATGTCCTTGTGGTTGGTCGACATGAACCAACGCGCAAAGAATGCGGGGTGATCATGCGCGGCACTGGCGTGCCCATGATCGTGATGCGCCTGGAAAGCGCTGGGGTTAAGGGCGGTGTCGGTCATGGCTTACTGGTCCATATTGCCGGCGCTGCCGGCGGTGCCGCCGGCTGCTGGGGTCGTCGTCGAAGCCGGAGCGACGGCGTCCGCCGCAGGGCTGGTTGCAATTGCAGGAGTTGCCGTGGCGGCAGCAGCGGCTGCTTCGCCGGGCATCTCGCCACCCTTGGCACGAATCCACTGCGCGAACACGTCAGGCGAAACCGCCTCGACCGCGATCGGCATGAAGGCGTGGCGCGAGCCGCAAAGTTCGGAACACTGACCGAAATACAGGCCGGGCTCGCGAATGGTGAAGCTGGTTTCGTTCAACCGGCCGGGGATCGCGTCCATCTTGATCCAGAAGGCGGGCATAGCCCAGCTATGGATCACGTCGTTGGCGGTAGTGATCAGCCGGATCGGCGTGCCCACCGGCAGGACGATGCGGTTGTCGACTGCCAGCAGGCGAGGACCGTCGGCATCGGTGCGAGCGCGCTGGCCGGTCGGAACCTGATCGGCCTCCTTGAGCATGTTCGCGGTGAACGATACGCCGCCATGATCGGGGTATTCGTAGCTCCAATACCATTGATTGCCGATCGCCTTCAGCGTGATCGCATTGGCAGGCGCGGGTTCATATTGGGCGGCGAGCAGGCGGATCGACGGGATCGCGATCAGCGCCAGGATGATGACCGGCGCCGCGGTCCACACGATTTCGATCATCGTGTTGTGCGACGTCTTTGACGGCACAGGATTGGCGGCGCGGCGATAGCGCACCACCACCCATGCCAGCAGCGCCAGCACGAACAGCGAGATGACGGTGATCACCGGCACCAGGATGGCGTTGTGGAACCAGGCGGCGTCTTCGCCGAGATCGGTCGCCTGATGCTGGATACCGATCGAACGGTCGGTCGGCTGGCCGATACCTGCGGTCGCCGTCAGGCGAGGGGCGCCAGCCGCGTCCAGCGTCGGATCGGCGGGTGTAGCAGCCGCCGTCGATTCGCTTGCCACTGGTTTGCTCGTCAGCGGCGCCGCAACGGGCGTTGTTGCCGAAGCGGGGGGTGCCGCTTCCTGAGCAATAGCAGTGCCGGCAAATGCCAGCCCTGCCGCTACCATCATCGTCTTGAACCCGTTCATCCGCATTGTCTCAGGTCATCCTAGCCGAGCAGCGCCCAATCGCGCAGTTGCGACCATCCGTCGGTCGTTTGCGGCTGGCCTATACCCATGGATGCCGCTTGTCTCAAGCTTGTCACACCCGGTTTTTGGGTCATGGTTGCGATGCAGTGCGCCCGACCCTATTCTTTATAGCTTGAATTGGGCCGGGGCGAGCATGAACGAAGACGAGATTCTGGCGGAGTTCCGCGCTGCCGAGGCGTTGTTGGAAGGGCATTTCATCCTTTCGTCCGGGTTGCGATCCTCACGCTATCTACAATGCGCGCGCGTTTTGATGGATCCATCGCGTGGGGCACGCCTTGCCGAAGCATTGGTACGTTCGCTGCCAGAGGAGGTTTGGTCGCGAATCGAAATCGTGGTATCGCCGGCAATGGGCGGCGTGATCGCCGGGCACGAGATGGGCCGGGCGCTTGGCGTAGAGGCATTGTTCCTCGAGCGACCCGAAGGTGTGTTCGAATTGCGGCGGGGGTTTCGCCTGAAGCCCGGACAGCGGGTGCTGATGATGGAGGATGTCGTCACCACCGGCCTTTCTTCGCGCGAGGCGATCGCGGCAATCCGGCGCGCCGGCGGCGACGTGATTGCGGCGGCGTCGTTGGTCGATCGCTCGAACGGTGCAGCCGAGCTTGGCGTGCCGTTCTTTCCGCTGATCCGGCTTGACGTGCCAAGCTATGATCCGGCCGATCTGCCGCCCGAGCTTGCGGCGATCCCGGCGATCAAGCCCGGCAGTCGCGCCGCATGACCCAGATGCTTCGCCTGGGTGTCAATATCGATCATGTCGCCACCGTGCGAAATGCGCGCGGCTGCGGCTATCCCGATCCGGTGCGCGCCGCGCTGGTGGCGACTAAGGCCGGGGCCGACGGCATCACCGCGCATCTGCGTGAGGACCGGCGGCATATCACCGATGGCGACATCGAACGGCTGGTCGCCGAACTGACGGTGCCGCTGAACCTGGAAATGGCCGCGACGCAGGAAATGCTGGCGATCGCGCTTCGCCACCGTCCGCATGCGGTGTGCATCGTGCCCGAAAAGCGCGAAGAGCGCACCACCGAAGGCGGGCTGGACGCGGCGGGGATGCACGAGCTGCTCGCGCCGATGGTCGCGGCGCTGACCGCAAACGGATCGCGCGTATCGCTGTTCATCGAGCCCGAAGCGCGCCAGATCGAGGCTGCGGTTCGGCTGGGGGTGCCGGTGGTCGAGCTGCATACCGGGCTGTATTGCGAACTGGCGGGCGAGGCGCAGGTTGCCGAATTGCGGCGGATCGCCGATGCGGCGGCGCTGGCGGCCAAGAACGGCATCGAAGTCCATGCCGGCCACGGCCTGACCTATGACAATGTCACCCCGATCGCGGCGATCCCGCAGGTGCGCGAGCTGAACATCGGCCATTTCCTGATCGGCGAGGCGATTTTCGATGGCATGGGCGCGGTGGTGCAGCGGATGCGCGCGCTGATGGACGAGGCGCGTTGAGGCCGGTGGCGAATCCTCCTCGAGCTTGCTCGGGGAGGGGGGCCATGCGCAGCATGGTGGAGGGGAGCGCGGCAGGCTCGGCGTTCGCGGCTTTGCCCCTCCACCACGCTCTGCGAGCGCGGTCCCCCTCCCCGAGCAAGCTCGGGGAGGATTTTGCGTGATCATCGGCCTGGGTTCCGACCTTTGCAATATCGAGCGGATCGAGGCTTCGGTCAGTCGTTTCGGCGAGCGATTCCTCGATCGCGTATTCACTGAGGCCGAACAGGCCAAGGCAGCGCAGCGCCCGATGACTCGCGCCGGCACGCTGGCCAAGCGCTTTGCCGCCAAGGAGGCGTTTTCCAAGGCGGTGGGTACCGGGTTTCGGCGCGGCGTGTTCATGCGCGACATCGGCGTGATCAATGCACCGTCTGGCGCGCCGACGCTGGCGCTGACCGGCGGTGCCCGCGCGAGACTTGACGCCATCACCCCCGCAGGCCACGTCGCTGCCGTGCATTTGACACTAACCGACGACCACCCCTGGGCGCAGGCTTTTGTGGTAATCGAAGCAGTGCCCACGGAGAAGACGAACTGATGGCGGCGGAAGATTTGGCGCTGGACCCGAAAAGCGAGCCGGCGGCCACCCCCGAGAAGCGCAGCACCGGCACCGATTGGTGGGGTGAACTCAAGGGCATATTCTGGCTGATCCTGGTGGTGCTGGGATTTCACAGCCTGCTTGCCAAGCCATTCTACATCCCGTCCGAATCGATGATGCCGGGATTGCTGGTGGGCGACCGGCTGGTCGTGACCAAATATCCCTATGGCTATTCGTTCATCTCGCCGACCTTTCACTTGCTGCCCTTCATCCCCGGTCGGCTGTTCGGATCGATGCCCGAGCGCGGCGATGTCGTGATCGTATCGCCGCCGGGATCGCGCACCGATTATATCAAGCGGGTGATCGGCCTGCCCGGCGACGTGCTCGAAGTGCGCGGCGGCACCGTGTTTCTGAACGACGTGCCGGTGCAGCGGGCGGCGGCGGGCAACCGGCTGATCCCGGTCGATGCCAATACAAGGTGCGACGCGATGCATTATCCCGACGCTTTGGTGACCGGCGACAATGGCGCGCATTATTGCCGAGTCGCGATCTTCCGCGAAACGCTGCCCAACGGGGCCAGCTATGACACGATCGACAGCGGCTATACGCGCGGCGACAATTTCGAGCCGGTCGAGATCGCCGACGGCCATGTCTTTTTGATGGGCGACAATCGCGACAACAGCGCCGACAGCCGCTTCAGTGTCGAGGAAAACGGGCTGGGCGGCGCGGTGCCGTGGGAGAATATCGGCGGGCGCGCCGAATTCATCACCTTCTCGCTCGACGGCAGCGCGACGCTGAACCCGCTTAGCTGGTGGGGATCGGTTCGCCCCGGCCGCACCGGCCTGTCGCTCCATCCCGATCGCGAAGCGGCGAAGTGACGGGCGCGGCGACCACTGCGGCCTATGTGCTGCATGATTATTTCCGGTCGTCGGCCAGCTATCGCGTTCGCATCGCGCTGAACCTGAAAGGGGTGGCGTATCGCCGCCACGACGTGTCGCTGGTGAATGGCGACCAGCGGTCCCCCGAGCATCTGGCGCGCAACGCCCAAGGCTTCGTCCCCGCACTCGAACTGCCCGACGGGCGGATGCTGGGGCAGAGCCTGGCGATCATCGAATGGCTCGATCACGCGCATCCCGCGCCCGCGCTGTATCCCGCCGATCGGTTCGCGCGCGCGCAGGCGATGGAGCGCGCGCTGCTGATCGCGTGCGACATCCACCCGCTGAACAATCTGCGCGTGCTGCGGTATCTGGGCAGCGCGCTCGACGCCGATCAGGCCGCGCGCGACGAATGGTATCGCCATTGGGTGGCACAGGGCTTTGCCGCGCTGGAGGCGATGGCGGGCGAGGGGCGCTATCTGGGCGGCGAGTCGCCGGGGATCGCCGATGTCTGTCTGGTGCCGCAAATGTACAATGCACGGCGGCTTGCGACCGATCTGACCGACTATCCCCGGCTAGTGGCGATCGACGCGGCGTTGACGGCGATCGAGGCGGTAGCGGCGGCGCATCCTGAGCGGGTTCAGGTTGCGGGGTAGGGTTGGCGTTGTAGGTTGTGTAGTGGTTGAGGGGGCAGGTTTCGCCCCATTCCTCGCCGTTAGCACGCCGAAAGCGCGCACCTGAAAGCAGCCGCTTGTTCGCGAGCGTTTGCTTGTTATCGTACGGGGATGACGGCTCTGACATATACCGTGCGCGACCCTCGCCCTATTGCAGCAAATGCGCGCTACACCTTTTTTCTTCCCAGTCCTGTCGAGGCTGCGGCAGTTGGAACAGGTGATCTAGTCAAGCTAACGTTCGAATATAATCACGAGACTGAAGAATGGGCCGTAGAGCGCATGTGGGTCATTGTGAAAGAGGTCAAAGGTGCTGATCTCGTTGGCGTTCTCGATAATCAGCCGTTCGAGAAGACATCGTCGCTCAAGGCGGGCGACGTAATCCACTTCCAGCGGCACCACATACTATCAATTCGGTGGGCCCACCCGGAGATCGCTCCGCCGCCCAACGAATACCGAGAATATTGGGAGCGTTGCCTCGTCGACGAGTGTGTTCTCGACGGATCGGAACCTGTTGAATATATCTATCGTGAAGAACCCGACATGCAGAACGAAGGTGATAAACACTCAGACAGCGGATGGCGCATCCGTGGAAGAATGGGTGACGCTACTGACGAAGAACTGGATGCGCGTAAGCCGCAATATGTTGCTATCGGTGCGGTGCTCAATCGCGACGATAGCTGGTTAAGCCTAATCAATGCCCCGGTCGGCTCCAGTTTTATGCGGGATTTCGCCGCCAACACATACAACGAAGAAGGTTGAACGGCTGTGTCCGCCATCGCGCCCAACGCTCCTTGAAGCTGCCAGTCTTAAAGACACCCATTCCTAGCCGCGACCAGCCGGTCGAACAGCGCCAGATACTCGCCGATCGGATCGTCTTCGCCTGCCGCTCTGGGGGGCGGGCGGGTTGCCTGGGGGGATAGCCAGTGATCCAGCGCGGCGATGAGGGCGGTTTCGTCTTCGCGGGGGATGATCGTGCCGATCGTGGGCGCGGGGATGAGTTCGGGGATGGCGACGCTCGAATCGGTTGAAACTACCGGCGTCCCCTGGGCGATTGCTTCGCGCAATACGCCGGGGACGCCTTCATGGTCTGAGGTGAGCGCCAGCACTGCGGCGCGCGCCATTGCGGGCAGCGGATCGGCGGCGTGGCCGGGCAGGTGGACACGGTGCGCGACGCCCAGCCGGGCGGCTTGTTCGGTCAGCGCGGCGCGCATCGGGCCTTCGCCCAGGATCACCAGCGCGATGTGCGGATCGGCCAGGCGGGGCAGCGCCGCGATCAGCCGGTCCCAGCGCTTTTGCGGGGCGAGCCGCCCGACCCCCAGCACGAAGCGACCGACAGGAAGCGGCACCGGCGGGGCATCGTCGCGGGTGCGCGCGGGGGGATTGGCGATCACGGTGATCCGATCGGCGGGCATTCGCATCGCGCGCCGTGCCTCCAGCGCCATCGCCGGGGTCATCGCCACGAGATGGTCGATGAAGCGCGGTTGCAGTCTAAGCCAGGCGGCATTGCCCCAGGCGATCGGCGGGCGGTGAATTCCGGTCAATGCATTGGACAATTTGCTGACGATCGGCGCGCGCGCGCGTGGCCGCGCCGCCAGCGCCACCGCCGTATAATGGTTGCCGGGGCAGAAAATAATGTCGGGCGCGATCGAATCGATGCCGAGCGCGGCGCGCATCAGATCGCGATAGCCGGCACCGCGCGCCGCGATTATCGTGAC
This sequence comes from Sphingomonas sp. 37zxx, assembly GCF_000786205.1. Taxonomy (GTDB): domain Bacteria; phylum Pseudomonadota; class Alphaproteobacteria; order Sphingomonadales; family Sphingomonadaceae; genus Sphingomonas. The sequence continues at coordinate 20,815 of NZ_JROH01000007.1, read as the reverse complement.
CGCGCCCGGCAGTTCGGCGCGCAGCGGCCCCGACAGATCGCCAGCGATCAGCGTGACTTGATGCCCGCGCGCGGTCCAGCCATCGGCCATGCGGAGCAGCGCCCGTTCGACCCCGCCGCCCTGCAAGGTCTGGACGAACGAGGCGATATGCAGGGGGCGCGAAATAGGCATGGCTTGCGTCCTGCCTTGTGATTGCCCAAATCGTCTATCATGAAACCGCATCATGCGGTGGAAAGGTCGGTTCGGCCTGGCCATTTGCCTGCATATCCGGTGACCTGTACAGGGCCAGCGGCATGGGACTTTCTTTTTCGAGCCGCGGGTCACCCTTTACGTGAAGCATTCTGAATACGGCGCCTCGTCGTCCCTTGCAGCCGCCGTGCCGGCGGTCGAGCCACCGTTGATCGCGGTGCCCGAAATCGACGCGCTGCAGCCGATCGAGACGATCAAGCGGCGCTGGCCGCGCATCTTGGGCGCGGCGCTCAGCCTGGCGATGATCGTCGGGCTGGGGTTCGAGCTGTTCGGCGACGGGCTGGCGGCGCTGCAACGCGCGGTGCCGACGCATCCGGGCTTCTACATCGCTTTCCTGATTCTCTACATGTCGCCGCCGACCTTCGATTTCCTGATTTTTCGCCGGCTATGGGGCATCCCGCTCGAAGGGCTGATGGCGCTGCACAAGAAGCGAATCGCCAACGAAGTGGTGTTCGGTTATTCGGGCGAGGCATATTTTTACGCCTGGGCGCGCGCGCGAATGAAGATGGTTGCCGCCCCGTTCGGCGCGGTGAAGGACGTGTCGATCCTGTCGGCGATCGCGGGCAATGGCATTACGCTGTTGATGATCGGGCTGGCGCTGCCGTTCGGCGCGACGCTGCTGACCGAAAACCAGTTCGAGACGCTGCTGGGGTCGGCGGGGGTGATGGCGGCGATGTCGCTGCCGTTCCTGTTGTTCTCGCGCCGCGTCTTTTCGTTGCCGCGACCGATGCTTTGGTGGGTGTTCGGCATCCATTGTCTGCGTCTGCTGGTGGGATCGACGATGATCGCGCTCGCGTGGCATTTTGCGATGCCCGAGGTATCGGTCGGCATGTGGCTGTTCCTGGCCGCCGGGCGGCTGCTGGTGTCGCGATTGCCGCTGGTGCCCAACAAAGACCTTCTTTTCGCCAATTTCGCGATCCTCCTGATCGGGCAAGGAGAGGCATTGTCCGAACTGATCGCGGTGACCGCCGCCATGGCGTTGCTGTTGCATGGCGTGTTGATCGGGGCGTTCGGCATCCATGCTTTGATCAGGAAACCGCGATGATCGCGAAGACATTATTGGCAGCGGCGATCGCCACCGTCGGGGCTGGCCCGGCCTTTGCCCAGGCCGAAGTGCTCGGCACCGATCGCGATGCTTGCATCGGCAATGACGGCCCGGCGATCCGCGTGAACGTGACCGGGCTGAAGGATCGCACCGGTCGGCTGAAGCTCGAGCTGTATCCGGCCAATGAAGACGATTTCCTGAAGGACGATCGCGATCTATTGGCGCAGGGCAAGGTGTTTCGCCGGGTATGGGCCGATACACCTGCCAGCGGCACCGTAAGCCTGTGCATCCGCACGCCGCGCCCGGGCCGCTATGCCATCCTGTTCACCCATGACCGCGACGGCAAGAACAAGTTCAATTTCTGGAAGGACGGTGCCGGCTTCCCCAGCAACAAGCGGCTGGGTCGCAGCCGGCCCAACGTCAGCCAGGCGGTGATCGATGTCGGCGGCGGGGTGACCGCGACCAATATCCGAGTGCAATATCTGCGCGGGCTGGGTGGCTTCGCCCCAAGCGACAGCTAAGGCCGGCCATGCGCGTCATCGACGTCAACGAATATTACTCGCCCACCGGCGGCGGGGTCCGGACCTATCTCGATCGCAAGATGGCGATCATGGCCGCGATGGGCCATGAACTGATCATCATCGCCCCCACCGCGCAGGAGGATTGGGTCGAGGAGCGCCCCGGCGGCGGGCGCATTTTCTGGGTGAAGGCGGTGCCACTGCTGCTCGATCGCAATTATTGCATGTATCGCGACGGCGACGCAGTGATCCCGCTGCTCGATCAGCTGAAACCTGATGTGGTCGAGACCAGCTCGCCCTGGCGGCCCGCCTTCTTCGTCGGCGAATGGCAGGGCGATGCGGTGAAGGTGTTCTTCGCGCATAACGACAATATGGCGGCCTATCCGCTGCGCTGGTTCGAAGGGATGGCTAGCCCCGAACGAATCGAGCGCGCCTTCAACTGGTATACCCGCCGCTATGAACGGTTTTTGCGGCTGTACGATGCCTTTGTCACCAATGGCCCGGCGCTCGCCAAGCGCTACAGCGCGCGCGGGCTTCGCGTCGATGCGTCGATGCCGCTGGGGATTCAGCGCGGGTCGTTTTCGCCGAGCTTGCGCGATCCGGCGCTGCGCGCGGCGTTGCTGGCGCAATGCGGGCTGCCGCCCGAGGGGCATTTGCTGGTGGGGCTGGGGCGGCACCACCCCGAAAAACGCTGGCCGCTGGTGATCGACGCGGTCGAGCGGGCTGGGGCCGATCTGCCGGTGGGGCTGATGCTGCTGGGTGACGGGCCTGAACGAAACGCGCTGGCAAAGCGGGTGGCCGACAGCCCGCATATCCGGCTGTTCCGCCCGATCTATGACCGCGACCGCTTCACCCGCGTGCTGGCAAGCTGCGACGCGCTGATCCACGGTTCCGACGTCGAACCGTTCGGGCTGGTCGCCGCCGAGGCGCTGGCATCGGGGCTGCCGATGATCGTGCCCGATGAAGGCGGCTGTTTCGAGCTGGCCGAGCCGTCCTTTGCCGAAACCTATCGCGCGCGCGATGCCAAATCGGCGACCGATGCGATCCACCGCCTGTTCGCGCGCGACCAGGTGGCGTTGCGCGCGGCGGCCCAGGGCGCAGCCGACCATGTCCGCACCGACGAGGATCACGCCCGCGATCTGATCGCTTATTATGAAACGCTGGTCGCGGCGCGGCGCGCTTCGGGGGCGGTGCCGGCGTCGGTGGCAGGCGATTTCGGTCTGGATCGCCAGCCGCTGCCCTGAAATACCCGTGTGATCGGCTGGCGGACGGAGCGAACGGTTTCGTACCGTCCCAGCCAGCGACAACATAGCTGCGGCGGCGTGAAAGAAAATTTTGGCCGCTGTCTATAACTTGCGCGCATTGACGCTGCCGGATGAACGGCGGTACGTCTGTGGCTTGACTGATAATCGCTTCTTTATCGAGGTCGCTCGAACCAGGCCGTCCCACATTGGGATGGAATGTCTGCATGGGCGGCCGATGCGTTTATCACCCTGCGACGACCGTTGTCAGTCGATCGCAGCATCGTGAAGACCGGCGAGATCCAGCGCACGGCACTCACGATACCGGCCTTTGGGCCATACCGGTTAGATCAGGCGCCATCGGATCGATGCATCAAAAGGGCATGGTTCGGCTTCCTGGTCGGTGAGGCGAATAAAGTGTCGCTATTGCCCAATCAGAATAATACTTTGTGTCGCAAGATCCTCGGTCTTTCGCATCATTATGTCGCGGATGGCCGGGCGGTATTTGGGGTTCGGCAGAGAGAATGAACTGAAAAGGGGGCTTTCATGACGACACGCAGCATCTATGTCGTCGACGACGATCAGTCGATCCGCGCGGCGCTGCAATCCTTGCTATCCACCCGGCCCAATTTGATGATTTTCGGGTTCCGCTCGGGCGATGAATTTCTGGCGCATGTGGATGAGCATGCGCCAGGGTGCATCCTGCTCGACTATGAAATGCCGGGCCTGAATGGGCTGGAGGTCTTGCGGCAGATCAGCAAACTACCGCGAAAATTCGGCGTGATCATTTTGACGGGGCAGGGGGCAACGTCGGTCGCGGTGCAGGCATGGAAACTGGGTGCGCTCGATTTCCTGGAAAAGCCGTGCGATCCGGCGACCTTGCTGCAGGTTGTCGAAAATACCTTTCAGACGATCGAGCAGGATCATCGGGCGGCGCTGCTGGCGGAACGGGCGCGCAGTGCCATTGAAGGGCTGTCGGCGCGCGAGAAAGACGTGCTGACCGGTCTGGTCGAGGGGCGCGCGAACAAGGTGATCGCGCATGAACTGGGGATCAGTCCGCGAACGGTGGAGATCTATCGCGCGAACATGATGCAGAAGCTGGATGTGCGCAGCTTGTCCGAAGCGCTCAGGGTCGCCTTTGCCGCCGGATTGATGCCAGCCGACTGAGCCTTTTACGTCGGCAACACTCCGTCTTGCAGCGGCACCAGCGCGGGGCGGTCCCAGAAATAGCCCTGGCCCCCCTGCGCGCCCGCCGCGATCGCGCGATCGAGATGCGTCTGGGTTTCGATCCCCTCGATCACCGACAGGATATTGCGCTGGCGACAATATTGAATGATCTGTTCGAGCATCGCCATCGGCACTTCGCCATCGACGCATTGCCAGAATACGGCCTTGTCGATCTTGAGCTCGATCAGTGGCAATTCGGTCATGCGTTCGAAGCTGGCGGCACCGCGCCCGAAATCGTCGACGCCGATGCCGCAGTCGCGCATCGCCAGCCGACTGGCCGCCGCCGCCAGCTCGGCAAAGGAAGTTGCGGTTTCATGTTCGGTGATCTCGATCAGCAGCGTGCGGGGCGGCAACTTCCAGGTCGCCAGGGCCGCCTCGACCATGGCGTGAAAGGCAGGATCGCACAGGATATTGGGGGTGCAATTGACCGCGACCGGCACCGGCCGCCCCGCATCGCTTAGCTGGGAGGCAAAGCGCAGCGCGTCGTTGAGGATGACTCCGGTCGCCATCAGCCGGGTGGCCGAGTCGAGCGCCGAGGAAAACACGATTTCGGGATTGATCGGCACGTTGCCGATCGTCAGCCGCAGCAATGCTTCATAGCCGATGATGGCGGAGTCGGCGAGACGCCGCTTGGATTGAAAGGCGGTTCGTAAATTGCCCATCAGCCGTCCCGACGCCGCCAGGATGCGGACCGCCGCCACCGGATCGATGGCTTTGGCAAGCAGCGGGCGTTGGCGGTTGCCGATCAGTGCCAGCAAGGCTTCAGGGGGGAAGGGCTTTTCGAGTGACCCGAGCACCGGCAGCCCCGCTGCGACCGCGCTTTGCACGGCGGCGCGGATGATCCGCTGATCCTGGCCGCTGGCGACCACCACTGCCGGAGGATAGTCGATCGCTGCCAGCGCGTCGATGATCTGAAACCCGTCGGTGCCCGGCATCCCCAGGTCGAGCACGACGACGTCCAGCGTATCGTCGGCCTGCATGCGATGTGGCTCCAGCGACGAAGACCAGGATGCGTCCATGCCGTGGAGCACCAGCCAGTCGGCGATTTCCCGGCAAACCGATTCGTCATCGTCGACGATCAAGACCCGGGTTTTACGCATGACGCGCGATCGGCGCGGCATCGCGCTGGCGCTCGTCACGGATCATCGATGACGGCAGATCGATGGTAAGGATCGCGCCCTTTTGGTCGGGGCCGCGACACGCCAGCGCGATCCTGCCGCCGATCTCCAGAATGATCTGGCGACAGATGTACAGACCCAGGCCAGTGCCCTTGTCGGCGCTTTTGGTGGTGATGAAGGCTTCGAACATCGTTTCAGGATGGCCGACATCAAGCCCGGTGCCGTTGTCCGTGAACTCGATCCGCAGCCCATTGTCGGAAACGGCGGCCGACACCCAGATTTCGCCTACGACACATTCGGTATCGCGCTCGCGCCGGGTGACGATCGCGTCGATCGCGTTCTGAATCGCGTTGACGAACACCTGCTCCAGCCCGACCCGGGGCACCGAAATGCAGACGGGGGTTTCGGGCAGGCAAATCTGCACGTTGACATTCTGCTCGACCAGCAGCGCGCGCATGAAGGTGAAGGCGGTATTGACGATCTCCACCAGGTCGATCGGCTTGGCATCGTCGTCTTCGATCCGCGAGTAGCGGCTGATGCGACCGATAATGTCCTTGGCGCGATTGACCTGTTCGCTGATGCCGTCGAACTTGCTGCGCGCGCGGGCGATGGCTTCGGGGGTTTGCTGATCGATCAGCAGCCGCCCATTTTCGGCGCTCAGCGCGATCGTGAACAGCGGTTGCTTGATCTCGTGACTGATCGCCGAGGCCATGCCGCCGAGTTCGACCAGGCGCGCTTGCTGCAACATTCGGTTTTGGGCCAGCTTCGACTGGCGCAGTCGCACGATCCACCCTGAGCGCCATTGCCCCGGTGCCACCAGATCGCGTGCCGATAGCAGGAACCAGTCGCTCGACGTCTTGCCGATCGTCCGAAACTCGACAAAGGCCTCGCGCGAGCTCGACATCGCGGCAAAGGCCACGCCATCATTGGGATGGACCTTGATCGATTCATAATGCGGCGAGCGATCAAGCTCGAGCTCGCTGAAGCTGAGTGATCCATTAGAGTCATCGAAGTGGATGTCGGCGACCAGCCGCAAATCCATTTCTCGCCTCAACTCATCCACCGCGTTGATCAGCTGGTTGCGTTCTTCTTCCAGCTCGACGAATCGGTTATTGGCGGTGACGATCGCGGTAATGGGATAGGAAAATTCGGTGAATAATAATCGTGACGCCGGTAATGGTGTCTGGCTGCCCAGGCCGTCTAGTACGCCATTCCACACCTGAAGCGACCGGGCCATTGCTCGATTGAATAGTACGTCGAGTAGTATTGCCAGCGCAAGGATGACGCCGGGAATGATCATTTGCCACAATATACTATTGTAAACATCGTCGGTTATTTTTCGAATCGGGTAGGTGTACCGATACTGACGGCCGTCGAGGCTTATCGCACCAGAACCGCACGCCCGTAACCAATAATCGAACGTGTTACGATCGTTGGGCCCTGAAATATTGGTGCCGTCGTCGATATGATCGCAGTCGAGTCCACGCAGTACAGTAGCCCCGCTTGGGCCTTGATCCGACACCAGCGGGTAGACGAAGAATGCCGTGGTATTGTCATGCTCGCGATGCAGCCCGGCTATGCGCTGCCCAGCCGCCAAATCGCCGCGCAGTTCAAGTTCGATCCGGGTCCGCATGTCGCTGGTGTAGCGATCCAGATCGCTGGAAAAACTCGCGACATTCGCTGCAAAGAGCAGAAGCGCCGATGTGGATACGACCAAGGTGACGATCGCCGGTAGCAATTGGGCCAGCCTGACCGTCCGGCGTCGGACGATCCTCCCCGACGGAAAGTCGATGGCGAGCAAGGCGGATAACAGATCGACAAAGGCGGCGGTCAGAACATCGTTCAACAGCTTGCGAATGGTGACCAGCGCGATGATGTCGGCGGGTGCATCATACCAGAAATGCAGAAATGCCGCACCTGCGCCCGTGGCAATCGTCACGAAATACACCACGGTCGATACGGCCAGCGAGCGTAGATGATTGCGTAGGGCGTGAATGAACAGGACGTGCCCGACTGCAATCAGGATCGAAAGGAAATGCCCCCACCACCACCAAGATGGCAGCATCACTATGATAGCTACGGGCAGTGCCAGGCGTATTCCGCCGGTGCGATACGCGATCAGATATACCAAGGGGCCGACATATAATTCGATGCCCGGTGCCAGCACCAGCCGGAACGCGCTGGCCACCACCCCGCCAATGCACAGCAGCAGCAGCAAGCTCCACCGTTTGATCGCAACCGGCGACAATCCATCGATCAGGCTGAAATGCGGCATCATTGCGGTGCCCTCCCCAGCATCGCGAGTAGCATCTGGATATCGACCGGCTTGAACAGGATCGTGGCCCCCGCCTCCTCCAGGGATTTCCGCATCTGTTCGGTGATGTCGGTATGCCCGGTCATCACAATAGTTTCGAATATTTTCGACGCCAGCTTTTCGTTGCGCTGAATTTCGCGAATGATGTCGAGGCCGCTGCCGTCCGAAAGGCGAAGGTCAGTCAATAGCATTACCGGTGAATGCAGCGCATGCAATGCCTTGAGAGCAGCCTGGACGCTGTCTACCGCTTTGACGGCAATACCACGAAGGCCGAAAAGCTCTACCAGCTCCTCGCGTACCCGGCGCTCATCCTCGACAACGATCACCCTCATACAGTTGATTTCTCACGAATGTCGAGGAAACGGCTAAAAGCGCCGTTGCGACCATGAATGATGACCCAAGACCAATACCACTATAGGTAAAAATACTACATTAGTTATACGGGGTATATTGAATCGGGTAGAATCGTGTTCATTGGTTATGTTCTTACAGGTGAAAATGTACGGCGAAGCGCTACCGGTATCAACCATTATAGGCGATGCGATATCGGGCAGGTCACACGACGCGCTCAGAGGCCGTTTGAAAATTCGCGAAAGCGCGAATTTCAAGGCAGTACCGGCCCGCTCCCCCACCCGGCCACCGATAGAATACCGCCGTCGGGTGGCCGGGTGGGAAAGCGGGCCGGTGCTGCAAAATGCGCCGTGGTGCATTTGCAAACAGACTGTCAGGCGCTGTTTTAGCGCCGGACGTATAACCGGAAGCGCGTACTTCGGATCGGCAGGCGCTGCCAGCCCGAGGCGATGGCCCAGGCTTCGAGCGGTCGATCGAGCGCGACGTCGCCGCTGCTCCATGCCGCTTCGCCGCCCAGCAGGATGGCCTGGGGCGGCTGCGCGGCGAATTGCGATCCGAGGGTCGCAGGGGTGATGATGTGGCGGGCGGGCTGGTCCGGGGCGGCGAGCAGGGCGCGGGTGCGCCAGGCGAAGGGGCCGGCGGCGAAGCGCGGATCGGGTACCGCGCGAGCAGCGGGCAGGAATTGCGGCGATAGCGTCGCCACCGGGCCGGTGACGCCCGCGCTATTCAGCGCCGCGCCGATTGCCGCGCCTTCGCGCATCGCCGCCAGCATCGCCGGGCGGTTCGCGGCCAGCGCCTCGACGCTCGGGGCAAGCCCGGTGCCGACAAAGACCGCCATCGCGATGCGGGTGGCGCGCGCCGGCGGGGCGTGCTGCCACGCCAGTGCCAATCGGACGAACAGCGGCGGCAGCATCGGCGCGAGATATTGCCGCCAGGTGGGGAAGGGCAGCAATGCCGCGACCAGCCCGGCGACGATCAGCAGGTCGAGCCAGCGCGTGGTGGTACGCCCCCGGTCGCGCACCACTATGACCAAAGCGACCAGCGCGGGGCCGAGCGCGAGAAACTTCAGCGTGTCGATCGCCTTGGCGGGCCAGCTAAGCTTCCACGGGCGTGCGGCATAATATTCGGCGGGCGCGCGCGCGGGAAAGTCGAACACCCCGAACATGAAATCGGCGGGAGCGGCGACATAGGTGAACGCGACCAGCAACGTCGCGGGCACCGCGCCGATCGCCACCCAAAGCGGCAATCGGCGGCGATCGAGCAACGTCCAGATGCCATAGGCGAGCGCGGGCAGCGCGAAGCTGATCTTGGCGGCGGTGGCGGCGGACAGGCACAGGCCGATCGCGAAGGCTGATCGCCGGCTGGTGCCCCCCGCCGCCAGCCACAATGCCGCCGCCAGCAGCGCCGTCGGCAGCGCATCGTTGCGCGCCATCGCCGCGCCGAACAACAGGATGTCGCACGCCGCCATCGCCAGCGCCGCCGCCAGCGCGGTGCGCTCGCCCGCGCCCGCCCGGCGCGCGGCGGCAAAGACGAACGCGACTGCCGCCGCGCTCAGCGCCGCATTGACGAGGCGAAGCCCCGGCCACGCGAAGCTGCCAAATGCCGCCGCGATGGGGGCCAGCAGCAGCGGTTGCAGCGGGGTCTGCAAATAGGCGAAGTCGCGATAAGGCGGTCCGCCCCACGCCAGCATGGTCGCGGCGACATATTGGCTTTCGTCGTGATCGACCGGGCGCAGCATCGCGAGCAGGGCGAATGCCACCGCGACGAGGATCAGCACCCAATGGGACGACAAGCGGGCCATGCGCCCCCTTGCCCGTTCGTATCGGCCCAAGTCGAGAGGCTTTGCGATCGATCGAGGCCGGGCCGCCCGCACACTGTAACCGTTGCGCCACATCCGAGTAACCGTGCCGCCATATCCGGCGCGCATGGACAAGGTTTCCAAGGGGGAACCGATTATGACCATCCGCATCGACCGCCGATCCTTCATGCTCACCGGCACGCTGGGCCTTGGGGCGTTCGCGCTGCCGGGTTTCGCACAGGTGGCCAATGTGCTGGGCGCGCGCGGCTTCACGCATGCGGTGGCGTCGGGCGAGCCTGCGGCCGATGGCATGTTGTTCTGGACACGCTATGTCCCCGCCGATGGCGGCGCGGCCAAGCTTCGCGTTGAAGTTGCCGAAAGCGCCGATTTCGCGCGCGTCGTCGCCGGTGGCGAAATGGTGACCGGGCCGTGGCGCGATCATACCGCCAAGATCACCGTCACCGGCCTCAAGCCCTTCACCCGCTATCATTATCGCTATATCGCGCCCGATGGCAGCTTTTCGCCCGTAGGACGCGCCAAGACGCTGCCGATGGGCGATACGCCCGCGTTCAAAGCGGCGATCTTCTCATGCTCGAACCTGGGGTTCGGCTATTTCAACGCCTATGCCCATGCCGCGCCGCGCGATGACATCGACCTGACGATCCATCTCGGCGATTATTTTTACGAGTATGCGCCCGACAATTATCCGGCGGCGGGGCAATTGGTGGGCAACCGTATCCCGCAGCCGATGCACGAAATCGTCGCGCTTGCCGATTATCGCCTGCGCTATGCCAGCTATCGCGCCGATCCTGATCTGCAGGCGCTGCACCAGAACCACGCGATGGTGGTGCAGTGGGACGACCATGAATCGGCCAATGATTCGTGGGAAGGCGGCGCGCAGAACCATCAGGCCGACGAGGGCGATTGGGCAATACGGCGCGCGGCGGCGGTACAGGCATATCGCGAATGGCTGCCCGTCAGCGACGAACCCTGGGGCAGCTATGCGGTGGGCAATCTGGCGACGCTGTTCCGCACCGAAACCCGGCTGTTCGCACGCAGCAAGCCGCCTGAACTCGCGCCGTTGTTCATGACCGGCGGCGATCCGATCGCGGCGCTCACCGCGTTCCGCGATGGCGCGTGGCAGGATCCGGCGGTGACGATGATGGGATCGACGCAGGAGGCATGGCTCGATTCGGCGATGGCGCAATCGGTGCGCGATCAGGTGCGCTGGCAGGTCGTCGGCTTCGGCACGATCATGGGCCAGACGCGCGCGCCCGAGGATGCGCTCGGCTGGATCAAGGCCGATGCGCCGGCGCGCACCAAAGCCTATGTCCAGGGCGGGGTGGCAGCGAGCAAGCTGGGGCTGCCGAGCAATCTCGACAATTGGGGCGGCTATCCCGCCGCGCGCGCACGCTTCCTGAAATCGGCGCAGCGCCACGGCGGCAGCACGATCGTGATCGCCGGCGACAGCCATAATGCCTGGGCCTATGACCTGGCGCAGGACGGCAAGCCAGCCGCAGTCGAGTTTGCGGGGCAGGGGGTGACCTCGCCCGGCTATGAAAGTGCGATCGGCATCGACCCCAAGCGTGTCGCGGCGGCGCTGGTGGCGACGAACCCCGAGCTGAAATGGTGCGACACCTCGCGGCGCGGCTATATGGCGCTGAGCCTGACGCCCGATAGCGCGACCAATGAATGGATCTTCGTCGATGGCGTGCGCCAGCGTTCGCCGGCGGCGAGCGTTGGGCATACAGCGACGGTGCGGCGTGGGCGCAATGTGATGGGGTGAGGGTGTGACTAGCTGATGCTGACGTAATTCCTTCGTCATTCCCGCGAAGGCGGGAATCCATAACCCTTGCACCGGAATATGGATTCCCGCCTGCGCGGGAATGACGAAAGAGACGATTGATGGATCAGCGGGAAGTCATCCCGATCTAGTCCAAGCTCTTGGCGACTTGCTCGACCATGTCCTTGCTCAGGCCGGGTGTTGCCAGGATGCGTTGCAGTTCGCCGCGCATCAGCGCCGCGCGGGCTTCGTCGAAGCGCTTCCAGCGGCCGAGCGGCGGGACCAGCTTTGCGGCGGTCTGCGGGTTCAGCTTGTCGAGCGCGATCAACTGGTCGGCGACGAAGCGATAGCCGCGCCCGTCGGCGGCGTGGAAGGCGCGCTGGTTGACGCTGAACGCCCCCACCAGCGCGCGGGCGCGGTTGGGGTTGGCCAGGGTGAAATCGCGGTGGCGCGACAGTTCCTCGACATTGGCGAGGGTGTCGTCGCGCGACGACAGCGCCTGGGTCGAGAACCATTTGTCGAGCACCAGCGGATTGTCCGAATAGCGATTGTAGAAGATGTCGAGCGCGGCGACCCGGCTGTCCGAATGCGAGTTTACCAGCGTGGTGAGCGCGCCCTGCCGATCGGTCATGTTGTCGGCATTTTCGAATTGCAGGAACGCCAGTTCGGCAGCGTCGGCGGCCCCGCTGGCGGCGATATAGCCGAGCGACACCGTCCGCAGCCGGCGCGCGCCCTTGGCAGCGGGGGAATATTCGAAGCGATTGGTGCGCGCGCGTTCATAGGCTTCGCGCCAATCGGCTTCGAGCGCGCGGCCAAGGTCGCGGCGAAGCGCCTCGCGCGCCGCCGACACCGCATCGGGATCGACGATCGCCAACTGGTCGCCGATGAAGCTGTCCGAGGGCAGCAGCACGGCTTCGGCGATGAAGGCGGCGTCGAGGCTGGGATCGGTCAGCGTATTGCGAACCGCGTCGATCACCGCGCGATGATCGGCCGATCGGTGCGTCACCGCGGTCACCAGCGTGTCGAGCATCAGCTGCTGCATCGCTTCGTAGCGTGCGAACGGATCGTCGTCATGCGCGCTGAGGAAGGCGAGGTCGGCGGCGGTGCGGTTGGTCTCGACGATCACCGGCGCGGAAAAGCCGCGATTGATCGATAGCACCGGGGTTTCGGTCACGGTGTCGAACGCGATTTCGGCGGCGGCGTCGTGCAGCAGGAACAGGCGTTCCTCGCCCAGTGCATGGCCGGTGTCGGCACCGAACAGCTTGATCCGAAGCGGCAGCACCATCGGCTTTTTCAGCGGTTGGCCGGGCGTGGCGGGGACGTGCTGGCGCAACCGCAGCACCGCGCGACCTTCGCCGGCATGGTGGGTCAGCTCGGCGGTGACGCGCGGGGTGCCGGCCTGCGAATACCACAGCCGGAATTGCGCCAGGTCGATCTCGCCTGCATCCTCCATCGCCTTGGCGAAATCCTCGACGGTGGCGGCGGTGCCGTCATGCCGGTCGAAATACAGGTCCGAACCGGCGCGGAAGCGGTTCCGGCCGAGCATCGTCGCGATCATGCGGATGACTTCGGCCCCCTTGTTGTAGATCGTCGCGGTGTAGAAGTTCGAGATTTCCTGATATTCGTCGGGGCGCACCGGATGCGCCAGCGGCCCCGAATCCTCGGGGAATTGTGCCGCGCGCAGCGTGCGGACATCCTCGATCCGCTTGACCGCCGCCGAACCCTGGTCGGCGCTGAACTGCTGGTCGCGATAGACGGTGAAGCCTTCCTTGAGCGAAAGCTGAAACCAGTCGCGGCAGGTCACGCGATTGCCCGACCAATTGTGGAAATATTCGTGCGCGACGACGGCGGCTACCGCGTCATAGTCGTAATCGGTCGCGGTGTCGGGATCGGCGAGGATGTAGCGGCTGTTGAAGATGTTCAGCCCCTTATTTTCCATCGCGCCGAAGTTGAAATCATCGACCGCGACAATGTTGAAGACGTCGAGGTCATATTCGCGGCCATAGACATCCTCGTCCCAGCGCATCGAGGTGCTGAGCGCATGGAGCGCATGATCGGTCTTGGCCAGATCGGGCGCGCGCACCCAGATCGCCAGCGCCACCTCGCGCCCCGATCGCGTGACGAAGGTTGTGCGATTGGCGACCAGATCGCCCGCGACCAGCGCGAACAGATAACAGGGCTTGAGGAAGGGGTCGTCCCAATCGGCATAATGCCGGCCATCCTCCAGATCGCCGCTGCCCACCGGATCGCCATTGGCGAGCAGCACCGGAAAGCGCGCCTTGTCGGCGATCAGCCGCACCTTGTAGCGGCTGAGCACGTCGGGGCGATCGGGGAAGAAGGTGATGCGGCGAAACCCTTCGGCCTCGCACTGGGTGCAAAGCAACCCGCCCGAGGCATAGAGCCCCATCAACTGGGTGTTGCGCTCGGGCGAGAGCAGCACTTGCGTTTCGATGACGTGGCTGTCGCCGGTCAGCGGGATTTCGAGGGTGCCGTCGGCCAGCGTCCAGCCCTGCGCCTCGACCCCGTCGATCCGCACGGCAACCGGCTCGATCATGTCGCCGTCGAGCCGCAGCGGGCGGTCATGCGCGCCGCTTCGGGTGACGGTCAGCGTCGCGCGCACCTGTGTCCGCACCGGATCGAGATCGAACACCAATGCGATGTCGGGCACCAGCCAGTCGGGCGCGGCATAATTGGCGCGGCGGGTAATGCGGGGCAGGGCGGGCGAGGCATATATGTCTTGCATGATGATGACCTAATCGAGCGGGCGGCAACGCCATAGTGAAAATCACCCGGCGCAAAAGCTTCACGGCGAATATTGGCGCTTGGCGGGCAGACTGCTACGCCTGCACTGTCGTACCGATTGATACCATGAGGATGCCGATGCTTCGAACTGCCGCGCTGCTGCTTGCCCTGCCCCTGAGTTCGATTGCTTTTGCCCAAACCGCGCCTGCACCTGCGCCGGCCCCCGCGGCGTCGCCCGCCGAGAGCGTCGCGACGATCAATGCACGGGTGAATGCACCGCTGCCCGCCGATCAGGCGGCGATGAAGGCGCATGTGATGTTCCTGTCGTCCGACGCGATGCAGGGCCGCGAGGCGGGGACTGAGAGCTACAATGTCGCCGCGCAATATGTCGCGTCGCAATTCTATTCGGCGGGGCTGAAGCCTGCGGGCGACGAGGGTGGCTATCTGCAGACGGTACCGCTGGTCAGCTACAAGGCGGCGGACAAGGGCAGTTTCCGCTACACCCCGCGCGGCGGCAGCGCGGCGGCGTTGGTGTTCGGCGAGGAATATCTGCCCGCGCCCGATCCTTCGCGCGCCAAGACCGTCGTCGATGCGCCGGTCGTGTTCGTCGGTTACGGCATCAACGCGCCGCAGTTCAAGCGCAACGATTATGCCGGTGTCGATGTGAAGGGCAAGATCGTCGCCTTTTTCTCGGGCGCGCCCGCCAGCTTTCCCGGCGAAGAACGCGCGCATTTCGGCAATGCCACCAACAAGGCGGTGGCGGCGCAGGCGATGGGCGCGGTCGGCTACCTGACGCTTGAATCACCTACCAGCGCCAAGGTGCGGCCCTTCTCGCGGCTGGCCGAAAGCTATGACAGTGCGCGCATGACCTGGGCGCGGCCCGACGGCAGCGGTTTCTTTGCCGCCGCGAACGTGCCGGCATTGGGGGCGGTGAGCATGACCGGGGCGGCCAAGCTGTTCGCCGGCGCGCACACGAGCTGGGCAAGCGTGGTCAAGACCGCCGAGACTCCGGCGGCACGGTTCAAGCCGGTCGAATTGCCCGGTCGGCTGGCGATCGAGCTGGCGACGACGATCACCCCGGTCACCAGCTATAATGTCGCCGGGATGCTCGAAGGCAGCGATCCTGCGGTCAAGAGCGAAGTCGTCGTGCTGACCGCGCATCTCGACCATGTCGGCGTCGGCACGCCCAAAAATGGCGATGCGATCTATAACGGCGCGATGGACAATGCCGTCGGCATCGCGGCGATGATCGAGGAGGCCAAGCGCTTCAAGGCATCGGGCACGCCGCCCAAACGCAGCGTTTTGTTCCTGGCGGTGACCGCCGAGGAAAAGGGGCTGGTGGGATCGGATTATTTCGCGCGCAATCCCTCGATCGCCAAGGATCGGATGGTCGCCAACGTCAATCTCGACATGCCGATCATCACTTATAAGTTCGAGGACGTGATCGCCTTTGGTGCCGAGCGATCGACGTTGGGCGGCTATGTGAAGGCAGCCGCTGCCAAGCTTGGCGTCACCTTCTCGCCCGATCCGATGCCCGATCAGGGGCTGTTCACGCGCAGCGACCATTATCGCTTCGTCCAGCAGGGCATCCCTGCGGTCTTCCTGTGGCCGGGCACCAAGGGGCCGGGCAAGGCGGCGGTCGATGAATTCTTTGCCAAGCATTACCATCAGCCATCGGATTCGATGGGGCAGGTGCCCGCGATCGATTGGGAATCGGGCACGCGCTTTATCGAGGCGAATTATCTGATCGCGCGTGAAATCGCCGACGCGCCCGAGCGGCCCAAATGGAATCGGGGCGATTTCTTTGGCACCCTGTACGAAGGATATGGGGCGAAGTGATCCGCACCAGCTTCGCCGTCCTGGCGGCGGTCGCGCTCGCCGGCACCGCGCCCGCGCAAACGCTGCCCGCCGATCAGGCGGCGATGAAGGCGCATGTCGCTTTCCTCGCCGCTGATTCGCTTAAAGGACGGCAGGCCGGCAGCCCCGAATATGACATCGCCGCCGATTATGTGATCGCACAGATGGAGGCGGCGGGGCTGTCGCCCGCGGGCGAGCGTGGCGGCTGGCGACAGCAGGTGCCTCTGGTGGCGTCGCGGCCGCTAACCGCCAGCGCAACGCTGACGCGCGGCGGGCGCGAGACGGTGCTGGCGCTGGGCACCGATTTCGTCGGGCGCGCGAGCCTTACCCAGGCCGAGCGCGCCGTCAGCGGCGAGATGGTGTTCGCGGGCTATGGCGTGGTCGATCCGACCCGCGGCATCGACGATTATCGCGGGCTCGACGTGCGCGGCAAGATCGTCGCGGTGATGTATGGCGGCCCGCCGGGGATGAACAGCGAAGTCGCGGCGCATTACGGCAATCGCGACGTGAAGGCGGAACTGGCGGGCAAGCGCGGCGCGGCGGGGATCGTCTTCATCGAATCGCGATCGACGCGGGCGAGCTACGACTTTGCCGCGATCGTCGAAAGCTGGTCGGGGCCGTCCATGTCGTGGACGCCGCCCCAAGGCGCGGCAAAGGCCGAGGCGGCACCGCAACTTGCGGCGATCAGCGGGCGCGGCGCGGCGATGTTGTTCGCCGGATCGAAGCTTAGTTGGGCAAAGGTGCGCGCCGCCGATGAGGCCAAGCGACCGCTGCCCACCGGCCCGCTGACCGGCACCATCGCCTTTCGCCAGACCAGCGAATTGCAGCAGACCCTCAGCGCCAATCTGGTCGGCAAGCTTGCGGGAAGCGATCCGCTGCTCAAGGACGAATATGTCGTGCTGACCGCGCATCTCGATCATATCGGCGTCACCGATCCGGTGAATGGCGATGCGATCAACAATGGCGCGATGGACAATGCGATGGGCATCGCGGCGCTGCTCGAAGTCGCCAAATCCTTCCGCGCTTCGGGCACTTCCCCTAAGCGCAGCATCCTGTTCGTCGCGGTGACGGCGGAGGAAGCCGGGCTGATCGGATCGGATTATTTCGCGCGCTATCCCACGGTGCCGCGCGGCAGCATGGTCGCCAACGTCAACCTCGACATGCCGATCATGACGTACAAGTTCGAGGATATCGTCGCTTATGGCGCTGACCGGTCGAGCATCGGCCCGGTGCTTGGCGCCGTGGCCAAGGCGCAGGGGCTGATGCTGACGCCCGATCCGACGCCCGACGAAGCATATTTCGTGCGGACCGATCATTACAGCTTCGTCAAACAGGGGGTGCCCTCGGTGTCGATCGACGCCGGGCCGAAGGGGCCGGGCGCGGCGGCGACCGCTGCGTTCATCGAGCGGCATTACCACCAGCCTTCGGACGATATGAAACTGCCCTTCGACTGGGATGCGGCGCGGCGGTTCGTGCGGCTGAACTACGCCCTGACCCGCGCGCTGGCCGATGGGCCAAGGCCGGTGTGGAACCAGGGCGATTTCTTTGGGACGCTGTATGGGAACCCGCGATGAAGAGGGGTCACGTCCTGCTTCTCCCCTCCCTGGAAGGGAGGGGCCGGGGGTGGGTAGGTTCGTTGTTGAACGAAGCCCTCGCCAACGGGCCGACCCACCCCCAACCCCTCCCTTCCAGGGAGGGGAGTAAGATATGCGCCTGCTGATCTTTGGGCAGGGCTACACCGCCGCGCGGCTGCGGGCGCATCTCGAAGCCAAGGGTGCGCGCGTCGCGGGTACCACGCGCGATGGGCGTGAAGGCACGCTTGGCTTTGCCGATACCGAGCGGGTGGGATTCGAGATCGCCAATGCGACGCATATCCTGTCGTCGGTGCCGCCCGCCGAGGGTGTCGACCCTGTGCTCACCACTTACGGCGCGGCGCTGGCGAACAGCCGCGCCACGCTTGCCTATCTTTCCTCGACCGGCGTGTATGGCGATGCAGCCGGTGCCTGGGTCGATGAAACCACCGCCGCCGGCACTGGCCGCCGCCCCGCGCGCAACCAGGCCGATGCCGATTGGCTGGCGCATGGCGCGCGCGTGTTTCGCTTGCCGGGCATTTACGGGCCGGGTCGCTCGCCGCTGACCCGCGTTGCATCGGGCGAGGCGCATCGCGTCGATTTGCCCGGTCAGGTGTTCAGCCGGGTCCATGTCGACGACATCGTCAGCGGGGTGACCCTTGGCTTCGATGCCCCCGCCGGCGCGTACAACCTGTCGGACGATTATCCGTGCAGCCAGAACGAAGTGATCGAACATGCCGCGCGGCTGCTGCACCTGCCGCCGCCGGGTTTTGTACCGCTCGAAAGCCTGTCGGCGATGGGGCGCAGCTTCTATGCCGAGAACCGCCGCGTCGCCAATGGCAAGGCCAAGCGCGTGCTCGGCTGGCGGCTGGCCTATCCCGATTACCGGTTCGGCCTGCGCGCCTTGAGCGCGATCACCAGCCCGGTCAGCGCCAGCGCCGCGCCGCTCGCCGCCAGCCACGACCAGCGATAGCCCTCGAACGCGGTCGACAGCGCCATCGCGATCACCGGCACGATCACTCCCGAATAGGCCGCCTTGGCGGGGCCGATGATCCGAAGCACGCCGAAATAGAGCGTGAACGCGACGGCGGAGGCGACGATACCCAGATACAGCACGCCGGCGATGTAGCTGGCCGACCAGTCGAACACCGGCGGGCCGGTGGTGATCCAGGCGAAGCTTGCGTCGATCGCCGCGCCGATCAGCATTGCGTGGCCAAGCATCGTCGCCATCGGATAGGCCTTGGCGGTGCGCGTTCCCTGCATGATGTTGGCGACCGAGGCCGAAAGGACGCCGCACAAAGTGATGACGATGCCGATCATCACCTCGCTGCCATTATTGGGATCGACCCGCGCTTCGTGGGTGAACAACATCGCGATGCCGCCGATCGCCACCGCCGATCCGATCAGCAATTGCCGCCCGAGCATCTGCCCCAGGAAGATGCGTCCCAGGATCGCATTGGGCACCAGCAGCAGCGCGAACACCACCGCGACCAGCCCCGAGGTGATGTGCTGTTCAGCGCGATAGACGAAGTTGAAGTTCAGCACGAACTGCATGACCCCGAGCATGGCGGCAAAGCGCCAGCCGCGCGCGTCGAGCGACAATTTCTCGCGCCGGAACGCCGCCCAGCCCAGGATCACGACGCCCGCGATCAGGAAGCGATAGGCGACCGACCAGCTTGGCGGCACCTCGCCCAATTGGCCGCGAATGACGATCCAGGTCGATCCCCAGATCAAGGTGACCAGCGCGAACGGGATCAGGACCGTCAGCCGGGTCGATTGCGGCTTGGGTCCGTTCAAAGCGCGGCGATCGCTTGCGCGAGCGGGGCAACGATGTCGGCCCCCTGGTCCCAGGCGGTGACCAGCCGTGCTTGTCCGGTCCCCCAATCATAGAAATCGAAGCCCTGCGCGCGAAGCCCGGCGGCTTCGTCGGCGGTGAGGCGCAGGAACACCTCATTCGCCTCGACCGGCTGGACCAGCCGCTCGCCCGCCGCCTGCGCCAGCAATTGCGCCCCGGCATTGGCGGCGCGGGCATTGTCCAGCCACACATCGCCCTCGAGCATCGCCAGGATCTGCGCCGCCAGGAACCGCCCCTTCGACAGCAAATGGCCTGCGCGTTTGCGGCGATAGCGGGTGGCGGCGGCAAGATCGGGGTTGAAGAATATCAATGCCTCCGCCCCCATGCCGCCATTTTTGACGAAGCCGAAGCTCAGCGCATCGACGCCCGCGCGCCAGGTGACCTCGGCGGGCGAACAGCCCAGATGCGCGACCGCATTGGCAAAGCGCGCGCCGTCCATGTGCAGGCCCAGCCCGCGCGGGCGGATCACCTCGGCGATCGCGGCGACTTCGGCGGGGGTATAGACGCGGCCATATTCGGTGGCGTTGGTGATCGACACCGCGTGCGGCTGGACCTGATGAACATCGTCGCGGATGTTGCCCAGCGTTTCGGCAAGCGCCGTGGGGGTCAGCTTGGCCCCGTCACCCTCGACCAGCAGCAATTTGGCGCCGTGGGTGAAGAATTCGGGCGCGCCGCATTCGTCGACCTGGATATGCGCCTCGGCATGGCAGATCGTCGCGCCGTGCGGTGGCACCATCGCCGCGAGCGCGAGCGCGTTGGCGGCGGTGCCGGTGGGTACCCACAGGCAGGCGACCTGCGTCTCGAACAAATCGGACATCGCGCCGTCGAGCCGTTTGCTCCAGCGGTCGCCATCATAGGCGGTATCGAGCGTGTTGGCCGCCAGCATCGCATCGAGCACGGGCTGGCAAACGGGGGCGGCGTTGTCGGAGAAGAAGCGCATTGGGGAGCAATGGGGAAGGGTGATGAGGGCGTCAACAAACCTTCTCCCGCTGGCGGGAGAAGGATACCGAAGCTTGGTCGCGAAGCGGCCTAGCGGAGGTTGGATGAGGGTGGTGCGGCCCTGTGGGGCCGCGCGGTCGCAAGGGCGACCGCGGCACCCTCACCCAGCTACGACTAGGTCCGCGTTAAGAACGCGAACCAAGTCTT
>NZ_JROH01000083.1 GCF_000786205.1 Sphingomonas sp. 37zxx | reverse complement strand
AACCGTGGGATTTTTCAGCAGCCTGTTAATGTCTACGTAGGCCGATATGACATTTTGCCGAGAACGAAGTTCGTGCTGTGCTCGCTGGAAAATCGTCGACTTACCGGTCCCTTTCCGCCCGATTAAAAAGGTGGTGCTTTCGCGGAGCATTGTGTCCAACACAGCGTCGTTCTGCAAAGGGTCAACGTACAATTTTCCAATAAGGGATTTATCTGTAACGTCGTCACGCAGATCGGCTCTTCGATACAGTTTCAAAGAATGTGCAGCTTGGCCAAACTTCTTCAAATCGCTTGCGGTATAGTCCATCAAGTCCTCCCACTGGCGGTAGATTAGTAGCTAACTTATAATCCGCAAGGCAGGGTTCGGCGGCGCTTACATTTAGATTATTTATCGAACCGTTGGAGATCATCGCTTCGTGTTCCCCCCAAGTCACTCCCCCACCACAACCCGCGGCAGCGCCTCGATCGGTTCCACCGTGATCCCCCGGAACCACGTCTCGGCGCCTTCGGACTGCAACTGGATCTGCCCATGCGTCAGCGGCACGCGGGTGCCGTCGGGCGCGATCGTCGCCAGGTCGCGGACCTGCGCCACCGGCACGCCGTTGACGACATGCACCGCGCGGTCGCCCACCACGTACAGGTCCAGCGTGTTCCACTCGCCCGCCGGGCGCTCGGCATCGGTCGCCGCCTCGACATTCCAGGTCGGGGTGCCGTTGACGATGTCGATCTCGGGGCCGCCCGCGCGGTAGCGCAGATGCGGCGCGATCAGCGTCGGGTCGAAGCGCACATTGGTGCGCCCGCGCAGCTTGCCGCCCACCGCGACGATCATCCCGGTCGATCCGGTCATGATCTCGAACTCCGACGATGGCCGCCAGGTGCCGAACACTTCGCCGGGCGCGCCGTGCGTGTGATAGAGCAGGCCGTTGTTGCGCGGCAGCGTCTCGCGCGGCGCGAAAGTCTTGGCCCCCCATTTGAACTCCAGCCGCAGGTGATAGTCGCGCAGGTCGGCGCGGTGGACCAGGCTGCCCCAGGTCTCGCCCTTCACCCAGATCGCCGGCGCGCCGTCGATCGCGCGCACCGCGAAATCGCCCTTGGTGTCGCGGGAGGTGCCGATCGGCGTCGCGCCGGGCTCCGCCTGATAGGTGATCGAAGGATCGGCATAGCCCAGCCACGCCGTCCACCCGTCGAGGCTGCGCCCGTCGAACAGGGCGATCGGCTTGCCCGTCGGCTCGGGCAGGTCGGTGAGCGTCAGCCGCTGCGGCGCGGCGACGGGCTCGCCCGCGATCGCGCGCGCGGCTTCCTTCGAATCTTGCGCCAGCGCCGGTGTGCCAAGCGCCAGCAGCGCCGCGAATGCCCGATGAACCCGCATATTCGTCCCCTCCGCCCTTCGCCCAATGGCGATTATGGGAAGAGGCATAGCGCGGTAACGCTAACAGGCGAAAGCGTTTATGCGTCAGAGCATCGCCGCGAAATCGATCAGCAGCTTCACGTTGAGCGTCACGATCACCGCTGCGACGATCCACGCCGCCCATTTGAGTGCGGGCCGGTTGGCGAAGCCCCCCATCTTGGCGCGATCGCTGGTGAAGGCGACCAGCGGGATCACCGCGAAGGGCAATTGCATCGACAGCACCACCTGGCTGAACACCAGCAATTGCGCGGTGCCGCTGTCGCCATACAGCGCCGCGACGGTCACCGCGGGGATGATCGCCAGCAGCCGGGTGATCAGCCGCCGCTGCCACGCGGGCAGGCGGATTCGCAGGAAGCCCTCCATCACGATCTGTCCCGCCAGCGTCGCGGTGATCGTCGAATTCTGCCCCGACGCCAGCAGCGCGACCGCGAAGAGCGTGCTGGCGACGCCCACCCCCAGCATCGGTGCGAGCAACTGATACGCATCGCCGATCTCGGCGACGTCGGTGCGCCCGGCGGTATGGAAGGTCGCGGCGGCCAGGATCAGGATCGCCGAATTGATCAGCAGCGCCAGCATCAGCGCGATCGTGCTGTCGAGCGTGGCGTATTTGATCGCCTCGCGCTTGCCGCGTTCGTCCTGCTCGAACGCGCGCGTCTGGACGATCGAGGAATGGAGGTACAGGTTATGCGGCATCACCGTCGCGCCCAGGATGCCGATCGCGACGTACAGCATCGCCGGGTTGGTCACGACCTGCGCGGTCGGGATATAGCCGCGCAGCACGTCGCCGATCGCGGGCTGCGCCAGCGCCAGCTCGACCGCGAAGCAGCCGCCGATCACGATCAGCAGCGCGATCACGAACGCCTCAAGCTTGCGGAAGCCGCGTTGCTGCAGCAGCAGGATCAGCAGCACGTCGAACGCGGTGATGACGACGCCCCAGACCAGCGGGATGCCGAACAGCAATTGCAGCGCGATCGCGGTGCCGATCACCTCGGCCAGATCACACGCGATGATCGCCAGCTCGCACGCCACCCACAGGATGAAGCCGACGGGGCGGCTATAATGGTCGCGGCAGGCCTGCGCCAAGTCGCGTCCGGTGACGATGCCAAGCTTTGCGGCCAGCGCCTGCAACAGGATCGCCATCACGTTCGACAGCAGCACGACCGACAACAGGGTATAGCCGAACTGCGATCCCCCCGCGAGGCCGGTCGCCCAGTTGCCTGGGTCCATATAGCCGACCGCGACCAGATAGCCGGGGCCGGAGAAGGCCCCCATCTTGGTCCAGAAACGCGCGTCGCGCGGGATCGGAATGCTGCGGAACACTTCGGGCAGGCTGTCGCCCGATTGCGTCCGCCAGCCGCGCGGCTTGGCGGCGCTCGCATCGGGTTTGATGGCGTCATCGGTCATGCAGGGCCTCTCCGGTCCCGCCTAATATGTATTCGCGTTCAAAATTAGCTAGGGCTAATATTTGGACCATCGGCGTTGCTGTGCGATGGAAACGGCTTCGTATAGGAGCTGCCCGCCGTGACCTTGCCCGAGCCTCAAGAACACGCGCGCCGCTTCGCACGCCTGCGCTCGGCGCATCGCACCGAAACGCAGGAGGATTATGTCGAGCTGATCGCCGATCTGATCGCCGAAACCGGCGAAGCGCGCGCCACCGATCTCGCCGAACGGCTGGGCGTCACGCCGGCGACGGTGGCGAACACGCTCACCCGGCTCAAGCGCGACGGCCTGGTCGAAATGCGCCCCTATCGCTCGATCTTCCTCACCAATCAGGGCAGTGCATTGGCGGCGCGATCAAAGGCGCGGCACGAAATCGTGCTTGGCTTCCTGCTGCGACTGGGCGTGTCGAGCGAGGTGGCGGAGATGGACGCCGAAGGGCTGGAACATCATCTGAGCCAGGAAACGCTCGATGCGATGCAGGCATTCCGTGGCGAACGATAAATCGCGATATGTTGGTGAGGGTAAGTTCGGGCCGGGGGGGGGCGTTGTCTACCGTTGGCAGCCTTGAGCCATTCCTAGCCGATTGACATATATTGCGATGCATTATCAATTTTGATATGCGCTTTTCTGAAGCTTGCGGGTAGCGCAACCGAAGGAGAATGATGTCGTGACCGGAAATCGGGGCCGATCCATGATCACGCGCCTGCCGGCGCTGCCGACCATGCTATCGGCAGTTGTGCCGTTGATGCTCGCGGCTTTGCGCCGGCCAGGGCTGCTCGCCGGGAGCGCATCATGACGATGCACCGGGTCATCGATCACACCGCAGTGCTGCCTGGTACGGCTCAGCTTTTGACGGTGAGCGCGCGCTGCTGGCGCGGTGCGCGCGATTGCGGAGTGCCCGTCCAGCCGCGCCTGCATGCCATGTTAGGAGAACATGGTTGCGGCATGCTTGCGCCGGTCATCGACAGCCTTATGACGCTATACCAGGTTGCGCTTGGCCGGGCGATGGTCGTCGGCGCAGGCACCGATGTGTCGCGCGACGAGCGTGAACTGATCGGCCTGATCGAAAGGGATAGACCGCGAAGCGCTTGCATGGACTGCACCGAGGGTGCGGGCCATGCGCTCGACTGCGCGATTTGCTGCACCCGGATCATGATCGCTTTGTCCCTGCGAACTCCAATCGCGGGCGCGCTCCAATGAACCGCCCGCGTTAGCAGGCTGCTGAAAAACCCGCTGGTGTTTTGGGGCAAATCCTGATTCGATCCTGATATCGTGATTGGCAATGGATTGATGCGATGCGCGGCGCAGATGATCGGTCGTCCCAACTTTTTTCCTACGTCGATCTTGAGGCGCGCGTGCCGAAGGGACATCCGCTTCGAGCGATGCGGGATCTGGTGAACCCTGCGTTGGTTGCGCTCGATGATCGGTTTGCCGCACTTTACAAGGACGGTGGCCGCCCATCGATCGCGCCGGAGCGATTGCTTCGGGCGATCCTGTTGCAGCTTTTCTATTCGATCCGCTCGGAGCGGCAACTGATGGAGCGGCTCAATTTTGATCTTCTGTTTCGCTGGTTCGTGGGGCTTGGCGTGGACGATCCAGTCTGGGACGCCTCGACGTTTTCGAAGAACCGGACGCGGGTTTTGACGGAAGAGATCGCGCAAGGGTTCCTGTCGGCACTTCTGTCGGATCGCCGTGTGAAGCGGCTTTTGAGCGCCGAGCATTTCTCGCTGGACGGGACGATGCTGAAGGCGTTTGCTTCGTTCAAGAGCTTTCGACCGAAAGACGGATCTGGCGATCCGCCGGCGGGTGGCCGCAATGGCGAGCGGAACTTTCGCTGTCAATCGGCGTTCAAACGGGACCCACTTTGGAACCACATCGGCGTGCAAAAGGGGATCACTCGCGGTTGGCGGTGGAGTTTGCGCGACAATCAGGATGAGAAGAGCTTGTCGGGCTTGGGGCGGAGGTCGGGCGTAGCCCGGCCGGAGGCGCAAGCCCGACAAGCTCGTTCTTTTCCGGTCAGCCCGAGGGGTATCAGCTTCGGTTTTTGAACCGCCAGCTATCATTGCCGGTCTCGACGATGTCGCAATGATGGGTGATGCGGTCGAGAAGGGCGGTGGTCATCTTGGGATCGCCGAACACGGTGGACCATTCGCCGAACGTCAGGTTGGTGGTGATAATCACCGAGGTGCGCTCGTAAAGCTTGCTGATCAGGTGGAACAGCAACTGCCCGCCGGAGCGGGCGAGCGGCAGATAACCAAGTTCATCGAGGACGACGAGATCGAGACGGGCGAGCTGCGCTGCCAGCGCGCCGGCCTTGCCAATAGACCGCATCCAGCGGCCGCTGCTGCCAGGTCGCGACCTCATCGAGCACGGCGTCGGTTACCGTGCTGATCAGGTCGGGCGACACATCAATGCCGTATAGATCGTGCAAATGCCCGGTAATCTCGCGGGTGCTCATGCCGCGCGCGTACATCGATACGATCTTCTCGTCGAAGCCGGGAAAGCGGCGTTGGTACTTGGCGATCAGCTGCGGATCGAAGCTCGACTGTCGGTCGCGCGGCACATCGATCGCCATCTTGCCGGTGTCGGTCATTACGGTCTTCCGGCCGTAGCCGTTGCGCGTGTTGCCGCTGCCGTCCTCGCCAGCAAGGTGGTGATCCATCTCCGCATTCAAGGCGCGCTCCGTGAGCGTCTTCTTCAGGGAGTCGAGCAGCCCGCCCTGATCGAATGCAGCACTGGCGGTGCCGCCTGCCAGCAGTTGATCGAGAAGCTCGTTGGGAATCGCGGGTTCTTTGCGTCGAGGCATATTGGGACTCCTTTTTACCCATCATGCCCGCCCGCACACGAAAATCCTGACACTCCCTGGGCTGGGCGGTCGGCGACCGGCTGCACCGTGATCTGGCGCTCGCCGCATTGCGCAAGGCCCTCGTCATGCGCCGTCCGCCCGAAGGGCTCATTCACCATTCGGACCGCGGCAGCCAATATTGTGCCGTCGACTACCAAGCCGAACTACGCCGCCACGGCATCCGTATCTCCATGTCTGGAAAGGGAAATTGCTACGATTGTGATAGGTTGCCTCGGCCTGGTGGCCTGACCCATGTTACGATTGACTGCGTGTCATTGCGTTGACGTGTCGGCCATCAGGTCGCCCTGGCAACGGGTGAGATGTGACTTCATAGGAGCCTGACGGGTTCGCCCCTTCACAGTCCTGTCCTCTCTGAGCGGTGCCCGGGCACCGCTCAGAGAGGACAGGACCGAAGTGACAGCCAATACTATCATTATCGGCGTCGATACGCACAAGGCCACCCATGTCGCCGTGGCGATCGATGCCAACGGCAGCCGGTTGGCGTGCATCTCGGCTCCGGCAACAACCAAGGGCTATCTGACGCTCGAAAGCTGGGCATCCGCCTTGGGAACGATCGCGGCCTTTGGTATCGAAGGCACCGGATCGTACGGCGCTGGCTTATCTCGCCATCTCCTTGCCCAAGGTCACAAGGTCGTCGAGGTGACGCGGCCCAATCGGCAGCTGCGCTACCAGCACGGCAAGACCGACAGCATCGATGCCGAAGGCGCGGCACGGTCGGTATTGGCCGGACAGGCGGCCGCCGAGCCAAAGACACAGACAGGGTCGGTTGAAATGATCCGGCATCTCAAGATCGCACGCGACACTGCGGTCAAGAGCCGGTCCCAGGCCCTGGTGACGTTGAAGACCCTGATCATCAACGCTCCCGCATCCCTACGCGATGCACTCGACCAGATCGGCGGCAAGATGGCGCTGATCCGGCATATCGCGGCGTTCAGGCCGGGTGCAATCACGTCGACGACGGCACCGGCCAAAACCGCCATGCGCGCGTTGGCGCAACGCTGGCTGGCGTTGCATGACGAGGTCCAGGGGCATGACAAGGCACTCGAACACCTCGTCGTGGCGCGCGCGCCGGCCCTTATCGCATCCCATGGGATCGCGACGATGACGGCGGCGGAAATGCTTATCCTGGTCGGCGACGACCCAACCCGGATCCGTTCGGAGGCCGCGCTCGCCAAACTCTGCGGGGTCTGCCCTATCCCCGCATCGAGCGGAAAGACCAACCGCTTCCGGCTCAATCGTGGCGGCAACCGACAGGCCAATGCCGCCCTGTATCGGGTCGCCATCGTTCGCATGCGCAACCACCAGCCAACACTCGCCTATGTCAGCAAGCGAAAGACAGACGGCAAGAGCAACCGTGAAATCATCCGCTGTCTCAAGCGATATATCGTCCGGGAGATCTTCGCACATCTGTGCCGTCCGGAAACGACGCCGACGCCCGCTTGACAAATATAGGAGCCTCAATGCCATGGTCGAGACGTTCTTCAAGACGATCAAATCCGAGATCGTCTGGCGCACCGTCTTCTATACCCGTGACCAAGCCGCCCAGGCCATTGCCCGCTATATCGACGGTTTCTACAACCCCGTCAGGCGACATTCCGCGCTCGACTACATCAGCCCCGCGCAGTTCGAACGAACCGCGTCACGCTGAGCTAACCTCTCTTATTCACTGGGCTGCTGCG
>NZ_JROH01000082.1 GCF_000786205.1 Sphingomonas sp. 37zxx | reverse complement strand
GCCACGATGAATCATCTCACAGCGCGATAGCTAAGCCCTTTTTCAGCAGCCTGTTAGAGGGCCCTGCTCATCTCTGTACTGCAGCCATCTGGGCAGCCGCAAAAGCCGGTGGCGTTTGGCGCGGTGTGATGATTCACTGGCGATCAACGATCATGGAGCGCGGTCATGGGTCCCAAATCGCTGTTCAGTTTATTCGATAACCTTGCGGCGCTGAGCAAGGACGGCGATCCGCTCGAGGTTTTCAGCTGACGGTGGATTGGCAAGCCCGCCTGCCTCCGAAGATAGGTACCATCTGCACCGGCATCGGGATAAGCTTTGCCATCTTGCGGAGGCTCTGGGCGGTGGCGGCGAGGAGGAACTCGTCTTTGGCGCCGTTAGTACCTCGCAGGCGCAAGCGGTCGATCGTCAAGATGCGTTAGGTCCGCGAACAGCATTTCTACTTTCTTGCGCTGGCGACGAGACGTCACATGGGCGTCGGTGGTGGCAATATCGCGCTTGCGGTCAGCGATTAATCGGATCGAGCGTAGGAGAGACACGTGCAGTGACATCTCGCGCGCCGACAGCGAGCTTAGAAAAAACGGACAGTAATTGAGGACCGTCCGCCGTTCTGCATGTGTTTTCAAGAACTGGGCCGCCCTGTCAGCAGGCTACTACGTTGACAGCAAGACCTCCAAGGCTCGTCTCCTTGTATTTGGAACTCATGTCGACGCCGGTTTGGCGCATGGTCTCGATAACTTGATCAAGCGACACGCGCGGAGCCTCATGGCTGTGCAGCGCCAAGCGTGCGGCGTTTACTGCTTTCACCGTGGCGATGGCGTTGCGTTCGATACACGGAATCTGCACTAGTCCGCCGACTGGGTCGCACGTCAGGCCGAGATTATGCTCCATGCCGATTTCGGCAGCGGCGGAGACCTGCGGCGGGCTGCCCCCCCAGACCGCGGCCAGCCCCGCGGCTGCCATGGAACAGGCGACGCCGACTTCCCCCTGGCACCCCATTTCAGCGCCGGAGATCGAGGCACGCTGCTTGTAGAGCAGGCCAATACCGCCAGCCGTCAGCATGAAGCGCGCCGTGGCGGCATCGCTGTCACTCTGCTCCATGCAGTAATAGCGGATCACCGCCGGGATGATCCCGGCTGCGCCGTTGGTGGGGGCGGTAACCACGCGACCGCCGGCGGCATTCTCCTCGTTGACCGCCATGGCATAGACGTTCAGCCAGTCGAACAGCGCTTCTGGTTCATTGCCTGATCTTTGGTGCACCAGCTTTTCCCATAGCGCCGGCGCACGACGGCGAACCTGCAGGCCACCGGGCAGCACGCCCGCGTGGCGCAGCCCGCGGTCGATGCAGGCCATCATCGCACTGATGATCTGGGCGATCCCGGCACGTGTTGCGGCTTCGGGACGCCAGGCCTCCTCGTTGGCAAGCACGATGTCGGCAATGCCCATGCCGGTCTGCGCGCACAGCTCGAGCAGCTGTGCCGCCGAGTGGAAAGGATAAGTGACGGCGACCCGCGTCGGCACCAAGTCGTCTTCGGCCGCGCGCTGCAGCTGGTCGGCGGTGGCGATGAAGCCGCCGCCGGTCGAATACCATTGCTCGCTGGCCAGCACGCTGCCGTCATCGGCCCAGGCGGTCAGGCGGATGCCATTGGGGTGAAGCAGCGGCGCGACGGCTCCGGCTAAGTCCAGGTCGCGCCGCCAGTCGAAGTCGATCCGATGTCGCCCTAGAACGCGCAGGTTGCCCTCGCGCGTGCCGGCCAGCAGGCCCGGCACCTGATCGGGATCGATCGTGTCAGGCTCCAGCCCCAGCAGGCCGAGCAAGGCAGCTTCCGGCGTATTGTGGCCCGCGCCTGTCAGCGCGAGCGACCCTTGCAGCTCGATCGCCACGCGGACGGTCTGGTCAAGGCTGCCTTGCCGCGCAAGCCCCAGGGCAAAGCGTCGGGCGATCCGCATCGGACCGACTGTGTGGGAACTGGAGGGGCCGATGCCGATCCGGAACACATCAAGGATGGAGATCATCGTGCTTCCTCGTCAGCAAACCCCTGGGTGGCAACGGCCCCACAGTTGGGCAGCGCCCGACCCCTACCCCTGGAGTCAGAGATCACCCATCCGGACCGACGGATTGGCATGCCAGACCACCCGGGTCACCTTGCCGCTCGCGTTCCGCTCAAACCGTACTTCCTCCGCCTCGGTCCCGTCGCGGCGGATGCGCCGGAACAGGTCTGGGGCTTTGGGCTTGAGGAACGTGAGGTCAGAGCCGGGCGCGTTCGAAGGCAGCGAAAGGTTCACAAGGCCGCCTGCCCACGGCAGGAACAGCTGCTCCGCGCCCCAGGGCTGGGTCGAATACAAGCCAGCATAGGGCTCAAGGTCCAGCTTCGCCGCCGGCTCGCCCTTGAAACTATAGTCTTTGCGGCGATCGAGGATGTCGAAAATGCCGTCCACATAAGGCGCGCTCGGCTCGGCGGCGTTCATCATCGTGATCACCGCGGTTTCGGTCGGCAGGTGCATCATGAAACGGGTGTAATAGCCCGGGCACTCGCCGCTGTGGCCGACGTAGGTGGTGGTGCCGCGGCGATAGACCCCGAAGCCGAGGCCGCGCGTCAATTGCCAGTCGGGGTCCATGTACTGGACGCGGTGCATGTCGCGCAGGGTGCCTGGCTTCAGAACCTCGGCTTTGCCGGTTCGCAGCACCCGAAATTGCCAGCTGGCAAAGCGACCGAGATCCTCCACAGTCGATGTCAGCCCCGCAGCCGGTGTGACCCCGCGGGTATCAAATGGTTTCAGCCGCTCGCGGGTGCCGTCACGCCTGATAAAGCCATGCCCGACAGCGAGCCGCGACCCGTACAGGTTCATCGGCATGTTCGTGCGCGTGTCGTTCAGGCCCAGCGGCTTCAGCACATTGGTTTGAACATAATTCTCGTAGGATCGGTCCGCCGCTGCCGCCACGCTTTCGCCGACGAGTGTCAGGCCGAGGTTGCTGTACTGATAATGGTCGAATGTCCCGAACAGCTTTGTCTGATTACTGAAGGTGTCGCGAATCTGCTGGCGCGTCGGAAATTTGAAATCCGGGCCTGCCCAATATTCGAAGCCGGCTTCGCGCGGCACGCCTGCCGAGTGAGTCAACAACCCTCGCAATGTTACCGCGCCGCTCGCTGGATCGACCTCCTTGAACGCTGCCCATGGCAAGACGGCGGTGATCGGTTTGTCCAGAGCCAGGCGGTCCTGCTCCACCAGTTGCATGGCGGAAACGGAGGTAAACAGCTTGGAGATCGAACAGATCGAATAGATGGTCTGCGGCGTCGCCGGTACCCGGTGCCGCGCGTCGATGGTGCCCAGTCCCTTGGACCAGATCAGGTCATCACCGCTTACCACCCCGACGGACATGCCGGGGATCTTGCGGAACGCCATATTGGCCGACAGCCAGGCCTCGATCACGCGGAATGCTTCTGACCTTTGGATTTTCCTGGCGTCGGCGGGCGCTGTCTGTGCCGACACTGGAGACGCAAGCGCAACCGCCAGCGCCATCGGTGCAGCCAGCTTTTTCAACACTTTCACATCGGCAGACCATTGCATCATTGCGTCTCCTCGAAACACCTTGACAGTCAGATGACAGTTTTGTTCTTTGTGATCACAAAATGCAACGTGCAGCAGTTGCGGCGCAGTGTGCAAGTTCGATCAGGGAGGGGTAGCGCTTTAGTTTCGGCCGTCAACGCAGGGGGTTTCAATGAAATTCGGTCTCACCGCGGTATCCACGTTCGCCATCGCCGTAACTCTGGCCAGCACGGCACAGGCGCAGACCACCAGCCCTGCCGAGGCGCAGGCCGAGGCAGATGCGATCGACGAAGAGGTCGTCGTCACCGGATCGCGGCTCAGGAGTACGGTCCTGACGTCCGTCGCGCCGATCACCGCGGTCGACACTGTTGCGATCGAACAATCTGGCCGACAGAACATTGCGGACATTCTGACCGACCAGCCGCAGATCGGTGTCGGCCTCAACGGTGCCAATACCCAGCGCAACGCCACGAGCGTTGGTCTGAATCAAGTCGATCTTCGCCGGTTAGGGGGACAGCGGACACTGGTATTGATCAATGGCCGTCGGCAGGTGTCCGGCCAGCCGTTCACGGCCGCGGTCGATCTCAATTCGGTGCCTTCGGCAATGGTGGAGCGCGTCGAGGTCGTCACCGGTGGCACGTCCGCGGTTTATGGTGCCGATGCCGTCAGCGGCGCGATCAATATCGTGCTGAAGCGTGACTTTGAGGGCTTAGAAGCCCGCGCTTTCGGCGGTGTCACGTCGCGCGGCGACGGCGAATCCTACGGTCTTAACCTGATCGGCGGCCAGTCATTTGGCGGCGGCCGCGGCAACATTGTCGCCAACGTGTTCTATGATTCAACGGCGGGCGTTCAATCAACGCAGCGCAGCTACGGCGTGAATGGCATCAACACCATCCGCAACCCCGCCGACACCGCTAACAATGATGCGGTGCCGAACTTCATCACCAGCCCGACGATCCGGTTCGTCGGCGCGACCCAATTGGCGTCTGCCAACACGTCGCTCGGCCGCACGATCTTTGCCGCCGACGGCGGTTCCAGCCGGCCCTACAGCCTGGGATCGATCGGCAACCAGGCTGGACGCACGATCGGCGGCGACGGTGGATTTTTCGAACAATATGACAACCTCTCGCTACCGATTGAACGAATTGGCGGCGCGCTCAACGTCAATTTTGAGGCCAGTGATGGCGTAAACCTGTTCCTCGAAGCGCGGGTAATGAACAGCAAGGTGCTGTCCTTCTGGCAGCCCGTGGCGGATGACTTCGTCTATGCCGCCCCGCGGATCAATGTGAGCAATCCATTCGTGCCAGCGGACTTTCGAGCGCAGGCTACCGCAGCGAACATCTCCAGCTTCCAGGTTTTCCGCGTGTACGACGACTTCGGCCGCCGCGGCAGCGATGCCGACAGGCTGATGCAGCAGTATACGGTGGGCGTAGAGGGCAAGGCGTGGGGTGATTGGACCTATGAAGCCTATGCCGGCTATGGTCACACCCGCGCGTCGACCATTTTGCTCAATGGGCGCCAGCAGGACCGGTTCCTGCAATCCGTGGACGTGATCCTGCTGAATGGGGCGCCAGCGTGCGCTGATCCGGCCGCCCGCGCGGCGGGTTGCCAGCCGCTCAACCCCTTCAATCCGTCCTCGACACCCGCTGGCATTGCGTACAGCCTGTTTAACGATCGCTACCGCTCGACGGCATCGCTGGCGATGGTGGGTGCCAGCATGAACGGCACGCTGTTCAACCTGCCCGCGGGTCCGGTCGCGCTCGTGGTCGGGGCGGAAGCGCGTGACGCGCGTGCGCGAACAGAGCCGTCGGCGGACCTGCAGACGGGCCGAACCTATTATCCGCAGGAAGCGCCAGTATCGGGCAGCATCAAAGTGAAGGAAGCCTTTGGCGAACTGCGTGTACCCTTGCTGGCGGATATAACGCTGGTGAAGGAGCTGACGTTTCAGGCGGCGGCACGCGTTTCGGATTACAACGTGAATGGCACGCAGACATCCTGGAACGCGGGCGGGGTGTTCAGCCCAGTTGACGGAGTGCGTTTCCGGGTGATGCGCTCAAAAGCCGCGCGCGCACCCAACATCACGGAACTGTTCTCTCCAGCGAACGAGAGCTTCTTCTTCGTTCAGGATCCGTGCGACGTCTCCGTCATTACGCAGGCTGCCAACCGCCAGGCCAATTGCACCGCTCTGGGGATCCGTCCCGGCTTCAACGCACCCACGAATGGCCGCACTACCCCGGCGCGGGTTGGTGGAAATCCCAACCTCGACGTCGAAACGGCCTACACCTGGACGGCGGGCGCCGTGTTCACGCCGAATTTTGCGCCCGGCTTGTCGTTGACGATCGATTATTACGACATTCACATTCGCGACGCGATCGGGACGATCCCGATCGGCACGATCCTCAACAACTGCGTCGACCTTGCCGGCCCGCCCTCGGCAAATCCACTCTGTTCACTGATCACGCGCGATCCGACAACCTTTGGCGTGACCAACATCGTCGCTACTCAGGTCAATATCGGCCAGCTTGCGACGCGCGGCATCGATTTCGCGCTCGCCTATGGATTTGATCTTGTCCGTGTCTCATCGTCGCTACCGGGCCGTATAAATCTAAATCTTAACGGCAATTATCTGATCCGCCTGCGCCAGCTGACGGATGGCAACGATCCTCGAACCGAAAACCAGCGTGAAGGTTTCCTGGGCGATCCTAAGTTCCAGGTGCTCGGCTCCCTGACATATTCGATCGACAAGCTAGCTGTTACGTGGCGCGGCCGGTATCTGCAGAGCACGGATATCAACGGCTCGATCAATCTGTTTGCCGGCCGCCCAACGGATCAGTTCGATGTTTCGCAGACCGGAGACTTTCTGTTCAACGATCTGTCGGTGAACTATGAGTTCAGCCAGAAAACCAGCCTGAGGGTCAACGTCAACAATCTCTTCGACGTGAAGCCGCCGCAGCGCGGTTTGAACATTCACCAAGGCATCAATGACGCATCGATCTATCCCAATCTCGGGGCGTCGTTCGTGGGTGCCGTGACGCACCGATTTTGATGCGGGGTCGAAGTTGACCTGTCGAAGGCGGGGTCTCGAATTTTGCCGAGACCGATGTATGAGTTACTGATGTCAGGCCACGATCCGTTGCGTTTTGATGCTGCAGCCGAACTTGTCCTCAATGGACAGGACGAGGCTGAGACGTCGTTCGTGTTTGCGCCCGTGGATCGGGCGACCCTGCAGACGCAGGTCTACGAACAGCTGCGGCGCGCGGTTATGGGTGGTGTATTCCGGCCGGGCACACCCATCACCATCCGCGCCGCGGCCGATGCCCTCGGCGTAAGTCAGATGCCCGCCCGCGCCGCCTTGCAGCGTCTTGAGATCGAGGGTGCGCTGGTCGCGCGTGGCGGCAAGCGCACCCTCGTGATCCCCGAAATGTCTCGGGAAGAATACACCGAGATGCTCGACATCGGCGTTATGCTGGAGGGCATGGCGGCCGAGCGCGCCTGTGGCCTAATCACGCCGGATGAGGTTGCCATCATGACGTCGGCTTGCCACGCGATGCAGGCCGCCGCTGATTCCGACGATCGGGACGCCTATGTCGTGGCGAACTGGACCTTTCATCGCACATTATACGCCGCCAGCCGCCTCAAGACGCTTTTGGGTTTTATCGAAATGCGCTGGCTGAGAATTGGGCCTTATGTTCGGCTGATGATGCCCGATAGGGAAAGCTTGCTAACGTCGATGCCCAATCACTGGGCTGTGCTA
The DNA here is from genome assembly GCF_000786205.1 of Sphingomonas sp. 37zxx. Lineage (GTDB taxonomy): Bacteria > Pseudomonadota > Alphaproteobacteria > Sphingomonadales > Sphingomonadaceae > Sphingomonas. The sequence goes on along the minus strand of NZ_JROH01000082.1, from coordinate 313 downwards.
GAGGCGCTGCGCGCGCGTGATGGCGTTGCTGCCCGTAACGCGATAACGTCGGATCTGCAGGATTGCGCGCGAACTCTCTTGCCGTATTTGTGACGACATTGCGGTTGAACGCTTGGCCTTCGCGGCATCATCCATGCACCGGATGCTGCAACGGTTTCTGTCGGCGGCGATAGCGTCATCCCTGGCCGCGGCCCGCAATCCGGGACTGGTAATTGACGTTCCTCGGCAGCGCCATGAGGACTGATCGCTGGTGGCGAACCGGAGTGCCATGTGTTCTGCCAGACCTAACAGGCTGCTGAAAAAGGGCTTGGCT
>NZ_JROH01000081.1 GCF_000786205.1 Sphingomonas sp. 37zxx | reverse complement strand
GCCAAGGATTGGGAAACCTCCGTCGCATCCTAAACCGCTTGGGCGCTTGTCGCATCCATCCGCATGCTCCTCCGCCGAACCGCAAGCTATTGCTGGGGTTGAGAAACTTTCGGATCGGGCTCTAACATCAACCCCCAGACGAAGCCCGCACTCCAATAATCTACGCCGCGAGTTGTGCCGAATGTTCTGACGACGGACAACCAAGGTGATCCGGGACAGACGCAGTTCTGCGGCGCAGTTGCATTACCCGGGCGCTATGTTAGGATTTACGAGAAATGGATGACCGTAGCACAGACATTGCAGTGCTCGGCGGGGGGCTCGCTGGAGGCTTGATCGCGCTGGCGCTGGCCAGATTGCGACCGGAGCTGCGCGTGGTTGTGATTGAGCGGGGCGATCAGCTCGGCGGCAATCACGTCTGGTCATTCTTTGCGACCGATTTGCCCGAAGGCGGAACCGCGCTGGTTGAACCCCTGATCGCGGCGCGGTGGGACGATTACGAGGTACGCTTCCCTATCGGTCGACGCCACTTGCCCACCCCTTATCATAGCATCACAAGCGCTCGGCTCGATTCAGTCGTGCGTAACGCATTGCCCGCTGACGCGGTGTTGTGCGGCTGTGAAATTGCGGATGTCACAGCCAATCATATTACGCTTGGCGATGGCCGAACGATTGCGGCGGGCGCGGTAATAGACGCGCGTGGTTCGGCAGGTTTGCCGCATATGGCTGGCGGCTGGCAGAAATTTCTGGGACAATTGATCCGCACATCCACCCCACACGGGCTGGAACGTCCCATCGTGATGGATGGCACTGTGGCGCAACACGATGGCTATCGCTTTGTCTATTGCCTGCCATTTTCCGTCAACGAGGTTTTCGTCGAAGATACCTACTATGCCGATGGCCCAGAGGTGGACGCGCAACTGCTGCGGGATCGGATCGGAGCCTATTGCGCCGAGGCGGGATGGCAGGTGGCGGAGATTCTGGGCGAGGAGAGCGGTTGCTTACCAGTGGTGGGAAGCGGTGACTGGAAAGCGTTTCGCGCAGAACACGAAATGCCGGGCATCGCGCTGGCCGGAGTGCGGGCGGGACTGCTGCACCCGCTGACCGGTTATTCCTTCCCGTTGGCGCTGGCTTTTGCGCTTGATCTAGCGCGGCAGCGCGATGTTTCGGGCAGCGCGCTTACGGCGTGGAGCCAGGCATGGGCGGCGCGGCATTGGCAGAATGGCGGGTTTTATCGCATGTTGACCAAGATGTTGTTCGCCACAGCAACGCCAGATTTGCGTTATGTTGTGCTTCAGCGATTCTATCGCCTGAATAACGCCCTTATCGAACGCTTCTATGCCGGCAAATCAACCCTTCTAGACCGGCTGCGGGTGCTGACGGGCAAGCCTCCGGTACCGTTTTTCAAAGCGATCGCAACGGTTATGGGTGAGCCCGCGCTCAATCCCCTGACCCTTCCCGAACGTCCGCCCCAGGCAGGGCCGCCGCGCTGATCGCGGACCGATTGAAAATTAGAAACTCGCGCCCACCGGGATACTGATTGTCCGGCGGCGGTTCGGCCCTCCTGCCCAATCCGCTAGCAGGCGAGCAGCGGCAATACGCCCGGACATTGTGGCCATCGGGATGCCGGGTCCGGGATGCACACTTCCGCCCGCCAGATAAAGCCCCGGCACTTTTCCCGATGCCCCAGCGCGGGCAAAACTCCCCATCATGCCGTGGTTGGCGCGGCCATAGAGTGCGCCGCCGCTTGCCGGGAACAGCGCCTCGAACCCGGTTGGCGTTGTCACGGTCGGATCATCGCCCGTCTCGATTTTCAACCCGCACGCCTCCATCAGGCCAAAAGCCCGCGCGGTCAGATCGGCAATGGCGCTTTCATCAAGCGGTGTCCGGTCGCCGTCGGCGGGGGCACTAATCAACGCCAGCATTCGTTCGGGTGCCCCCTCTGGATGGGCACTGCCTTCACCCCTGTCTTGCGCGCACATATAGACCGTGGGCGCGGATGTTATCCTGCGATCCCGAAAGATCGATTTGAATTCGTCGGCATAATCTTCGGCAAAGAACACGTTATGGTGGGCCAGATCAAACCCCGCTGTACGCGCTGACAGGCACCACGTGACAGCCGAGAGCGACCGCGCGGCAGGCGATGTGGCAGGGACCGGGCGCTCCTCTGCGGTCAGCGCTGATATGTCGCCGTTGTAGACCACGGCATCTGCGTCCAGACGCTCACCATTGTCGAGCAGGACGCCCGCAACGCGGCCATTCTCGATCACGATCCGGTCCATCTGCACGCCAAAGCGGAACTGCGCCCCCTGCCGCTGCGCCAGGCTCTGGATCGCTTGAGCCACACGATGGGTGCCACCCTTGACCAACCAGACGCCATTCTGCTCGACATGGGCGATCAGCATCAGGGTGGCGGGGGCCGACCAAGGCGATGCACCGACATAAGTGGCATAGCGGCCAAATAACTGGCGCAGACGCGGGTCCTTAAAATGATCGCCGAGCGCGCTCCACAACGTGCGCATCGGCATCGTTCGCCACAAATCGGGCAAGCGCGCCAAGCCTAGCCGGGCCACCAGCCCCGGCACCGATGGGCGCTCTGAAGCGATAAAATTCTTGGCCAGCGTAGTGTAAATATCTTTGCCGCGCGCACAAAAGGCGAGATATCCGCGCGCTTCATCTGCCCCGGCAAAAGCCCCGATGGCATCTGCCGACTGTTCAATGTCGGCAAAGAGATCGAGCGTTCCGCCGCTGCGCCATGCGTGGCGCGCCAAAGTTTGCGCAGCGATCAGCTCCAGATGGTCTTCCAGCCGTTCACCGGCATCAGTAAACAGGCCTTCAAAGATCCAGCGCATGGTAAACACGGTTGGCCCTGCATCAACCGGCCTGCCGCCCGCCATGATCTGGCGCATCTTGCCACCGCATGCCTGCGCACGCTCAATCACGGTAACCGCAACGCCTGCGTGTGCCAGATCAGCCGCTGCGGCCAGCCCGCCCATGCCGGCCCCGACCACCACAACGTGGCGTGTCGCTCTTGTCATTGCGGGTCAGTCAGCATCGGCGATCTGCCGTGCGTGTAGCAGCCGGAAGATGCCCAGTCCTGCCTCTTTATCGATGCGCATGCGGTGAAAGATCAGGATCACCAGACCCACGCTGAGCGGTACGGCCCACATCGCCGGTTGCAGCGCGAGCGACGGTGCCAACCGCACGGCTCCAAAGGCCAAAAACGCAGTGTAAACCGAGATACCAGCCCCCACCAGCGCCTTGACATGTTCCTTGAGCCAATCGACCGGCGAGGGATTGCGCGCGTAGAGAAACACCAGATTGGTGATGCCGGTGGCCATGCCGACCACGGCAATGCCCATCATCAGCGGTTGGTTGATCTGCGCGCCTTCCCACGCACAGACTACCGCTGCGATTATAACCGCAAATTGCAGACCGACATTAAGCCATGTGCGGTTGGCGGAGACATTGCGGCGGTTGATCACACACAGCCAGCCGTACCACGCCAGATTGATCGTCAGGATTCCGTTGTGCAGCATCATCCAGCCGAAGATGCCGCGCACAAATCCGGAATCGAAGCGGCCGGCCAGGTGGGGGTGGACACCCATCGGATTGGCCAGCGTAAACAGGCTCATGATCACGGCCATGCACCCTGTAAACAACACGGTGCGGTTAAACAGGCGGCCCCATTTGCGGTGATTGACACCACCCTTGCGGCCGATCACGGGGATCCAGAACGCCACAGCAGCGATTGCACCAGCGATGATATGTACGGCAATCAGGCATCGGAACAAGACCAGATCCACAGCGCCTATCTCCTTTGGCTAATGTCTATTGCATTGGACAATTACGGTGTAAAGATTGGTTGATTGAGCGGGGCCAATGGATACTCTTTTGACGCAATTCGCTGCCCCTCCGGCAAACCGATGCCAGATCGCCGAAACGCCGTCGCCGCGCGCGTTGATGCCGCCACGTCCTAAAGCCAGCGCTGCTGTACTGGCGCTGCTGCGCGTAGCGCTGCGCCGCGATGGTGATTTGCTTAGCCTCCTGCCCGCGAATGCCTATCGCATGGAGGTTGGCCCGCTTGGCTATTCGCGCCGCCAGATCCTGATCGTCAACCGACCCGATCAGGTGCGCCGGGTGCTGTCCGATCCTGAAGGCATCTTCCCCAAAAGCGATCTGATGGTGGATGCTTTGGCTCCGCTTATCGGGGATTCGATCTTCGTCTCATCGGGCGATACTTGGCGTCGCCAACGCCGGATGATCGATCCCGCCTTCACCATGATGCGAGTCAATCGCGCTTTTCCGGCGATGGAGGAGGGGGCTCAGGCCTGCGAGGACATGCTTGACCGGCATGCGAGCGAGCAAACCGCCTTGTCGCTCGATCTGGCGATGAGCCATCTGACGGCGGACATCATCTGTCGCACCGTATTCAGCACCGGCCTTGAAACACAGGCCGCGCACGATGTGTTCGATGCCTTCACGATTTTTGAGCACAGTGTGGCGCAAGTGGAAATCCGCCGCCTGATCATGGACCCCGCGTGGACCAAGGTTCCGCAAAGCGAAAGTGTGCTGGTCGCCTGCAACACGATCCGCCGCCATCTGGGCGATTTGCTCGACACCCATCTTGGTCCGAACGGCGAACGGTTTGACGATATCGCCACAGCCGTTGTCGCTGCGCGCGATGATTTTACCCAAACCGCCTTCACCCGCGAGGAGTTGATCGACCAACTTGGCGTGCTGTTTCTCGCAGGCCATGAAACCAGCGCCAGCGCGCTGACATGGGCCTTTTACCTGATGGCCATGCAACCCGCGCTCATCGCCCGTGCGCGCGCCGAAATCCATGCGTTGGCAGGCAGTTCGCAGCCGATCACGTTCGAGATGACCAAACAACTGCCCACGATCCGCAACGTCTTTCGCGAAACCTTGCGGCTTTACCCGCCCATCACCTTTCTGCCGCGCGTTGCGACCGAAGCTACCATGATCGGCGAACGCAAAGTGCGGCGCGGCGCTCTGGTTATGGTCGCGCCGTGGGTGCTGCACCGGCATTCGCGCTATTGGCACAATCCGCACCACTTTGATCCAGACCGCTTCCTGCCCGAACGCGAAGCCGAGCTTACGCCAGGTGCCTACATTCCCTTCGGCCTTGGCCCAAGGGTTTGTGCAGGCGCGGCTTTTGCCCAGGCCGAAGCCGTGCTGCTGATCGCGCGGCTGTTCCGGCGGTTCGATTTCCAGATCATCAGGCCACAAGCCGTGCGCCCAGCGGCCCGGCTGACCACGCGCCCTGCCCAGCAAATCATGGTGCGGGTGAGCCGCGTGGCACCATGACCACCGTTCTCCTGACGCTTGGACGCCTGCCAAAAGCGCTCGATCTGGCAAGAGGCTTCAGCCGCGCCGGTTGCCGGGTTCTGGTGGCTGATCCGTTTGGCTGGACGCTGACGGGAGCCTCGCGCCATGTTGCGAAGGAAATCGCCGTGCCGCCGCCGCATGCGGGCAAGGCGGCGTATCATGCCGCAATCGCGCGGATCGTTTCGGATGAGTGTGTCGATCTTGTCGTACCGGTGTCTGAAGAGACCATGCACGTGGCCCATGCGCGCGCACTGTTCGATCCGCGCGTGCGCGTGTTCACGATGCCGCCCGACCGGGTGATCGCGCTGCATGACAAAGCCGGGTTTGTTCAAGCGGCGCGCGCGCAGGGCCTTGCGGTGCCGGAAACGCAGATGCTTGGCATGCAGGAAGCCCTTGAGCTTGCTCAGCGCGGGGATGTGGTGGTCAAACCGGTGTTTTCGTGTTCGGGGCGCGGCGTGCGCATCGTGCGCTCCGGTGCAACTCTGCCCGAGGCAGACCCCGCGATCCCGGCCATCGCCCAACGCTTCATTGCGGGACAGGAATACAGTAGCTGCACTATTGCGCGCGATGGCCGCGTGGTTGCCACCATGATCTATCGTGGCAAGGTCATGGCAGGCTCTGTCGCCATCAGTTTCGAGCGCATCGAAAGCCCCGCGATCAGCAAATGGATCGAGATATTTGTCACCGCATCGGGGTGGAGCGGGTTCATCGCTTTCGATTTCATTGTCGATGCTGCGGGCAAGGTGTGGGGTATCGAATGCAACCCCCGCGCCACCAGCGGTCTCCATTTCTGGGAAGCCGAGGACATTGCTCGCGCCATTCTTGATCCGGCAGGGGACGCGACGGTGCGGGTACGCCCGCAGCGGCAATTACAGCAGTTTTACGCATGCCTGACTGAAGCCCAATTGGCCATGTTCCGCCGACGGGGGTTCAAAGACCAGTTGGCGCGGCTATTTACAACGCGCGACGTCAGTTGGGATTCATCTGATCCTTGGCCGTTCCTCAGCATGATGTTCACCTCATGGCCAATCCTGCGCATGGCCATGGCCGAGCGTGTTCCGTTTGGCGAGGTCGCGACGCGTGATGTGGGTTGGTATGAGGACTGACCTTGCCCCCGCCGCACGTCTCCCTTGACGTGGAGACTATGCTGCCAAGCTAATTTGGCGGGCAAGCCATTTCTTTTCGAAGGCCATCGGACTGGAATACTCCAGCGTCGAATGAAGCCGCCGATGGTTGTAGAAGGCGATCCAGTCCATCACCTGGGCACCCCCAATAACGCTGGCATACTGCGGCGGAAACTGGTTCACTGGATCTGACCAGGCAGGCAGCGGATGCGTCAGGCGGAGTTGTTCGGGCTATCGGATCAACTGAAGCGGTTGTCGGACAGCGTCGGGCGCGGCAGTGCCTTCCCGTAGCACTGATTGCCGGGGTGAAGTCTCGCTTCGGGCGGTTATGAGCGGTAAGCGTCTTTGGGAGGCACAGCTATCCCATGGCTGCCCTGCGTTCGTGTAGGATCAGCCGATCGATGTTGTAAGCCAGGTTGGCGAGCGTGATCTTCGTTTCGGCCCGCGCGATGCCGATGGTGCGGATAAACATCCCCATCTGGTCCTTCTGGCGGGCGAACACGTGCTCGATGCGGGCTCGGACGGTCGACTTGGCGGCGTTGGCGCGCGCGGTACCTGCAGGCATCGGCTTGCCCTTTGGTTTCTTGCGATGGACGCGGCTGACCCGGCCGATCGACTTCAGCCAAGCTTCGTTGGATCGGCTGCGGTAGGCGGTATCGGCCCAGACGTCGGATGCGGTGTTGTCCGTGGTCACCACGTCGCGCAGCATGCGGCCATCGAAGCGCGCGCCATCGGTGACCTTGCCGCGGCGGATGAAGCCGTAGCGTCGACAGATCGCGATGCTGCTCTTATGCCCAAAGCTTGGGCTGGCGATGTCGATCCCGGGCTTGCCGCCGGGGAGCGGTCGACCTTTGGCGAACTTCAGCGTCCGGCGCGCATCTGTATCCTTTTGCGCTGCTTTGGCCGGCTGATCGGGCCAGATCTCCGCCGCGCTCGTGCCAGCCTTGATCGCCTCCTTTTCTGGCACGGTGTTGCGCTGCTTGGGCGCTGCCACCAGCGTGGCATCGACGATCTGTCCCCCCATCGGCAGGTAGCCGCGCTCCCGAAGCTGTCGGTCAAAGGCGACAAACAACGCATCGATGGCACCAGCGCGTGTCAGCTTCTCCCGGAAGAACGGAATTTCTTCGTTTCGATGCGATGCATCGGAGGGATGCTGTCGTATTCGAGCTCATGCATTACCTCCGTCTCGACGGTGCCCGATTTGATCTCTAGCCAATGCGAGCAGTCAGAGGTGGTTCGGGGAATTTGAACAGCGGG
>NZ_JROH01000080.1 GCF_000786205.1 Sphingomonas sp. 37zxx | reverse complement strand
TGCCGGAGACAAACTGCGCGACGCACTCGCCAGCATGGGCCAGTGGACCGTCGAGATCATCAAGCGCTCCGACACTGCCAAAGGCTTCCAGCGCCTGCCCCGCCGATGGGTCGTCGAACGAAGCTTCGCCTGGCTCGGGCGATGCCGCCGCCTCGCCAAGGATTGGGAAACCTCCGTCGCATCCTCCACCGCTTGGGCGCTCATCGCATCCATCCGTATGCTCACCCGCCGAACCGCAAGCTGTTGCTGGGGTTGAGAAACTTTTGGATCAGGCTCTAATATCAGATCCCATGAGGCGGGCCTCATAGGGGATTCCCAAGCGGCCATAAGTTCGATTCAATGATCGCGGACCTGAGGGAGGTTGGCGATGGCATCGGCGGTCGCGCTTCGATTGGATTTCACAGCGGCCAAGATGCGGGCGCTGGCTCGATTGAGCGGTGACGCGAACCAGGTGCGCCGGTTGCTGGCGCTGGCGTCGATTTACGAGGGCGGGACACGGAGCGAAGCGGCGCGCGTCGGCGGGGTTGGGCTTCAGACGGTTCGCGACTGGGTATTGCGGTTCAACGCCGCCGGGCCTGACGGGCTGAACGACGCGGTGCCGCCCGGCGGCGTGCCACTGCTCGACGACGCGCAACGTCGCGCCTTGGCGCAGCTCGTCGAGAGTGGCCCGATCCCGGCATCGCACGGTGTCATACGCTGGCGGCTGATCGATCTGGCGCAGTGGGTGTGGGACGAGTTCTCCGTCAGCGTCAGCAAGCAGACATTGAGCCGGGAGCTTCGCGCCATGGGGTATCGCAAGCTGTCTGCGCGTCCGCGCCATCATGCGCAGGATGATGACGCCATTCCGACGTTTAAAAAAACTTCCCCGCCGAGGTGGCAGCGATCCGGGCAACGCTCCCGCGCGGCACAGCAATAGAGCTTTGGTGGCAGAGCCTGCCCCGGACTTGATCCGGGGACGAGGCGCGGGTCGGCCAGAAGAACGGGATCAGACGCTGCGCCGCGACCCTTTCGCGGGCGATCTGTACGTGTTCCGCGGCCGAGCCGGATCGCTGGTGAAGATCATCTGGCATGGCGGGATCGGGATGTCGCTTTATGCCAAACGGCTCGAGAAGGGCCGGTTCATCTGGCCATCGGCGAACGACGGGATGGTGGCACTGACGGCCTCGCAACTTGCCTGTCTTCTGGACGGGATCGACTGGCGCAACCCGCAGTATAGCTGGCGGCCGCAGAGCGCAGGATAGGTTTTCCGCCCCTGCATTTTGGCCTTGCAGAAAGGCGTGCCGGATGATTCATTCGCCTTCGTGGTCACCACCATTTCCGCCCTGCCCAACGACGTCGAAGCGCTCAAGGCGTTGGTCGCGGCGGCGTTGGAACTGGCCGAGAAGGCGACTCGCAGAGCCGATGAGTTTGAAGCCCGGCTTGCCAATGCTCTAGCCCGCGAGAGCGCCCGTGACGCGCTGATTGCGCATCTGAAGTTGCAGATCGCCAAGCTGAAGCGCGAGCAATATGGTGCCAGCGCCGAACGCACCCGCCGCCTGCTCGACCAGCTGGAGCTGCAACTGGAGGAGCTGGAAGCCGACGCCAGCGAGGATGCCCTGGTCGCCGAAGCCGCCGCGCAGAAGACTGCCAACGTCCGCAGCTTCGAGCGCAAAGCCCCGGCCAGGCAGCCGTTCCCCGAGCATTCGCCGCGCGAGCGGGTGGTAGTGCCGTCACCCTGCTCGTGCCCGGCCTGCGGCAGCGTCCGCCTCTCCAGGCTGGGTGAGGATATCACCGACACGCTGGAAGTGATCCCGCGCCAGTGGAAGGTCATCCAGACGGTTCGCCAGAAGTTGAGCTGCCGGGATTGCGAGAAGATCAGCCAAGCGCCAGCACCGTTCCACGTCGTGCCGCGCGGATGGGCTGGTCCCAGCTTTCTGGCCATGCTGCTCTTCGAGAAGTACGGGCAGCACCAGCCGCTCAACCGCCAGGCCGACTGGTTCGCCCGCGAAGGCGTGCCGCTTAGCATATCGACGCTGGCGGATCAGGTCGGCGCCGCGGCATTCGCACTGATGCCGATCTACCGCCTGATCGAAGCCCATGTGCTGGCGGCGATACGCCTGCATGGCGACGACACCACCGTGCCAGTGATGGCCAAGGGCAAGACCGATATCGCGCGATTATGGGTGTACGTGCGCGATGACTGACCGTTCGCCGGGGCCGAACAAATGGAACCCGAAGATTGCTGCCTCAGCAGTATCGACAGCCTCGACGAAAGCGCCGCGTCCGTCACCGGCTTCACCCGCAAAGGCCTCGATTACCTCGAAGATATCCTCGACGACCGCCGGTCAGACTTCATGAAAAACATCTGAGCTACCCTGCGGCCCTCCCCGGATGGATACGCCAAAACTGGCTCTCCAATAGGATATTCAAATCCTACGCCGACATCCTCGATCAATGCTGCTTCGCATGGAACCGTCTCATCGATCAGCCGTGGCTCATCATGTCCATCGGCTTGCGATCATGGGCACATGGGTGACCGCCCGTGGGACTTGGTATAAGAGACCGTTTGGAAATTCGCACTTTCGCGAATTTCCAAACGGTCTCTTAGCCGTCGATCGACGCACCCAGCGAGGCGTTCACCAGCCCGCCATCGACGGTAATCGTCTCACCCACCACATAATCGCCCGCGCGGCTGGCAAGATAGATCGCCGCCGCCGCCATATCCTCGGCCTCGCCGATCCGCCTGGCCGGGATTGCCTTGGCCACCGAATCGCCGTGATCGCGCGCCGCCTTGTTCATGTCGCTGGCAAAGGCACCCGGCGCGATCGAGGTGACGTTGATCCCGTCTTGAATCAGCCGCGCCGCCATCCGGCGGGTGAGGTGGATCAGCGCCGCCTTCGACGCCTGATAGCTATAGGTCTCCCATGCATTCAGCCGCTGGCCGTCGATCGAGGTGATGTTGATGACCTTGGCCGGCTTGTCGCGCGAGCCAGCGGCCTTGAGCGCGCCGTGCAGCGCCTGCGTCAGGAAGAAGGGCGATTTGACGTTGAGGTCCATCACCTTGTCCCAGCCCTTTTCGGGGAAGCTGTCGAACGGCTCGCCCCATGCCGCGCCGGCGTTGTTGACCAGAATGTCGAGGGCGGGTTCGTGTTCGGCAAATTGCGCCGCCAGCGCCTTGCAGCCATCGACGGTCGATACGTCGGCAGGCAGCGCGATGCAGTGTTCGCCCAGTTCGGCGGCGGTTTGTTGGCAGGCATCGGCGCGGCGCGACGAGATATACACCTTTCCCCCCATGCCGATGAAGCCGGTCGCGATCATCTTGCCGATGCCGCGCGACCCGCCGGTGACAAGCGCGACGCGACCATCGAGGCGGAACAGGGTGCTGGTGTCCATGTGATAACTCCCCTCCCGCTTGCGGGAGGGGCCGGGGGTGGGGCCATCCGCAAACAGGACAATAAGTAAGGCCCTCCCCCGCTCCCTCCCGCAAGCGGGAGGGGGGAAGAAGCTACCCGCCGCGCTTCATCGTTTCGCGCGCGATGATCAGTTGCTGGATCTGGCTGGTGCCTTCGTAGATCCGAAACAGCCGGACATCGCGGTAGAGCCGTTCGATGCCGTAATCGGCGATATAGCCAGCGCCGCCATAGATCTGCACCGCGCGATCGGCGACTCGGCCGACCACCTCCGACGCGAACAGCTTGGCGGCGGCGCTTTCGAGCACGACATCGTCGCCGCGATCCTTTTTATCGGCGGTTTCAAGCACCAGTGCGCGCGCCGCCAGCGCCTCGGTCTTTGAATCCGCCAGCATCGCCTGAATAAGCTGGTGTTCGGCGAGCGGCTTACCGAACTGTTTGCGCTCGCCGGCATAGCCGACGCAGTCGGCGATCAACCGCTCGGCAACGCCGACGCAGACCGCCGCGATATGCAGCCGCCCGCGATCGAGCACGCGCATCGCGATCTTAAAGCCTTCACCCTCGGCCCCCAGCCGATTGGCGGCGGGAACGACCACGTCGTCAAGGTTGAGGTCGGCGACCTTGGCACCTTTTTGCCCCATCTTCTTTTCCGGGTTGCCGATCGACACGCCGGGCAGATCGCGCGGGACCAGGAATGCCGAAACGCCGTGCGCGCCGAGATCGTCGCCGGTGCGCGCCATCACGGTGAACAGATCGGCCTTGTCGGCATTGGTGATATAGCGCTTGGTGCCCGACAGCCGATAATGGTCGCCGTCCTTCACCGCGCGCGTTTTTACCGCGCCCGAATCGGAGCCGACATCGGGCTCGGTCAGCGCGAAGCTGGTGACGATCTCGCCGCTGGCGATGCGCGGCAGCCATTCGGCCTGCTGCTCGGGCGTGCCCGCCATCACCAGCCCCTGCGATCCGATGCCGACATTGGTGCCAAAGGTCGACCGGAACGCCGGCGTGGTGCGGCCAAGCTCGATCGCGACCCGGCATTCCTCGGCCATCGTCAGCGCAAGGCCGCCATATTCCTCGGCGATCGACAGCCCGAACAGGCCCAGCGCCTTCATCTCGTCGACGACATCCTGCGGGATCGCGTCGGCCTCTTCGACCGCGGCTTCGAGCGGGCGGAGCCGTTCGGTGACGAAGCGGCGGACGGTTTCGATCAATGCGTCAAAGGTTTCGGAATCGAGCGCCATCATCATCCTCTCTGGCCCATTCCCTTTGTTCGAAAGGAATGGGGTGGCCCGCAGCGCATTTTACAGGTGCGCTTGCTGGCGTTGCGCTATAGCTATCGCTGGCGGCGCAGTTGTGCAACCCGCCTTTCCATACCCGTTATTCCAATATTGCAGCGGTGCAACGTAAATGCCCGCCGGCACCCTGCGGTGCCGACGGGCATCTTTCCTCCCCAGGAAAGCTGGTTGAAATGGTCAGGCGGCCTTGGCCTCCAGGGCTGTTTCGGCCTTTTTGAACTGATCGGCCTCGGTCGATTCGCCAAGCGCAGTGGTCGAGCTTGCGCCGCCCGCCAGCGTGGTGGCGACGAGATCGAAATAGCCGGTGCCGACTTCGCGCTGGTGGCGGGTGGCAGTGTAGCCATGTTGCTCGGCACCGAATTCGGCCTGTTGCAGCTCGCTATAGGCCGCCATGCCGCGATCCTTATAGCCGCGCGCCAGCTCGAACATGCCGTAGTTGAGCTGGTGGAAGCCCGCGAGCGTGACGAACTGGAACTTATACCCCATCGCGCCGATTTCGCGCTGGAAGCGGGCGATGTCATCCTTGTCGAGATTGGCCTCCCAATTGAAGCTGGGCGAGCAATTATAGGCCAGCATCTTGTTCGGATATTGCTTCTTGATCGTCTCGGCGAAGCGGCGGGCGTCGGCCAGCACCGGCTTCGACGTTTCCCACCACAGCAAATCTGCGTGCGGCGCGAAGGCGAGGCCGCGCTTGATGCAGTGATCGACGCCGGTGCCGTCCTTCAGGCGGAAGAACCCCTCGGGGGTGCGTTCGCCGGTCAGGAACTCGCGGTCGCGTTCGTCGACGTCGCTGGTGATCAGCTTGGCGCTTTCGGCGTCGGTGCGCGCGCAGATGACGGTCGGCACGCCCGAGACATCGGCGGCGAGGCGCGCGGCGTCGAGGTTGCGGATATGCGCCTGCGTCGGGATCAGCACCTTGCCGCCGAGATGGCCGCACTTTTTTTCGCTGGCCAGCTGGTCCTCATAATGGACGCCGGCGGCACCTGCGGCGATATACGCCTTCATGATCTCGTAGCAATTGAGCGGGCCGCCAAAGCCGGCTTCGGCATCGGCGACGATCGGGGCGAACCAGTCGCGGGTCACGCCGCCTTCGCTATGTTCGATCTGGTCGGCGCGCTGAAAGGTGTTGTTGATCCGGCGGGCAAGATCGGGGCCGGCATTGGCGGGGTAGAGCGACTGATCGGGGTACATTTGCCCGGCGCTGTTGGCATCGGCGGCAACCTGCCAGCCCGACAGGTAGATCGCCTTGAGCCCGGCGCGGACCATCTGCATCGCCTGATTGCCGCTCAGGGCACCCAGCGCGTTGATGTAATCCTCGGTCTTGAGCAGCTCCCACAGCTTGTTCGCGCCCCGGGTCGCCAGCGTGTGTTCGATCGTGACCGAGCCACGCAGGCGCTCGACATCGGCTGCGGTGTAGGGGCGTTCGATCCCCTCAAAGCGGCCGACGGGGGCGGGGACGAGGGTTTCGAAGCTGGTAGTCATTGTCATCACCTTCACAAAGCGTCCTGCGGATGATTTGGAAGTATACAAAAGCTACACTAGGTACCCCATGCATTTGCCTCCCCCGCGGGTCGCGCTGTCGCTGGCCGCGAGCTATCTGCTGTCAGATTGTAAATACTTGACAAGGGCGAGTCGTTTCGGTCCATTCCCGCGGTGTGACACAAAAGGGGGCTTGTAGGACATGGCCGAACGCAAGCTGATTGCCGGGCACGCGGTGCGGCGGGCGCGGCGGCAGGCGGGACTGACGCAAGCCGCGATGGCCGAGGCGCTGGAGATTTCGCCGAGCTACCTCAACCTGATCGAGCGCAACCAGCGCCCGGTGTCGGCGAACCTGCTGGTGCGGCTGGCGCAGCGATTCGATTTCGATGCGCGCGCGCTGGCGGCGGGCGAGCCGGGGGGCGGCGCGGCGGCGATGCGGCGGCGGCTGGCCGATCCGCTGTTCGCCGATCTCGAGGTCGATCGCAGCGAGGTCGAGGAATGGCTGGCGGCGGCGCCCGGCGGGGCAGAGGCGTTTGCGCGGCTGTTCGATCGCGCTGGGGCGGAAAGCGGCGGCGGCGTGATCGACGAGGGCGACGCCATCGCGCGCGATGTCCGCCGCGCGATCGAACGCTGGCGCAACCATTTTGCCGATCTCGACGCCGCCGCCGAAAATCTGGCCGATGAATTGCGGCTGGGCAGCGGCGATCTGGCGCAGGCGATCGCCGAGCGGCTGCGGGTGAAGCATCAATTGTCGGTCCGCATCCTGCCGGTCGAGGTGATGCCCGACATGCTCAAGCGCGTCGACCTGCATGCGCGGCAATTGCAATTGTCTGAAATGCTCGACGCCGCATCGCGCACCTTTGCGATGGCCGAGCGGCTGGGGGTGGAGGCGGGGGCGGAGATCGAGGCGCTGGTGCGCGGGGCCGAGCTTGCCGACCGCACCGCACAGCGGCTGTTCCGCCGCCACGTCACCGGCTATTTCGCCGCCGCGCTGATGATGCCCTATGCCCGGTTCCTGCGCGCGTGCGAGGGGACGGGCTATGACATCGAGCTGTTGCAGCGGCGCTTCGGCGCGGGGTTCGAGCAGGTGGCGCACCGGCTGACGACACTGCAACGGGTGGGCGCGCGCGGGCTGCCCTTCTTCATGCTGCGCGTCGATCGGGCAGGGCAGGTCTCGAAACGCTATGCCGGCGCGAGCGCCTCGCCCCTGGTCGAGGGCGGGCTGTGCCCGTTATGGAAATTGTTCGAAACCTTCGGCCGTCCCGGCGATCTGGTGCGCCAACTGGTCGAAACCGAGGATGGCACACGCTGGTTCACACTGGCCCGCACGGTACAGCCCCAAGGCGCGCGCGCAGGGGGTGTGCGCGGGCGTTTCGCGATCGGGCTAGGGCTGGCGGCGAGTGAGGCGAGCGCGCTGGCGGCGGCGCGCGGGGTTGATCTGGCGGGCGGCGCGGTGCCGGTGGGCCTTGGCTGCCGCACCTGCACCCGCACCAACTGCCCGCAACGCAGCGCACCGCCCGCCGGGCGCGCGCGGATCGTGAGCGATCGCGAGGCGGGGGTTACGCCGTTCGCTTTTGCTGGGGATTGAAGGGGGGTGACCAAATCCCGTTCGTTTCGAGCGTAGTCGAGAAACGGGAAGCTTGGCGTGTGGTGTCGGTTTCTCGACTTCGCTCGA
Source organism: Sphingomonas sp. 37zxx (assembly GCF_000786205.1). Classification (GTDB taxonomy): domain Bacteria; phylum Pseudomonadota; class Alphaproteobacteria; order Sphingomonadales; family Sphingomonadaceae; genus Sphingomonas. Next base: position 290 of record NZ_JROH01000080.1, on the reverse strand, counting down.
AACGAACGGGGGAGAAAAATAGCACAAGCGACGATTGATCTTATGGCACTTTTGATACGCTGAGGGTTAACGAGGCCGCTGTATGCTAACTACCACCTCGGAATGGGTTTTATCGCGGCTATTTGTAGGTTGGCCTGGTTAAACTAAGAGAAAAATATGGATGAAAATCTTCTAAACCTCCCCCTGAGCATTCAAGTCGCGCTAGGTAGTGGCTATTTAGCCTACTTGGTGGCGTACGCTGGGATACGCCAGCATCACACACCTGAGCACCTCCATCAACCCGGTGATCT
>NZ_JROH01000079.1 GCF_000786205.1 Sphingomonas sp. 37zxx | reverse complement strand
GTCAACATCCTTTTTCACTTTTGTTGCAATTCATTCGCCCATCGACGGATTTCCGCGGGTTTACGCGCGATAAAGCTCTTGGGCGCATAGCCGAACTGTCATGAAAGCCCCCCCCAGCCCGTCACATCCCCGGCTCGAATCGCTTCGCCAGCAGGTTCGCAGCGCCGTTATCTGGCGTTCGGGCACCCAGATCGTCGGGCAGATGGTCACCTGGGCGTCGACCTTCCTGGTGATCCGCGTTCTCGATCCTGCGGATTACGGTCTGTTCGCGATGACTCAGGTGATCCTGGCATTGCTCAACATGCTCAACGGCTATGGCCTTGCCAGTGCGATCATCCAGCGGCCCAATGTCGATGACCGCACGCTTCGCCAGCTGTTCGGGCTGTTGCTGGTGCTCAACCTGGGGCTGGGGTTGCTCCAGTTCCTGATGGCTCCGCTCGCCGCCGCCTATTTCCGCCAGCCGATGGTGACCGATCTGCTGCGCGTGCAAGCGCTGCTGTATGTCGCCACCCCCTTCATCGCCTTCCCCTATGCGCTGCTCGCGCGGGCGATGGACTTTCGCAAACAGGCGCAGGCCAATCTGGCGTCGGCGACATTAGGTGCCCTCGCCGCGCTTGCCGGGGCCTTTGGCGGCCTTGGGGTGTGGACCCTGGTGCTTGCGCCGATGGTCCTCTTCTACACTCGCGCGATTCTGATGACCTGGGCGGCCAAATCGCTGATGTGGCCAAGCCTGGACTTTCGCGGCGCGGGCGACGTGCTGGCATTCGGCGGATTGATGGCGACCGGCCAGCTCTTCTGGTTCCTGCAAAGCCAGGCCGATGTCTTCATCGCCGGGCGCAGCCTGTCCCCGCATATGCTGGGCATCTATACGACCAGTCTGTTCCTGACCCAGATCTTCGTCGCCAAATTCCTGCCGACGCTCAACGAGGTCGCCTTTTCGGCCTATGCCCGGATTCAGGACGATCCCGCCGCAATGGGCCGCGCGTTCGAAAAGGCGGCGCGGATCATCATGCTGGTGGCGATGCCCTTTTATGCCGGGCTGGCGGTGACCGCCGATCCGCTGGTCCGCGTCGTGCTGGGCGACAAATGGGTCGAGGCAGCCCCGATCGTCGCGATCCTCGCGCTGGCGATGCCCTTCATGACGCTGCAAACGCTGTTCGCGCCCGCCTCCGACGCGCGCGGCCGGCCGGGGCTGTCGGCGGCCAATGGTGCCATCGGTGCGATCCTGCTGCCGATCGCGTTTCTGATCGGCATCCGCTGGGGCGTTATCGGTCTGGCGCTCGCCTGGGTCGCGGCATGGCCGGTCTTCCTTGGCATCGTCGCCGCGCGCAGCTTCGCCGTGGTCGGCAGCAGCGCGCTTGGCCTTACCCGCGCGGTGATGGCACCGATGCTTGCGGCAACCGCAATGGGCCTGGTGGTGCTGGCGGCGGACCAGTGGCTCCCCGCGCTGGATGCGTTGCCGCGCCTCGCGATCCTGATCGCGATCGGCGGCGCAGTCTATGGCGGCGGCTTGCTCGCCTTCGCGCGCGGCACGCTGGTCGAGCTGCTCGCCTTTGCACAGGCAAAGCGAGGGTAGCCTCCCCTCCGCCCCCCCCCATCACACCTGCTGGATATAACTCCGCATCGCCTCGGCCTCGGCCTCGATCCGATCGATCCGGTATTTCACCAGATCGCCGATCGACACGAAGCCGACCAGTTGTTCGCCCTCGACCACCGGCAAATGGCGGATACGGCGGCGCGACATCAGCGCCAGCGCCCCGATCACCGTTTCCTTGGCGTCGACCGACACCACCGGCGCGGTCATCAATTCGCCTACGGTGCGATCGAGCGCGGCCTTGCCCTCGCGGGCCAGGGCATAGACCACGTCGCGTTCGGAAAACACGCCGACCGCGCGGCCATCGGCCACCACCGGCACCGCGCCGATGCGCTTTTCGGCCAGCAGCGCCACCGCTTGCGTGGCAGTCTGATCTTTGGTTACCCCTATGACCTGGTGGCCTTTATTGGCCAGGATCGCGCCGATTGTCATCGCATCCTCCATTTTTATGTCTTTTGCCCCTTTATCTTCCCATGTTCCCGCCCAGATGGAAAGCATGTCCGAACCCCGCGATACGCTCGATGATCCCGCTTATGCCGCGCTTGCGTGGGGCCGCTTCCGGCGAATCCTTGGCGGCATGGCGGTGCTTGCGGTCGTGTGCGCCGCCGCCGGTGTCGCGACGCTCTATTGGTGGACCGGGATCATGCCGCTGCACATGGGAATCGCCACCGCGCTGGGCATTGGCCTTACCGTGTTGATGGGTGGCGCACTGATGGGGCTGGTATTCCTGAGTTCGGGCAGTGGCCATGACGAAGACGTCGATCGCTTCAACGAACAATATGACCCCGGTCGCCAGGACTGAACGCCGGCGACTGCGACGTCCCCCTACGACATGAAAAAGGCCGGCGACGCATGATGCGTCACCGGCCTTTTATTTCGTCCGAAACGGTGGCTTCAGCTCACTCGGCCGAAGGCACTGCATCTTCCTCGCCGCGCACCCGGCGGCGACGGCGCGGCTTTTCGGCCGGCACATCTTCGACATTGTCGTCATTGGCAAAGCCGAATGACGGCGGCAGGCGATCGGCCTCGATGCCCGCGCTTTCGGGTGCCGATGACTCTTCAGTGACCACAGCCTCTACCTGACGGCGCGGACGACCGCGACGGCGCGGTGCTTCCTCGACCGGCAAATCGGCCTGAGCGGCGATCGGCTCGGCCGCGGGTTCGGGCGCACGCACCGGCTCGGCGCGCGGCTCGCGACGTGGGCGTTCCCGATTACCCTCGGCACGATTACCCTCGGCGCGATTACCGTCCGAACGGTTACCCTCCGAACGATTGCCGTCGGCGCGAGGCTGGTCCCGATCGGCGCGCGGCTGCGGCCGATCACGGCCATAGTCGCGTGCTTCGCGATTGCCGCTATCACGGTTGCCTTCGTCGCGGTTGCCCTGGTCACGATTACCCTGATCGCGGTTGCCCTGGTCACGTCCGCCGCGCTCGCGCTGCCCGCCTTCGCGTTGGCCATTCTCACGCTGCCCATTCTCACGCTGCCCATTTTCACGCTGGCTGCCCTCGCGCTGGCCGCGATCGTCGCGATAATCGGCAGTGCCGCCTTCGTTCTCGCCGTCGAAATCATCGTCATCGTCGTCGATGTCGTCGCGCTGGCGGCGCTGGCCGTTATTCTCCTCGAAGCGTGAGCGGGTTTCGCTCAGCACGCGGAAATAATGATCGGCGAACTGCAGATAATATTCGGTGTTTACCCGATCGCCCTGCATCTGCGAATCGCGCGCGAGATTTTTGTATTTCTCAAGCAACTGCGCGGCATTACCGCGTGCGCGACTATCGATGCGATTGCCGTTGTCCTGACGATTCGGGCTTCCACCACTTTGCGGGCGCTGCCCGCCGCGACCGCGACGGCGACCGGCCTGACGATTATTCATCAAGATATGCTTGTCCTGTCCTTACCCTGCCCGACGATCGCGAAATCGTTGCGCGCGTTTTTACCGCACGCAGCCCGAAACCGTTGGGAAGGCGTGCCTGCCACGGCTGCCGGACTACAGCAGCTCGCATGCGTTGGATCGGTTCAAAGCCGCTGGCTCAACGCGCCGCTGGATTAGTGACGTGGTTGAAAGCGCTTGTCCCACTGGCAGTCTTAGCCGCCACTGAAGCGAACGCCAAGCGGAATATTATGACCGATCGATGGCAGGCGCGGTTGCGATGATTGCCCGCGGTCGCCCGCCAAGATCGGCGCGCAACGCGGGCAAAAGCCCCGCCCCGGCCACCATCGCCGCCACCGCATCGCCCTGGGTCCAGCCGATCTCGAGGATCGCGGCCCCGCCGGGCATCAGCAATCGCACCAATTCGGGGACGATGGCGCGATACGCCGCCAGCCCGCCTTCCTCGGCGAACAGCGCGCCTACCGGTTCATGATCGCGCACCTCGCGCGCCAGCGGCTCGTCGGCGGCGATATAGGGCGGGTTGGCCAGGATCAGGTCGAAGCGATCGGCAATGCCAGCCGTCCAGTCGCCGCGCACGAAGCGCGCGCGATCGGCCATGCCCAGCCGCACCGCATTGGCCGAAGCGATCGCCAGCGCCGCGTCCGAACAATCCACCCCCACCCCCCGCGCGCCGGGCCATTGGTCGAGCGCCGCCAGCAACAGCGCGCCCGATCCGGTGCCAAGGTCCAGAACCGTCGCCGGCATCGACTGCCCGAAATGCGCCACCGCCGCCTCGATCAGCGTTTCGCTGTCGGCGCGCGGGATCAGCACGCCGGGGGCGACGTCCAGCGTGATCGTCCAGAAATCGCGCGTGCCGGTGATATACGCGATCGGCTCATGCCCCAGCCGCCGCGCCACCAGCGCGGCAAAGCCATCGGGCACCGGCGAATCGAGCTGCCCCAGGATCATCCGCTCGCGCGTGATCCCCAAAGCATGCGCCATCAGCAGCTCGGCATCGAGGCGCGGGGTGCCCGAAAAATCAGCAAAGCCGCGCGCCGCATCGGCAAGCGCGCTTCTGATTACCCCCCTCCCGCTTGGCGGAGGGGCTGGGGGAGGGTCTGTCACAAAGAAAAACGTGTCCGGACACGCCCTCCCCTGACCCCTCCTGCAAACGGCAGGGGGCATCTACCCATCCAGCATCGCCAGCCGCTCGGCCTCATCCTCCGAAATCAGCGCGCCGATCAGTTCATCCATCTCGCCCTGCAAAATCTCGGGCAGGCGATGCAGCGTCAGGTTGATCCGGTGATCGGTCACCCGCCCCTGCGGGAAATTATAGGTGCGGATCCGTTCGGACCGATCGCCCGACCCGACCATGGATTTGCGTGCGCCCGAACGTTCGCTCGCCAGCCGCTCGCGCTCCAGTTCGTACAGCCGGGTCCGCAGCACCTGCATCGCCTTGTCGCGATTCTTGTGCTGGCTGCGCTGGTCCTGCTGGATCACCACCAGCCCGGTCGGGATATGCGTCAG
>NZ_JROH01000078.1 GCF_000786205.1 Sphingomonas sp. 37zxx | reverse complement strand
CGCACCGCCGAATCGGTGGTGTTGACGTGCTGACCGCCGGCACCCGACGCGCGGTAAATGTCGATCCGCAGGTCTTCGTTGCGGATGTCGACATCGACTTCTTCGGCCTCGGGCAGTACCGCCACCGTTGCTGCCGACGTATGAATCCGCCCGCCGCTTTCGGTCACCGGCACCCGCTGGACCCGATGGACGCCGCTTTCGAACTTCAGCCTGGCGAACACGCCCTTGCCCGCGACGCTGGCGATGACTTCCTTGCACCCGCCCGCCTCCGAGCTGCTGGCGGAGATCAGCTCGACCTTCCACCCCTGCCGCTCGGCATAACGCTGATACATCCGCAACAGGTCGCCCGCGAACAACGCCGCCTCGTCACCGCCGGTGCCGGCGCGGATTTCCAGCATCGCCGCGCGCTCGTCCGCCGCATCGCGCGGCAACAGCGCCAGCGCGAGGCGGCGATCGGCCTGCTCCAGCGCCACCTCGTTCGATCGCAATTCCTCGCTCGCCATCGCGCGAAGCTCGGCATCGGCCTCGCGAGTCATCGCCGCCAGGCTCACCGCCTCGGCACGCAGCCGCCGCACGTCCCCCGCCGCCTGCGCGACCGGTTCCAGCTCAGCATATTCCTTCGACACCGCGACAAATCGGTCGCTCGGCAAGTCGCCGGTCGCCATCTGCGCCTGCAACTCATCACGCCGCGCCTCGATCTGCGCGATCCGTTCGGGAGAGATGCGGGTCATGCCACCGACCGCAGCGTCAAAGCCACCCACGCCCCCTTCGTCACCCCAGCGAAGGCTGGGGTCCAGGGCCACAAGCACGCACCATCATCGGGCAGACCGCAGCGCCCGCTGGAGTAACGGTCTAAACTAGCGCGCGTCACGCGGGCCGTGCCGAAAACGCCGCCAGAATATGCGCTACGTGCTCCACCTCAGCATCGCTCGCCACAAGGCTTCGGTGGCCGGGGCCACCGGGATCGCCCTTGAAACTCACCACCTGGCGCGCGCCGGCCTTCAGCGCCTTGTCGTACCGCTTCTTGGGACTGCCAGTCGTGATCGATTCACTGGCCACGCCGGCACGCCGAAGCGCAGCGACCGCCGCAAGCGCCTCGCGGATAAATCCATCATCCTCGGCAACCACCACCACGTCGACGGTTTCGGCCGCCGTCTCCTCCACCAACATCGCCAACCGCTCGATCCCGGCAGCCCAGCCAACCCCCGGCGTCTCCGGCCCGCCCAGGCTCTCTACCAGCCCGTCATAGCGCCCGCCCGCAAGCACCGTCCCCTGCGCGCCCAGCCGATCGGTCACGAATTCAAACGCGGTATGCCGGTAATAATCGAGCCCGCGCACCAGCCGGCTGTTGCGCGTCCACGCCACCCCCGCCGCATCGAGCCCGCCGGTCACCGCCGCAAAGAAATCGCTCGCCTCATTCGTCAGATACGCATCAATATCGGGCGCGCTGTCGGCGATCGGCCGGTCGCGCGGGTCTTTCGAATCCAGAATCCGCAGCGGATTCTTCTCCAGCCGCGCCAGGCTGTCCTCCGACAAATCGCCGCGATGCGCCATGAAATGCTCGACCAGCGCATCGCGCCACGCATCGCGAGTCGCCGCATCGCCCAGCGTATTGAGCTGCAACGTCACCCCATCGGCAATCCCCAGTTCCTTAAGCAACTGGTCGGCAAAGGTCAGCAATTCGACCTCGGCGGCGGGTTCGGGCGCGCCGATCACTTCGGCGTCGATCTGGTGGAACTGGCGATAACGCCCCTTTTGCGGGCGCTCATAGCGGAACACCGGCCCGTGCGTCACCAGCTTGAGCGGCGCATATTGCCGCCAGCCCTCGGTCAGATACGCCCGCGCGATGCCGGCGGTGAACTCAGGCCGCAGCGTCAGCGATTCGCCGCCGCGATCGTCGAAGCTGTACATCTCCTTCGACACGACATCGGTGGTCTCGCCCAGCGAGCGGGCGAACACCGCCGTCGATTCGAACACCGGCAGCTCGACTCGGTTGAAGCAATAGAGCCGCCGCACGCGATCGAACGTGTCGACCACACGCTGAAAGCGGCGCTGTTCGTCGCCGAAAATATCCTGCGTGCCGCGCACGCGCTTGGGGGTTTCTATACGGGCCATGAGGCGGCGGTATCTATGCCAGCGCCCGCGCGAACGCCAGTGCCGCCGCAACCATCTTGCGCCCCGCCGCCGCCGGCGCTAATCGGAAGCCCGCGCGGGTATAGTACAATGGTAGTACAGCAGCCTTCCAAGCTGAATACGCGGGTTCGATTCCCGCTACCCGCTCCACCGTCACCATCGAACCGCGCCGGCCCGGCAATGGCGTTTTCCCCGGCTTGACTTGTTGGAGAATGTTGCTCAGATGTTCTCGCCGCAACAGGGGTGAGGCGGCATGATCGAGATTTCGGATAGCGAGCGGCGACACGCATTTTCACAATGGCTGCGTACCGGCAGGCTGGCATCGATCCGAGGCCCTGAAGGTATCGAGCTGAAGTTCAATCCCTGGCACGATCCGGCAGACGGCCGTTTCACCTTTGCGGGCTCCGGACGTTACCATGGCGCCGGCAGCGCGAGCCAAAGCAACCGCGCGAGCGGTAGCGCCGCCAGGGTCTATCGCGATAAACCTGCGAAGCCGCAGACCGTAACCAAGCCGCGGGCCGAAAATCCGCGTCCCGTGCAAGGAGCGGGTAACCGCTCGACTTCACGGCGCGAGGACCGGCCAAATCCGATGACTGAATTCGCCGCCGGCGTCGGAGAGGGCCTCTACGATGTCGCCGAAGCGACGGTGAAGGGCACATATTCCGCCCTGACGACCAATCCGCTCACCACATGTCGGCAACGCCAGGCGCGTGATCGCCGAGATGATCGATACCGCGATCGCCGCCGAAGATACGCCGGCCCCGGTCCAAATCTCCCGCGCGGCGGATGCGATAGCCAATGCGACGCCGCGCGAAATTGGCCGGACCGTAGGCTCAGGCGCGGGCACCACCGCGTTGATAGCCGCACCGGGGGCCGCGCTTGGCAGGATTTCGTCAGTGCGCCAACTACGGCCAGCCCGGCTTCGCCCTACCTTTGACCCGCCCGAGATCGGTTGGGTCAAGGAGAACATCAAATCCGACAAGCCGTGGAAAGCAGATAATGATTCCGCGACCGGCGGACGCCCCGGTCTGGCCCCGACACTGATGCGGACCATGCCCGATGGCTCGAAGCGGCCTGTGAAATTTGACGGCATCGAGGCCGATTATGTCATCGATCGCAAGTGGAGCATCAGGAATGCACCACGAGCGCGAGCGCAGATAGTGCGCCAGGCTCACGTATTGTCGGAACATAGTCTGATCGGAATCTGGGAGGTTCCTAACCTGGGCACTTCCAATAACCCCTCGACATA
>NZ_JROH01000077.1 GCF_000786205.1 Sphingomonas sp. 37zxx | reverse complement strand
GCTTGGTCGCGAAGCGGCCTAGCGAAGGTTGAATGGGGGTGGCGCGGCGCTCTTGCGCCGCGCAGTTGCGGGAAGCCTTACTCCGCTGCCTCGCGCATTTCCTCAAACTCCACCTCGGCCAGAAAGCGTTCGGCGTCGAGCGCAGCCATGCAGCCCGTGCCCGCAGCGGTGATCGCCTGGCGGTACACCTTGTCCATCACGTCGCCGCAAGCGAACACGCCAGCGACGCTGGTGCGGGTCGATCCGGTTTCGACCGCGATATAGTGATCATCGTCCAGGTCGATATGCCCGCGAAACAATTCGGTCGCCGGATGGTGGCCGATCGCGACAAAGCCGCCCGCGACGTCGATCGTCGACAGCGCACCGCTGACGGTATCGCGCAATTCGATGCCCACCAGCCCCGCCGTGCCGCCGCCGTCGATGAAACACTCGACGCCCTTGTTCCACAGCACCTTGATCTTGTCGTTGGCGAACAGGCGCTCCTGCAGGATCTTCTCGGCGCGCAGGCTGTCGCGGCGGTGGATCAGCGTCACCTCATCGCTGTGGTTGGTCAGGTACAACGCTTCCTCGACTGCGGTATTGCCGCCGCCGATCACCGCCACCTTCTTGCCGCGATAGAAAAAGCCGTCGCACGTCGCACAGGCCGACACGCCCTTGCCCTTGAGCAATTCCTCGCTGTCGAGGCCAAGCCAGCGCGCCTGTGCGCCAGTGGCGATCACCAGCGTTTCGCCCTCATACACATCGCCGCCATCGCCGATCAGCCGGAACGGGCGGCGCGACAGGTCGACCTCGACGATGGTGTCGTACATCAGCCGCGTGCCGACATGTTCGGCCTGCGCCTGCATCTCCTCCATCAGCCACGGCCCCTGGATCACCTCGCGGAAGCCCGGATAATTCTCGACATCGGTGGTGGTGGTAAGCTGTCCGCCCGGCTGGATGCCCTGCACCACGATCGGTGCCATGCCGGCCCGCGCGCCATAAATGGCAGCGGAAAGCCCGGCCGGGCCAGAGCCCAGAATCAGCATGCGGGTGGTGTGCGTCGTCATGGCGTTCCATCGGATTGGAGGTTCGTGCGGTCGGCCTTACGGCGACCCGGCGTCAGAACGCAATATCGGAACCCGGACCCCGACTGTCCAGAAGCGACGCATCGCAACGATACCTGTATCGCGATGATCGGCCACATCGGCCCGGCGATGCCGGGTTCGATGGTAGCGGAGGAGGGACTTGAACCCCCGACCCCAGGATTATGATTCCCGTGCTCTAACCAACTGAGCTACTCCGCCCCAAGGGGGCCGCCTATCGGCGAAGGCGCGCTCATAAGTCGGTGTGTCCGGGCGGTCAAGCGAACATATGCCGCGACAGCGCTTCCCACGGCCCGCCGCGATACCACCACGCGCCAAGGCCGGTGATCGAAAGCCGCCTGGCGACGAAACCGGCCTCGATCTGCTGGCACAGCGCCTTGGCGACGGCGGGTTCGACCTTGTTCTGAATCGTCACATGCGGCCGCCAGCCGGCGCGATCCTGCGGGATGAGCATGGGGGCAAAGGCATCGGCCAGCCGCGCGCGGATTTCCTCGATCGCCGGCGATTCGATCCGCAGCGCCACCCCGCGTCCAAGCGACATCACCCCCGCGATTCGCGCATCGGGAGCGGCAATGCCCCGCGTCTCCGCCACCAGCCGCTGTTTCAATTCGCGCGCCAGTTCAGGCGCAAGATGATGAAACAGCGTCAGATGCGCGTCGAGCTGGTTGCGCTCGGGCGGAAAATGTTCGGCACGCAGCCGGTTGAGATAGGCCGCGTCCTGCCCGCCGAAAATCGCCGCGACGATGATCGGGGCAGGCACTGCGTCGGTCAAATCTCGACCTGGCTGCCCAGTTCGACGACTCGGTTGGTCGGCAGGCGGAAAAACTCCATCGCGCTTTCGGCGTTCCGCAGCATCCACGCGAACAGCTTTTCGCGCCACAGCGACATGCCCGGCCGCGCCGACGGCAACAATGTCTGCCGCGCCAGGAAGAAGCTGGTTTCCATCATGCGGAACTCGGCCCCGCAATCATGCACCTTGGCAAGCGCGGCGGGAACGTCGGCCTCTTCCATGAAGCCATAGCACAGGATCATGCGGTGAAACCCCTGCCCCAGATCGTCGATCTGCACCCGGCTGTCGTCCGAGACATAGGGCACGTCGACGATCTTCACCGTCAACAGAATCACGCGATCGTGCAGCACTTTGTTATGCTTCAGATTGTGCAACAGCGCGTGCGGCACGCCTTCGGGGGTGGAGGTCATGAACACCGCCGTCCCCGCCACGCGCGTGGCCGAATTGGCGGCGGACTGGATGAACACCTTGATCGGCATCGCGCTTTCGCGCAGCCGGTCGATCATCAATTTGCGCCCCTTGGCCCATGTCGTCATCAGCGTCAGGATGATCACCCCCGCCAACAGCGGAAACCAGCCGCCATCAGGTATCTTGGTCAGGTTCGATGCCAGATAGGCACCGTCGATCACCAGGAAGACAAAGGTGACGCCGAACGCCAGTGCCGTCGGCATCTTCCACACGCGCACCATCAGCACACCCAGCATGCAGGTGGTGATGAACATCGTGCCGGTAACCGCAATGCCATAAGCGGCGGCGAGATTGGTCGAGCTGCGGAAGAAGAACACCAGCAGCAGGACCATCACCAGCAACGTCCAGTTGATCACCGGAATGTAGATCTGCCCCGCCGCCGTCGCGCTGGTGTGGTTGATCCGCATGCGCGGCATGAAACCCAATTGGATCGCCTGCTGCGTCACCGAAAACGCGCCCGAGATCACCGCCTGGCTGGCGATGATCGTCGCCATCGTCGCCAGGATCACCAATGGCAGGCGGAACTCTTCGGGGGCCATGCGGAAGAATGGGTTCGCCGCGGCGCTGGGGTCGTTCATCAACAGCGCGGCCTGGCCGAGATAGTTCAGGATCAGCGCCGGCGCGACGAAATACAGCCAGCCGATCGCGATCGGCTTGCGCCCGAAATGGCCCATATCGGCATAAAGCGCCTCCGCCCCGGTGACGGCCAACACCACCGACCCAAGCGCCAGAAACGCCAGACGCGGATCATCGGCGAAAAACGCCGCCGCATAATGCGGCGACAAGGCCCACAGCACTTCCGGTGTCGGGATGATATTGATCACGCCAAGAACCGCCAGCGTGACGAAATACGTGATGATGATCGGGCCGAAGAGTTTGCCCATCACCTCGGTGCCGCGCGCCTGCATGAAGAACAGCCCGACCAGAATCACCACCGCGATCGGCAGTACCAGCGGCTCGAACCCCGCCTGCACCGTCGTCAGCCCCTCGACCGCCGACAGCACCGAGATCGCCGGGGTGATGAAGCTGTCGCCATAGAACAGCGCTGTCGCAAACACCCCCAGCATCACCAGGCTGCGCGACCATCGCTGCGCGCCCGATCGCCGGGTAATCAACGCCAGCAGCGCCAGGCTGCCGCCCTCGCCCTTGTTATCGGCGCGCATGATCAGGATGACATATTTCAGCGTGACGATGATCATCATCGTCCAAAAGATCAGGCTGACCACGCCGAACACATGCAAGCCATCGACCGGCAGCGGATGATGGCCGACGAACGATTCCTTCAGCGCATAAAGCGGACTGGTACCGATATCGCCAAAGACCACGCCGATCGCGCCGAGCGTCAGCTTCCACATGCTGCCATTGCCGTGGCTGCGCGGCGGTTCGGCGTTGTCCGAGGCTGCCAGCTCAGCCGATGAAGTCGGGGTGTCGATCACAGACGAAACGTCCGGGCGGGTAGCGGGCCTTGAGCGACCATGCGACCAATCTCTCTTTTAAGTAGTACGCGCCGTTACCACCGTCGCTGCACCGCCGCAACGTGCCAATCAGGGCAGGTTTCGCATGGCGGGACAAGCGCGAATGGCCAAGCTATATGCGCGCAATAAACTTACCCGGAGAGGATATGATCATGCGAGTCGGTGTACCCAAGGAAATCAAGAACCACGAATATCGCGTCGGCCTGACCCCGCCGTCGGTGGCCGAACTGGTGGCGGCCGGGCATCAGGTGATCGTCGAAACCAAGGCGGGCGGCGGCATCGATTTCGACGATGACGCCTATATCGCTGCCGGTGCCAGCATCGTCGCGACCGCAGCCGAAGTCTTTGCCGGCAGCGACATGATCGTGAAGGTAAAGGAACCACAGCCCTCCGAAATCGCGATGTTAGAGGCGCGGCATCTGCTGTTCACCTATCTCCACCTCGCCGCCGACAAGGCCCAGGCCGAGGGGCTGATGGCGTCGGGCGCGACCTGCATCGCCTATGAAACCGTCACCAGCGACTCGCGCTCGCTGCCGCTGCTCAAGCCGATGAGCGAGGTTGCCGGGCGCATGTCTGTACAGGTCGGCGCGCACTATCTGGAGAAGGAGCAGGGCGGTCGCGGGGTGCTGCTCGGCGGCGTGCCGGGCGTTGCCCCGGCGCGAGTCGCGATCCTGGGCGGCGGCGTATCGGGCATCAACGCGGCGCAGATGGCGGTCGGCATGCGCGCCGATGTCACGATCTATGACATCAACAATGACCGGCTGGCCGAACTCGACATGTTCTTCTCGAGCCAGATCAAGACCGCCTATGCCAGCAAGGCGGCGATCGCAGCGGCGGTAAAGAACGCGCATCTGGTGATCGGCGCGGTGCTGGTGCCGGGGGCCGCCGCGCCCAAGCTGGTGACCCGCGACATGCTCAAGACGATGAAGCGCGGATCGGTGCTGGTCGACATCGCGATCGACCAGGGGGGATGCTTCGAAACCTCGCATGCCACCACGCATGACGACCCGGTCTTCGAAGTCGACGGCGTGATCCATTATTGCGTCGCCAACATGCCGGGCGCGGTCGCGCGGACCTCGGCCTTTGCCCTCAACAACGCCACCCTGCCCTATGTGCTGCGGCTGGCCCGGATGGGAGCCGAAGGTGCGATGGCTGCCGACCGGCATCTGGCGAACGGCCTGAACGTGTCCGAGGGCAGGATTCGCCACCGCGCAGTGGCCGAGGCGCTCGACCTGCCCTTCGCCGAATGGACGGGCAACAGCGCGGCATAAGGCTGCTCGGTGAATGATGGCCCGACAGGGCATGGGCCAGCCCAGCGGGAGCGCAGGCGAAAAACCTGCGCTCCCGCCGCTCACATTTCGGGCGCGCCGCCCATTTCGGCCTGCATCCGGTTCCGCATGGCGATGAACTGGTCGAGCATCGCGATCCGTTCGGCGATTGCCGCGCGATAGGCCGAAGTCGCAGGGGATAGCGCCAGCGCGCGCAACCAATAGGCGCGCGCCGTGTCGAACTCGCCCGCGCGCACCAGCGCTATGCCATGGAAAAACCAGGGGCCGGGATGTTCAGGGTTCAGCGACCGCGCCTTGCGAAACGCCAAATTTGCCGCAGGAGAGACTGCGCCGCCCTCCTGCTGGTTCAACGCAACGCCCAGCCATGTCCATAATGGCAGGCTGTTAGGTGCGGAGCGAACGCCACCCAGCATCGCCAGCGCCGCCGACCGATCCTTGCCCGATCGGGTCAGCGCGTCGGCAACGGCGAAATAGGTGTCGGCATATTGGAAACGCCCGAACATCTGCTGGCGGATGGCGATCAGCGACGGATCGACCGGTGCCGATCGCGCCGCCCGGGCATCGGCGATGCTGCCGGCAAGCGAAGGTTGCCCTTGCAGCGCATAGCCAGTCGCGCCGAGCATCAGGGCCGCGCCGATCAACGGCCATAGCCGCGCCGCTATCCGCAGCGACCAAAGCAGCGCGCCGATCACCGCGATCAGGAAGGCCAGGCTTATGAATCCCAAGGCAAGTCTCTGGCCGGCGGGATCACCGATGCCGGCCGGGTAACTGCAAAGCGGTCAGCCGCGCCCGATGAGCCGAAGCGCCTGCGAATCGGCAACGTCCGACGCCGGCAGTTCCGTGCGGTCGCTTTCGTCCCAGATCGCCATAAGTCGGCCGGGGATGAGCGTGATCCGCCGTTCGACTTCGGCGCGGTCGCCATGCCCCAGATATTCCAGGCCAACGCTGATGATGCCGCCAGCATTGATGACGTAATCGGGCGCATAGAGGATGCCCCGCGCGTGCAGCGTTGCACCGTCGTCGCGATGGGCGAGCTGGTTATTGGCCCCGCCCGCAACTGCCTTACACCGCAGCGCCGCGATCGATTCAGGGGTCAGCACCGCGCCAAGTGCGTTCGGGCTGACGATGTCGGCCTCGATCGACAGCACCGTCTCGGGATCGGCAACCGCTGCACCCAGCGCCTCGGCCAGTGCCTGCGCGCGATCGCGATTCACATCGGCCAGTGTCAGGCGGGCGCCATCGGCAGCCAGCAGGCGCGCCAGCCCGCCGCCGACACTACCCACCCCCTGGATCGCGACATGCACACCGCGCATGTCGTCGGTACCCAGCGCGCGCTTGGCCGCAGCCTTGACGCCCAGATAGACGCCGTTGGAGGTGAACGGCCCCGGATCGCCCCCTGCCCCGCCGCTGGCGGTGGCGGGCAGGCCCGAGACGAATTTGGTCTCGCCCGACACGGTGATCATATCGGCTTCGGAAATGCCGACATCTTCGGCGGTGACATAGCGACCGCCAAGCGACTCGACCGCGCGACCGAACGCCTTGAGCATTTCAGGCGTCTTGGTGCGATTGGCATCGGCCAGGATCACGCCCTTGCCCCCGCCCATCGGCAGGCCGGCCATCGCGTTCTTGAAGCTCATGCCGCGCGACAGGCGCAGCGCATCGGTGATCGCCGCCGATGATTCGGCATAGTGCCAGAAACGGGTGCCCCCCGCCGCCGGCCCAAGCGCGGTCGAATGCACCGCGATAACCGCCTGCAGCCCACTGGCGCGGTCGGTGAAGAGGTGCAGCCCCTCATGATCGTCGAAATCGGGGAAACCCCAGTCGGTAAGCACGAACGATGATTCCGCTGTTGGGGAAGAAAATGGGGCGACCGACGGGACTTGAACCCGCAACTTCCGGCATCACAAGCCGGTGCTCTAACCAATTGAACTACGACCGCCGTAGAGCGAGCGCGTTTAGCGAGGGGTTTCGCCGAACGCAAGATTGATGCGCGGGTTTCTTCACATTGTTCGTGCGCCCTCACCATCGGGCTGCACGATCGAGGACGTCATCGCCGCGCCGCCACGGGAAATCCGCAATGCTTCCTCAGGCGTGGTCTGCCCCGCCCGCACCATCGCCCGTGCCGCCGACCCCAGATTCGGGGCCGCGACAAAAGCGTGACGCGAAAGCACGGCGGAATCACCGCCATCGTTGAGCAACCGGCTGATTGCCGAGTCGCAAGCGATCGCTTCGAACACGGCCATATGCCCCGCCTGCCCGGTGCGACCGCACGATTCGCACCCGTCGCTGACATGGATCACCGCGCCCGGATCAAAGCCCAACAGCGCCGACACCGCCGCCGATGCCTGGACCGGTTGTCGACAATCGGGGCATAAACGCTGCACCTGCCGCTGTGCCACCACCAACCGCAAGGTGGAGGCGAGCAAAAACCGCTCGACCCGCAGCGCGCGCAATTGAGCGATCGCCCCCACCGCGTCGTCGGCAGCCAGGCCGATCAGCAACAGCCGCCGTCCGCGTGCGGCTTCAAACACCATTTGCGCGGTTTCGCGATCGGGCACGTCGCCGAGCAGCACGATGTCGGGATCTTGCCGTAACACCTGGCGCAGCGCAGAGGCCGTGCCGCGCTTATCCGCGGGATCGACCACAATCCGGCCGATGCCGTCATCCGCCGCTGGTGCCCTGCCATGCTGCTCGATCGCAAACAGCCGGCGCGTGCCGACGTTCAGCCGACCGAGCAACGCCTGCAAGGTGCCAGCGCAGCCCGATCCCGGCGGACCCGCGACCACGACCACCCCGCCGATCGTGTCGAACAGCGCGCTATCGATGGTGCGAATCAGCGCGGGCGGCATGCCGATCGCGGCGAGGGGCTCGTCCACTGGGGAAAGGCCGGTTGGGGTCAACACCATGCGCGCGCCGTCGTCGGTATCAAGGCGGTGGACCAGCCATTCGGCCCCTGACCCTGCCAGTCGCCCGTCACCCTGCCCCGCGGCCAGCCCGGCGCGCGCAGCAAGGCAGGCACGCAGCGCTTTGGCCGCGGTGCCTTTGAGCGTCATGGCTTCGTGCAACACGCCATTGGCCCTGACCCGGATCGTCAACTCCTTTGCCGCAACATCGACATGCACCGCCCCGCCGCGCTGCGCCAGGCATTCGGCGAGCACGCGATCGAGCAACTCATTCGGATCGGGGGTGCCGCCGGTCGGCCGGACAGCGGCTTGCGGGGCCGAAGGCGGGCGCCGTGCAAGCAAATGATCGGTTGCCATATCCCCCCAAGGCCCGGCGAAGAGTCCAAGCGTGACGGTCCTGCGACCCTGGTGTTACGGTTTGATGTCAGGCGCGCCGATCGGGTCGCAGACCAAGGCACGGCGCTTTTCCCGGCCGACGTTTTTTGGCACGATATGGCTATGGCAACCCAAGCATCCGCCCCGCCCGCAACGCACGGCTCGGGCTATCCGCCGGCACCGGTGATCGACCATATTCTGGCCCAGCCGGGCATCCAGAAAGTGCCCAGCCCCAAGCTGACGCTGTTCGTCCGCAAACGCTTTTTATCCGCCGAAATTTGCGCGGCATTGTGCGAACAGATCGACGTGCAGCGCCGCCCGTCGACCGTATCCGACTTCAACGGCGACACCGCCTTTCGCACCAGCGAAACCTGCGACCTCGACACCAGCGATCGATTGGTCACCGAATTGGAAGCGCAGATCACCGCCTTTTGCGGGCTGGACCCCGCGCATGGCGAACCGATCCAGGGCCAGCGCTATGCCGTCGGACAGGAGTTCAAGGCGCACACCGACTATTTCGAGCCACAGGGCGCCGACTTCCAAAAATTTTGCTCGGTCGCTGGCAACCGCACCTGGACGGTGATGCTGTATCTCAACGAACCCGAGGCCGGCGGCGCGACCCGGTTCAAGG
>NZ_JROH01000076.1 GCF_000786205.1 Sphingomonas sp. 37zxx | reverse complement strand
GACCGGTTGATCGGCAATGCGCGCCAGGACGGTTAGCGTCCCGGCGGCCTGCCAACGGCACGACCTTGATCGCTTGCAACCTTGAATGGTGAGGTGGCGTTTGCTTGAGGATCGTAATAGCGATCGATGCGGTTGCGGATTCGCGACTGGACGCGGTTCTGGATTCGGTTGTCGTTCCGTTTCAACGGTGTGGTGTCGAGCCTGCTACCCACTGCACTGGCCGCTGGGCGGCTGTCCTGTGCCATCGCAGGAACCGTTGATAAGGCGATCCAGAGTATCGCATAACTCATCACATCGGGTATCGACCGTCCCGTCATCGGCGCATCGGCCCGAGCTGCACTTGATCTATCTGTCCGGCCACACCCTCTACCGCATCCGATGGACGAGCGATGAGGGCCAGCGTCTGCACGGGGCAGCCAAGGGGTACGACGAACTTGCCTGCAAACAGGCCGTTGGCATCGGCGGAGTTCGGCATGACTACGCGCCCCAATTCGCGGCCATCCTCACAAGCCAATGACCAATAGGGACGAGAATCCGACGATTGGTCAATGCCCGTACCACGTCCGATCAGGCCATATTTACCCGGCGGTAGCATCTGCATTTGCCGAAGCATCACGCCTCCCGTACCGCTGGATACTGCGAAGTCGAAGACGCCACCCCGGTCGCCGCGTTGGAGCGAGGTTATGATACGGGTATCGCTTGTTGGCACCCAGTCAAACGACGACGGCACTTTCGGGTTGGCTAAAAAACGAGGGTCACGCGACCTAGACCGGTCTGCGTCGGGGTGAATCAGCCCATAATAGGACCATGCCGCATCGGTAAAGCCGCGTGCGATTAGTGCATTAGTCGCGCTCACCCGGGCCTCCTCGAAAACGGGAACACCGATCCGGTGCAGCTCTGCAAACAAGCCTACGGTGACCCGTGGATCAAGATCGCTTCTGGCGAGATAGCTAATGAAGGCGTCGCTCCAGCTGGGCCTGTCGGCAAGCATTTTGATCGTCGCTGCTCGCACCGCCGGATCGGCGAGCGCCGACGCCAACACCGGAAATAGCAAATCAGGCGCGGTGCGCGATACCCGCAGGGCAGTGTCGTAATGTTTCAGCGCCCCCGGGATATCGCCGCGCGCAACGGCATCCTCGATGCTCCAGAGCTGGGTCGAAAGATCGCGGCGCGATAGGATGCGCGAATAGGCGAATAATCTTCGGGCGGCTGGCAGATCGGCGCGCATCTGCGCATCCAACCCCAGCGTCGACACTGCCGATATCGCAGTTGGATCCTGCCTTAGCGCCAGACGCGCCAAGTTGATGGGCCGCCGGGTCGATTGCCCTGACGCCGCCTCGGCTATGAAGCGATTGTTCGCCAGCGAAGCAGTTAATTGGCCATCGCCCGGTGCCAGAACATGGGCGCGTTCCGGGGCGGCGGTCTGAATAATCTGTGCCAGGGTTTGTGAAACGCTTATGCTGCCAGCGACAAAAGTAAATACCGCCGCTATCCCACGAATTACCCAAGATCTCTTGGATCGCGGCGCAGGCGAGCCACCCCGAGGCATCAGCCGAGCGTCGCTTTCCCGGCGTCTTCGCGACCGTAGCCGTAGCCATATTCGTAACCATAGCCGAGATGTCCTTTGCGCGCCTCGAACTTAGTCAACACGCCGCCAAATATCCGCGCATTGGCAGTACGCAGGCGTGCAAGTGCGGTCTGAACCATGCTTGAGCGGATACCGTGTGACTCCACCGCATAGATGATGCCCTCGACACGGCTTGCAATTAGCGGCGCATCGGCAAGCCCCATCACCGGCGGGGAATCGATCACCACATGGTCATATTGTTCCAGCAGTCGCGCAATCAGAAGCGATAGTCGGTTGCCGGTCAGCAGCTCGGCGGCGTTTGGAGGAATAGGTCCGGCCGACATCGCTGTAAAGCCGAGATCTGTCATCTCGAAGGTCAGCGCTTCGATATTGTCCTGCCCCGCCAGGAAGTTGCTAAGGCCATGATCGTGACCAACGCCGCCTAACTCGTGGATCGATGGCGAACGCATGTCGCCATCGACCAGAATGACCCGACGATGTGCCCGTGCAAGTGTCGTGGCGAGTGCCAGCGCTGTCGTCGATTTGCCCTCGGCCGGGCGCGTCGAAGTGACTGCAAACGAGCGCGGCACCCCATGTTCGGTGGAGAAAGCAAGGTTGGTCTGCACCGCCAAATATGCGTCAAATAAGTCGGACTTGCGATCAAGCAGTGCCTCTTTGGGTGTGCCGCCCGTAACTTTGGGTACCGATCCCAGCAGCGGCATTCCCAATCGGCGTTCCACTTCTGCGGGATCAGCAATGGCCTCGTCGATCTGTTCCAGTGCCAGCGCGGCAATAACGCCGAGCCCGACACCGACTATCAACGCAATTACCAAATTGATGAACAGCCTTGGACTCGACGGCTTTTGGGGCACGTCGGCAGGATCGACGATAGAGATGTTATTGACGCCAACACCGCCTGCGACGCCGATTTCTTTGAAGCGCTGAAGCAGCCCGTCATAGAGTACACGGTTGGTGTCCACCTCTTGCTGATAGATGTTATATTGTATACTACGGCGGCGTAAATCGAGATAGCTAGTTTTGAGCTGGTCAACCTTGACCTGTAGCGCACGCTCACGATCCTGTGCCTGACGATAATCCGCTTCAATCGAGCCAGATACGCGGCTTTCCTCTCGTCCGATGCTACGATCTAGCTGGTCGAGTTGTGACTTAACTGCCTTCGCAGCAGGATATTCAGGCTCGAACTGGGTCATGAGCCGCTGATATTCGGCCGCAAGCTCTGCGCGCCGCTGCCGCAGGCTGTTGATCGCTTGGTTGCCCAAGGCTTCAGTCGAAGCACCGCCGCGACCTGCCTGTTGGTAACGAGCTTCGGCCTGAATTCGTTCGGCCACCGCCTGCCCAAGTGCCGCATTAAGAGCGGCGAGATCGTCGGCGACGATCGAGCGTTCCGACGTCGTCTTGCCATCGATCGATTGTGCCGGCAGATTGATGATCCGCTCAGCCGAAGCGTATCCGACCAATTGGCGCTGTGACTGGTCCAGCTTAACCTTGAGTTGAGACAATTGCTGCTGGAGGAGGTTGCGGCCGTAGGAGGTCGCCTGCACCTTGCGCTCCAGATTGGTCTGGATGAAATTATCCGCCCAGGTGTTGGCGATTTTAGTAGAAAGGGCGGGATCGGGCGTGGTTACGCTAATTTCAACTAGCCGTGACATCCGTGTTGGCGTGACGCCAAGATGCGCGCGCAGCACTTCACCAGCCACGCGCTGCCGTGTTGTCCGACCCGAGGCTGGGTAGCGGTCGCCGACGAGTTGGAATGCAGGGTCGTTGCGTGACACGTCGAACTGTTCGAAGAATGCGGGATCGTCGACCAGACGCAATTGCATCGCGACCCGCTCTGAAAGTGATCGCGACTTTAGCAGCCCATATTGGGTCTGGTAAAATTCCTGATCAGAAACGCTCGCATCGCGTTCAACACCCTGCAGGTCGGTGACCTTGTTCGATTCGCGCGCGATCTCTACGGTCGTGACCGCAGTGTACATTGGGGTCATTAGCAACGTTGCGATCAGGCCGATCAGGGTGCAGGCGGCCGTGATGCCCAAGATCACGTAGCGCCAGCGCATGGCCACCCGCAGATACTGCCGGATCAGCGATGAGTGATTGGCGTCAACGGTATGCGGATCGGCAAGGGTGCCAACGGCATTCGACATGCCGCCAAGCGGGTTCGATGTAACGAGGTTCATGACGGACCTTATTGCAGGACAGCGATAAGCGGTGCTGCGAGAAGCGGGGCGAGTGACACCACGTTGCGGAACAGTCGACGCTGCGGGGAGTCACCTACAACAATCACGTCATTGGCGTAGACCGACGGATCGTCATAGGCCCCCCGCCGGATAGCGTCGACGTTGTAGAGTCCTGCCATCCGTCGCCCGTCGACGGTACGCAAGATGATGACATCGTTTTCCCGCGCGAACTCCGAAAAGCCCTTGGCGGATGCGATTGCGCGCAGCAGCGTCATTTGGTTGGTTACCGGGTACAACCCCGGCTCGACGACTTGGCCGTCGATCGTCACCACTTGGCTAACAGAGCTCTTGATGTTGACAGTAACTTCCGGGTTGCGGACATAACGTCCGCGCAGCGACGCCTCGATCGCGCGCGCCAGTTCGTCGGCGGTCTTGCCGCGCGCATCAATCGTACCGGCCAGCGGCATCGAGATGCGTCCACTGGCATCGACCTGCATTTCGCGGCTGAGATCCGGCACATTGAAGACGTCGACCTGAATCGTGTCGAGCGGGCCGATTAGTGACGGACGATCGGCAACGGTGAGGTCGCCGCGGCTTGGTGCGGGCAATAGTGCGCTGTCCGGTATAACCGTGAGCCTGCTGGTCGACTGTAGCGGCTGCCTCCCACCGCATCCCGACAGCGCGATCGCAAGAAAGACGAGCAAGTATGTTTTACGCATACGCGTGATGAGTTCCGGACTGACGGGAAAAGCACGGCGGCTATAGACGCTCGCCATTCTAGGGTAAAGCGCGCTCGTCTCGACCTTCCCGAACCCCCGCAAGCCATGTCGCAGCGATTACGATCGTCGCCATGATAATAGGCGTGCGGGCAGGGTAATCGGACAGGCTGGCAATGACGATCAGCAGCAGCATCGTAGAGCCGAGCCTGGCTGACATAAGGTCTCCGCGGCCCCACCAGGCGCGCAGGCTCATGGCGATCCACCACGCCAATGCTACCAACAGTAGCGTAAGACCGGGCAGGCCAGCGGTAAGCACGATTTCAAAGAGGTCGTTATGCGCATGGTTGAAATAGGTCGGCTTTAATAACGCGAACGGCTCATGTAGCCGGAACAGGGGATCAAAACCGCCCGCCCCGATCCCGAACGGGAAATAGGTCCATATCATAGCCAATACCGTGGGCAGGGTGCGTGCTCGCAAATCTTGCTTGGCATCGATGGCAAAAATGCGTTGAATCGACACTGCGCGATCCGCAGCGACGCTAAGCAAGATCACGACCGTGACCAATACAATGACGGCGACGATGACGGTCGGAAATACCCAGCGCGGCCGGTTCACCAGCAGTCGACGGATGTTACGCTGTACCATCGCTAGCCCCAGCACGATCCCTATGGTGCCAAGCACTAGGCCTGCACGCGAGCCACTTGCCAAGATAGTGAGGATGAACAGCAGGACCATGCCCAGTGCGGCGGTACCGCGCCATCCCGTCAAGTGCCCGTTCCGGAAAGCGCAAACCGGTGCCAATAAGCAACCAAGCGCCGCCGACAACGCGAAATGATTGCGGTTCGCCAGCATGCCGCTGACTTCGCCGAGTCTTTCGTTGATGAGCGGATTGTCGAATCGCACCCCCGATGCCTGCAGTGCTGCGACAAGGGCAGATGTCCCAATTAGTCCGAGCATGATGGCGGGTAACCAGGCTTTCTCGGCTGGCTTCAATCCAAGGATCAGCCAAAGCGTCACGACCGGTACAATCAGGGATCCGGCAGCGTTGATTGCGGCGCTTGGGACGATCGCCAGGGGGCGCCACGGCTGCGGTTCGCCACTCAACGCTACGGCTTGTGCAAATACGGCGCGTCCGGGCAGCGCCTGCCAGATCGCAGGCGGCAGCGGGACCAGTTGGAACAGGGTCAACAACGTGGTGGCCGCCACCAGCAGGACGACCGGCCTTGCCGTACCCGGCACCGGCGCAGGGCCAAACAGGATGGCCGTGATTAGCGCAACCCAGGCTGCAACTCGTACTATTACCTGTCCCGGCACATCGGCGCGGGAGCTTCCCCCCGCTAGCCACAGGCACGCCAAGAAAATGCACAGAAGGACGAAACACAGGCTAGGCCGAAGGATGGGCCGATCAATATGGTTGCCCGTCAGTGAGCGGGAGCGGAAAGATGGCTTCATGACGCTTCGGCTACTGCCATGGAGGAAAAGCGCCTCAGCGCTTTTCCGGCCCTAGTGGCACGTTGCTCATGTCAGTGCTGTCCCACTGATCGAAATCCGGCATCGTCGGACCAGACTCGACCTGTGTTGGGTCGAACCGCCACGGGTGAACTTCCTGCGGCTTCAGGATATCGTAGTACTCCTGTTCGGTCATCTTCAGGTTTTCCAAAAACCAGTCCATCGAGGCCGGGCGCTTACCGTCATATTGCTGTTCGACCGTTTCAGCTTCCTCCCGGGTCTTACGACCGTTACGAATGTCGATCGATAGCAAATGGTTGGCGCGCCCGTAGCCGCGCTTTACGAATTTTGAATAGTCGCGCATTCCTTGGAACTTGCACTCTATTTTCTCATAATCATATTCGGGCGGCACACCCTCAACTTGCTGCCCCTTCCAGCCCAATTTGTCCTTGATAAGCCGGACGTTCGCCTGGGTATCCCATTCGATATAGTTGCCAAGGCAGATTGAGCGAACCTTGAGCCGGATCAGGTCTTTGCGTTTGGGATAGTCGAACATCCATAGGTCGCGCCGTTCCACGCGACCCTGCAGGAACTCGAACATGTCGTCGGCGGTGATGCCCTGGTTCATCAAGCGGTTGAAGCGCTTTTCGTCGACCTCTTCCATCTCCTCGTAAGTGTACCAGCTATGATATTCGGCGGTGCTCTCACCCCAGAACAGCAGTGGCGTCTCGAAACGCACCGCCATCTGCATAACGCCGGCATAAATGCCGGTGTGACAGTGCCAGCAGAAATCGCCACGCCGCTTGAACGCTTCTAGCATCGTTTCGCGTACGACATGCCAGTTTGGAGTGAATTCAACTACGTCGCAGCCAAGCTGTTTGAAAACCGAAGTGTTGTTCTCTTCAACCAATGGCCGATAGCCCCAGTGATTAAAGCGTACAACCAGTGGCTTCAGCTTAAGAACCTTGATGATGTAATAGAGCTGAAAAACCGAATCCTTGCCGCCTGAATAAGGGACAATGCAGTCATAAAGCCCTTTGTTCTTGTATTCGTCTATCAGCTCCTGGAGCGCGCGCCCGCGCGCATCCCAGTCAATTCTATCCTTCTTGAACTCGATCTGACGGCAAACGCTACATACGCCGTCTTCATCGAAAGTAATCGTGTCCACCGTTTCCGGCGTCAGACACCGCACGCATTTACGCATTTAGAATCCTCGCGTTGCTTGCTGTCACACCTGCCGGTCCGGCACCCGGCTGACTGCGCTTCAACGGGTCAATAGACGTTGAAGGCTTCGAAAGTCCATCGCATCCCGCAGCGACGCTGGTCGTGTCAGGGTCTTCATCGACCGGCCTGCCTCGGATTAGTCGTTCCTAGCCGCGTTGCGATGCATCATCAGTGCTTCGATACAAAGAAAATCGACTAGTTCGTCGATCTCCAGCGCCTTGAACCGGTCGGTGACGTAGCCGAGCGTACGGGCATGGGCGAAGCCGCGCTCGCGTCTGAGTGCCTGCACCGTCGAGATATAAAGTGTCCCATCGAGCGCGAACACTGGCTCCAAATCCTGACGTCGGGGTAGCCCACCGAACGTCTCAGCTAGCAGCGGCCGGATGGTGCCCGCCTCGTCGCGTCGGACCGCGAAGGCCGGATGTGAAGCCTCAAGCGGTGCCACGCCGACGATCGCATCGGCTAGATCGCTGGCCGCGACGAGCTGCTTCAGCGCCGCATCGACATCCGCTGCCTCGGTCAGCGGCGAAGTCGGCTCGAGCAGCACGACG
Organism: Sphingomonas sp. 37zxx; assembly: GCF_000786205.1. GTDB lineage: Bacteria > Pseudomonadota > Alphaproteobacteria > Sphingomonadales > Sphingomonadaceae > Sphingomonas. The sequence continues at coordinate 1,334 of NZ_JROH01000076.1, read as the reverse complement.
TAATCGTATATTTCGCCACTGATTGCCAGCGTATCGAGCGCATGCAGGATGAAGCCGATCGACGGCGCGGTATCGCTGGCGAGTTCAGCTGGACGTAGGAACGGCACCTCCGCACCATGCGCCGCGGCGATCGCGGCATAACCGGCGTCGTCGGTCGAAACGATTATGCGGTCGACATGGGTCGAGCCGCGTGCGGCCGTGATCGGCCAGGCGAGCAACGGCTTGCCGTGGAGAAGCCGCACGTTTTTGCCGGGCAGACCTTTTGACCCTGCCCGTGCGGGCACGATCGCCAGCACGCGGCGCCCCGCGATCATGCGCGCCAGCTGGTAGCGGGCAAGCGCACGGATCTGCCGTCGACTCGCTGCCTCGTCCGGCTCGCGAGCTTGCGTAGGAAAAAGCCCACTCGCGAGCAAGTTACGCCGTGTCTTTCTCGTGCGGCGAGAATCTCGTCGTTCTGGCGGCGGATATCAGCCAACCCCCCGCCAGTTGCTCCCCCGGTCCGCATCCGCACCATAATCTCGGGAAGATAGACCGTCTTCAGTGCGCCGTCCCTGAAGATGCGCAGCAGAAACTCGTAGTCGGCTGCAAGGCGATAGCTGAGGTCAAACCCCCCCATCCGCTCGTATACTGATCGGCGCAGGTACACCGTTGGATGCGCGGGAATGAACCCCTGTCTCAACGACCGAGGGGTAATAGCCCCTGACCGCCAGAGTCGAACGACGCGATCTGGATCCGCCTGATCGACATAGACTAGATCGCCATAAACCGCGTCGGTTTGCGGATCGGCAAACGCATCGAGGACATGTTCAACGACGCGATCGTGGGCATAGAAATCGTCAGAATTGATGAATCCGATGACTTCACCGCCCGCCCGCGCTATACCCTTGTTGCAAGCATCATAAAAGCCCTTGTCCGGTTCTGACACGACGAGCAGTCCGCTTGTACCTTCGCGACGAACAATATTGAGGGTGGCATCCTTGGACCCGCCATCCATCACCAGATGCTCGATCGGCTGACACGTCTGCGCCGCGACCGAACGCATCGTGTCGGCGATGGTGGCTGCGCTATTATAGGTCGTCGTGATGAGGCTGAGTGTCGTCACATCGGATCGCCATCGTGCAAAGGGAAAGTCGTACCATCGGTACAGTTTGAGAAATCAGCCGATTGTAGCGCACTACGAACACATGTTCATATCACGCGCGCAACCGTCGGTGTTGGCGGCAGCCATTGGCCGAACCCGCCAAGAAAATCAAACGTGATGTCCCTCCCTGTTTTTCATTCGGTTTGAGCGAGAGTTTTTCCGCCCTTTAGCAGGCTGCTGAAAAATCCCACGG
>NZ_JROH01000075.1 GCF_000786205.1 Sphingomonas sp. 37zxx | reverse complement strand
ACGCAGCAGCCCAGTGAATAAGAGAGGTTAGGTTGACCTGATGACTTCAGAAAATTCCCAACTTCACGTTGTTTTTGGACGTTCCGCAGCGGGAACCTTGCAACAAGCGCTGCAGGTTGCCGGTCGAGCGGGTGTTGTCGTTGGGCCATATGATGATTTCAGTTTTGGCCCCATAGACAAGGACGACCCAAATGCACGCGCTCAATGGGTCGAGAATGAATTGGGCTATTCTGACTGGCAAGAAATTTTCGAGGATAGTCTACCCGTCCTGAGTGCATCAATCGAGGCAAGTAAGCCTCCAATTGCGTGGATTTCTCCAGATAGCGCGCACAGTGTTGCCGGCTTTTTGTGGTGGCTGTCGCATATGGCGGATACGGAGTGTCAAATCCTCGATGTACCACGCCTCAGCCTGCTCCATGCAGAGACCATGATTAGATATCTAGATCAAGCAGAACCTCTATCGGCAGCGAGACGGGCACGCAGCTTGGCCTTGTGGCGGCAACTTCAGGCAGAGAATGCGCCTCTGCGTATCCTCGGCGAAATCGGTTTGATATCAGCGCCTCTTGAGCATTTCGACGCAGTTCTACTGGATCATGCTAAACCAGAATGGCAAAAGATGGCAAGAATCGTGGCAGGAGTGCTCGTCGACTTCTCTTTAGAGGGCATTTATCAAACAGGTGACCTTGTCCTGATGGCTCGGTTGGCCGATCTCGCTGAAGCTGGAATATTAGAATGGCGAGGAGATCTAGGACATATGGCGGGCTGCGAAATACGGCTACCCGCATGAGGGCGGGAAAGCCCAAAAGAACTCCAGTTCCAGAGCACCAGCTCGTCGGCCATGTTCCCCTCCGAGACGCTGCGGAACAAATGTCGAACATTGCTACTCAGGCGTCAAGATGCCTGGCAAACAGCGCCAGCGTGCGCGACCAGGCAAGGTCGGCTGCCGGCTGGTTGTAGCGCGCTGCCGACGTGTCGTTGTTGAAGGCGTGATCGACGCCGGGATAGACGAACGTCTCGGCATTCTTGCCCGCCGCGCGCAACGCCTCGCCCCATGGGATGCCGGTGGTATTCACGCGGGTATCGTTGCCCGCGAGATGCACGACCATCGCGGCTTCGACCTTGGCCGCTTCGGCAGGGTGGGGCGCGGGGCCGTAATAAGAGGCACCGGCATCGAGCAACGACCCCGCCGCCACCGCCACACGATTGGTGAGCGCACCGCCCCAGCAAAAGCCGACCGCGCCTGCCTTGCCGGTGCCGTTCGCCAGCCGCCGAAGCCGTACGAGCGTTGCGACCGCCGCCAGGATGGTGGCGTCGTAATCCAGCTGGCCGATCAGGTCGCGCGCCGCGTCTTCGTCGGCCGGGGTGCCGCCGGCGGGGGACAGAAAATCGGGTGCGACCGCGAAATAACCCGCCAGCGCGACGCGCCGCGCGACATCCTGGGTATGCGCGTTGAGCCCGCGATTTTCGTGGATCACCATCACCGCGCCGATCTTTCGCCCCGGATTGCGCGGCGCGGCGAAATAGCCGGTCATGCTCTGGCCGTCGCCGATCGCGTAGCTGCCCTTGCGGGTGACGAGCCGAGGATCGGCGGCGTCGGTCTGCTGCGCGGTGGCGGGGGATGCGGCGATCGTGGCGATCAGCGCCTCGGCAGCCGCGACCGACCCGACCAGCATCACGGTCTCGCGCAGCAATTGCCGCCGGTCACGATGCTCGTGGGTGAATGCGTCGTACAGGTCGATCGCACGCTGGCGCAGGTCGGTCATGGCTGGCTCCCTATCAATTGGAGGCAGCGTAGCCGCAGCATCCGGGGAGGCAATCCCTGCTTTTCCTCCCCATCTGCGACGGGGAGGATTGGCGGGTCAGCCGATCACTTCTTCCAGGGGTCGACGATGTCGCTCTTGAACAACGGCTTTTCGGTCTCGACCACGCCGCCGCGTGCCAGGGCTTCACGCTCGGCGCGCAATTGCGCCAGCAGGATTTCACGATCGCCTTCGAGCCGGGTATCGGTCGGTGCCTCGATCCCCGCAGCCTTCGCTGCCTTGGCGACCAGCGCATCAAGCTCGCGCTGAGAGCACAGGCCCAGGGTCACCGGATCCTTGGGGGTGATGTTGGCGATGTTCCAGTGGCTGCGGTCGCGCAGCGCCGCGATCGTCGTGCGGGTCGTGCCGATCAGCTTGCCGATCGCGCCGTCCGAGATTTCGGGGTGGTTGCGGATGATCCAGGCGATGCCGTCGGGCTTGTCCTGGCGCTTGCTCACCGGGGTATAGCGCGGCCCCTTGGTGCGGCGGACCTGCTCTGGCCCCTTTTGCATCACCAGGCGATAATCGGGATTGGCCTGGCCCTTTTCGATCTCGTCGAGCGTCAACTCATGCGCGCGCACCGGATCGCGCCCGGTCAGCTTGGCCGAGGTCGTGTCGTCGGCGATCGCCTGAATCTCGAGGATATGCAGGCCGCAGAAATCGGCGATCTGGTCGAACGAAAGCGCGGTGTTGTCGACCAACCAGGAAGCGGTCGCATGCGGCATCAAAGGCTGGGCCACGGCAAAGTCTCCAGAAACAATAAGGGCCACCCCTTCCGGGGTGGCCGTGTAATGGCGAAGACTTAGTGCAGCGCTGCCGCAAGGGCAAGGCGTAGCATCATGTCAGGCAGCGGCGCGATCGACCCCGCCGATGGGAACCAGCGCGCCCAGAAACTGCGCGGCGCTCGCTTCCCAGGTGAATTGCCGCCCATAATCGGCGCACGCCGCCCGGTCGCGGGTCAGCGCAGTGGCTATTGCTTCGTCGAGCGTTTCGGCCAGCGCGCCAGTTTCCGGCGTGACGATGTCGATCGGCCCGGTCACCGGATAGGCCGCCACCGGGGTGCCGCAGGCAAGCGCCTCGATCATCACCAGGCCGAAGGTATCGGTGCGGCTGGGAAAGACGAACACGTCGGCCCCTGCATAAAACTGCGCCAGTTCGTCACCGAAGCGTGGCCCCATGAAATGGACCTCGGGATATTTGGCCGCCAGTGCCGCTCGCGCGGGACCATCGCCGACCACCACCTTGCTGCCCGCCTGCCCGCTTTGCAGAAACGCCTCGAGATTCTTTTCGACAGCGATACGCCCGACATACAGCTGAATCGGACCATCCAGAACTGCAAGATCAGGATGCGACTGAACGCCGGGATGGCACGCCGCCAGATCGACGCCGCGCCCCCAGTGCCGAACCTGCTCAAGCCCATGCGCGACCAGCGCTTGCCGGATCGAGGGGGTAGAGGCGAGAACGGCGTGCGCCGGCGCGTGAAACCAGCGGATGTAGCGCCAGATCCACTCCGCCGGCACGCCCGAACGGGCCGAAACATAATCGGGAAACTGGGTGTGATAGGCAGTGGTAAACGGAAAGCCCCGGCGCAGGCACCAGCGACGCGCGGCGATGCACAATGGCCCCTCGGTCGCCAGATGGATCGCCTCGGGCGCGAAATCGGCCAGCAGCCCGCCGACGGTGGCCGTGCGAACCATCGCCAGCCGAATCTCGGGATAGGTCGGGCACGGCAGCGAATAGAAGCGGTCGGGCGAGACGACCAGCACCTCGTGCCCCTGGGCTTCCAACACAGCCCGCACCGCCTGGAGCGTGCGGACGACGCCGTTCACTTGCGGCTCCCAGGCGTCGGTGACGATGGCGATCCGCATGCCGCTCAGGCCGCCACGCGCGCCTCGGTCATGCGCGCCTCATCGATGGCAGCGGCGGCTTCACGTTCGCGGGCGCGGATTTCGTCGGCCCAGTGCAGGATTTCCATGCGTCCATCCTCATGCTCGACCAGCGCCGTACACCCTTCGACCCAGTCGCCGTCATTGTAATAGTCGATTCCGTCGATATGGCGATAGTCGGCAGTGTGGATGTGCCCGGCGATCACCCCGTCGACGCCGCGTGTCTTGGCCTCGTGCGCGACGATCTCCTCGAAGTTCGAAATGAACTCGACCGCGTTCTTCACCTTGTGCTTGGCATATTTGCTGAGCGACCAATAGGGCAGCTTCATCGCGCGGCGGTACAGGTTCACCCAGCGATTGAGCGTCATCATCATGTGATAGGCAAAATCGCCGGCATGGGCGAGCCAGCGATGCGACAGCGTGATCGCGTCGAATTCGTCACCATGCAGCACCAGCAAGCGGCGGCCATCGGCGGTGGTGTGGATCGCCTGACGCTTGATCTTCACCCCGCCGAAATCGAGGCCGGTGAACTGGCGGAACATCTCGTCATGATTGCCGGGGATGTAGACGATCTTGGTGCCGCGCTTGGCACGTTTCATGATCCGCCAGACGATGTCGTTATGCGTTGCGGGCCAGTAAAATTTCTTTTTGAGCTGCCACCCGTCAAAGATGTCGCCGACCAGATACATGGTGTCGCTGTCGACATGATCCAAAAAGTCGATCAGCATGTCGGCGTTGCAACCGCGCGTGCCGAGATGGACGTCGCTGATCCAGACGGTTCGATATTGCCGCCGCTCGGTGATTTTTTCCGGCACCGATGGCTGCAACGCGCCGAAATCGGCCATGTCGGTGATGACGGCTTCCAACGGAGGCCTGGTGATTGCGCCCATGTCCAAGGTTTCCTGCGGTTGTCCTTGTCTGAACGCCCTATGCAGGTGAAATATGACAGATTGCGGGTAGCAGGGTCATGGGAGTGTCACATGGCGGGGCCGCCTCGCCTCCAGCGTGCTGCGATCGGCTAGCACGCTGGTAAAGACGAGGCCGGGGTACAGGCGAGGCCGGTTGCCGATCAGCCCATCGTCAGCACGATCTTGCCGACATGGTCGCCCGCTTCCATCCATCGATGCGCGTCGGCGGCTTCGGCAAGGGAGAAGGTCCGGTCGATCACCGGCTTCAACCGCCCCGCTTCGACATGCGGCCAGACATGCGCCTGAAGTTCGTCGGCGACCATCGCCTTGAACTGGCTGTCGCGGGGGCGAAGCGTCGATCCGGTCAGCGTCAGGCGGCGGCGCATGATGTCGAACAAGGGTATGCTGGCCTCTGCCCCGCGCTGGACCGCGATCGAGACATGCCGGCCATCGTCGCCCAGGCATTGCAGGTTGCGCGGGACATAATCGCCGCCGACCATGTCGATGACCGCGGCGACCCCCTTGCCGTTGGTAATGCGCCGGACTTCCTCGACAAAATCGGACGTTTTATAGTTGATCGCGTGATGCGCGCCCAATGCCAGCGCGGCTTCGCGCTTGGCCTCGGAGCCCACGGTCACGATGGTCGTGAGGCCAAACAGCCCACCCAGCGCAATCGCCATCGTGCCGATGCCCGATGTGCCGCCATGGACCAGCACCACATCGCCGTCGCTGGCATAGGCGCGCTCGAATAAATTGGTCCACACGGTGAACAAGGTTTCGGGCAACGCCGCCGCCTCGATCATCGACAATGCGCGGGGCACCGGCAGACATTGCCCAAACGGCGCGACCGCATATTCGGCATAGCCGCCGCCCGCCAGCAGCGCGCACATCGGCTGGCCGAGCATGACATCGTCCACCCCCTCGCCCACCGCTACGACCTCGCCCGAAACTTCCAGGCCCAGGATCGACGGCGCACCGGGGGGCATCGGATACATGCCCTTCCGCTGCAGCACATCGGGCCGGTTCACGCCGGCAGCGGCGACGCGCAGCAGCAACTCGCCAGGTGCGGGCACCGGCACCGGGCGTTTCACCGCCACCAGCAATTCGGGACCGCCGGCACCCTCCGGATCGATCGCCCACATCGTATCCGGCATCTTATCGACTAATGTCATTGCGTGGCGGTGCCCCCTGGCCCAGAATTTGCCGGTCTTATTGACATCGCAGGCGCACGGGTCAACGTTTGGCGTCATGGACGCCGATGATAATCTCCCGCGTCGAAAGGACGACACGCTGGCGGCGCTGGCGGTGCAGGATCTCGACCCCTTGTCGATTGCCGAGCTTGAGTCGCGGATCGCTGCGCTCGATGCCGAAATCGGTCGCGTTCGCCGACATATGGAAAAGGCGGTGCGCCATCGCGACAGCGCCGACGCATTGTTTCGTCGATGATTTCCCTGGCGGACACCATGGGCCAAAGCCCGTTGGATGCTCCCCGCTTGCCGAATTGCCTTGCCAACCCGACATTGCTGGAAAGAGCCGCGTGTCATGCTGCGGCCGATTGGAGTAGCTAACCCCATGCCGTCTTTCGCATCCGCACTCGAATCAACGCTGCACAAGGCGCTGGAAGCTGCGTCCTCGCGTCGGCACGAATATGCGACGCTCGAACATCTGCTGCTGGCGCTGATCGACGATGAACATGGTGCCAAGGTGATGGCATCATGCGGTGTCGATCTGGGCGAATTGAAAACCACCGTCGCGACGTATCTCGACAACGAGCTTGAGGCGCTCAAGGTCGATAATGCGACCGACCCGTCGCCCACCAGCGGCTTTCAGCGCGTTGTCCAGCGCGCGATCCTGCACGTCCAGTCTTCGGGCCGCGACGAAGTGACCGGGGCAAACGTGCTCGTTGCCCTGTTCAGCGAGCGTGAGAGCTATGCGGTGTATTTTCTGCAGCAGCAGGACATGAGCCGGCTCGATGCGGTCAGCTTCATCAGCCACGGCGTCGGCAAGGGCAGTACACCCACCGAAGCCCGCGAAGTGAAGGGTGTCGCCGAAGAGGAAAAGCCAGCACAAAAGAGTGGCAAGGACGCCAAGGAAAGCGCGCTGAAGCAATTCTGCGTCGACCTCAACGAAAAGGCCAAGAACGGCAAGATCGATCCGCTGATCGGGCGCGGTCCCGAGGTCGATCGCACCGTTCAGATCCTCTGCCGGCGGTCGAAGAACAATCCGCTCTATGTCGGTGATCCCGGCGTCGGCAAGACCGCGATCGCCGAAGGCCTCGCGCGGAAAATCGTCGAGGGCGACGTGCCCGAGGTGCTGCTGCCCGCGGTCATCTATTCGCTCGACATGGGCGCGTTGCTCGCGGGCACCCGCTATCGCGGCGATTTCGAGGAAAGGCTGAAGCAGGTCGTCAACGAACTCGAAAAGCTGCCGCATGCGGTGCTGTTCATCGACGAAATCCACACCGTGATCGGTGCCGGCGCCACCAGCGGCGGCGCGATGGATGCGTCGAACCTGCTCAAGCCCGCGCTATCGGGGGGCACGATCCGCTGCATCGGATCAACCACCTACAAGGAATTCCGCAACCATTTCGAAAAGGACCGCGCACTGCTGCGCCGGTTCCAGAAGATCGACGTCAACGAACCGACGATCGAAGACACGATCAAGATCCTGTCGGGGCTGCGCAGCGCGTTCGAGGGGCATCACTCGGTAAAATACACCCCCGAAGCGATCAAATCGGCGGTCGAGCTGTCGGCGCGCTACATCAACGACCGCAAACTGCCCGACAAGGCGATCGACGTGATCGACGAAGTCGGTGCGATGCAGATGCTGGTCGCGCCCAACAAGCGCAAGAAGGTTATCACCTCGAAGGAGATCGAGCAGGTCATCGCCACGATGGCTCGGATTCCGCCGAAAACGGTGTCTTCGGACGATACCCGCGTGCTCGCCAATTTGGGCACCGATCTCAAGCGCGTGGTGTTCGGCCAGGATGCCGCGATCGAAGTGTTGTCGTCGGCGATCAAGCTGTCGCGCGCGGGGCTGCGTGAGCCCGACAAGCCGATCGGCAACTATCTGTTCACCGGCCCCACCGGCGTCGGCAAGACTGAAGTCGCACGTCAGCTCGCCGAGATCATGGGCATCCCGCTCCAGCGTTTCGACATGAGCGAGTATATGGAGCGCCATTCGGTCAGCCGGCTGATCGGTGCGCCTCCGGGCTATGTCGGCTATGATCAGGGCGGCCTGCTTACCGACGCGATCGACCAGCAGCCGCATTGCGTGCTGTTGCTCGACGAGATCGAGAAGGCGCATCCCGATCTGTTCAACATCCTGTTGCAGGTGATGGACAACGGCAAGCTGACCGATCACCACGGCAAGACCGTCGATTTCCGCAACGTCATCCTGATCATGACGACCAATGCGGGCGCGTCGGACATGGCACGCGAATCGATCGGCTTTGGCGCCAGCAATCGCGACGATGTGCAGGAGGAAGCGGTGAAGAAGCTCTTCACCCCCGAATTCCGCAACCGTCTCGATGCGATCGTACCGTTCGGCTATCTGCCGCCGGAGGTGGTGGCGCGCGTCGTCGACAAGTTCATCCTCCAGCTCGAACTGCAGCTTGCCGATCGCGGCGTGCACATCCAGCTCGACGATGAATCAAAGGCTTGGCTCACCGAGCGCGGCTATGACAAGCTGTATGGCGCACGCCCGATGGGCCGGCTGATCCAGGAGAAGGTCAAGCAGCCGCTTGCCGAGGAACTGTTGTTCGGCAAGCTGATGCATGGCGGCGAAGTGAATGTGAAGCTGAAGGATTCGGCTCTAGCGTTCGAAATCGTCCCCGCGCCGCCTAAAAAGGCCAAGCGCAAGGGCGGCGGCAAGAAGACCGAGCCGCTCGACGCGAAGTAAGATATGGCGGCGGTGCTTCATCTGGCACCGCCGCAGAATAACCAGTGCCCCGCTGTTAGCCCGGGAAACATCGGCAACAGAACTGAGGTTGGAAATGCGATGACGCGGCCAGGTTGGCAGGTCATCAACGCGAAACGAGCAGCTGATATTTCATCAAGTCGAGCAGCTGCAAATTTCCCTGCGTCGCAGTTGTGGAATGGGCGCGGCGATGCTTGGCGACATTTCCGTTGGAATTTCTCGATGGCGCAATCAATGGGATCAAGGGCCGCTAGTGGATTGATTTTGACATTCGCATCCCGCCTGCGGCACGCTCTCGCTGCGAATGTCAAAATCATAAAATCCACTAGAATCACATAATTGCTAGTGGTCCTGGAGATTCTGACATTTGCTCCTGACTGAGCCGAAGGGGGTAGCAAATGTCAGAATCGGACCACTAGCGCCTTTGCGAACGCGCATGAGGTGAGCGGACAAAACGACCCCGCAGAACTAGCGATGGACCTTCATAATAATGCTATGGGGCGGGCGTTTGTAGAAAACCCAGCGGCTAGCAGGCTGCTGAAAAATCCCACGGTTTG
>NZ_JROH01000074.1 GCF_000786205.1 Sphingomonas sp. 37zxx | reverse complement strand
ATGAGGTCGCGACCTGGCAGCAGCGGCCGCTCGATGCAGTCTATCCGTCGTCCGCCGCCGCCCGCCCGTCTTGGCCGGCGGGATGAGCGGGGCCGCCAGAGCCCATCCCCGGTCCGTCATATGCTTGGATACCGCAGACCCTCGCGGCTATGCTCGCGCCGGGCGATACCAGACCATGCCATGCTTCACTCCATCTCGTCGCAAAGACGGTGTGAATCACAACATACTGGTATCGCTCAACTACTTTCGGATCGGGGTCTCACACCGAAACACAGTATGGGCCAATTTGTCGCCATAGGTGCCCACAAACGGGTTGTTGTCTTCACTGACCAGCCAAAGAATGTTTGGGCGCTTGCGTTCGGCCGCAACCGCGCTCTTGGCCAGCACAGCCGAGGCGATGCCTGCCTGTACCAAACGCCGCGGCTCATTTTCACGTCCCGCTTCCTTTCACGCTACTTGGCAGCCCGCGACGAAGCTGCCACCCGGCTTTATCAAGGTTTTTGCACCCCATGCGCCGGGACAATTTCCAACTCGGGTGGTGCATTGCTTCGGCCCGTCTCAGATCACCCCTTCACGCAGCATTTGCGTCGCATTATGCGCAGCGCGCGCAGCCAATGCCATGTAGGTCAGCGATGGGTTCTGGCAGGCGCTCGATGACATCGCCGCACCGTCGGTGCAAAACAGGTTCGGTACCTGATGCGCCTGATTGTATTTGTTGAGTACTGATGTTTTCGGGTCGTTCCCCATTCGCGCCGTGCCCATTTCATGGATGCCGAAACCCGGAGCTGCGGCCTTGTCGGTCTGAAACGTAACCGTCCCTCCCGCCGCTTCGATCATCGCTTTGCCATCGCTCAGCATCTGACTGGCCATGCTGATCTCGTTGGGGCCGTATCTGCAAGCAATATGGGCAAGAGGCATACCCCACTGATCGGTTTTGGTGCGGTGCAAGGTCACGCGGTTCTCCGGATTGGGCAGCATCTCGCCGAAGCCTGCAACAAACATCATCCACGGGCCAAGCTGTCGCGCACTTTCCTTCAGTCCGGGACCGATGCCGGGCAGATATGCCGGGGGCTTACCGCCGGTTCGCAAGGCTGCGCCCTGGAAACCGAAGCCGCGGATATACCCATCGCCGTCTTCGCTGATATTGCGAAAGCGCGGGATGTAGATGCCCGTCGGGCGGCGCCCCTTGTAATAGGTGTCGAGGGCACCGGGGATGACACCGCCGGTCACCAGGCCGGAAATGTGATCCATCAGGTTGCGGCCGACCTGATCCGAACCATTGGCAAGGCCATTCGGGTTTTGCTCGTTGGCGGATGCCAGCAGTATCTGCGCTGTCGGAATGGTCGAGGCGTTGAGGAAGATGATCCGGGCTTCGTAAGTGCGGCCGACCTTGGTGTTCCTGTCGATCACACGCACGCCGGTTGCTTTGCCGGTGGCCGGATCCTGAAGGATCGATTGAACAATCGCATCGGTCACCAGGGTCAGATTTCCGGTCCGCCGGGCGGCAGGCAGGGATGAACTCAACGTGCTGTGCATCGCGCCAAAGCTGCAGCCGCGCTCGCAAATCGAACGGTTCTGGCAGTCGCCTCGGCCTAATTCGGTATGGTGTGGCTGCGCAACCGACAGGTTGGCCGCGCGCCCGATAATGACCTTGCGACCGCTGAATCCGGTTTCGATCGCGGATTTGAAGAACTTCTCCCCGTCATTCATGGCAAATGGCGGCAGAAAGTCGCCATCGGGCAATTGCGGCAAGCCGTCCTGTGCCCCTGCTACACCGATAAACCGTTCGACCTGATCGTAATAGGGCGCGAGGTCTTCGTACCGGATCGGCCAGTCGCATCCATGGCCATCAAGGGCATTGGCCTCGAAATCCATTGGCGACATGCGATAGCTTTGCCGCCCCCACATGATTGACCGCCCACCGAGGTGATCGCCCCTGATCCAGCCGAACGGCGCGTCTTCGGGGGTGATGTAGGGGTGTTCGGTGTCCTTCACCCAGAAATGCTTGGTGGCTTCACTGAAGCTGTGGTTCTGGCGTTGAACGGGATAGTCGCGAGCTACCTCTTCCTCCGCGACCATATTGTTGTTTTTCAATTCCCACGGCATCACCGAGTCGTTGAAGTCTGTAGCCGGATCAATGTCCCGGCCGCGTTCCAGCATTAGAACTTTAAGACCGCGCTCGCACAATTCCTTGGCGGCGATCCCGCCGCTCATGCCCGAACCGATCACGATTGCATCAAAATCCATGGGTTTCTCTCCAATCAACCAAGATCACTGACGCCTGCAAACGGCCGCGTTTCGGCGGTCACTTCCAGTGATGACACAAACTTGCCGGGTACATGCTCATACAGCAGCTCCTCGGTCAGCGCGATTTCGCTGGTGTAATAAAGACCGATAATCAATTGCTTGAGCCGGACATATGATGGATTGGCGGTTGGCGGACCAGCCAGCATGACCGCCAGACCTTCCAGAGCTTTCTTTCGCGGGGGGCCAAGCTGAATCGCTGCCTGGTCATAGGCGACCAGAATTTCCGTCCGCGCGGCAAGGTCAAGTGCTGCAAAATCCTCGCCGGAGCCAAGTTCGCCAATGGCATCAATCGCTTGAACAATTTCCAGTCTGGTTTCCTGCGATGCCCAGTCGCGCATGAGTCCGCTCAGTAATTGCGGGACCTTGGCGGCCAACGCACCGGGCGTGTCGGTGACCGGAATAATGGTATCGGCGATGGCGGAGAGCAATCGCAGACGTTCATCGTCAAGCGCGCCGCTTCCTCCAAGGGCCGCGCTGCAACCCCCAAGACCGGGGATGGCAGCAGCGCCCAGCAGCAGCGCGACATTGCGCATCAACGTGCGGCGATCGGTTGGCATGAGGTTGTTCATCTGGAATTCTCCAATCTTTCGGTCACCGTCGTCCCCACTGGTTTTTCTGATTTGGCAAAGACGCCGGCTGCGCGCTCATTTGGCGCTCTTTCCGCGTTCGAAAAACCAGACGAGTCCGAACACGAAGAACAGAATCAACGGGATGACAGCGATGGTCTGAAAGCTGGTTTCAGCAGCCAATGCCCGCACGCCCTGCATTTCGGGCGAACCCTGCACCAAAGCGTTAAACGCCTCCCTGCCGCCTGCCTTTGCCAATTTGGCATCATCATAGATTTCGCCGAGTTGCGGCAAAACAAAGTAGATCACCATGGCTCCGGCAAAGCCGACCAACCCGGTGCCCCACGGACCGCTTTTTGGGAACCGTCTGGACACCGCGGCCAGCATTGTCGGCCACATGAAGCAGACGCCAATCGCCCATAGTGTTGCGGCCACAAGGGCGGTCGTGGGCGAGTTGGCGGCGCTCAGCAAATAAAGGCCAGCTGCGGCAGGCAAGGTGCAAACGCAAAGCAGCCCCATGTCGGAAAAGCGATGGTCAAGCGGCCCCGCAAAATGCCGCATAACGAACATGATGGCCGAGACATATACCAGCACCAGAATGCCCGGCATCCCGACTGTCTGGGACAAGGTGACGTCCACCCATGCTCCCGGTGCCAGCTCTGCTGACGCCGTCAGGAACACGATCGCAAAGAAGATCCAAAAGGTCGGCCGCTTGAACGGTTCCGCCCCAGCCGCGAACAGAACAAGCGCAGGCCCGGCAACATAACAAGCGGCTGCGAACAGGATAACCATCTTGTCGATAATGACATCCAGCCCCGCCTCAAGCGCCGCGATGGCAGGTGGGGCCTGCATGTGATTGGGCGTGACGATGGCCACGGCCTCAATGCGAACATCGTCTGGGAGATCCGCTTCGCGCGCCAGCATCTCGGCCCAGCTGCTATAGGTGCGATCTGCGGGAAGGCCCAGTTCCTGCCCAGATGCGATTGCTTTTTCAGGGGTCGAGGACAATGCGCCTGCCACCAGTTGCCAGTTGCCGGCAATGGCCGCTGCGGTTCGGTGAATGCCGCCGATAAACGCGCCTTGCCCGCCGCCAATCATCCCATAGCGGATGGACGTCACTTGCCCGGACCTGCGACTGAGGGGGCGTCGCACTCGTTGCCGTCAAGGCGCAGCGCCCAACGGGTTGCGTTAAGCAAGAATTGCTTTTGTTGCGCGTTCTCGAATGCGGCGGCAGCGTGGCCAAATGCCGAATAGAGTACGCGGCCTTTACCGATGCAGCGGCTCCATACGATCGGATGGTCACCCATGCGCAGATCGGCTCCCAGAAAACCCTCCGGAGTGTAAGTCGCCTCGTCAACCGTGATCAGGACATCAACACCCGTGCTGCGCGGCGAGCGGTCGAATGAATACCATTCCTCGAAATGCTCCCACGAAGACGGAAGCCCCTGAACCGCAGGATGGTCAGGCTTATCCAGAGACACCGTCGCGGTCTGGAACTGCGGGTTGAGGGTGTGCTGGGTAAATGTCGTTCCGAGCAATTCGGTCATGTACCAGCTCCAGTCCGCATGCGAATCATCGCCTGCAGCATGGATTCCAACAAAGCCTCCGCCGCTTTTGATATAGCTTTCGAAGGCTGCTCGCTGATCGAGCGTGAATACGTCACCGCTGGTGTTATTGAAAATGACCGCGTCGAATTGCTCAAGCATGGCAGGGTTGAAAGTTGCGCCGTTCTCCGTCTGAAAATAGCCCCAGCCATTCTTGACAGCCATTTGCTGGAACAGGACGTTGGCCGCAGGAATGGCATCTTCATGGCGGAAGCCATTGGTCTTGGAAAAGACCAGAATTGCCGGACGTTTGAGATCGGCTGGCAGCGACGGTGGTGTGGTTTCATAAACCTTCAAGCCGCCCAGCATGACCCGCTGAATGAGATCGCGATTGACCCATGCGAACACAGCAACCACCAGCAGCAGGATCAGGCTGAGCCAGCCGAAAATCTTGAGAACCCGTATGAAAAAACGCTTTTTGCCGGTTCTGGGCATCGTATTAGCCATAGCTTTGCCTTTTTAGATCGAACTGCTGCTTTGGCGCTGCAATGGAAATTTTGAGGGGGGAGTGGCTGTTCCCCGTCTCCCCCCGGTTCTGCCTTTGATCAAGGGTTACCGCGTCAGAACGTCACCCGCGCGCCGACCGTGAAATAACGACCCATGATGTCGTACAGTTGGGCAAAGGTCGGGAACGTGTTGCTTGGCTGCTGCAGGTTGGGAATGATCGGCGGACGCCTGTTGAACAGGTTGTTGACGTTCGCAAAGAGTTCCAAGTCGCCACCCAGGGGCCCTCCTTGGACAGTTTGGCTGACATTCGCATCAAAGTACCAAACCGCGCCGATTTCATCATCAGCATAGACGAATGTTTGGCTACCCGCCGTGAGCCCGGGGACCTCGCCTTGATTGAGATTTCCGATGTAACGTCCCTGCACAAACAGGTTAAAACCGTCATTTGATGCATACCGCGCGCTGATATTGCTACGCAACTTTGGCTGGATCGCATCCTGCAACAATAATGAGCCAGGATTATCGATAAAGCCCGCTTGTGAAACCACCGGCGAAGATGCGCTTACTTGGCTTCTGAACGACAAAAGCACGTTGGCATTGGCCCGAAGATCCAATTGGCCATCGCCTAGCGGCAGCGTGTAACTGGCATCAATATCAATCCCGCGGGTGCGCAAATTTGAAAGATTGACCGGGCCTGAAAAAATGCCGGCAATGGTGGGCAAAGTGCTGACCTGCGCTGCGGTTGGATTGCCGCCACCTTGCAAGGTAATGCTGTCGCAAACTGGTGACGTAAAGCCCGAGCTGGCGCATTCGCCGGCCAATGTTTGGAACGGACGCTCTTGTATCGCACCGCTAAGATCAATGTCATAATAATCGGCCGAAATGGTGAAATTGCTCACTGGGCTGAACACCCCACCAAAGGTCAGCGTATTGGCGACTTCAGGGTTGAGCGCTGGATTGCCGCCACCATTGACAATGATGTTATCGCTGCTGGTGTTGAATGGCGCAGGTGCAGAGAAATTCTGGAAACCTGCTGTCCGCCCAGCGAACAGTTCGAACAGATTGGGCGCCCTGATATCCCGCGAACGGGTAATGCGGAATCGCAGAGCATCAATCGGCTCCCATGTCCCGCCAACCTTCCACGTATAGACCGTGCCGGAGTTGCTATAATCAGTCCAGCGACCTGCGCCGGAAACCGAAATTTCGCCAATTCCGGAATCTGCTGACGTGATCGGCGCGAGCACTTCGAGGCCAGCCTCCTTCACGTTGTTCCGGCCATCGATCAGACCGATGTTGGTGATGCCAAAACGCGTTGGCGTTGCCGCTCCTCGGATGGCCCCGCCAAGAGTGTCCAGCGGGATGGCCGGGTCGGAATTGCTATTACGAACCAGGCTGTTTTCGCGATATTCAAAACCCAGGGAAACGCTGACAGGCCCCGCAGGTAGTTCAAATGGTGATCCGTTTATGCTGCCGCTAAACACGTCCATCTTATTGGTCACGTCAAAAACCGACAAGCCAACCAGCCAATCGCTCAAACCCTCGCGATTGGGGCTCAGTTGCTGTCCAAACGGATTGTAGGGTATGCAGCCCGGCAGCGGATTGTTTGGCAGTGTTGAGACAAAGCAGGCTGGCCCTGCAGGCGTCGAAACCGTATCCAACGATGCAAACAAGTGCTGCATGTTGAACTCGCGGCTTTCGGACTGCTGTTTGACTTCGCCGTGGATGTAAGTTGCGCGGAAATCCCAGCCCTCAACCAGTTCACCCTTCAAGCCAGCCTTGATGCTCCAGGCATCGCTCGATTGAACCGTGCTCGGTGTGCCAAATTCATTGGTGCCGAAGATGCCAAAGCCAATTGGCGAACCCTCTGGCACAAACTGTGTCGGCAGCGCGATTCCCGACGCGGCGAGAAAAGGATTTCCATTGAGCGGCAGAAACTGCGCAAAGTTGATGGCCGTCGCAAACGGAGTCTTGTTGCGAGCGTAGCTGCCTTCGACAAAAGTCGTTATTTTGTTCGACACATCATAGCTTAGCCGCCCGTAGAAGCGCGACGAAGTCACGCCGGTCAGCAAGCTGCGACCGGGATCAACAATCGTGCCTGTCCCGCCGATTTGGCCTGTTCCCGGAGCGGCACCAATGGACGTACCCGGGTTGAGAAAGGCTGCCGACCCATCGGCGTTAAATGTTCGGCCAGCGAACGGCCCTGCCAGAATGCTGGGAAAACGCGTCACCGCGCCCCAAACAACGCGTTCCCTCAAGAAATGAGGGCTGGCAGCTGTGCCCAACCCGCCAAAACCGAACTGCCCGTTGAATTCTGGGCGATCACGGTAGGTGATTTGATCATTTTCTTCATGCTCAGCGCTGAACAGCAAGTGCCCGCGGCCACCAGCAAACTTGACACCACCTGCCAACCCGACATCAAACCGGAAAGCATCGCCAAAAGAGGAAACGCCGGTTTGTCCGGCGACCTTGAGCCCAGTAAATTTGCTGTCGATGACATAGTTCACAACGCCAGCAACGGCGTCCGAACCATAAACGGCTGAGACGCCTGCGGTCACAATATCAACGCGCGACACCAGCATTTCGGGAATGATTTCGACGTCGACCAGACCATCAAACGTCGTTGGCGGGACGCGGTCACCATCCTGCAGGATCAGCGTGCGGCTTGCGCCAAGCCCGCGCAAGTTCAAAAAGCTTCCGCGCTGCTGCGTTGGCGATGACGTGGGCAGTGTGCGTGACGTTGATGAACCCGCGAACTGCGGCGCTTGAATAAGTGATAAGGCGATGCCGATAGGCTGCGCATCTTGCAGGTCTTCTGCGGTTCGAATGGCCACCGGCGTTGGTTGCTCGAAAGCGGATTTTATGCGCGAACCGGTAACCAGGATATCGTTTGCCTCGGTCTCGGCATCAGCTTGATAATCCTGCTCCGGCGCGATTTCCTGCGCGTTGGCGTGGGTTGCTGAAAGTGTTCCAAACGCCAGCACGGCGAGGCTTGTTGACGCCTTCAAACTCAAGCCTGCGAACGATGCCCGTGCTTGCCAATTTGGGTACGCTTTCATCCCATCACTCTCCGGGTAATTGATGCTTATGCATCTTGCCGACACAGCTATGCCAAATTGGCAACGTTGTCAACGTTGGGCGAATCGTGGTTGCACGGTTGCGGATTTTTCATCACATAGAGCCTACAAACTGGACGGCTGAGTGTGAGCTTGTAATGGGAAACAATGCCAACCATCAAAGACGTCGCGGCCCGCGCAAAAGTATCCTTCAAAACGGTATCGCGAGTTCTCAACGGTGAACCTCACGTCCGGCCGGAGCTGATTAGAAGGGTCCGGGTTGCGGTCATCGAGCTTGGCTATCGCCCAACCGAAGCTGCCAGAATGCTGGCACGGCGCAAATCGATTGTCATTGCTGCGCCAATTTTGCCGGTACAGGCGACCTTCATCAGCCGGATGCTGATATCCCTGACCAAAGAATGCCGGAGAAACCGGCATTATCTGCTCACTGAGGTATTCGACAGCCGCGATGACCTGCTGGACTGGACTGCGCAAATGCCAGTCGAGCCGCACGCGGTCATCCTGTTTGCGCCCTTTGAAGATGACATGGCCGTCATCGAAAAGCTTGAGCAGCAGAACATACCCGTCGTCAGAATCTCACAGTCAAAACCCGGCTATGGCATCAGTGTGCCGGTATCCGATTTCGCGATCACCATGGAACTGATGCAGCATCTGCTTGATCTCGGCCATCGCCGCATCGGCCTCATCGCCCCGCCGCTGCCAGCTGGTGCAACCGAGGAACGCGTGCAGGCCTATAAAACTGCATTGGCGCAGGCGAACATTCCGCTGGATGACGCATTGATGATCCGTGGGGATTTCGTGTTCGAGGTAGGCGAAGCTGCAGCTCGGACGTTGCTACAGCTTGATGCGCCGCCAACAGCGATTTTTGCGACCAGCGATGACATGGCGCTGGGCGTGCTGGCTGTTGCACATGAGCTTGGCATAAAGGTGCCTGATCACCTGGCGATTGCCGGTTTTGATGGCAATCAGGAAGCTGGCAAGGTCTTCCCGGCCCTGACAACGATCCACTTCCCAATTGAGGATATCGCCCGAGTGGCCGTTGAGGCGGCCATAAAAGGCCACGCTGTCGAACTCGATTTCAAGCATCACCTGATCGTAAGGGGTTCTACGGTTAGCCCAGACCTGAATTGGCCCCGTGACCGCGAAGCTGTGCAAAATGGCTATTTGGGATTTCAGCGCCAGAGTCCCTCGAACCGGCGTCCGGCCGTACGGGTGTAGCGGACGGTGTGTTTGGGGTCTCGGTGGCCGAGATAATCCTGGATCAGGCGGAGGTCGTAGGCGCGGTTCGCAGGCGCGAACCCGCAGGAGTGGCGCAGCATATGCGGGTTGACCGACGGCAGGCCGGCGCGCGCCGAGGCCTGGACCAGCAGGTAATTGACGGCCTGGCGGGTTAGCTGCGCGCCGCGCTCGGACACGACCGACTAGAGCGGTTTTCGCCGTCGCTGAATCGATTGGGGATTCCCAAGCTGTCTGATTTCTGATTCACGATACCTGCTGGTGAAGGAGGCTGGCAGGGATGGGTCGAGCCTTATCGGTTGATTTGCGGCAACGCATGTTGGCAGCGATCGACGGCGGGCTGCCCTGCCGTGCGGCGGCAGCGCGCTTTGGGGTGAGTGCGGCAAGCGCGATCCGCTGGCGGCAGTTGACGGTGCGCACGGGCAAGGTGTTGCCAAGCCGTCAGGGCGGTGACTCGCGGTCAGGACTGATCGAAGCGCACCACGGCTTT
>NZ_JROH01000006.1 GCF_000786205.1 Sphingomonas sp. 37zxx | reverse complement strand
ATACCGAAGCTTGGTCGCGAAGCGGCCTAGCGGAGGTTGGATGAGGGTGGTGCGGCCCTGTGGGGCCGCGCGGTCGCAAGGGCGACCGCGGCACCCTCACCCAGCTACGACTAGGTCCGCGTTAAGAACGCGAACCAAGTCTTCGCAACCCTCTCCCGCTCGCGGGAGAGGGAAGTAAGGTCAGGGGCGTTGCTCTGCGGGCGGTTCTTCCTCGCGTCGGCGCTCGCCCGGGCCTATTTCGATCGCGCCGTCGGGGCCGACGCGCAGGTCGAGCCCCAGCCCTTCAAGCTCGCCCTGCAAATCGATCGGCGGCACTTCGATACCAAGGCCATTGCCCAGCAGATCGCTGATATTGGCGGCTTCCTCGACCATTTCGATCTCGGCGGGCACCTGGCCGCCCGCGCTCGCGCCGGTCGCGCGCATCATATAGTCGCGCCAGATCCGCGCGGGCACGCCGCCGCCCGACAGCCCGGCATTGGGCGTATTGTCGTCATTGCCGACCCACACCCCGGTGACGATGCCGTCGGCATAGCCGATGAACAGCGCGTCGCGATTGTCCTGAGTCGTGCCGGTCTTGCCGAACGCCTCGACCGACAGCCGCGCCTGCCGCCCGGTGCCTTGCGCGATCGATCCCGCGAGCAGGCTACGCATGTCTTCGAGCTGGCCGGCAGGGATTCGCCGCGTGTCGATCCCCAGCCGTTCGAGCCAGCTCCCCTCGGCCACTTGCGACAGCCCGCGCGGGCGCACCGGCGCTTCGCCCGCGGCGATCGCGGCATAGGCGGCGGTCAGCTCGATCAGCGATACCGACGAGGTGCCCAGCGCGATCGTCGCCTCGTTGGGGATCGGGGTCGAGATGCCCAGGTCGCGCGCCGCCTTGATCACCGCTTTCGGCCCCAATTGCTGCGTCAGCCGCGCGGCGGCGACGTTGCTCGATCGCGCGAATGCCTGTGCCAGGCTGATGTTGCCCAGATAGCGCCCGTCCGAGTTCTTGGGGCTCCAGTCGCCGATCGTCACCGGGCGATCCTCGATCATGTCGTCGGGGGTCATGCCGGCGCGCAACGCGGCGAGATAGACGAACAGTTTGAAGGTCGAACCCGGCTGACGGCGCGCCTGAGTCGCGCGGTTGAACGGGCTTTTGGCGTAATCCTTGCCGCCGACCATCGCGACGATTCGCCCGTCGGGCCGCATCGAAACGATCGCCACCTGCGCCTCGCGCAAGCCCGCACTGCGCACTGCGCGTTCGGCGGCGCGTTGCAGCCGGGTTTCGAGCGTGGTCTTGACCGTCTGGTTGGCCGTGATCGCGCCCGCCTGATCGCGCGCCTGCGGCATCACCCAATCGGCGAAATAGGAGCCGGTGGGCAGGCGTTTTGCCTTGGCCATTTTCAGCCGAGCGGGCGACACCGCGTTCGCTTCGGCCTGGCTGATAAAGCCTGCCTCCGCCATCGCCGCGACCACCAGTGCTTGCCGCGCGCGCGCGCCGGCGAGGTTTTTCGAGGGGGCCAGCCGCGAGGGTGCCTTGACCAGCCCTGCCAGCATCGCCGCCTGGCCGATGCTCAGATCCTCGGGATCGCGGCTGAAATAATGGTTGGCGGCGGCGTCCAGCCCATAGGCATTGTCGCCGAAATAGACGTTCGACAGATAGCGCGACAGGATCTCGTCCTTGGTCAGCCACGCTTCCAGCCAAAAGGCGATCATCAGCTCCTGCGCCTTGCGGCCCAGCGTCCGGTCGGACGAGAGGAAGGCGTTCTTGGCCAATTGCTGGGTGATCGTGCTGCCGCCCTGCGACGATCGGCTGGTGAAGACATTGTTGACGAAGGCGCGCGCGATGCCGCGTGGATCGACCCCCCAATGGCTGCGGAAGCGCCGGTCCTCGATCGCCAGGAACGCCGCCTTGACGTGCGCGGGCAGCTTGGTCGCGTCGACCGGGGTGCCGATGATCGCGCCATGTCGCGCGATCGGATCGCCCTCCGCCGACAGCAAGGTGACCGAGGGCGGGACGGGCGGTTCGAGCGATTTCGACAGCGGCGCGGTGATCGCCAGCCACGCGATCGCGATCATCAGCAGCACGATCAGCACCGCGAATCCGCGCACGACCCAGCGCATCGGGCTTGGCCGCCACGACGGCGGCAGCGGCGGTTCGCCCGGCGGCGGGGCGGGGGGCGTCGGGCCGGCGTGCGGCGATTCAGGCGCGAACGGGTCACCGGGCGCGGGCGTCGGTCGCCACTGATCAAGGGAATCGATACGCATAGGCCCGCCGCTGTATTATCGCGCTAATACGGTGCGCGCAAGACGCTCAACATAGACCGCGCGTTTACCGTCGTCACGTCGCGAGTTTGGGGTTATCGATGGAGGCCGGGGTGAGCGCGGTGCCTCACCCCGGTGCCACTGCCTTACTGCCCGCCAGCCGGCGCAGACTTTGGCAATGCCTCGGCCAGCCCCGGCACATATTGCGCGCCTTCAAGCACTTGCAGCGTCGATCCGGTGAAATCGTCGCCGATCGGCTCGGCCTTGCCGCCCAGGCACTGGCCCAGGAAGCCTTCAGCCACCGCGTTGAAGCTCAGCCGGTTGGGCGGGCGCTGGAAGCCATGCCCTTCGTCGGGATAGTTGACATAGGTCACCGGCAGCTTCTTGGCGCGCATCGCCTCGACGATCTGGTCGCTTTCGGCCTTCACCACGCGCGGGTCGTTCTGCCCTTGCCCGATCAGCAGCGGCACCTTGATCGCATCGACCCGGCTGATCGGCGATTGCGCCATCATCCGCTTGACGTCCTCGGGCTTGGTCGGATCGCCGATATGCTTGTAGAAGGTGCCTTCGAGCAGCGGCCGCCAATAGGCCGGGAAGCTTTCCATCAGCGTCTTGAGGTTCGACGGGCCAACGATGTCGACGCCGCAGGCGAAGGTTTCGGGGGTGAAGGTCACGCCGACCAGCGTGGCATAGCCGCCATAGGAACCGCCCATGATCGCCACCTTGTCGGGGATGGCGACGCCCTGCTTCACCGCCCAATCGACCGAATCGAGCAGATCCTGGTGCATCTTGCCCGACCATTCGCCGATCGCGGCGTTGACGAAGCCCTTTCCGAACCCGGTCGAGCCGCGATAATTGACGCTGAGCACCGCATAGCCGCGATCGGCGAGCCATTGATGGGTGCTGTTGTAGCCATAGCCATCGCGCGCCCAGGGACCGCCATGCACGAACAACACCATCGGCACCGGCTTGTCGGCCTTGCCATCGCCATTGGCGTCGGCTCCGGCGGGCAGCGTCAGATAGCTCACCAGCGTCTTGCCGTCGCCGGTGCGGATTTCTACCGGCTGCATCGGCTGTAGCTTGTAGTTCGCAAGCTCGGGGCGGACGTCGAACAATTTGGTCAGCGTCTTGGCGCGGCGATCGTACAGATACGACGTCCCCGGTGCCTCGGCAGCAAAGGCCGCGACCGTGGCCAGCCGGCCATCATCGGTGATCGAGGTGATCGCGATTTCGCCGGGCAGCTTGCTCGCCAGGAAGGTCAGATCGGCCTTTGCCTCGGCATTCAGCGCGGTCCATTCGTTCTTCAGATAATTGACCGCATAGGCCATCGGCTCGAACGTCTCAGGATCGGGCAGGATACCCTGGATGTCGGCCTGGTCGCTCGAAGCGATCATCGTCGTTTTCAGCGTGGCTGCGTCCATTTTCAGCAGCGCCGCCTTGTCGCGGCCGCGGCTGTCGACCCAATAGAGCGCGGTGCCGTCCTTGTTGAAGCCGACCGGGTTGGTGGTGAAGGCGTCTTCGCCGGCGATCCGGAATGCCTGTTTCCAACTGCCATCGGCTTCAAGGCGATCGACACTCGATCCGCCGCCGGGCACCTGCTTCATGCCGAAGCGCGGTTTGAACTGATTGTCGGTGATGATCTGTCCATAGCCGGGGTTTTGGATCACCATCTTGCGGGTACCGGTCTTGTAATCGATTTCGTACAGGTCGAAAAACTGCGGGTCGCGATCGTTGAGGCCGACCAGTACGACATCGGGACGCAGCTTGCTGACGCCCTGTACCATCGCGCGGACCTTGCCATCGACCGGGGTCAGGTCGCGCGGTGCGCCGCCCATCGCCGGGACCGCGAAGACATGGAAATTCTCATTGCCGCCGGCATCCTGGACATACAGCACATGGCTGCCATCGGGTGCCCAGAAATACTGGGTGACGCCGCGGCCCTTGTCGGCGGTGATCGCTTTCCCTTGCGTCGGCGTGGCGATCGGCGCGACCCACAGGTTCATCACGCCATCGACCGGCGCGACCCAGGACAGATGCTTGCCATCGGGGCTGACCTGCGCGCCCGCGCGGCTGGGATTGCCGAAGATCGCCTCGCGCGGGATAAGCTGGCCGGCGGCGGCGGGCGGCGCGGTCTGGGCCGCAATCTGCAGCGGCGCGACCAGCGCGATGCCGAGCGCGCATAGTGACGCCGAACGGGCGAACGATTGATATGCCATGCTATTTCTCTCCCCAACCTTGTGGTGCGTTAGGAGGCTATAGCACCTAATATATCGTTGCAATCGAAACCGTCACGCCTCCAGTTCGACGTCCCAATAGAGCCAGTCATGCCAGGTCGCGTGCAGGTAATGCGGCGGAAAGCGCCGGCCATGTTCCTGCAATTGCCAACTCGTCGGGCGAATCGGGGTGACATGCAGCGGCATATGCGCCTGTTTGGGGGTGCGCCCGCCCTTCTTCAAATTGCATGGCGCGCAGGCGGTGCAGACATTTTCCCATGTCGTCCGTCCACCTTGTGCGCGCGGGATGACGTGATCGAAGGTCAGATCGCCCAGCGACCCGCAATATTGGCAGGTGAACTTGTCGCGCAGGAACAGATTGAAGCGGGTGAAGGCCGGAAACGCCGAAGGGCGGACATATTGTTTGAGCGCGATGACCGAGGGCAATTTCATCCGCGCGCTTGGGCTGCGGATTTCACGTTCGTAATTGGACACGATGTTCACGCGATCGAGGAACACTGCCTTGATCGCGGTTTGCCATGGCCAGACGCTCAGCGGATAATAGCTGAGCGGGGTAAAATCAGCATTGAGCACCAGGGCGGGGCAGCCGTCGGGGTGCCGTATCAGATCGGGATGGTACATGAGGCTCCCAACTCCCTCTAGTCATGTCCCTGTCGCGTTTTACCGTGACGTGCGTATGACAGCACGGCGCGTGACTCATGGTCAAGGGGGCCGAAAGATCGATTGGCGGCGCATGAGGGAGGCAAGGTGATCGTTTCGCGCTTCGCGCCCAGCCCCACCGGGCGGCTGCATGCCGGCCATGCGGCATCGGCGATCACCGCGCACGACTTCGCCCGCGCGCACGGCGGCCGGTTCCTGCTGCGGATCGAGGATATTGACGGCACCCGCAGCCGGCCCGAGCATGTCGCGGGCATCGTTGAAGACCTGGCATGGCTCGGGCTTCGCTGGGACGGGCCGGTGGTATATCAATCGGCGCGGCTGGAATTGTACCGGCAGGCGCTCGACCGGCTTCGCGCGCAGGGGCTGCTATATCCCTGTTTCTGCACCCGCGCCGATATTGCCGCCAGCGCCTCTGCACCGCATGGGCCGGGCGGCGCGGTGTATCCGGGGACGTGCCGGGCCTTGCCGGGCGATGCGCGCGCGGCGCGTATGGCCGATCCGCATGCCTGGCGGATCGACATGGCGGCGGCGGTGGCGATCGCCGGGCCGATCGACTGGCATGATTCGCTGGCCGGAAATGTCCGCGCCGACCCGCTGGCGCAGGGCGATGTCGTCCTGGCGCGCAAAGACGCGCCCGCCAGCTATCATCTGGCGGTGACGATCGACGATGCGGCGCAAGGGGTGACCGATGTGGTGCGCGGGGCCGATCTGTTCGCCGCCACCGATATTCACCGCTTGCTGCAGGCGCTGCTCGACCTGCCCAGCCCGCGCTATCACCACCATCCGCTGCTGCTAGGCCCCGATGGCGAGCGGCTTGCCAAGCGCAGCGGCGCGCCCAGCCTTGCCGCGATGCGCGCCGGCGGGGTCGATGGCGCGGCCCTGGCTACCGCATTAAGGACAGGGCAGCGGTGGGTTGGATTTTCCGTCGCTTGCGCCTAACTATTGCTGATGAACACTTTCCTGGTCATCCTGCTCGTCGCTGCGATGCTTGCCACTGTCGTGGCACTGGTACGCGGCATCGTTATCTTCCTGAAGACGACCGAGGCTGAGTTGAAAGGCGAAGGCGTCAGCGCCCCCGCGCTTCGTTCGAACAAGATGATGCAGGCGCGCATTTTCTTTCAGGCGATCGCGATCCTGATCGTGGTCGCGATCCTGTTCGCCGGCGGCCGGACCTGATCCGCTGGTAAAGCTCAATCGCATTTACACCCGCACCGGCGACGCCGGTACGTCGGGGCTGGTCGACGGTTCGCGCATCTCGAAGAGCGAGCCGCTGATGGCGGCTATCGGCGATGTCGATGAGGCCAATTCAGTGCTGGGCGTCGCTGTTGTGCAGATGGTCCCGGGACCGCAGCGCGACCTGTTGCTAGGCATCCAGAACGAATTATTCGATCTGGGGGCCGATGTTGCCACCCCCTGGGGGCAAAAGCCCGGTGCATATGATCTGCGTGTGACCGAGCGGCAAGTGGAGCGGCTTGAGGAAGCGATCGACCTTGCCAATGACGATCTCGATCCGCTGACCAGCTTCGTGCTGCCCGGCGGCGATCCGGTTGCCGCTGCGCTGCATGTCGCGCGCGCAGTGACTCGCCGGGCCGAGCGCAGCATGGTCGCCGCCAATGAACGTGCGCCGATCAACCCGGCGGCGCTGATGTACATCAACCGCCTGTCCGACCTGTTATTTGTTTTGTCGCGGCACGTGAACAAAATGTCGAGCGGCGACGTTTTGTGGGTTCCCGGAGCGTCTCGCTAAGCGTCGCTCGCCATACTGCCACCATTGGTGGCCAGTTGCTTGCCCCGATCGTGCCGGAGAATACGCCATGCAGCCAAGCCGCGACCGCGCTTTCGCCCGCAACGCCCTGTCGCAACGCTTCCAGGCGGTGCGCGACCTGAGTACCGCGTTGGTCGCGCGGCTGAGCGATGCCGATGCCACGATCCAGTCGATGGACGACGCATCGCCCGCCAAATGGCATCTGGCGCATACGACCTGGTTTTTCGAAACCTTTGTCCTTCGCGATCATGTGCCGGGTTACGCGCTGCATGACGAGCGTTTCCCGTTTCTTTTCAACAGCTATTACGAGGCGGAGGGCGCGCGCCACGCGCGCAACCGGCGGGGGATGATCACCCGCCCAACGCTCGATGAAGTGCTGGGCTATCGCCACGCGGTCGATACCGCGCTGGTCGCGGCGATCGGCGAGTTGCCGACAGCGGCGATCGAACTGATCGAACTTGGCTGCAATCACGAACAGCAGCATCAGGAATTGCTGCTCACCGATATTCTGCACCTTTTCGCGCAAAACCCGGTCGAGCCCGCGATCTGGCCCGCGCCGCGCAAGGTGCCGGTGCCGATGCCAGCGCCGATCGGCTGGATTGAGCGCGCGGGCGGAATCACTGAAATCGGCCATGCTGGCAGCGACTTCGCCTTTGATTGCGAAGGGCCGCGCCACGCCGCGTTGCTCCATCCCCACGCCATTGCCGACCGCACCGTCACCAATGGCGAATGGGCGGCGTTCATCGCCGATGGCGGCTATGCCGATCCGCGCCACTGGCTCGCCGATGGTTGGGCCTGGGTCCGCGCCGAGGGGATCGAGGCACCGCTATACTGGCAGCGCGAGGGCGAGGGCTGGACTCGCTTCGGCCTCGACGGTCGCCGCGCGGTCGATCCCGCCGCGCCGGTGACGCATGTCAGCTTTTTCGAAGCAGACGCCTATGCCGCCTGGGCGGGCGTCCGCTTGCCGACCGAGGCCGAATGGGAATCCGCCGCCGCCGCCGCGCATGATCCGCAGAGTGGCAATCTGCTCGACACCGCCGGCCCGGTCGAGCCGCGACCGTCGACCGGCGGCCCCGCCTTTTTCGGCGATGTCTGGGAATGGACCGGCAGCGCCTATCGCCCCTATCCCGGTTTCCGCGCCGCCGAGGGCGCGGTCGGCGAATATAACGGCAAGTTCATGAGCGGCCAGTTCGTGCTGCGCGGCGGCAGCTGCGCCACCCCGCGCGGGCATGTGCGCGCCAGCTATCGCAATTTCTTCTATCCGCACCAGCGCTGGCAATTCACCGGCGTCCGGCTCGCCAAGGACATCTGACATGCTGAAACCCGAGATCGAGGACGGTCAGGCGTCATTGGCCGATCCCGCCTTTCGCGCCGATGTGCTGCGCGGTCTTGCCGCCCGGCCGCGCGCGATCCCGGCGCGCTGGTTTTATGATCGGCGCGGTTCGGAATTGTTCGAACGCATCACCGACCTTCCCGAATATTACCCCACCCGCACCGAAGTGACGCTGCTCGATCAGGCGGCGGGTGCCTTGGCGCAAGCGGTGGGGCCGGGGCGTGCGGTGATCGAATTCGGATCGGGATCGTCGATGAAAACCCCCCGGCTGCTGCGCGCGGTCGCCCCCGCCGCCTATGTGCCGATCGATATTTCGGGTGAGTTTCTCAGGGCTTCGGCCGCCGATCTTAGCCGCCAGTTCGCCGGGCTGGCGGTACATCCGGTCGAGGCCGATTTCATGCATCCGGTGCCCTTGCCCAAGGCGGTGGCCGATCTGCCCAAGCTGGGCTTTTTTCCCGGATCGACCATCGGCAACATGACGCCTGCCTCGGCAACCGACTTGCTGCGCGCAATGCGCCAGTCGCTGGGGCAGGGATCGCTGCTGCTGATCGGGATCGACCGGGTGAAGGACGAAGCCGTGCTGGTCCCCGCCTATGACGATTCGGCGGGCGTGACCGCCGCGTTCAACCTGAACCTGCTCGAACGGATCAACCGCGAACTTGGCGGCACGATCCCGATCGACGCCTTCGTGCATCAGGCGGTGTGGAACGACGATGCCTCACGGATCGAGATGCACCTGCAGGCAAAGCGCGACATCGCCTTCACCGTCGAGGGGCGCGGCTTCGACATCGCTGCGGGCGAGACCATCCATACCGAAAACAGCCATAAATACGGCGTGCGCGGCGCGCGGGTGCTGCTGCGCGCGGGCGGCTGGACCCCGGTGGCCGAATGGACCGACCCGCAGGGGTGGTTCGCGCTGATCCTGGCGGAGGCGAAACCGGCGGAAACCGCGCCCTGATGTGAACATCTCACGGGGAATGACGCGAAGCTAGCGCGTCACCTGTGCCTGCCAAACGGTGATGTAATCCATGCTGCCCCGGCATTCGGACATGGTTGCCATTTCGCTCAGCCTGAGCCGATCGCCGTCCCAGACATAGGATTGCGACGTCCCGCAATCGCCAAGGCCGCGCCCCTTGGCATAGGTGGACAACACCCCATCGGCGAACCCGGCATTCACCGCTGACGGCACCGGCTGCGGATCGGGGTTCATGCCCGCATCGGCGTCGAGCCGGGCGGGCACCGGCTTGCCATCGGCACCGATGATGAACAGTGCGGCGATTTCGTTATAGGCCCCCCGATCGCATGGCAGCACCACCAGCGTCGCGCCGCCGCCCAGCGCATGGGTGTCGGCGCGCGGCACTTCATCGGTGTAGCTGGCGATGCCGCATTGGGCGACTTCGCGCAGTTCTGCTTCGACTGCGGGGGTCAGCGTCGCCGCCTTGCCCGACGGCGCGACCGCGCGGATCACCGGCGGTGTCGCCGCGATGGTGCGATCAGGGGCCGGCCCCTTCGCCACCAGCGCGCCGCTGGTGCCGGCGCGGCCTTGTTGCGCGTCGATATAGCGTAGTGCTGCCGACGCGCCGGCCAGCGAATTGATCGCGCGCTTGCCGCCGGCGGTGATGACCGCGCTTCGCCCGGCGGCGATTGCGGTGGCGATCCGTCTGGCATCGGCACCGGCAAAGGCCGGATTGCTGCTCGCGCCGCCATTGGCGATCGGCTTGCCGTCGATCGTGATGCGGATCGGCGGCACCGCATCGGCCTGGCCCGACAGCGTGATTCGGATCGCGCCATCGGCTCCGGCGTCGCGCTCGACCGACAGCATGAAATCCAGCCAGTCGCCGGCATAATCCTCGGGCATCAGCGTCACCGCCTTGCAATTGCGAAGATTGTCGCACCCGACCGTCCAGTCGCCAAAGGTCTTGAGCTCGCCGGGTGCTGGCGCATCGGCCATCGGCTTCGCATCGGCGGGGAACGGGGCGACGCTTACGAAAAGCGCGGCGAGCGAAGTGGCGATCAGGCTGATAGGTGGCATGGCGCCGGA
This sequence comes from Sphingomonas sp. 37zxx, assembly GCF_000786205.1. Classification (GTDB taxonomy): domain Bacteria; phylum Pseudomonadota; class Alphaproteobacteria; order Sphingomonadales; family Sphingomonadaceae; genus Sphingomonas. The sequence goes on along the minus strand of NZ_JROH01000006.1, from coordinate 84,830 downwards.
ACCATCTACCGGGTAACGCGGCCATACAAGTACCGAAATCGGGAGGATTCGCATGCGAAGCGTTGGGGTGATCGGGGCGGGACAGATGGGCGCGGGAATCGCGCAGGTATCGGCACAGGCGGGCTATGCCGTGCTGCTATCCGACGTTGACAAGGCCCGCGCCGAGGCGGGCAAGGCGGGCATCGCCAAGGCGCTGGCCCGGCTGGTCGACAAGGAAAAGCTGACCGCGCAGGCGCGCGACGAAGCGCTGGCGAACATCGAATGCGTCGATGACGTGTCGGCGATGGCACCCTGCGAACTGGTGATCGAAGCCGCGACCGAGCGCGAGGCGGTGAAGCGCCAGATCTTCGAGACGGTCGGCAAAGTGCTGTCGCCCACCGCGATCCTGGCGAGCAACACCTCGTCGATCCCGATCACCCGGCTGGCGCAGGCATCGCATGATCCCGCGCGCTTCATGGGGGTGCATTTCTTCAATCCGGTGCCGGTGATGGGGCTTATCGAGCTGATTCGCGGTCTTGCCACCAGCGACGCCACCGTCGCTGCGGTCGAGAAATTCGGCCAGTCGCTGGGCAAGGAGATCGTCCACGCCAATGACGCGCCGGGCTTCATCGTCAATCGCGTGCTGATGCCGATGCTCAACGAGGCGTGCTTTGCGGTGGGTGAGGGGGTGGCGACGATCCCCGATGTCGATACCGCGTGCAAATTGGGGCTGAATCACCCGATGGGGCCGTTCACGCTGGCCGATTTCATCGGGCTCGACACCTGCCTGGAGATCACCCGCGTGCTGTTCGAGGGTACTGGCGACCCCAAATTCCGCCCTGCGCCGCTGTTGATCAAATATGTCGAAGCCGGCTGGTATGGCCGCAAGACCAAGCGCGGCTTTTACGATTATTCGGGCGAAACCCCGGTGCCGACACGGTGAGCCATTCCTCCCCTGAAAGGGGTCGGGATTAGAGCGCGATGACTTTCGGCTGATCCATCGACCTTATCTTCGTCATTCCCGCGAAGGCGGGAATCCATAACCACTGCACTGGCATATGGATTCCCGCCTCTGCGGGAATGACGACCCACCTGCGTCGGCACCAAGCCATCATGCTCTAGCGTTGCCGACGCTCCGCCAGCGCGACCAGCGCGATCGCCAGGGCGTCTTCGGCCAATGCCACCGGCCAATCGGTGCCGAAGCGGCGGGTGAGCGCGGTTCGCAAGCGATACCCGACTTGCGTGCCGACGACAGCGCCCGCCGCCCCGGCAATACCGCCCACGATCGAAACCGGCCCGCTTCGCAGGAACGCCCCCGCCAGCGCGCCGCTGACGATCCGTCCGGTCGCCGCGCCGGTATCGGTGCGGTCGGGGGCGCTTGGGTGTTTGTCGGCGACCAATTCGCCCAGCGCGGCGATGGCGAGCGCCGGTCCGGCCAGGCGCCGGTGGCGACGAAGCGCTACGGCAGCGGGCGGGGTCATCGAGCGCAGACCGGCGGCGATGCCGATGATGAAGGGGGCTAACATGGTCGGCTTAATGCGCGGCATCGGGATTGGCTCCGTCGTTCAGCGCAGCGCGATGATCGCGATCTGGCGGCCATAATCGGGCTCGCCCGCATGGGTCGCGCGGCGATAGCTGAAGAAGCGCTGCGGATCGGCATAGGTGTCGAGCCCCATCGCCTCGATCCGCGCGATCCCTGCCGACGCCAGGCGATGCGCGACATAGCCTTCCAGGTCGAACCGGGCATGGCCGGGGCGGGCATCGGCGAAAAAGCGTTCATTCTCGCGATCGCTGTCCAAGAAACGGTCGCGGAAGCCGTCGTCCACTTCGTAGCTGGCGCGCGCGATGCAGGGGCCGATCGCCGCGACGATTCGCTCTCGTTTGGCCCCGATCGCTTCCATCGCGGTGATCGTCGAATCGGTGACGCCGCCCAGCGCGCCCTTCCATCCGGCATGCGCCGCTCCAATCACGCCGGCGGCTGTATCGGCGAGCAGCACCGGCGCGCAATCGGCGGTGAGGATGCCAAGTGCGAAGTCGGGCCGATCGGTCACCAGCGCATCGGCATGCGGGCGAAACTGTTCGTCGAACGGCTGGAACACCGTCACGGTATCCGCCGAATGCACCTGATACAGCGTCAGCAGCCGCGCGCCGGGTGCCACCGCTGCGAGTGCCAGCGCGCGGTTTTCGGCGACGGTGGCGGCATCGTCGGCCGATCCCAGCCCGACGTTGAGTCCGGCATGGATTCCCGCCGAAGCCCCGCCGCGCCGCCCCAGAAAGCCGTGGCGCACCCCTTCGAGCGCGGCGGCGCGGATGACTTCGACGTCGCTCATAGCGGTAACCGCATCAATATATCCTCATCGGCATGATCGCCCACCATGAAGGCATAGCGGCCCGCCTCGATAAAGCCGTAGCGCTGATAGAAGCGCCGTGCGCGGTGATTGTCGATGAACACCGACAGGAAGATTTCGCTTGCGGCCCGTGCCCGCGCGGTGGCGATCACCCACGCCATCAGCGTGTCGGCATGGCCCTGCCCATGCCAGGGCTTGAGCAGATAGAATTGGCGCAGCTCGATCGCCGGCCCGCGTGGCTCGATCGGCAGCTTGGGCGGGGCGAGCTTGGCATAGGCAACGGCGCGCCCCTCGACCTCGCCGATCCGCACCGCATAGGTCGGGTCGGCAAGCTCGGCGGTCCAACCCTCGTGCGTATGCCCGGCAAGGAACGCCGCCAGATCCTGCGGCCGATACAGATGCCCGAAAGTTTCGGTGAAGCTGTCACGCGCCAGCGTCACCAGCGCGTCGGCATCTGTGGGGCCGGCATCGCGCCAGTCGATCACGCAAACCCCTCGGGCACAGGCCAGCCGGGGGCGGTGATCGCCATCACCTTGAACAATTTGCCCATCGATTCGGCCCCGGTCAGCCGCTCGCGATCGACCGCGACCGCCTGTGCGCGTTCGGGCTGCGCGCGCGCTAAAGCCGCCGCGCGTGGGCCGATGCCAAGTGCTTCGAGGAACGCGCCCTGGCCGACCGGGCCGTGGACGATCGCGTCCTCGGCGGCGGCGGCTTCGGCGAGTGTGCCGAAATCGACATGCGCGGTCAGATCCTGCTCGCCCGGATCCTCGAACGGATTGGCAAAGGCATGGCCGCGCACCGCCTGCAGCGTGTCGCCGATCGCGGGGCCGATATAGCCGTAATCAATGACGATCGCCGCGCCGCCCTGTGCGACGATGCGTTTGGCGAGCGCGCGCATCACCGCGACGCTGGCGGGCGAAGTTTCGAGAATCGCACCGGGTTCGGCGTCGCGAAACTGCGGCGGGATCACTGCGTCGAAGCCGTGATCGCCGACGATCGGCAGGAACAGCGTGTCCTGGCAAGCAACCAGCCGCTCACGCCAGCCCATCGGCGTCTTGACCAACTGCCGGATCGGCAGCGCGTCGAAAAATTCGTTGGCGACCACCAGCAACGGGCCGTCGTCGGGCACGCCGACCAGATCGACATGCCATTCGGCATCGGGCACCGCCTTTGCCTGCGCCGCGCGCAGCACCGGGCTGGTCTCGATGAAATGCACCGGCGGCGTCAGGCCAACCGTCGCCATCGCCCGCAGCGCATCGGCGGCAAGCGTGCCGCGACCGGGGCCGAACTCGACATAGCGCGCGGCATCGGACTGGCCGGCGCGGTGCCACAGATCGGTGAGCGCCAAGCCGATCAGCTCGCCGAACATCTGGCTGACTTCGGGCGCGGTGGTGAAATCGCCGCGCGCGCCCAGCGGATCGCGCGTCGCATAATAATGCGCGTTGGCCGCGCCCATGAACTGCGACAGCGCGATCGGCCCGGCGAGCGTGATCGCCCGCGCGATGCGTTCGGGAAGGCTCCCCTCCCGCTCGCGGGAGGGGCTGGGGGAGGGCGTGTCGGAAGGCGAACTGGTCATGGCTGGACAGCCCCTCCCCCGACCCCTCCCGCAAGCGGGAGGGGAGCAGCAGGCCTCACGCCACGCTCTCCCGCCCCGCGATGCTCTCCACCCGCTGCCGCCGGCCCTTGGCGGTGGCGATCAGATACGCGCCGCCCAGGATCATCGGCATGCACAGATATTGCCCCATGTTCAGCCCGGTCGCCTGTTGCAGCCACATCAATTGTTCATCGGCTTCGCGGAAAAATTCGACGAAGAAGCGCGCCGCGCCATAGCCGAGCAGGAAGATGCCGACGAGCTTGCCCGGCTCGTACCGCGCCTGCGTCCGCCAGAAGAAGAAGGCCAGCACCAGGAACAGCGCGATCCCTTCGAGCCCCGCCTCATATAACTGGCTGGGGTGGCGCGGCACGTCCATGCCGGTGCGCGGGAAGACGACCGCCCAGGGCACGTCGGTCGCGCGGCCCCATAATTCGCCGTTCACGAAATTCGCCAGCCGCCCGAAAAGCAGCCCGATCGGCACCGCGCAGGCGACATAATCATGCACCCGCAACCAGCTAAGCCCATGTTTGCGCGCCATCAGGATGATCGCGATCGCGACCCCGATCGCCCCGCCATGAAACGACATGCCACCATCCCACAGCCGGAAAACCTGCAATGGCTTGAGGAACAGATCGGGGCGATAGAACAGGATATAGCCGAGCCGCCCGCCCAGGATGATGCCGAGCGTCAAATAGAAAATCAGGTCGTCGGCATGCTGGCGACTCATCGGCGCACCGGGCCGCGCCAGCATCTTGAGCAGATACCACCAGCCCAGCAGAATGCCGCCGATGTAAGCCAGCGAATACCATTTCAGCGTGAAGAACCCCAGGTCGAGCGCGACCGGATCGAGGCCCAGTTGGTCGAAACGGATATACTGGCCGGTGACGGCCTGGCTTAGCATGTCGAGCACGAGCTGGTCCTTGGCGCATAGGAGCGATCGGCAGCGTCGTAGCGCGCGAAGCCGCCAAGGTCACGAGGTGTTGTCCGGATGTGCCGGCCCTTTCGTCATGCCGGGCTTGGTCGGGGGGCGGGGCAATCCCCCGCAACCACTGGCGCCCCCCGCCTTGCCGGGATAAGCCGCTGGCGATGGAAGCGGCGCGACATGGGGGGATCAGCCGGCGCGGGCTGTTGATCGGTGGAGGCGCCGGGCTGGGGCTGGTCGTCGCCTGGGCGGTGTGGCCGCGCGACTATGTGCCGGCACTGGCGGCGGGGGAGCGCGAAACCGCATTCGGCGCGTTCGTGAAGATCGGCGAGGATGGCCGCGTGATCGTCGCGGTGCCGGTCACCGAACATGGCCAGGGCGTCTATACCACGCTGCCGCAGATCGTTGCCGACGAGCTGGGAGCTGATTGGCGCACCATCGGTGTCGAGCCGGCACCGCCCGGCCCCTTTTATGCCAATCCGCTGGCCGCGCGCGAATTGTTCGGCGAGGGCATCGACCGCATTCCCGTTCCCGCCGCCGCGCAGGCGCACCATGCCATGCTGCTGACGCTCACCGGCGGATCGAGCGCGGTTCGGCATTTCGAACCGATCCTGCGTCAGGCGGGCGCGGCGGCGCGGGTGTTGCTGTGCAAGGCGGCGGCGCGCCGCTGGGACGTCGATTGGCAGGGCTGCACCACCGCTGACGGCTTTGTCGTGCATGGCGAACAGCGCGCGCGCTTTGCCGAACTCGCCAGTAGCGCTGCAAAGGAAACCCTGCCTGACGCGGTGGCGCTGCGAAGCGATGATGAAGCGCGGCTGGCGGGCACGTCGGTTGCTCGGCTCGATTCTCCCGCCAAGGTCGATGGATCGGCCAATTTCGCGGGCGACATCCGCTTGCCCGGCATGGTTTTCGCCTCGATCCGCCAGGGGCCACTCGGCGATACCCGGCTGACGGGCTATGATGCCAAGGCCGCCGACAAGCTGCCCGGCGTGCTCAAGATCGTCGCCAATGACCACTGGGTCGCGGGTATCGGCAGCGATTGGTGGGCGGCCAATCGCGCGGTCGAGGCGATCGGTCCACGGTTCGACACCATCGCCGCTCCCTCGACCGCCAGTATCGAGGCGGCGTTGCTGACGGCGATCGACGGGCCGGGGGACCGGATCGCCAAAACGGGCGATGTCGGAGCCGCCTTTCGCGGCGCGCGGGTGTTCACCGCTGAATATCATGCCGCGATCGGGCTGCACGCCGCGATCGAGCCGACCACCGCGACCGCGACGTTCGAGGATGGGCGGCTGCGGCTGTGGCTGCCGACGCTGGCGCCGATGCTGGCGCGCGCCGCCGCCGCGCGGGTGCTTGGTCTTGCCGAAGATCAGGTGACGGTGATCGCGATGCAGGCGGGCGGATCGTTCGGCGCGGGCCTGGAAACGCTGGCAGCCGAGCAGGCGGCGTTGCTGGCGCGCGAACTCGCGCGGCCGGTGCAGCTTAGCTGGTCGCGGATCGAGGATATTCGCCGCGACCGCCCGCGCCCTGCCGCGATGGCGCGAATGACCGGGCGGCTCGATCGCGACCGGCGCTTGAGCGGCTGGCTGGCCAAGATCGCCGCGCCCGCGATCGGCATCGAGATGGCGACGCGGCTATTGTCGCGCGATGCCGCCACCGCGCTGTCGCTGGCGCTGCCGGGCAGGGGCGATGCGGTCGCGGTGTCGGGCGCGGTGCCGCCTTATGCCATCCCCAATCACGCGATCGACCACCACCCCGCCGACCTTGGCTTTGCCTGCGGTCATTTGCGCGGCGGGATGGATTCGCTGTCCTGTTTTTTCACCGAAAGCTTCATCGACGAGCTGGCGCAGGTGGCGCAGGCCGATGCCAGCTATTTCCGCATTCAGATGCTGGGGCAGAATGCCCGGCTTGCCGCCTGCCTCAACACCGTCGCGTCGCTGGGCGGCTGGCAGGGCGGGGTCGCGGGCAGCGGGCAGGGGATCGCCTGTCATCAATTGCGCGGCAGCAGCATCGCGGTGCTTGCCGAAGCGCGGATCGACGGCGGCCAGGTGCGCGTCGATCGGCTGGTCGCGGCGGTCGATTGCGGGCGGATCGTGAACCCCGATATTGTATTGCAACAGATCGAAGGCGGGCTGATTTTCGGCATGGCGCAGGCGATCGGCGCGTCGACCGGGCTAAAGCATGGGGTTGCGGATGCGCGTCGGCTTTCCGATCTGCAACTGCCAATGCTATCGGACATGCCCGAGGTCACTGTCGAGCTGATCCGCAGCCAGGCCGATCCCGGTGGGGTCGGCGAAATCGCTATTCCCCCGGTCGCTCCGGCGATCGCCAACGCCATCGTTGCGGCAACGGGCACCCGCCTGCGCCGCCTGCCACTGGACCCATCGCGCCCATGACCTTGTCCCCTGATCCCCTGCTAGCCGATCGCCAGCATCATGATCCCGATCCGACCAGCCCGCAGGCGGTTGGCCCGCTGCCCGCCGATCATCCGCCGGTCATGCCGCGCAAGATCGGCGTGCTGCTGATGAACCTTGGCACCCCCGACGGACCCGATACCAAATCGGTGAAGCGCTATCTGGCCGAGTTTTTGTCCGATCGCCGCGTCGTCGAGCTTCCCGCCATCGCATGGCAGCCGATCCTGCGCGGCATCATCCTGAATACCCGGCCCAAGAAATCGGCCGAAGCCTATGAACAGGTGTGGAGCGAGGACGGATCGCCGCTGGCGGCGGTGACCAAGGCGCAGTCGAACGCGCTGCAAGGGGCGTTTGGGCCGGGGGTGATGGTCGATTGGGCGATGCGCTATGGCCGCCCGGCGATCGGCGATCGGTTGCAGGCGATGAAGGATGCCGGGTGCGAGCGGATATTGCTGGCACCGCTCTATCCGCAATATTGCGCCGCGACGACCGCGACCGCGAATGACAAGGCGTTCGCGCAACTGGCGGCGCAGCGCTGGCAGCCCGCGCTTCGCACGCTGCCGCCCTATTATGACGACCCGGTCTATATCGCCGCGCTGAAAGCGTCGGTCGAACAGGGGCTGGCCGGCCTCGATTTCGAACCACAGGCGCTGATCGCCAGCTTCCACGGCATGCCGCAGCGCACGCTCGATCTGGGCGATCCCTATCATTGCCATTGCCGCAAGACCGCGCGCTTGCTCGGCGAAGCGATGGGCCGGGAGATGACGGTGGCATTCCAGTCGCGTTTCGGCCCCGCCAAATGGCTGACGCCTGCGACCGACGACACGCTGGAGGCGATGCCGGCCAAGGGCATCACCCGCGTGGCGATCTTCGCGCCGGGCTTTTCGGCCGACTGCCTCGAAACGCTAGAGGAGCTGGCGATCCGCGGGCGCGAAAGCTTCGAGGAAGCCGGCGGCACGCATTTTGCCTATCTGCCTTGTCTGAACGCTAGCGAAATCGGCGTGAAAATGCTCAAGACGCTGCTGACGCGGGAGCTTGCGGGCTGGGTGCAGCCCGCCTAGCCTGTTCCCGGACGAGGAGAGGATAAGCATGACACGGGTAGCGATCGTAACCGGCGGCACACGCGGGATTGGCGAGGCAATCAGCCTTGCATTGCAGGCACAGGGCATGACCGTTGCGGCGAATTATGCCGGCAATGACGAGAAAGCACGCGCGTTTACCGAGCGGACCGGCATCGCTGCCTATCGCTGGGATGTCGGCGATTATGATGCCTGCCAGGAGGGTTGCGCGAAGGTCGCCGCCGATCTGGGGCCGGTCGATGTGGTGGTCAACAATGCCGGCGTCACGCGCGACGGCACGATCCTGAAGATGTCGAAGGACATGTGGGAAGACGTGATCCGCATCAATCTGGGCGGCTGTTTCAACATGGCCAAGGCGGTGTTCCCCGGCATGCGCGAGCGCAAATGGGGGCGGATCGTCAATATCGGCTCGATCAACGGCCAGGCTGGGCAGTATGGCCAGGTGAATTACGCCGCCGCCAAATCGGGCATTCACGGCTTTACCAAGGCATTGGCGCAGGAGGGCGCGCGCGCCGGCGTGACGGTCAACGCAATCGCGCCGGGCTATATCGACACCGACATGGTCGCGGCGGTGCCGCCCGAAGTGCTGGAAAAGATCGTCGCCAAAATTCCCGTCGGTCGCCTGGGCCAGGCGAGCGAGATCGCGCGCGGGGTGGTTTTCCTGTGTTCGGATGAGGGTGGGTTCGTGACCGGATCGACGCTGAGCATCAACGGCGGCCAGCATATGTACTGACGGGCGCAGGCGCGGCCACGCCCGCGCCGGTTCGCGAAGCGAAGCGCCCGGCACGGCCGGCGGGTCGGCAAAGCCGAACCCGACCGACGCGCCGGCTCTGCCGGTGCCCTTTCTGCTACACCCTCTCCCCTGCGGGGAGAGGGCAAGCGATCCCGGCGTAAGCCGGGGGAAGCGCGAGAGAGGGGCTGGAACGAAGCGCTCCCGCTGCCCTTCTCCCGGCCTGACACAACCCGAACGGGAGCAAGTTAGAAGAAAGAGCGCCGGCAAAGCCGCCGCCGTCGGTCGGGTTCGGCGGTGCCGACCCGCCGGCCGTTTTGCGCGATGCGCTTGGCGCACCGGCGCGGGCGTGGCCGCGCCTTCGCCCAAAAATTGAAGGCCGGCTCCTTTCGGAACCGGCCCTCCCCCTCGATACGCTACGCGAGGGAATTCTCGATACGCCACACGAGAAACTGAAAAACCTTAGCGGGTACGGGCGCAACCGCGTGGCTGGCCGGCGCGGTCGATCTCACGACCCGCCAATGCCCCTGCGCCGCCGCCGAGCACCGTGCCGAGCAACCGGTTGCCGTTGCCGGCGACGGTGTTGCCGAGCAGACCGCCTGCGACCGCACCGATCACGGTGCCCTCGGTGCTGCTGCAACGCTGCGGCGTGCGGCGGTTGTTATTATACCGGCGGTCATTGCCGTAATAGCGGCGATCATTGGCGCGGTTGCGCTGATAATCGCTGACGCCGGCGTCAAAGCTGGTTGCGGTCAGCGCGGTGGGCGCGGCGGCGATCGCGATCGGCGCTGCCGATGCCACGGTCGGTGCAACCAGCGAGGTCGCGCCCATGGCGATGGCGGCGGTGGCGATGCTGAGCTTCTTGAACATGGATGATCTCCTCGATCCGTGTTGAACCAAAATCTTTTCGTCGGCGTCGGGGCGGTGCCCATTCGCTGTCGATGAACATCTTCTAGGTGATTCGCTTTGACCCCTTCCTGAATGCCGCTGTTATGCTGGGTTCAGGAAAAGCCGGGTGGAGCCGGGCGCGCGCAACCGCTAGGGCGCGGCATGCGAATGTTCTGGTCGGTGCTGCTGTTGCTCGTATTCGTGCAGGACTATTCGGGACCGGCGCGACTGCCGCTGCCGGAAAATATCCGCGTGCGCGCCACCCCGGTCGATATTGTCCCCGATGATCCGGCCCGGCGACGGGTGGGCGGGCTGACCTATCTGGGCGGCGTCGAACTGCACGAAAGCGGGCAGGGAATTGGCGGCTATTCGGCATTGGCGGTGCAGGGGGATCGCTTCACGCTGGTAAGCGACGGCGGCAATGTGCTGTCATTTCGCCTCACGCTGCCGTCCACCATCACCGATGTCAGCGCCCGGCCACTCCCCGACGGCCCGTCAGCCGGTTGGCAAAAGCGCGATCGTGACGCCGAATCGCTCACCTTCGATCGCGCGACCGGCAGCGCCTGGGTCGGCTTTGAGCATTATAACGAGATCTGGCGCTACTCCGCCGACCTGCGAACCGCCACCGGCCAGGTCCGCCCGAGCGTCATGCGGAAATGGCCCGAGGGGGGCGGTGCCGAGGCGATGGCACGACTGGTCGATGGCAGTTTCATCGTCCTGTCGGAGATCGGCCGACCGCGGGGGCGGCGGATGGTGCGGCATGCGGTTCGCTTTGCGGGCGATCCGGTGCTCGCGCCCGATCGCGGCTATCGCTTCTTGTATCAGCCGCCGGCGGGTTTCAGCCCGGTGGACGCGGTGCAATTGCCCGATGGACGGTTGCTGGTGCTCAACCGCGCCTTTGGCCTGCCCTATGGCTTTACCGCGAAGCTGACGCTGATCGATGTCGCGGCGATCAAACCCGGCGCGACCGTACAGGGCCGCGAGCTCGCCACGCTGGCCCCGCCGACGCTGTATGACAATTTCGAAGGCGTGGCCGCCCTGCGCGAGGGAGAATCGACGGTGTTGTGGCTGGTATCGGACGACAACCAGCTATTCCTGCAACGCACATTGCTGCTGAAATTCCGCCTCGACGTCTGACGCAGATTGCTACGCGGGAACCCACAACGACGAAAAGACCCGGCCCCGCCTAAACGGTGACCCGGTCTTTTTCGCCTTCGACTGTTCACCAACCGCCGCGTGGACCGCAGCGGCAGCGATCAGGCGGCCTTGGCGCCGTCGAGCTTCTTGGCGACTTCGCGCTTCAGGCGACGAGCGCGAAGCGACAGGTCGGTCTCGCTGGTCTTGGCGAGCCAGTTGTCCAGCCCGCCGACATGCTCGACCGAGCGAAGCCCGTGCGTCGAAACGCGCAGGCGAACGCTGGTGCCCAGCGCGTCCGACATCAGCGTGACGTTCTGCAGATTCGGCAGGAACGTGCGCTTGGTCTTGTTATTGGCGTGGGATACATTGTGGCCCACCTGCCGGCCCTTGCCGGTCAGCTCGCAAATGCGCGACATGCGTTTAATCCTGAGTTTCGGGGTTGCCCGGAAAGCGGCGGCTACTATCCCGCATGTCGCCATCCGTCAACCGATTCAGTCGTAGGTGCGTGCAACCGAGTCGAGGTAGGGGGCGTTATTACGCCGACGTTTCGACTTTTGGAGGGCTGACTATGCGTGCCATTCTTGTGTTGCTCGGCCTTGCCGCGCTGGTGTTGATCGGTCTGATGGCGACGGGGATGCTCAGCCTCGACCAGACGCGACAAGCGCAATTGCCCTCGATCAGGATCGAAGGCGGGCAGACGCCCGAGTTCAAGGCCGATGTCGGGACGCTCGACGTGGGGACGGTGAACAAGACGGTGGAAGTGCCCAAGGTAACGGTCGAAAAGGCCGACGGCGCGCCGCAGTAACGATGGTCGTGCAATAACGATGTTCATGATGCCAGCGCCAATGCGCGCCGCGCTCGATGCGGCGGCGGCGGCGGGCGCGCGCGGGGAAGTGCCGGTTGGGGCGGTGGTGGTGCATGGCGGCCAGGTCATCGCGACCGGCGGCAATGCGCCGCGCGCCACCTGTGACCCCACCGCGCATGCCGAAATCGTGGCGATTCGCGCAGCCGCAGCGGCGCTTGGCCGCGACCGGCTGGAGGATTGCGATCTGTGGGTGACGCTTGAGCCGTGCGCGATGTGCGCAGGCGCGATCGCTCATGCCCGAATCGCCCGGCTATATTATGCAGCGCCCGATCCCAAGGGTGGCGCGGTCGAGCATGGTCCGCGCTTTTTCGGCCAACCGACCTGCCACCACCGCCCCGAAATCTATCCGGGGATCGGCGAGGGTGAGGCAGCGGCGATGCTGCGGGCGTTTTTCGCCAGGCGGCGCTGAGGGGCGCTCGCGGGGGTTGTACTACCCTTCGTCATGCCGGGGGGTGCCCGGCATGACGAGAGAGCGTAGTATAGCTTAGCGGGCGTCGTTGGTCGTGATCGGTACCAGCTTGATCTCGACGCGGCGGTTTTCGGCGCGGCCTTCTTCGGTGGCGTTCGATGCGATCGGCTGGCTTTCGCCATAGCCGCGGCTTGCCATCCGCGCCTGTGCCACGCCGCGACCGGCGAGATAGCTCGAAACCGATGCCGCGCGCCGCTCCGACAGGCCCTGGTTATAGCTGTCCGACCCGGTCGAATCGGTGTGGCCATAGACATCGACATAGGTCTGCTCATACCGCGACAGCACATCGGCGACGCGATCGAGCGTGCCGCGATACTGCGGCTGGATGTTGGCGCTGTCATAGGCAAAGGTGATGCCCGACGGCATTTGCAGGATCAGGTCATCGCCCTGGCGGATGACGTCGATGTCGGTGCCGGCGGTGCTGGCGCGCAGATCGCGCTCCTGGCGATCCATATACGCACCGATGCCAGCGCCGGCGAGGCCGCCAATGCCCGCGCCCAGGATCTTTTCGGTACGGTCACGGCGACCGCCGACCAGATCGCCGAGCAGATAGCCGCCGACCACGCCGCCAATGCCGCCGATCGCCGCCTTGGAGATGCTACGCTCGCCGGTCACCGGATCGGTGACGCAGGCGCTGGTGATGCCGAGCGAAGCGATGGCGGCGGTAAGCATGAATTTGGACGCGATACGCATGGTATTTCCCCTGACGGTGCTGGTATGTTTCGAGCGCGGAACCACTCGAAGCGCGACTTGTTCCGCATCCGCACTGACTGGAAGCTGTACGGGCCGCAACCAAAGGCTTGAACGCGGTCGGTGATTGCGCGTAGGAATCGTTTAACCCTGATGGACCAACTCCCCTCCTTTCCCTGGATCGACTGCGCGATCATCCTTGCGCTGATCGTGCTCAACGGCGTGTTCGCGATGTCCGAGCTGGCGTTGGTGTCGGCGCGCCCGGCGCGGCTGGAGGCGATGGCGCGCGCCGGGGTGCGCGGCGCGCGATCGGCGCTGGCGCTGTCGGACAGTCCGGGCAAGTTTCTGTCGACGGTGCAGATCGGCATCACGCTGATCGGCATCCTTGCCGGTGCCTATTCGGGGGCGAGCCTTGGTGGGCCGGTCGGCGCGCGGATCGCGCTGTTAGGGGTCGAGGCCGACCTGGCCCAGACGATCGGTTTCGCCTCGGTGATTGCGGTGACCACTTATTTGTCGCTGATCGTCGGCGAGCTGGTGCCCAAGCAATTCGCATTGCGCGCACCCGAGGCTATTGCGTCGTGGATCGCGGGGCCGATGGGCTGGATTTCGGCGGCCACGGCGCCATTGGTATGGTTGCTCGATTCGACCACTGGGCTGGTGTTCAAGCTTCTGGGGCTCAGCCGCGAATCGGAAAACCGGGTCACGGCCGAGGAGCTTCACCTGATCGTGTCCGAAGCGACCAAATCGGGGGTGATCGAGGAGCATGAACGCTCGATCATCTCGGGCGTGGTGCGGCTGGCGGACCGTCCGGTGCGCGAGATCATGACCCCGCGCACCGAGGTCGACTGGATCGACGCGACGCTGTCGACCGAAGCGATTCTGGAACGGCTGCGGACCACGCCGCACACCCGGCTCCCGGTGGGCGAGGGATCGGTTGATGCGGTGATCGGCGTGGTGCAGGCCCGCGACGTCGTGACCGCATTGATCGAGGGGGTGACGCTCGACCTGCGCGCGCTGGTGCGCCCTGCGCCGGTGCTGCCCGATCAGGTCGATGCGATGGATGCGATGGGTGCGCTTCGCCGGGCCGAGGTGGCGATGGGCTTCGTCCATGACGAATATGGCCATTTCGAAGGTATCGTCACTGCCGCCAATCTGCTGGCGGCAATCGCCGGTGATCATGATTCGGATTTTGACGAGGAGGATCGCGTCGTCGTGCGCGATGACGGTTCGCTGCTGGTGTCGGGGCAGATGGCAGCCGATTCGCTGGCCGACCGGATTGGCATCGACCTGCCCGAAGACCGCGATTACGCCACCGTCGCCGGCCTGGCCTTGTCGGTGCTGAAACGTCTGCCGCATGAGGGCGAGAGCTTCGTCGAACAGGGCTGGCGCTTCGAGATCGTCGATATGGACGGGCGCAAGATCGACAAATTGCTGGTCGAGGAACAGGGGTAGGCACCTGCGGGTGCCTTTTTCCCCGTTCGTGCTGCGCGGGTGGATATTTAGAGCGGGATAACTCTAGTGGATTGATTTTGACATTCGCATCCCGCCTGCGGCACGCTCTCGCTGCGAATGTCAAAATCATAAAATCCACTAGAATCACATAATTGCTAGTGGTTCTGGAGATTCTGACATTTGCTCCTTACTGAGCCGAAGGGGGTAGCAAATGTCAGAATCGGACCACTAGGTTGATCCATCGACCTTCGCTTCGTCATTCCCGCGAAGGCGGGAATCCATAGGCAAGTACAGTGGTTATGTATTCCCGCCTTCGCGGGAATGACGACCCAAATGCGCCGGTATCAAGTCAGCACGAACGGGGGGGGAGGGCGGTTCCTTCACCACCGTTCAGCTTCCTGGCAATCAGCCTCCCAATTTGCCGAACTTCGCCTCATAGCCTGCGCGGTCGCCGGCGCTCAGCAATTGCGCCTGTTCGATCCAGCGGTCGCGCGCCATGCGGCCGGTGAACGCGCCCAGTTGCGCGTCGATGCTCTGCGCGCGGTCGGGTGACAGGTCGGCCAGATCGGCGATGGTGACGACACCAAGCGCCTTGAGCTGTCCGGCAACCTTCGGCCCCAACCCTTTGAGCGTCGTCAGATCGGCCATGTCGATCGCTAGTGCGGGCACCGCAGCCGGTGCCGGTTTCACTGGTGGCAATTCGGGTGTTGCAGCGGCTGTCACCGGCGGGGGCGTGGCGACAGGTTGCGGTGGCGCGGTGGGCGGCGGCGCGGTGGGCGGTGCAACGGGTTGGCGTGGCACCACGGAGGCGGGCGGAGCAGGCGGCGGCGCTGGCGTAACCAAAGGCTGGCTGTCCGCGCGCTCGTCGATCGTTTCGCTATTGTCCTCGCGTTGCCGTTTCAGGCGACGGCCCCACCAGAGCATCGCGATCGTCGAGGCGATCGCCAGCGCGATCAGCACCAGATGGGTGATGGTAAGCGGCATGAATGCCTGGGCAGCGCCGGCGGGCGTTGCGGTGGCGGCGTCGACGGAAGCGGTGGTACTGGCCATGGGCTGTTTTCGCAGTTCTTCTTCGTGGCGTCCAAGGGTTTCCCGAACGCGGGAAAGACGTGTCAATCGGCTTCGCGTTCCACCTCGCGCCAGCCGATGTCGCGGCGGGCAAAGCCGCTGGGGAAGGCGATCGCATCGACCGCGCGATACGCCGCCGCCTGCGCCTGCGTCACCGTCGCGCCGCTGGCGGTGACCGCCAGCACGCGCCCGCCCGCCGCGACCAGCGTGTCGCCTTCGGCCCGCGTGCCTGCCTGAAACACGCGCGCGCCGGTTGCCTCGGCCGCCGCGATACCCTCGATCGCGCCGCCCAGTTCGGGCGTGCCCGGATAGCCGTTTGCCGCCATCACCACCGTCAGCGCGGTCGCATCGGCGAAGCGCGGCGGCGGCAGATCGGCCAGCCGCCCCTGCGCCGTCGCCAGCAGCAATTCGAGCAGATCATCCTCGAATCGCAGCATCAGCACCTGGCATTCGGGATCGCCGAAGCGGCAATTATATTCGATCAGCTTGGGGCCGGTATTGGTGAGCATCAGCCCGGCATAGAGCACGCCTGAATAGGGCGTGCCCGCCCGCGCCAGCGCCTCGACCGTCGGCCGCACGATCCGGTCGATCGCGGCTTGCTCCAGCGCCGGAGTCAGCACTGGTGCTGGTGAATAGGCCCCCATGCCGCCGGTGTTCGGCCCGGTATCGCCATCGCCGACGCGCTTGTGATCCTGTGCCGATCCGAACGGCATCAGCGTGGTGCCGTCGGTCAACACGAACAGGCTGGCTTCCTCGCCGGTAAGAAACTCCTCGATCACCGCCTCGGCCCCGGGATGGTCGAACAGCGCCGTCAGCGCCGCCTCGGCCTCATCAGGATTCATTGCGATCGTCACGCCCTTGCCCGCCGCCAGCCCATCGGCCTTCAGCACCACCGGCCAGCCGAAATCGGCAAGCGCGGCGCGCGCGCCGTCGAGCGAGGTGACCCGCGCATAGCCTGCGGTCGGGATATTTTCGCGCGAGCACAAATCCTTGGTGAAGCCCTTCGACCCTTCGAGCCGAGCGGCGTCGCTGCCGGGGCCGAAGGCGGCGATCCCCATCGTCCGCAGATTGTCGGCAAGCCCCGCTACCAGCGGCGCTTCGGGGCCGATCACCACCAGTCCGATCGAGTTACGCAGGCAGAAATCAATCACCCCGCGCTGATCGGTCGGCACCAGATCGACGCATTCGGCATGCGCCGCAATGCCCGGATTGCCGGGGGCCGCGAACAGTTTCCCCAGGCGCGGCGATTGCGCCAGCCGCCATGCGAGCGCATGTTCACGCCCTCCCGATCCCAATAGCAGGACGTTCATGGCCGATCCCTTCTTCATGCCCAATAACGATGAACTGGGGCTGGTAGCCGAGAGCCGCGCGGGGGACAACGCAGCACCGCTCAGCGTCGGCGACCTGTCGATGAAGCTCAAGCGCATGGTCGAGGGTGAATTCAGCCATGTCCGGCTGAAGGGCGAGATTTCAGGGTATAAGCGCGCAACGTCGGGCCATGTCTATCTGTGCCTGAAGGATGACAAGGCGGTGATCGACGGTGTGATGTGGAAGGGGGCCGCTGCCGCCTTGCCCTTTGCCGCCGCCGACGGGATCGAAGTGATCGCCACCGGCAAGCTCACCACCTATCCCGGCCGATCGAAATATCAGATCGTCATCGAGCGGATGGAATTGGCGGGCGAGGGCGCGCTGATGGCGCTGCTCGAACGCAACAAGGCGCGGTTCGAGGCCGAGGGGCTGTTCGCCAAGTCGAAGGCGCGGCGGCCCTTGCCCTTCATGCCGCGCACGATCGGCGTCGTCACCTCGCCCACCGGCGCGGTGATCCGCGACATCCTCCACCGGCTGGGCGAGCGCTGCCCAAGCCATGTCATCGTCTGGCCGGTCAAGGTGCAGGGGCAGGGCGCGGCCGAAGAGATCGCCGCTGCGGTGCGCGGCTTCGACGCGATGCCCGGCGATGGCCCGGTGCGCCGCCCCGATCTGGTGATCGTCGCGCGCGGCGGTGGCTCGATCGAGGATTTATGGGCGTTCAACGAGGAAGTCGTGGTTCGCGCGGTGGCGGGGTGCTCGATCCCGATCATCTCGGCGGTGGGGCATGAAACCGATACCTCGCTGTGCGACCACGCCGCCGATCTGCGCGCGCCGACGCCAACCGCCGCCGCCGAAATCGCGGTGCCGGTCCGTGCCGAACTCGCTGACACCATCGCGATGCTCGGCCTTCGCACCGAACGCTGCGTCCGCCGCTATCAGGAGCGCGGGCGCGAGCGGCTCGATTCGCTGGTGCGCGTGCTGCCCAGGCGGGATGCGCTGCTGGGGCCGCAGCGGCAAAAGACCGACGATCTGGCCGCGCGCCTCTCGCGCGGGCTCGAACGCCGGCTCGATGCCGGGCGGCGGCAACTTGACCGTGCGGGCGCGGTGCTGCGCCCGGCGATGCTCGACCAAAGGCTGGCAGGCGCGCGCGCGGCGCTGGCGGCGATGGAGCGGCTGCATCTGTCGGTGAACCCCGACGCGCCGCTCGAACGCGGTTATGCCAGGGTCGAGGCGCGCGGGGCGGGCAAGGTCGTCGCCGATACCGCCGCCGCGCGCGCGGCGGGTGCGCTGATCCTCCATTTCCGCGACGGTGCCATCGACGCACGGGTTGAGCGCACGGCCACCAAGGCATATGCTGCGCCGACGCCCGAACAGCCCAGCCTGTTGTAACCGGCGCACCGTGTAAGGAACTATTCTCGTGTTGATGACCCAAGCACCCCGCCCGGCGAAGCTGCATTACATGGCCAATGGTTTTCGCGTGCTCGCCAATGGCGATCATGTCGTGTGCGCAGTGACCGGCGAGGCGGTTTCGCTCGAGACGCTGCGCTATTGGAGCGTCGCGCGGCAGGAAGCCTATGCCAGCGCCGAAATCGCGACCCGGGCAATGACCGCCGTATGAACCGCCGCGCGGCGATTGCCGCTATCGCCTGCGTCCTCGCGCCGGTCAGCGCCGGCGCACAGCCTGCCCCTTTCATCCTGTCGGGCGATCTGATCCAGGGTGGCCGAGTCATCGGCACCGCGCCTGCCGGCACCACCGCGCTGACGCTGAATGGTGAGCCGGTCGAAGTGGCGCGCGACGGTCGCTTCCTCATCGCCTTCGATCGCGATCAGGCCGCCAGCGCGGTCCTCGCCGCCACTCGCATCGACGGCGAAACCTTGCGCCAAACGCTCACGATCCGCCCGCGCGCCTGGCGGATCGAGCGGCTGAACACGCTCGCGCGCCAATCGCAGCCGACCGAGGCGTTCTTGCAGCTACGGCGGCCCGAACTCGCGCGGATCGCCGCCGCCCGCGCCAAGGTCACCGGCGCGCAAGGGTGGTCGCAATCGTTCGTGTGGCCGATCACCGGGCGCATTTCGGGCCTGTTCGGCGCGCAGCGAATCTATCGCGGCGAGCCGGGCGCCTATCATTCAGGGGTGGACGTCGCGCGCCCAGCCGGCACCATGATCGCCGCCCCCGCCGATGGCGTAGTGATCCTCGCGGCGACCTCGCCCTTTACGCTGGAAGGCAATCTGCTGATGCTCGATCACGGCATGGGCTTGAACAGCGCGTTCCTCCATTTGTCGCGCATCGACGTGCGCGAGGGCGCAACGGTGAAGCGCGGCCAGCCAATCGGCGCGATCGGCGCCACCGGCCGCGCCACCGGCCCGCAT
Organism: Sphingomonas sp. 37zxx; assembly: GCF_000786205.1. Taxonomy (GTDB): domain Bacteria; phylum Pseudomonadota; class Alphaproteobacteria; order Sphingomonadales; family Sphingomonadaceae; genus Sphingomonas. The sequence goes on along the minus strand of NZ_JROH01000006.1, from coordinate 65,517 downwards.
CTCCACTGGAGCATGAAATGGCACGACGCCCGAATCGATCCGCTGCTGGTGGCTGGGCCGATGCCGGGGTAGGGGGCTATTGCTGGCGCTGTACCCGAATCGCGGTTTGGCCCTGGATATTGGCCAGATATGAGCCGAGCGCGGCCTTGCGGATCGCGATTGTCTGACCGGTCTTGGGGTAGATTGCGAGCTTGCGGTCATCATTCTGGACCCACACTGCGCCATCCTCGAGTTCGATCCGCCAGCGTCCGCGCGCTAGTTGGCGCGCGCTTTTGATCGTGCTCTCCAGCCGATCGACATCTTCGCGGTCGGTTTCCGCTTCGGGCTTCTCCCGCCCGGAAAAAACGCGCGTAATCGGTGCCGCGAAACCGAACAGCGATCGCCGCGCGGTGCGTACTTCCTCTCGATCGAGCGCAATGACATCGCCGGTGGACACCGCCGTCTCCAGCGCCGCGGACTCGCGATCGAAGCAAGCCAATCGTGCGTTGGGGTCGGTAATGGTGCGGCATTGGGTAAGGCTGCGCAGCGCACGGGCGTCGGTGTCGGCAACCTGCTGCGGTTGCGGCGGCAGCATCAGTATCGCCAGCGCCGGCCAGATCCCTAAACCCATCGTCTCTCTCCGAACCCAATAATACCCACCGGTTTCGCCGCTTCGCTAGCGGCTCGGACGGCATTATTCGATTGTGATAATTCTGCTACACCGGCATTGCCAAAATGACAAAGGTGCCACCGCGCGCATTGCCGATCAAAAAGCTTGATGCCTATGAAGTGTCATGGGGCGGAACCGAACACGGGCCGTCGATATGCGCCCGAAGCGCTCGATCGTTTCGGGATAAAAAGGGGACTGAGAATTATGCGAGCCATTTATCGCCACAAGCTGCTGACATCGGCAGCAATACTGGGTGCCGTAGCCGTGCAGCCCGCCTATGCGAATGACGTAGCTGAGAACGCCCCGACCGTACTCGCCGTCGCCGCGCCGGTCACCGTCCAGGAAACCGATCAGGTTGCAGAAGAGCAGCAGGAATCGATCGTCATCACCGGTTCGCGCATCCGCCGCGCCGACATCAGCTCGACCAGCCCGCTCGCCATCGTTTCGGCTGAAGAATTCAAGCTGTCGGGTGCTGTGAACGTCGAGCAGGTGATTAACACGCTGCCGCAGGTCATTCCTGGCGTTAATCAGTTTTCGAACAATCCCGGCGGTGGCGTCTCGGAGCTCGATCTTCGTGGCCTTGGCGCTCAGCGTACCCTCGTGCTGGTGAACGGCCGGCGCTATATGTTCCATGACACCTCGCAGGTGGTCGATCTTAATACAATTCCTGCCTTCTTGCTCCGCGACGTTCAGGTCCAGACCGGCGGCGGTTCGGCGGTTTATGGGTCAGATGCACTGGCGGGCGTGGTGAACTTCAACCTGCGTACCGATCTTGAAGGGCTTGAAGTCGGCACGCAGTACAGCATTACCGAACGGGGCGATGGCAGCCGCTTCAACGTAAACATGGCGCTGGGCACCCAGCTGCCCGACAATCGTGGCCATGTTACGATTTACGGCGAGTACAACAAGCGCGGCAGCATCTTCCAGTCTGCCCGAGACTTTTCGCGTTTCGCGTTGGGTGACAGCGCAGGTAACCTGATCCCTCAGGGCTCGGCGGGCGTTCCGCAAGGCCGATTCGTCGCTTCGCCGACGATCACCGTCGGCGCGCCCGGTTCGATCGGTGGTGCCAATGCAAGCTGCGGCGGCACTGGTCAGCCTCCTCGGAATGCCGGCTGTTTCACGATCGCTGAGGGTACCAACTATCCTGGCGCAGGCGCTTTCTTTGGAACCCCAGGAACAAGTACGCCGTACAACGCTGCTAATAATTCGTATAACTTCGCACCCGACAACTTCCTGATGGTCCCGCAGGAACGCTGGATGATTGGCGGCTATGGTGAATATGAAGTCACCAAGGGTGTGACTGCCTACGCCGAATTCACCTATATCAATAACCGGGTGCAGAACGAACTGGCACCGACGCCGATTACGCAGAACGTTGATTTCCAGCTTTCGGCGATTCAGGGCTTGGTTTCTGCAAATGACTTTGCCCAGCTCTCGACCATTGCCACTAACCAGCAGGCTGCTATCGCGGCAGCAGCGGCGTGCGGTGTGACCGCAGCCGGTGCACCTGTTTGCGGCAATCCTTTCGGTGCGTTCACGGCTGGCACCGGGCAGTTTGGCGCGTTGCAGCCTGGTTCGGTTCGGTTGCAGGTCAATTCGCGGACGAATTCGATCAATTCGCGGAACGTCGAGGATGACCGCAGCGCCTATCGCGTTCTTGCGGGTTTCAAGGGCGAGATCCTGAACAGCCTGAACTACGACGCCTATTATATGTATTCGCGGACGCGGAATGCGTCGGTTCAGTTGGGCAATGTGTCGCGTAGCGCGTTCACGCGTCTTGCGGCCAACGGCACCTGCAATGTGTTCGGTGAACGCCAGTTGAGCGATGCATGCGTCGATCAGATTTCGATCCTGGCGCAGAACGGTGAGATCTCTGAACTCGAAGTCGCGAACGCCAGCGTGTCGGGGCCATTGTTCAACCTGCCTACGTCCAGCGCGCCGGTGCAGTTCGCTGCGGGCGTTGAATGGCGTCGCATGGGCAGCCGTTTCATCCCCGATACGGCATTGTCGTCGGGCGATGTGGTTGGCTTCAATGCGGGTCAGCCAACGCAGGGCTCTTACACGTCGCGTGAAGCTTTCGGCGAACTCGTCGTTCCCCTGGTGACCGATAATTTCATCCACAGCCTCGAGCTCGACGGTTCATTCCGTTATTCGGACTATTCGCTTGAAGCAGTGGGTGGCGTTTGGGCCTATTCGGGCGGCGTGAAGTTTGCGCCGATCCGCGACATCATGTTCTGCGGCCAGTATCAGCGCGCCATCCGCGCTCCTAACGTGGGCGAGCTGTTCGGCGGTCAGTCGGTCGGTTTCCCGCAGGCGACCGATCATTGCGCTACTGCCGCAGCAGCGGCTCCCGGCCCACTGCGCGACGTTTGCATCGCGACCGGAGTTCCGGCATCGAATGTTGGTCAGAACTTCCTTCAGCCAAATCCCCAGGTGCAGGGTGCCTTTGGTGGCAATCCAAATCTAACTGAGGAAACTGCCGATACTTACACAGCCGGCGTCGTGCTGCAGCCGCGCTTCATCCCTGGGCTGACCGTTCAGGTAGATTACTATAATATCACCATCGACAAGGCGGTTTCGGAAGCCGGTGGCGGTGTCGCCAACATTCTCAATCTCTGCTACCTTACCATTCAGAATGCGAACAGCGCACTTTGCGGTCTGATCTCACGTGATACCCAGGGGGTAATCTCGGGTCCGCCGTTTGTGGTCCAGGCTAGCGAGGCAAACTTGGCTTCACTGGAAGTCGAGGGCATCGATTTTCAGGCCGACTTTACGACTCGTGTAGGCTTTGGTCTTTTAGGTGAAGAATCGCGCCTGAACTTTAACTTCCTCGCCACGTACACCCTCCGGAACAATACAACACCGTTGGTTGACTTGCCGGATGATATCATCGAATGCGCCGGAAAATATGGGGTAACTTGCCTCCAGCCGACGCCGATCTGGAAGTGGACCGGCCGCGTCTCGTTCACCGACGGCCCGCTGCTGACCAGCGTCCGGTGGCGGCATGTTGGCGCAACCGAAGCTGACAGCCCAGCCTACGTCGTCCAGAATATCGATGCCTATAGCCAGTTCGATTTGACGTTTGCCATGCAGGCCAGCGACAATCTGACGCTGACCGCCGGTATCAACAACCTGTTCGACAAGCAGCCACCGGTGCTCGGTGCCGGCGCTCAGCAGGCCAACACTTTCCCCGGCGTGTTCGATGTGCTGGGTCGCGACTTCTTCGTCTCGGCGCAGATGCGCTTCTAAGGCGCGAAACGCATGTATGAGGGGCGGCGGGTTCTACCTGCCGCCCTTTTTTTGTCTGCCGCCGATAGACGAGCCGGCAATTGCCGGTTCAGTCGTTCGCGGTCGTCACGTCGAATGCCACGGTCAGCCGGGTGCCATTGCTGAAGGGCCGGGTGCCGTGGAACAGATAGCTGGGAAATAATGCCAGTCTGCCGACGCGCGGTTCGATCGTGGTGATCGGAGCCAGGTCCAGCCCGAGTTCGGCAGGCGGGCGACCCAGTTCGAGCCATCCGGCCTGAGGGTCGGCGTCGCTCGTGCGATCGGGCAGGGCGACATACAGCGCCGAACTGAGCAATCCCTCGGGATGGATGTGCTGGACGTGAAACCCGCTTCTTGCCAGCTGCACCGACCAGCTTCCGGTTATTCGCATCGCCGTGTCACGGTGGCGCAGCAGTGGGTGCGCGGCATCATGGGGCGGCAATGCCCGCCGGTGCGTGTCCACCGCCTGGGCCAGCCGCGCATGCAGCGCCCGCAATGCGGGTTCGGTCCGCCAGAATAGCCGCCCCTGGGTTTGCGTGCCGCCGCGCAGCGATTGCCCCAGCGGATGAGCGCGGGTGCGATGGATCGCGCGCAGCGTATCGCCAAGCTGCTCGATCCATTCCTGGTCGAGGCCCAAGTCGATGGCCGCCACCAGCCCCGGCAGCTCACACAGCCATTGGTGGCGATCGTCCCCCAGCAATCGCCAGGCGAGCGAAAGATGCGCCCAGCCTGCAATCAAACCGGGCTGAAGCGCAATTGCACGTTCCAGCAGTGCGGCAGCGGCCTGCGCATCGCCAGCACGCAAGCTGTTTCGCCCGCGCGCTGCCAACACCGCCGAATCCTGCGGTAGACCCGAAAGCGTCCGCTCGGCGGCAGCCAAATCGCCCGTCTCGCTGGCCAGATTTGCCGCCTCGATCAGCGTAATCACGTCGTCACGCCCAAGCGCGGCGATCGTGGCGTCGATCGCGGCCCGCGCCGCAGTGCCATCGCCGGCAGCGGCCAAGGCGCGCCAATGCGCTTGCCGTAGTGCGAAATCGCCAGGATTTGCCGTGATCGCCGCGTCGAAATGCTCGGCGAAATCCGCGCCTTCCCCGGCCTCGGCACGCATCGCCGCCAATCGCGCATGACCTTCGGCCCAGCTTGGTTGCGTCCGCACCGCGCGGGTCAGATAGGGCACCGCGCCCGGATCGCCGACTGCGGCCATCGCCTCGGCAAGGCCAAGGATTAGTTCGATATCATCGGGTTGTGCGGTCAGCGCCACGCGATACCGTTCGGCGGCATCGGACTCGCCGCGCTCCATCGCGATCCGGGCGCGGGCGTGGCGCGCCACGGGCCGCATCGGTTCGATCGCCAGTGCCCGGTCATATGCGGCGGCGGCTTCGTCGATCCGTTCGATCGATCGCAATATCTGCCCCTGTGCGGCATGCCCCTTTGCCAGCAACGGCGACTCGCGTGTCACCCGTTCGAGATCGGCCAGCGCTTCGTGCGATCGATGGAGGCGGTGCAACAGCAGCGCATGATTATAGCGCGCGTCGATGAACCCGGGCGCAATCGCCAAGGCGCGCTCATATGCCGCCAGCGCCGCGTCGCTCTCGCCCAGATCGCCCAGCAGATTCGCATGGTTGCCGTGGATCGCCGGGTCTTGCGGCGCGACCTTCAGCGCACGGCGGAAAAACTGTTTTGCAGCGTCCCCGGCACCAGCCTTTTTCTCGACCAGCGCGGCCAGATGCAGGACGGCGGGATGCTCGCCCACCGCGCGAAGGACGGTGGCCAGCGCCTTGCGCGCATCGTCGATCCGTCCTGCGGCCAGCGCCTGTTCGGCGGCGGCGAACAGCGCATTGGCGTCGGTCATGGTGTATTCCGCCTGATCACCGATCGCGGAACCAGCCGGTGATCGAAAACCGGCCAACCGGCGCGAACGGCGCGACATAGCTGACCGCGTGGAGGCGGGGCACCGCAAACAGGCTCAGCGCGTTGAAGCGTGGCCGGTATCCCGCAACGATATCACCATCATCGTCATAGAAATTGAGATAGCCGCCCCAATCGGGATTCCAGTCGTCCGCCGCCAGGCTCAGCACATAGGCAATTCGCCAGCCCTCGCCGACATGGCTGTCGGCATGCTGTGCCAGGAAATGGGTGGGGCCGAACAACGTCGCCTGGGCATCGGCCTTTACCAATTCGGCCATGCCGGTCACGTCGCGCACCAGATTCAGGAAGGGCTGGTCATTGATGTGCTCGAACAGGATTTCGTGCGGTGAATCGGGATGCCAGCGCTCCAGATACGCATCCAAAATGGGGTAGCGCGCATAGGTGAAGGCATAATCGCCGCGCGCAGCCGATTGCGACACCGATTGTCCGATCTGGGTGCGTTCGGCTGCTGGCATCGCGGCAAAGGCGGCAGCGCGGGCGGCGCGCGGGCCTTCGGCACCCGCCTGCCAGGCAAGACCCCATTCGGTGCCGCGCGCCAGGATCGCGCGCAATTCCCGGGCGGCAGCCGGTTGCAGCACATCGCGGATTTGCAGCCTGCCGTCGCGTGCGAATTGCGCGGCAAGGGCCGCCCGATCAAGATCCGGATTGAGCGCCAGCAGATGAAGTGCAGGGGTTGCGGGCGACGACATGGCAGGTCCGGTGCGCTGTGGTGATGAACGGCACCATGCCGCCCCGGCTTGTGCACCTCAACCCCTGTGAGAACAAGCTGGTGCCGCAAGCCTCGGCTCTGGGCGCAAATAGCGGGCCGGCGCATGCGGCACCCGTTTTCTTCCGCCGGCGGCTATGCCATCACGCGGGCATGTCTGTGCCCCCGCTAGCGCTGAACCCCTTGCTCGACATCGATGCGCTGGCGAAGCATTTCGCCCAGCATCGCCGATTACAGATTGTCGATTTCCTTGCGCCTGAAACTGCGTTGGCCTGGCATATGCACCTGCGCGCGCGAACGGATTGGATACAGGTGTTGAACAGCACTGAGCGCGTGATCGAACTCGATCGCGCGGGCCAGGCGGCATTGACCGATGATCAGCGCGCGGCGCTGGAAAACGCGATCCACGCCAGTGCGCGGCACGGCTTTCAATATCGCTACGAAACCATTCGTGTGCCTGACGATGCGGGGCAGCGAGTCCAGTCGGGCGATCCGCTTGCGGCTTTTGCTGCTTGGTTGTCGCAGGGCGAAGCCCGTGATGCCCTGCGCCGGATTACCGGCAATACCGCGATTGCCTTTGCCGATGCCCAGGCAACAGCATATTCGCCCGGCGATTTTCTTACCGGGCATGATGATCAGGTCGCGGGCAAGCATCGCCACGCTGCCTATGTCCTTGGATTGACGCCCACCTGGCGCGCCGAATGGGGCGGGTTGCTGCTGTTTCACGGTGACGGCGCAAATAGCATCGAGGGGTTCGCGCCCACCCTCGGCACGCTCAACCTGTTCGCGGTGCCGCAAATGCATAGTGTTTCCCAGGTGAGCAAAGCGGCGGCCTATCGTCGCTATTCGATCACCGGCTGGCTGCGGGGTGGTACCGCCTGAACCGGTCGCCTGTGGCGGATTTCTGCGGCAAAGCGCGTAGTGTTTCGTCGCCCACCGCCGATCGCCCGGCGTGGCATATCGGTGACACCTCGCCGCTAAACCGTCCATAACCGTCTGTTTTATTTGCATCGGCGGCCAACAGCGGCGACGGGGGCGCCCCAGGTCGTGTTGGGGCCTGTTGCAGTGCGGGACGAGTGTGTGGCCCCGCCATGTGTTGTAAAAGGGATGTAGCGTTGATGCGTAAGCGTACAAACAAGTTGATCAATTCCAGCGCGCCGACAGCGATCGTGCTTGCGCTGCTGTCGATGCCGGTGGTTGCCCAGGCACAATCGGTCGATGCAAATGCCGATGGCGTGGTGACCGATGAGACGCAGGCTGCTGGTCAGGCGAACGCCGATCAGGGCGATACGATCGTCGTAACCGGTTCGCGCATTTCGTCGCCGAACATCACCTCGATCGCACCGATTCAGTCGGTCACGTCGGCGCAGATTACCGATTCGGGCGTCATCAACGTTCAGGAGCTGTTGCAGGAAAACCCCGTGTTCGGATCGCCGACGCTGTCGCGCACCAACACCGCGTTCCTGACCTCGGGTACCGGTGTCGCCTCGATCGAGTTGCGTAACCTTGGCACCGCGCGGACGCTGGTCCTGATCAACGGTCGGCGCGTCGTGTCGGGTGTTCCCGGTGCGGCCACGGTCGACACCAATGTCATTCCGACCCAGTTCTTGCAGAGCGTCGATACGCTGACCGGCGGTTCGTCGTCGCTCTACGGTTCGGACGCGGTCGCGGGCGTCGTGAACTTCATTTACAAGGACAATTTCGAGGGCGTCGAGGCGAACGCGCAATACGGCATCACCGAGCGCGGCGATGATCCCCGCTATCAGGCCAACATCACCGCCGGCGGCAATTTTGCCGAAGGCCGCGGGAACATGATGGTCCATTTCGGCTATTCGAAGGAAGAGGGCCTGTTGTCGCGCCAGCGTGCGAACACGCGGGTCGACGATGTCGACAGCTTCTTCTTCGAGACCTTCGACCCGGCCGATTACGGCATCCCCTCGGAGCCCGCATTGTCGGGCTTCGCGCCGCAGGGTCGGTTTACCGCAGGCGGCCGCACCTTCACGTACAGCCCGACGGGCGCGTTGCAGGAGGGCTTCTCCAGCGCGGTCAACGGTTTCAACCGCCAGCAATTCCGCACCATCGCGGTGCCGGTCGAGCGTTACCTGTTCGCGACCCGTGGCCATTTCGATATGACGGACAACGTCCGCCTGATTACCGAAGGCACCTATGCCAGCACCCGTTCATCGCGTGAGATCGAGCCGTTCGCGCTTCAGTCGAATGAAACCGGCGGCGTATTCCCGGGCGTCGGTGGTGCAATGCCGCTGCAAACCAATGTCAACGGCGTGCTTGTCCGCAATCCGTTCGTTCCCGATGCGATCTTCAACGCGGCGACCGACACCAATGGCGACGGCATCCGCGACATCCAGTTCGCCCGCCGCATCAGCGAATTCGGCACGCGCAACGGCTCGACCAACCGCGATTTCTATCGCTTTGTGGTCGGTCTGGAAGGCAAGATCGCCCAGAATCTGAACTGGGACGTCAGCTATAATTTCGGCCGGACGTCGGAATCGCAGCAGTCGAACGGTCAGGTCAACGTCCTCAATTTCCGCAACGCGCTGAACGCGGTTACCGACAGCAGCGGCGCGATTGTCTGCGCCGATTCCAGTGCGCGGGCACAGGGCTGCGTCCCGGTCAACATCTATGGCGCGGGCAGCATCTCGCCGGCAGCGGTCAGCTACATCGCCGCCGACCAGACGTTGCAGACTCGCATCACCCAGCAGCAGGTTCAGGCCAATCTGTCGGGATCGTTCATCGAGCTGCCGGCAGGCCCGCTGGGCTTCGCGGTGGGCGGCGAATATCGTCGTGAATCGAGCAGCGAGAATAACGACGCGCTGACCAATGCCGGCCTGAATGGCGGCAACGCGCTGCCCGATACGTCGGGGTCGTTCGACGTTCGCGAGGTCTATGGCGAAGTCAATATTCCGCTGCTGTCGGACACGCCGTTCTTCGAATCGCTGAACGCGCGTGCTTCGGGTCGTATCTCGGACTATTCGACCGTCGGCACGATCTACACCTGGAATGCAGGCGGTGACTGGGCTCCGGTCAACGGTCTGCGCTTTCGCGGGTCATATTCGCGGTCGGTGCGTGCGCCGAACATCGGCGAATTGTTCCAGGGGCCGGCACAGACCTTCCCCACGGGCATTTCCGATCCGTGCGTCGGCGTGACGCTGACCAGCACGACTGCGGTATCGGCTGCGTGCCGCGCGGCACCGGGCGTGTTGACGAATATCGCTGCCAATAATGGTGCGTTCGCGGCGACGCAGCTCGACATTCAGGGGATCAGCGGCTTCAACAGCGGCAACCCGAACCTGAACGAGGAAAAGTCTGCTTCGTGGACGATCGGCGGCGTGTTGACCGCCGGCGATTTCGGCGTAACCGGCCTGTTCTCGCGGCTCAGCCTGTCGGTCGATTATTTCAACATCGACGTCGACAACACGATCACCGATCAGCCGCGCGCGTTCACGCTGAACCAGTGCTACCAGTTGGCAAACCAGGCATCGTGCGCGCTGATTCAGCGTCGTTCGGTCGCAACGTCGGTCAACAGTGCGGGTTCGCTCGAGTTCATCGACGCCCCGCAAGTCAACGGCGGCACGCTGATGACCGACGGTATCGATGCGGTGCTGACGCTGAATGCGCCGGTGAATTTCGCAGGCGGCGGCAATGTCGGCATGCGCGTTGCCTACACGCACACCTTCCGTGGCTATGAAGTGCCGCTGCCGGGTGCGGCTCGCGACAATTTCGCGGGTGAAATCGGTACGCCCAAGGATCGGTTCACTTCGTCGGTGTTCTTCACGAACGATGATTTCCGCTTCAACCTGACGGGTACGTGGCTGGGCAAGTCATATGAGGACGATCTGTCGCTGGCGGCATATGAAGTCGACCGGTTCAGCGTTTCGGTGCCGTCGCGTTTCTACATGGACACGCAGTTGACGTTCCGTGCGGCGCGCGAGTTCGAAATGTTCGTTGGTGCAGACAATCTGCTCGACACCAAGGCACCGAACATCCTGACCGGTTCGCCGTTCAACACGACCGGCACCGATACGGCCGCCAATGTGTACGACGTGTTCGGACGCCGCTTCTATTCGGGTGCGCGCCTGCGCTTCTGATCCAAGCTGGTCCTTCAAGGAACGGGAAAGGGGATGGCCAACAGCCATCCCCTTTTTTGTGGGTTCATCCCACCGTCAACGCCAGCGCGCCATCACCCTCATCGACCGCGACCGTCGACCCTTCGCGCACGTCGCCGCGCAGGATCAGGTCGGCCAGCGGGTCTTGTAGATAGCGCTGCACCGCGCGTTTGAGCGGCCGTGCGCCATAGACCGGGTCATAGCCCACCCGGCCCAGCCAAGCGCGCGCGGCGTCGGTCAGCGTGATCGTGATCTTGCGATCGGCCAGCAGCTTGCCCACCCGCGCCACCTGGATGTCGACGATCGGCCCCATGTGATCGGCGCCAAGCCGGTGGAACAGGATGATCTCGTCGAGCCGGTTGAGGAATTCGGGCCGGAAATGCGCGCGCACCACGTCCATCACCTGCGGCTCGACATCCTCGACCGACTGGCCATCGGCCAGATTGGTCAGATGCTGGCTGCCAAGGTTCGACGTCAGGATGATGATCGTGTTCGAAAAATCGACGGTGCGGCCCTGGCCGTCGGTCAGCCTGCCGTCGTCGAGCACTTGCAGCAGGATGTTGAAGACATCGCCATGTGCCTTTTCGACCTCGTCGAACAGGATCACCTGATAGGGCCTGCGCCGCACCGCCTCGGTCAACACGCCGCCTTCCTCATAGCCGACATAGCCCGGGGGGGCGCCGATCAGCCGCGCGACCGAATGTTTCTCCATGAATTCGCTCATGTCGATCCGCACCATCGCGTTTGAATCGTCGAACAGGAATTCGGCGAGCGTCTTGGTCAGTTCGGTCTTGCCGACGCCGGTCGGTCCCAGGAACAGGAAGCTGCCCAGCGGCCGGTTGGGGTCTTGCAGCCCGGCGCGGCTGCGGCGGACGGCGGTTGCCACCGCGCGCACCGCCTGTGGCTGGCCGATCACGCGCTTGCCCAGCGCCTCTTCCATGTTGAGCAGTTTCGCGCGCTCGCCCTCCAGCATCCGGTCGACCGGGATTCCGGTCCAGCGGCTGACGATCGCGGCGATGTCGTCGGCGGTGACTTCCTCGCGCAGCATCGCGCCCTCGGTCGCGCCCTGCGCTGCCACCACCTGTTTTTCGAGCGTGGGGATGGTGCCATAGGTCAGCTCGGACATGCGCGCGAGATCGCCCTCGCGCTGCGCCTGTTCGAGCAGCGTCCGCGCGGCATCGAGCTGTTCCTTCAGCTTGGCCTCAGAATTAATCTTCACCTTTTCGGCCTGCCAGCGCTCGGTCAGCACCGCCGATTGCGCCTCCAGATCGGCAAGCTCGGCGGTCAGCCGTTCGAGCCGGTCGCGCGATCCGGCGTCGCTTTCCTTCTTGAGCGCTTCGGCCTCGATCTTGAGCTGGATGATCCGGCGGTCGAGCCCCTCAATCTCCTCGGGCTTGCTCTCGACCTCCATCCGCAGCCGACTGGCGGCTTCGTCCATCAGGTCGATCGCCTTGTCGGGCAGAAAGCGGTCGGTGATGTAGCGGTTTGCCAGCGTGGCGGCGGCGACGATCGCGGCGTCGGTGATCCGCACGCCGTGATGCAGTTCGTAGCGGTCCTTCAGCCCGCGCAGGATCGACACCGAATCCTCGACCGTGGGTTCGCCGACGAACACCGGCTGGAAGCGGCGTTGCAGCGCGGGGTCTTTCTCGACATGTTTGCGATATTCATCGAGCGTGGTCGCGCCGATGCAGTGGAGTTCGCCGCGCGCCAATGCGGGTTTCAGCAGGTTCGACGCATCCATCGCGCCTTCGGATTTGCCCGCGCCGATCAGCGTGTGCATCTCGTCGATGAACAGCACGACTTCGCCCTCGGCGTCTTTTACCTCGTCGAGCACGCCCTTAAGCCGTTCCTCGAACTCGCCGCGATATTTCGCGCCGGCGATCAGGCTGCCCATGTCGAGCGCCATCAGCCGGCGATCCTTGAGCGTATCGGGCACGTCGCCATTGGCGATTCGCAGCGCGAGGCCTTCGGCGATCGCGGTCTTGCCGACGCCGGGTTCGCCGATCAGGACGGGGTTGTTCTTGGTCCGGCGGGCGAGGATCTGGATGGTGCGGCGGATTTCCTCGTCGCGGCCGATCACCGGATCGAGCTTGCCGTCGCGCGCCGCCTGGGTCAGGTCGCGCGCGAATTTCTTGAGCGCGTCATAACGGCCCTCGGCCCCGGCGGTATCGGCGGCGCGTCCGCTGCGCAATTGGTTGATCGCGGCGTTCAGCGGCTCGGCCTTCACCCCTGCGGCAGCTAGCGCCTTGCCCGCCGCGGTGGTGGGCGACAGCACCAATGCCAGCAGCAGCCGCTCGACGGTGACGAAGCTGTCGCCCGCCTTGATCGCGACCTGTTCGGCCTGGTCGAGCACGCGCACCGCATCGTTATCGAGGCCCGGCGTCGTTTGCGCGCCCGATCCCGATACTGCGGGCAGCTTGGCCAGCGCCGCGTCGGTCTCGGTCAGCGCACGCTTGGATTCACCCCCCGCCGCCCCAATCAACCCGGCGGCCATGCCTTGCTCGTCGTCGAGCAGACTTTTGAGCAGATGCTCTGGCGTGATCCGCTGGTGGTTCAGCCGGATCGCGATCGTCTGCGCCGCCTGCAAAAAGCCCTTGGCGCGGTCAGTGAATTTTTCGAGGTTCATGTTCGCCACCCATCTGTGATGGAACGAACATAGTGTTGCCCGATTGCAACACAAGCGCCCTTGATCAGGCTGCCTGTGCGATGCTCGCGGCACGCCAGGCGCGCGCCGCCTTTTGCGCGGTCGCGATTTCGCGCGCGGTCATTTCACCGGCGATTTCGGCACGCGAACGCTGCGCCTGTTCGCTGCCCGACTGGGCGGCGATGTTGAACCATTTATGCGCCTCGATCAGGTCGACGATCGCGTCCAGCGCGCCGCTGGCATAGATCATGCCCAATTCATAACAGGCATCGGCATCGCCACGCGCCGCTTGCGTCAGCCGCCGCTCGACCAGATTCCCTACATTCTTCAGACTGCTGCCCATCGGTCCAAACCCCGGTTTGTCGTGCCTCCCCCGGCACTGGAGGGAGACTGACGCAAGGTTTTCAACAATTGGTTAACGCGGTTAACCTTCGTCGACGGGGGCGACGGCGATGTTATCGATCAACCGCGTCGTGCCGAGCTTCGCCGCTGCCAGCAGCCGCATCGGCCGGGCGGGGGAGGGCACGCCCAGCGTTTCGGCATCGACGAGTTCGACATAGTCGACGACGAATCCGGCGTTGGTCAATGTCGTGCGCGCCTGGGCCAGCGCCGCTGCGGCATCGCCGCCGCGCTCGATCGTCGCCGCTGCCACCCCCAACGCGCGCGGAAGGGCAACCGCCGCCTGCCGCTCTTCAGGGAGGAGGTAGATGTTGCGCGATGACAGTGCCAGACCATCATCGTCGCGCTGGGTGCCGATGCCGACAATCTCGATGTCGAGGTTGAGATCGCTGGTCAGCCGCCGGATCACCGCCAATTGCTGATAATCCTTTTCCCCGAACAGCGCGACGTCGGGCGCGACCTGGTGAAATAGCTTGGCGACCACCGTCGCCACCCCATCGAAATGGCCGGGACGTGCCGCGCCATCCAGCCCTTCGCTCACCCCGGCCACCGAAATCGTGGTGGCGAAGCCCGCCGGGTACATCGTCTCGACATCGGGCAGCCACAGCGCATCGACCCCGGCGGCGGTCAGCATCCGTGTATCGGCGGCCTCGCGCCGGGGATAGCGCGCCAGATCCTCGCCCGCGCCGAACTGCATGGGGTTGACGAAGATCGACACCATCACCCGTGCCGCCTGCCGCCGCGCCGCTTCGACCAGTGCCATATGCCCGTCATGCAGCGCGCCCATTGTCGGCACCAACGCGATTCGTTCGCCCGCGCCGCGCCAGCTTGCGATGGTCTCGCGCAGCATGCTTAATTCTCTGATGGTTTGCACGATGGACGCCTTGCGATAGAGAACGGGAGTGAGCGCAGCCTCCTATGGAAGCGTGCAGGGGCAATCAACATGGGAAAATCGCGTTTTGGGTAGTGGTGCCAACGGGCTGCACGTCATCGTCTTCGCCAATGAAAAGGGCGGGACCGGCAAATCGACGACGGCGGTGCATACCGCGATCGCGCTGGCGGCGCGTGGCGCGCGAGTCGCCGCGTTCGACCTGGACCATCGCCAGCGCACGCTGGGCCGCTATCTCGACAATCGCGCCGCGACGATCAAGCGCACCGGGCGCAGCTTGCCGATGCCGCGCCACGAGACGCATGACGGCACCACGATCGCGCATTTTCAGCAAGCGCTCGAGCGGTTGAGCGAAGGCAGTGACTATCTGGTGATCGACACGCCGGGCCGCGATGATAAATTCGCCCGGATCGCGGTGACCAATGCCGACACGCTGGTCACGCCGATGAACGACAGCTTCGTCGATTTCGACCTGATCGGGCAGGTCGATCCCGATACGTTTCAGGTGACCCGGCCAAGCTTTTATTCCGAACTGATCTGGGAATCGCGCAAAAGCCGCGCCAAGGCCGATGGATCGACGATCGATTGGGTGGTGCTGCGAAACCGGCTTCAGCATATCGAGGCGCGCAACATGCGCCGCGTGTCCGAGGCCATCACCCAATTGTCGCGCCGCGTCGGCTTTCGCGTCATTTCGGGGCTGTCGGAGCGCGTGATCTATCGCGAGTTGTTCCCGCAAGGGCTGACGATGCTCGATTCTCGCGAATTTGGTGAAATGGGCCTGGGGCATGTCGCCGCGCGCCAGGAATTGCGCGAGATGATGGCCGGGCTGGCGCTGCCCGATCACGCGGCGGCACCCAAGCAGGTACAGCCCGATCCGACGACGGCCACCGCCTGATGGGCAAATTGCTGTTCGCCGCTGCCTTGATGGCGGTGATCTGGTGGCTGTTCTTCGCCCGCAAGGGCCGCCCCCGGCTGCGCGAGGACGAAGCGCGGCAAGTGCTGGGGGTCAGCGCCGATGCCGATGCCGGCGCCATTCGCGCCGCGCATCGCCGGCTGGTGACCGCTGTTCATCCCGACAAGGGCGGCTCGGTCGATCTGACCAAGCGGATCAACGCGGCCCGCGATGTTTTGCTGAAACGGCTGCAATGATCGATCTGCCGGGTGGTGCGTTGCGGTAAAGTATCGCTTTGCCGCGTCGAGTGTCATTGCACTTTCGCGCAATCGCGCCAAAGAACGCCCGCAGACTTTCAGGAGGCCAATTGCATGACGCACCGTTTCGACCCCACGTCGCTTCGCGAATATGACATTCGCGGTATCGTCGGCAAGACGCTCGGCACCGCCGACGCCGACGCGATCGGGCGCGGCTTTGGCACGTTGGTGCGGCGCGCCGGCGGCACCCGCGTGGCGGTTGGCCGCGATGGCCGCCATTCCTCGCCCGAGATGGAGGCGGCACTGGTCGCCGGTCTCACCGGCGCGGGGGTCGATGTGGTGCGGGTTGGCCTCGGCCCCACGCCGATGCTGTATTATGCCGAAGCCACGCTAGAGGTCGATGGCGGCATTCAGATAACCGGCAGCCATAATCCCGCCGAGTATAATGGCTTCAAGATGGTGCTTCAGCATCGTCCGTTCTTTGGTGCCGACATCCAGACGCTGGGCGTCATGGCTGCCGAGGGGGACTGGGAAATCGGTGAAGGCGTCGTCACCGATGTCGATATCATGGACGACTATGTCGGGCGGTTGATGGCCGGCTATAGCGGCGGCACCTATCGCATCGGTTGGGATGCCGGCAACGGCGTCTCTGGCCCGGTCATCGAGAAGCTGGTCAAGCTCCTGCCAGGTGAGCATCATTTGCTCTTTACCGATGTAGACGGCGATTTTCCCAACCATCATCCTGACCCCACTGACGAAGCCAACCTCACCGCGCTCAAGGCACTTGTCGCGGAGAAGAACCTCGATTTCGGACTGGCGTTCGATGGCGATGGCGACCGGATCGGCGCGATTGACGGGGAAGGCCGCGTAATCTGGGGCGATCAGCTTTTGTCCATTTTGGCTGAACCTGTGCTGCGGGAGCTGCCCGGCGCGACGATCATCGCCGATGTGAAGGCAAGCCAGGCGCTGTACGACCGGATCGAAGAGCTGGGCGGCAAGCCGTTGATGTGGAAGACCGGCCACAGCCTGATCAAGATGAAGATGAAGGAAACCGGTTCGCCGCTGGCAGGCGAAATGAGCGGCCACGTCTTCTTCGCGCATGAATATTATGGTTTCGACGACGCGCAATATGCCGCCGTCCGGCTGATCCGCGCCGCGCACCTGATCGGCAAGTCGATCACCCAGTTGCGCAGCGAAATGCCCGCGATGATCAACACCCCCGAAATGCGCTTCCAGGTCGATGAAAGCCGCAAATTCGCGGTGATCGACGAAGTGCTTGAACGGCTGAAGGCCGAGGGCGCCGACATCAACAACACCGATGGTGCCCGCGTGAACACCCCCGATGGCTGGTGGCTGTTGCGCGCCTCGAACACCCAGGACGTGCTGGTCGCGCGCGCCGAGGCAAAGGATCAGGCGGGTCTCGACCGTTTGATGGCGATGCTCGACGCGCAACTCGCCGCCAGCGGCCTCCAGCGCGGCCCGCAAGCCGCGCATTAAGACGATCTACTATCGGCAATCTCCTCTGCCTGCACGGGAAGGGGAGATTGCCGTACCTTATGGGCAGCATCTGGTGATGATGGCTGCCGGCCAGGATCCGCTTCGGCGTTTGTATCCGCGCGCCCCCTCCGCTCCGCAACCGCGTCGAGCCTGATCCGCAAGAGTCCGCAGGCATCTTTGCTGCACCTTGGTTGCTGCGCCGTTGGCGGCTGCCGACGCTTGCCTGCTGCGATGGCAACCCCTTCGGCTACCAACTTTATACCTACGATAGAAAGTCTAGCTATAATCGCCAAAGACTGTGGTAGATACGCTCCGCACACTGATAATAAACTCAGCCGCCACCGGTTGGGTGTTGTATTCGTTGCACAAAAGGATTTGCAAATGGAGACGGTTACTGTTGGTCAGTACTTCCTGATATATAATGCGTTTTCATTGACATTTGCGACAATGTCGGCCGCTGCACTTTTCCTTTGGTTTGGGCGTAGTCAAGTAACTGCACCTTATAAGACCGCATTGGTGATCTCTGGGTTGGTCTGCGCCATCGCCGCCTATCACTACCTGCGGATTTTCGAGAGCTGGGCCGGTGCCTATGAAGTGCGCGGCGCGGTGATTACGTCGACCGGCTACGCCTTCAATGATGCCTATCGTTACGTCGACTGGTTGTTGACCGTGCCATTGTTGCTGATCGAGCTGGTATTGGTGATGCGTCTGTCCGAGTCGGAGACCGTGTCGAAGTCTGTTCGTCTCGGCTTCGCCGCTGCACTGATGATCGCTCTGGGCTATCCGGGCGAGATCGCTGCCGATAACGGCACACGCGCGCTGTGGGGTACGCTGTCGACGATCCCGTTCTTGTACATCGTATGGGAACTGTTCCGCGGCCTGGGCGACTCGATCAATCGCCAGCCTGAGTCGGTGCGTCCGCTGATCCGCAAGGCGCGGCTGCTGACGTTCGCATCATGGGGCTTCTATCCGATCGTCTACATGGCGCCTTTCGCCAACATCTCGGGCGCAGCCGCCGAAACGACGATCCAGATCGGCTACACGCTGGCCGACATCCTTGCCAAGGCAGGCGTCGGCGTGATGATCTACATGATCGCGGTCCGCAAGTCGGCGATCGAGCGCGAAACCGCCGGTCACGGCGCGACGGTAGCGTAATGCGAAGCGGCGATTTCTCAAGATGGATGCTCCGTTGACCGGGGCAGCCACATGACGATCGCCGCACAGGGCCGGGAGCGCATTGCGCCCCCGGCCGATCTGCATTCGCATCGAATGGGTTTGGCCGATGCCCCGTTCGCCATCATGGCGAGCCTGTTGATCGCCGCGAAGCTTGCCGGCGTTCCGCTTAACGGCCCAATCGCCTCGCTTGGCGCAGCGCTTGTTTTCCTGCTCGGCGGCCTGCCGCATGGCGCTTTCGATCTCGCCGTCGCGCGGCGGTTTGCCCGAAGCGGGCTTGCCTCTTACGCGCATTCGGCGGCGCTCTATGCGCTGGTGCTCGGCATCGCCGCGACCGCGTGGACGCTGGCACCGCACATCGCTTTGCCGATTTTCCTGGTGCTCGCCGCGCTGCATTTTGCCGCCGACTGGTCGATGATCGGCGAACGCTTCATCGAAACCGGGGTAGGGGTGGCGCTGGTTGCGCTGCCGATCGCCGCGCATCCGGCGGCGGTTTTGGATATTTTTACCGCGATGGGCGGTGCCGATATGGCCGCGACGATCGGTCGCGGCGGCATGGTGGTCGCGCCGGTCGCCTCGCTGGTCGCGCTGATCGGCGCGACGATCCTGGTCGAGCGTGGCCGGTCGGTGGAGGCGGCGCAGCTTGTCGGATCGCTCCTTGCGATGCTGGTGCTGCCGCCGCTCTGGGGCTTTGCGCTGTACTTCACCTGCGTCCATTCGGTCCGCCATTTCCGTGAGATAGGTGAGGCGATGCCAGGGCTTGGGCGGGCGGCCTGGCTGCGTACCGGTGCCGGCCTGACGCTCGCGGCGCTGGCGCTTGGCTATGCGCTGTTGCCCGCGATGCGGCATCTCGATGCGCCGGGCTTCGTGCCGGCCGCCTTCGTACTGCTCGCGATCCTGTTCATGCCGCATCTGGTGTTGTCGGCGCGGATCGATTCGTTGCGGCGCGCTGCCCGCTGACGGCGAGCGGCGGCGTGCATCTTCAACTTTCGTCCACCCTTCCCCCGGGCGCACCCCCTTGCTACAGCCGCCGAGAAAACTTGAATCCATCAGCTCGCCGGCAAGCGTGCGCGCGGCTTCCCGCCGCCTCCCCGCCGCTTCCCCGCATTCGGAAAGGCACGCCATGACTGCCATCGGCAACGATACCCTGGGCACCCGCGACACGCTCGACGTGGGCGGCACCACCTATCATTATTACAGCCTGGTCAAGGCCGCCGCGAAGCTGGGCGATGTCAGCCGTCTGCCTTTCTCGATGAAGGTGCTGCTCGAAAACATGCTGCGCTTCGAGGACGGCACCACCGTCACCACCGAAGACGCGCAGGCGATCGTCGATTGGCAGAAGGATGCCTGCTCGAACCGCGAGATCCAGTATCGCCCCGCGCGCGTGCTGATGCAGGATTTCACCGGCGTGCCTTGCGTCGTCGACCTCGCTGCGATGCGCGACGCGATCACCGGGCTGGGCGGCGATCCTGCCAAGATCAACCCGCAGGTGCCGGTGCATCTGGTCATCGATCACTCAGTGATGGTCGATGAATTCGGCACGCCCAAGGCGTTCGAGAACAATGTCGCGCTGGAATATGAGCGTAATTCGGAGCGCTATGAGTTCCTGAAATGGGGATCCAAGGCGCTCGACAATTTCAAGGTGGTGCCGCCGGGCACCGGCATCTGCCACCAGGTGAACCTTGAATATGTCAGCCAGGCGGTGTGGTCGTCAAAGGTGACGGGCAGCAACGGCGGCGACATGATCGCCTATCCCGACACGTTGGTCGGCACCGATAGCCACACCACGATGGTCAACGGCCTGGGCGTGCTCGGCTGGGGCGTCGGCGGGATCGAGGCTGAGGCGGCGATGCTCGGCCAGCCCGTCTCGATGCTGATCCCCGAAGTCGTCGGCTTCAAGCTGATCGGCGCGCTGAAGGAGGGCATCACCGCCACCGATCTGGTGCTCACCGTCACGCAGATGCTGCGCGCCAAGGGCGTGGTGGGTCGCTTCGTCGAATTCTATGGCCCTGGCCTTGCCAGCATGAGCCTGGCCGATCGCGCGACGATCGCCAACATGGCCCCCGAATATGGCGCGACCTGCGGCTTCTTCCCGATCGACGACAAGACGCTCGATTACATGCGCCTCACCGGGCGTGACGACGCGACCGTCGCGCTGGTCGAGGCCTATGCCAAGGCGCAGGGCATGTGGCGGTTGGACGACGTCGCCGATCCGATCTTCACCGACACGCTCGAACTCGACATGGCCAGCGTCGAGCCCAGCCTTGCCGGCCCCAAGCGCCCGCAGGACCGCGTTTCGCTCGGGCATGTCGACGACACCTTCAACAGCGATCTCGCGACGGTGTATAAGAAGGCGGGCGCAGTGCGCGTGCCGGTCGAGGGCGCGGCGCATGACATCGGCGATGGCGACGTCGTGATTGCCGCGATCACTTCGTGCACCAACACGTCGAACCCCAGCGTGTTGATCGCCGCCGGCCTGGTCGCGCGCAAGGCACGCGCCGCTGGCCTTACCCCGAAGCCCTGGGTGAAGACCTCGCTCGCGCCGGGCAGCCAGGTGGTGACCGATTATCTCGACAAGGCGGGCCTGACCGAAGACCTCAACGCGATGGGCTTCAACCTGGTCGGCTATGGCTGCACCACCTGCATCGGCAATTCAGGGCCGCTCGCCGAGCCGATTTCGGCGGCGATCAACGGCAACGACATCGTCGCTGCATCGGTGCTGTCGGGCAACCGCAACTTCGAAGGCCGGGTATCGGCCGATGTGCGGGCCAATTTCCTCGCCTCGCCGCCGCTGGTGGTCGCCTATGCGCTCAAGGGCACGGTGACCGAGGATATGTACGACACCCCGCTGGGCGAGGGCACCAATGGTCCGGTGTTCCTGAAGGACATCTGGCCGACCAACGAAGAGGTCGCCTCGACGATGGCGGCCAATATCGACGACGGCATGTTCCGCGCGCGCTATGGCAACGTCTATGCCGGTGACCAGCATTGGGCTGGCATTCAGGTCGAAGGGTCGGACACCTATCGCTGGCCCGCGGCATCGACCTACATCGCCAACCCGCCCTATTTCGAAGGGCTGACGATGACCCCCGCGCCGGTCGCCGACATTATCGAAGCCAAGCCGCTGGCGATCCTGGGCGATTCGATCACCACCGATCACATCTCGCCTGCCGGCAGCATCAAGGCCGATTCGCCCGCCGGCAGCTTCCTGCAAGAGCATCAGGTCAACAAGAAGGACTTCAACAGCTACGGCGCGCGCCGCGGCAATCATGACGTGATGATGCGCGGCACCTTTGCCAACATCCGCATCAAGAACGAGATGGTCCCCGGCGTCGAGGGCGGCATGAGCCGGTATGAAGGCGAGACGATGCCGATCTATGACGCAGCGATGCGCCACAAGGCCGACGGCACGCCGCTGGTGGTGATCGCGGGCAAGGAATATGGCACCGGATCATCGCGCGATTGGGCGGCCAAGGGCACCAATCTGCTCGGCGTTCGCGCGGTGATCACCGAAAGCTTCGAGCGTATCCACCGTTCGAACCTGGTTGGCATGGGCGTGTTGCCGCTTCAGTTCGCCGAAGGCGTCACGCGCCAGACGCTGGGGCTGACCGGCGACGAGACCTTCACGATCACCGGCGTCGCCGGTCTTCGCCCGCGTCAGGAAGTCGAAGTGCAACTGGTCCGTGCCGATGGCTCGACCGAAAGCTTCATGACCAAGTGCCGGATCGATACCGTCAACGAACTGGAATATTTCCTGAACGGCGGCATCCTGCACTACGTCCTGCGCAAGCTGGCGGCATAAGGCTTGTGCCCTCCCCCCTGGCGGGGGAGGGCCGGCTACCCCGTTCGGGCGGGGGGCACGAATAGTGGATGCACGGTTAACTATCTGACGGTACAGCGCTCCTTTCGTCGGTCGACGAGCGGGAGGGCAAGCGTTGAAGAAACCGATGACGGTGGCGCAGTTGACCGAACTGGGTCGGGTGCAGCTATCGCCGCATTTTTACCTGCGCGATTTCCTGTATTCGGACATCGCGGCGATCCACGGGCTGTCGAACATTCCCGACCATCCCGACTTGGCAATCGAAGCCGGGTCGCGGCTGTGCAACGAATTGCTCGAACCGTTGCAGGACGCCTTTGGCCGAATCGCGATCCGATCGGCCTATCGCTCGGCCGAAGTGAACGCGCTCGGCAACGCCAAAAGCTATAATTGCGCGTCGAACGACCGCAACGCCGCCCGCCACATCTGGGACATGCGCGATAGCGCCGGCCGGATGGGCGCGACCGCGTGCATCGTCGTGCCGGGCTTTGCCAACCGCTTCGACCAGCCGGGCGACTGGAAGCGGCTGGCATGGTGGATCCACGATCACCTCCCCTATGCGATGATCGAGGCATTCCCGGTGCGCTGGGCGATGAACCTGTCTTGGCATGAGGTGCCGTCGCGGATGATCTTCAGCCACGTCCCCGATGCGCGGGGGTATCTGACCAAGCCGGGCATGGCGAACCATGAGGGCGGGCACGAGAGCGAGTGGTCGGGGATTTTGCCGTAATATGTTCCCTCTCCCGCGAGCGGGAGAGGGTTGCGCAGACTTGGTCGTGCTCCTTCAGCACGGCCTAGTCGTAGCTGGGTGAGGGTGCTGCGCTTGCGCTCGCAAGCGCGCGGCGCGAGAGCGCCGCACCACCCTCATCCAACCTGCGCTAGGCCGCTTCGCGACCAAGCTTCGGTATCCTTCTCCCGCCGGCGGGAGAAGGTTTGGGCGTTAGGCCGCGAGCCGCAATCCCTGCACTGCTTCGGCCGTCAGCGCGATGCTGCGTAGCCGCGCCTCGGGGTCATAGGTCGCCCCCGCGATCATCAGTTCATCGACGCCGGTGCGCTCGACGAATGCCGCGATCTGCCGCGCCACCGTGGCGGGCGAGCCGATCGCCGAGCAGGACAGCACCTGTTCGAGCATTGCCGCCCCCTGCGGCCCAAGGCTTGCGCGATAATCGCGCACCGGCGGCTGCATCTTGCCCGGATTGCCGGTGCGAAGCGCGACGAAGGATTGCTCCATCGAACTCGCCAGATAGCGCGCCTCCTCATCGGTATCGGCGGCGAACACGTTGAATCCGGCCATCACATGCGGCCGCTCAAGCGCTGCCGAGGGGCGGAAGTCGCGGCGGTAGATCGCGATTGCCTGGTCTAGCGCATCGGGCGCGAAGTGCGAGGCAAAGGCATAGGGTAGCCCCAGCATCGCAGCGAGCTGCGCGCCGAACAGGCTCGACCCCAAAATCCAGATCGCGACATCGGCTCCGGCCCCCGGCGTCGCGCGGATGCCCGTCTGCCCGTCATCGGCGAAGTAGCTTTGCAGCTCCATCACATCGTTGGGAAAGCCATTGGGATCGCTTTCGAGCGACCGGCGAAGCGCGCGGGCGGTGCGCTGGTCCGATCCGGGCGCGCGGCCAAGGCCAAGGTCGATCCGGCCCGGAAATAAGGCATCGAGCGTGCCGAACTGTTCGGCCACCACCAATGGCGCATGATTGGGCAGCATGATGCCGCCGGCGCCGACGCGGATGCTGCTGGTCGCGGCGGCGACATGGCCGATGACGACCGAGGTAGCGCCGCCGGCAATGCCCGGCATGCCGTGATGCTCGGCGATCCAGTAGCGCGAATAGCCATAGGCTTCGGCCTGGCGCGCATAAGTGGCGGTATCGGCGAGCGCGGTGGCAACGGTGCCGCCTTCGCGGACGGGGACGAGATCGTGGATCGAATATTGGGTCATGTGAGGGACATGGGGTGTGGGAGCGCAATCTGCCATCATAGGTTCGCTTTGCGGCGGGTAAGCTGCGCTGTGCTCTCCATCGTCATTCCCGCGCAGGCGGGAATCCATAGCCGTGTCGATCATCTATATGCCGAACGTTAGCCGTTATGGATCCCCGCCTGCGCGGGGATGACGAAAGGGTGGTTTGAACTCCCCCAAAATCCATCCTACACGATCGCCCATGCTCGCTTCGCTATCGCACGTCCGCACCTGGGTCTTTGACCTCGACAATACGCTGTATCCGGCAAGCGCCGGGCTGTTTCCGCAGATCGACGCGCGGATGACGCAATACATCTGCGACATGGATGGTTGTGACCGCGACACCGCGCTCGAAATCCAGAAGCGCCATTTCCACGCGCACGGCACGACCCTGTCGGGGCTGCTCGCCGATCGCGACATCGACCCGCACCATTTCCTCGATTATGTCCACGACGTCGACATGAGCGTGCTCGATGCCGACCATGCGCTGGCGGCGGCGATCGAACGGCTGCCGGGGCGCAAGCTGATCTTTACCAACGGCGATGCCCCCTATGCCCGGCGGGTGCTCGACGCGATCGGGCTGGCCGATTGTTTCGAGGGTATTCACGACATCCACGCCACCGGCTATCTGCCAAAGCCGCACGCCGCCGCTTATGCCGGGCTGTGCGATGCCTTTGCCATCGACCCCACTACTGCGTTGTTCGCCGAAGACATGGCGCGCAACCTGGCGCCCGCCAAGGTGATCGGCATGGCGACGTTGTGGGTCGACAATGGCTCCGAACAACATGGCTGCGGAAGCCGCGATTACGTTGATTTCACCACGCCGGACCTTAGCGCGTGGCTGCACGATATTCTGGAGGGAACACCATGCGCGACCAACTGAGCACGATCATCGACACCGCATGGGATGATCGCACGAGCATTTCCACCGCCACCACCGGCGAGGTCCGCGACGCGGTCGATCAGGCGCTGGCACTGCTCGATTCGGGCGAGGCGCGCGTTGCCGAGCCTGATGGCGCTGGCGGCTGGCAGGTGAATCAGTGGCTCAAGAAAGCGGTGCTGCTGTCGTTCCGGCTAAACGACAATGCGGTGATGCCCGGCGGTTTCGACAAGGTGCCGTCGAAATTCGCCAATTGGGACGACGCCCGTTTCCGCGCCGCCGGCTTTCGCGCGGTGCCCGGCAGCGTGGTGCGGCAGGGCGCGTTCATCGGCAAAGGCGCGGTGCTGATGCCGAGCTTCGTCAACATCGGTGCCTATGTCGGCGAAGGCACGATGGTCGATACCTGGGCGACGGTGGGAAGCTGCGCGCAGATCGGCCGCAATGTGCATCTGTCGGGCGGCGCGGGGATCGGCGGCGTGCTCGAACCGCTGCAGGCTAACCCGGTGGTGATCGAGGACGGTGCGTTCATCGGTGCGCGTGCTGAGGTGGCCGAGGGCGTGATCGTGCGCGAGGGCGCGGTGCTGTCGATGGGGGTGTATCTGGGCGCATCGACCAAGATCATCGACCGCGCGACCGGCGAAGTCCGCACCGGCGAAGTCCCGCCCTATGCAGTGGTGGTCCCCGGCACGATCGGCGGCGGCGAGGGTAAGCCGGCGCTGTATTGCGCGGTGATCATCAAGCAGGTCGACGAGCGCACGCGGAGCAAGACCAGCATCAACGAGTTGCTGCGCGACTGAGGCCGGGGAGGGGGCTCAGGCGACCGGCGCCACCCCCAACCGGGCAATTTCGATCTTGGGGCAGCGGTCCATCACCACTTGCAGCCCCGCCGCCTCCGCCCGCGCGGCGGCGGCGTCATCGACCACGCCAAGCTGCATCCACACCGCCTTCGCGCCGATCGCGATCGCCTGATCGACCGCCGCGCCGGCATCGGCCGATCGGCGGAAAATGTCGACGATGTCGATCGGGTCGCCCAATTGGCTAAGCTCGCGGAACACGAATTCGCCGTGGATATGCTCGCCGGTGATCTGCGGATTGACCGGGATCACGCGATAGCCATGACCTTGCAGCGCCGCCATCACCTGATTCGACGCCCGATCGGGGCGGTCGGACGCGCCGACCAGCGCGATGGTCCGCGCGCCTTCTAGCAGCGCCTTGATGTCCTCGTCGCGGTCCAGCGGCATCGGGTCAGCCCTTTCGGTCGAGCCACGCATCGATTCGCGCGGCAAGATCATGGAACGCCGCTGCTTCGGCCCCGTTCCCAGCCGCCGGCGGCACCCCTGCGTCCGATGCGGTGCGAATCGCGATCGCCAGCGGGATGCGCCCCAGGAAGGGAACGCCGAGCGCCGCCGCCGCCGCCTCCGCGCCGCCCGATCCGAACGGGTCGGACACTTCGCCGCAATGCGGGCAGGCATAGCCCGCCATATTCTCGACGATGCCGATCACCGGCACCCCGGTCTGGCCGAACAGGTCGATCGCGCGCCGTGCGTCGATCAGCGCCAGATCCTGCGGGGTCGATACGATCACCACCCCTTCGGGCTTATGCTTCTGGATCATCGTCAACTGAACGTCGCCGGTGCCCGGCGGCATGTCGACCACCAGAATATCGGCCTGCCACGCGCCATCGACCAACTGGGTGAGCGCGTTGGTCGCCATCGGGCCGCGCCAGGCGAGCGCTTTTTCGGGGCCGACCAACTGGCCGACCGACAGCACCGGCACGCCATAAGCGGTGGGCACCGGCACCAGTTTCTTGTCGCGCGCCTCGGGCTTGGTTCCGACGACGCCGAGCAAGGTCGGTTGCGACGGGCCATAAATATCGGCGTCGATCATCCCCACCGTGCGCCCCCGCGCCGCCAGTGCGATCGCCAGATTGGCCGACACGGTCGATTTGCCGACCCCGCCCTTGCCGCTGGCCACCGCGATCAGCCGGCGGCGGGTGCGCTGGCTGGTCTGCCCGATGCGTACCGATTCGACGCCCGGAACCGACGCGGTCGCTGCCTCTACCTCTGCCGCCAGCGCATCGCGGGTGGTTTCGGCCAAGCCGCTGACGTCGAGAATCACGCTGGCGCGCGCGCCATCGGTGCGGACAGTGGCGCGCCCGGCGGCGAGCGGGGCGAGGATTGCTTCAATAGCTGCCTGTAGGGTCATGGACGCGATCTATACCTGCAAAGGGAACACGGCACTGTAATTCGCCGCGCGCGGCCTTATAAAGAAGGACATGTGGAACCTAAACGGGTGGATCGCACGCGCTGGCGTGCTTCGTAGCGACAATCCGAAAGGCCCTTGGGGCGGCGGTGGAGCGGGTGGTAATGGATCGGGCGGCGGCGATAGCGGCGGCCCGCGCAACCCCTGGGCATTCCCCCCGGAAGGACGGCGGGCCAAGCCCGGCACCGCGACCTCGCTCGACGAATTCCTGAAACGCGCCAAGCGTGGCGGCGGCGGCGGCGGCTTCGGCGGCGGCAATTTCCAGATGCCCGGCGGCCGATCGATCTGGTTCCTGGGGCTCGGGCTGCTCGCCCTGCTGTGGATCGCGTTTACGTCTGTTCACCCCATCGGCCCGCAGGAGCGCGGCGTGGTGTCGCTGTTCGGCAAATATTCGACGACCCTGTCACCGGGAATCAACTTCACCTTGCCCGCGCCGATCGCGAAGGTCGACGTGGTCGATGTGCAGGAAATCCGCACCGACGATTTCCCGCAGGGCAGCACCGAAAACCTGGTGCTGACCGGCGACCAGAACATCATCGATCTTGCCTATTCGGTCCGCTGGGACATCAAGAACGCCGAAGATTTCGTGTTTGAGTTCGCCAATCCACGCGACACCGTTCGCGCGGTTGCCGAAAGCGCGATGCGCGAAGCGGTGGCGGGCACGACGCTCGACCAGGCGATCGGCGCTGGCCGTACTGCCGTCGAGGGCGATGTGGCGATCCGCATGCAGAATATTCTCGATCAATATGGTTCGGGTGTGCGGGTACAGGGTGTTGCGATCAAGCAGGCGGTCGCCCCGCAAGCGGTCGACGAGGATTTCAAGGCGGTGAGCGCCGCGCAGCAAAAGGCGCAGGCCGACATCAACCAAGCACGCGCCTATGCCCAGCAGATACTGGCGCGCGCGCAGGGTGAAGCCGCCAGCTTCGACAAGATTTACGAGCAATATCGCCAGGCTCCCGAAGTGACCCGCCGCCGTCTGTATTACGAGACGATGGAGGCGGTGCTGGCCAATTCGAACAAGACGATCGTCGAAGCGCCGGGCGTCACCCCGTATCTGCCGCTGCCCGATGCTGCCGGTCGCCGCTCGCCGCCAGCACAAGTCGCGCCGCAGACCCCCGATGCGCCTGCCGCAGCAACCCAGGGAAATCAGCCGTGAACGCCAGCCTTTTCCGCAATCCGATGGCGATCGGCATCCTGTTGCTGGCGCTGGTGGTGCTGCTCGCCAACACGTTGGTGATCGTTCCCGAAACCCGGCAGGCGGTGATCCTGCGGTTCCAGCAGCCGATCGGCACCGTCAACGCCTGGCGTCCAAACCAGGCATTCGGCAACACCGGGGCGGGCATGATCGCCAAGCTCCCGTTCGTCGATCGCGTGGTATGGGTCGACAAGCGGGTGCTCGACATCGAGCTGGATAACCAGCCGGTGCTTTCGACCGACCAGCTTCGGTTGCAGGTCGATGCCTTTGCGCGTTTCCGCGTCGTCAATCCGCTGCAAATGGTGGTAACCGCCGGTTCCGAAGCGCGCGTGGCCGATCAGCTTCGGCCGATCCTCGGCTCGGCGCTTCGCAACGAGCTTGGCAAGCGCGAGTTCGCCGCCTTGCTCAGCCCCGAGCGCGGGCAGGTGATGGACAATATCCAGATCGGCCTCGATCGCGTCGCGCGTCAATATGGCGTCGAGATCGTCGATGTCCGTATTCGCCAGGCCGACCTGCCCACCGGCACGCCGCTCGATTCGGCACTTCGCCGGATGGGCACCGCGCGCCGCCAGGAAGCGTTGACGATCGAGGCGCAGGGCATGCGCCAGGCGCAGATCATCCGCGCCGATGCCGATGCCCAGGCAGCGCGCGTCTATGCCGAAAGCTTCAACAAGGACGCGCAATTCTACGATTTCTATCGTGCGATGCAGTCTTATCGCTACAGCTTCGGCGCCGATGGCGACGAGAAGCGCGGCGGTACGTCGATCATCATGTCGCCACAAACGAATGATTATCTGCGCGAGTTCAAGGGGCGATAAGCTCGGGTAAGAAAACAGGGTAGGGACGACGATAAGGGAACGAGCGACCGTCGCTGGCGGTTCGTTCACATTCAATCGCAGTTCAGCATCGGTGTAGCATCTGTGCGCCACACCGGATATTGAGAGGAAACGACGAGTGCGTTACGCCTACGCCATTACTTCCGCCCTGTTGCTGGGCGGTACCGCAGTTACTCTGGCGAGCCAGCCGAGCATCATGGCGGCGCAGACCGCGCAGAATGAACCCGGCGCGATCAACGCTGATGCCGCCCCGCGCATCGGCGCGCCGATGAGTTTTGCCGACATGGTCGCAAAGCTTCAGCCGGCGGTGGTCAATATCTCGACCAAGCAGCGGATCGCCGCCGCCAATGCCCCCAATCCGTTCGCGGGCACGCCATTCGAGCAGTTCTTCAACAATCAGCAAGGCGGCGGTGGGCGTCCGCGTGAGGGATCGTCGCTCGGGTCAGGCTTCCTGATTTCGGCGGACGGCTATGTCGTCACCAACAACCACGTGATCGCCGCCGGCGCACCCAACGCCACCGTCGAATCGGTGACGGTGACCTTGGCCGATCAAAAGGAATATGTGGCTCGCGTCGTCGGCCGCGATGCCGCGTCGGACCTTGCGGTGCTCAAGATCGAAGGGCGCAACCTGCCCTTCGTGCGCTTCGGCGATTCGCGGCAGGCACGGGTCGGCGACTGGGTCGTCGCGATCGGCAATCCCTTCGGGCTGGGCGGATCGGTCACTGCGGGGATCATCTCCGCGGTCAACCGCGTGACAGGTAATCCTGGCCAGCAGGCGGCGTTCGATCGCTTCATCCAGACCGATGCCTCGATCAATCGCGGCAATTCGGGTGGCCCGATGTTCGACATGCAGGGCAATGTCATCGGCATCAATTCGCAGATATTGTCGCCCACCGGCGGCAATGTCGGCATTGGCCTGGCCATCCCCGCCGAACAGGCAAAGCCGATCGTCGAAACCTTGATGAAGGGCCAGACGCCGCAGCGCGGCTATCTGGGCGTCGGCCTCCAGCCAATCGACGAGGATCTGGCCACCGCGCTTGGTGTCGAGCGCAACCAGGGCGAATTGATCCGGTCGGTCGAACCCGGCAAGCCCGCTGCGGCTGCCGGTATCCGGCAGGGCGATGTGGTGATGCGAGTCAACAATCAGGACGTGACGCCGCAGAATAACCTGAGCTTCATCGTCTCGAACACGCCGCCGGGCACGCGAATCCCGGTCGAAGTGCTGCGCGATGGCCGTCGTCAAACGCTTCAGGTCACCGTCGGCACTCGCCCTAGCGATGAAGAGCTTGCCGGTTTCCAGATGGATGAAGAGGGGCAGACTGACCCCGACGCGATGGTGAAGCCGCAGGAAAATGCGCCTGCTGGCGTCACCGTGCAGCCGCTGACCCCGGTGATTGCGCGGACGTTGGGCTTCGAGGCCGCGACTCGCGGTGTCGTCGTGGCGGCGACCGATCCCAATAGCGATGCCGCGACCAAGGGGCTTCGCCGCGGAGTGGTGATCGTTTCGGTCAATCGCCAGCCGGTGACGACCGCCGCGGAATTCGCCGCGCAGATCGCCGCCGCGCGCAAGGCGGGTCGCCCGTCGGTGCTGCTCTATGTGATGGTCCCGCGCCAGCCCGTTGGCACGTACATCGCGATCAACCTAGACTGACCTGCGGCCTGCTGACGCGGGCTGCACACTCGCCTATGCCTGTTCCCCGGTAACGGGGAGCAGGCGGATGGCGGAACTATTCATCGGTTCGGGCGGCGGGCAGCGGCAATCGCTGGTCCTCAAGCGCGCCAATCGCCACGGGCTGATCGCGGGCGCCACCGGCACCGGCAAGACCGTGACGCTGCAGGGCCTTGCCGAGGGCTTCTCCGCCGCTGGGGTGCCGGTGTTCGTCTCCGACGTGAAGGGCGACCTGGCGGGGCTCGCAATGGCGGGATCGCCCAACGCCAAGACGCATGCGATCTTCGCCGCACGCGCTACCGAAATCGGTGATACCGACTGGGCCTATGCCGAAACCCCGGTGCAATTCTGGGATTTGTTCGGGCAGCAGGGACATCCCGTCCGCACGACCATCTCCGAAATGGGGCCGCTGCTGCTTGCGCGGCTGATGGGGCTGAACGAAACGCAGGAGGGGGTGCTCGCCATCGCCTTCCACCTGGCCGATGAGGAAGGGCTGTTGCTGCTCGACCTCGACGATCTCCAGGCGATGCTGGCCGACATCGCCGATCGCGCCGCCGACATTTCAGTCACCTATGGCAATGTCAGCAAGGCGAGCGTGGGGGCGATCCAGCGCCAGTTGCTGCAATTGCGCGGGCAGGGGGCTGAGCAGTTCTTCGGCGAGCCGGCGCTCGACATCGCCGATTTCATGGGGGTCGACGATCGCGGGCGTGGGATCGTCAATATCCTCGCCGCCGACAAGCTGATGGCCTCGCCGCGCCTCTACGCCACCTTTCTGCTGTGGCTGCTGTCCGAACTGTTCGAAACATTGCCCGAAGTCGGCGATCCCGACCGGCCCAAGCTCGTCTTCTTCTTCGACGAGGCGCATTTGCTGTTCGACGAAGCTCCCGCCGCCTTGCTCGACAAGGTTGAACAGGTCGTGCGGCTGATCCGGTCGAAGGGCGTCGGCGTCTATTTCGTCACGCAAAACCCGATCGACATTCCCGAGGGGGTCGCCGGGCAGCTCGGCAACCGGGTGCAGCATGCGCTGCGCGCCTTCACCCCGCGCGACCAGCGCGGCGTGCGCGCCGCCGCCGAAACCTTCCGCAGCAATCCCGCGGTCGATGTCGAAACCGCGATCACCGAATTGAAGGTCGGCGAGGCGCTGGTGTCGATGTTGCAGCCCGATGGTGCCCCCGCGCCGGTCGAGCGCACATTGGTGCGTCCGCCGCGCTCGCGGGTGGGGCCGGTGACCCCGGTCGAGCGCGGGGTGCTGATCGCGACCGATGCGATCGGCGACCGTTACGACACCCCGATCGACCGCGAATCGGCGCATGAGTTGCTCACCGCCAAACGCGCCGAGGCGCAGGCCGCCGCCGCCGAAGCACAGGCCGATGCGGCGCAGGCCCGGGCCGACGCGCACGCCGCCAAGGAACAGGCACGCGCCGCCAAGCAAGCCGAACGCGACCGGATCGCCGCGCAGCGCGAGGCCGACCGCACCGCGCGCGAACAGGCGCGCGCCGAAGCGGCTTCGCCCTGGAACCGTGCCGTCACCTCGGCAACGCGCTCGGCTTCGTCGAGTGTCGGCCGCACCGTCGCCAACGAAGTCACCAAGGCGGTGTTCGGATCGAAGCGCGGCGCGGGCGGCATCGGCGCGAAGATACTGCGCGGCGTGCTGGGCGGGATGTTTCGCGGCTGAGCCTATAGCGTCCGCACCAATTGCACCGCCATCGCCATCCAGGGCGGATCGGTGACCACCTGCTGACGGCTGTTCGCGCCCAGCGGCAGCAGGTGCAGCCTGCCGCCGTCGCGGTCGATCAGCCGTCCGAACACGAACCGACCCGCCGGGCGCGGGACCAGCACGTCGCGATTGACCCCGCGCACAAATGCTTCGGGGGCGAGGCGACGGCACCACACCACATCGCCCGCGCGATAGTCGCCGATGCTCGCGGCAACGGTGACCGCAACCAGATCGGGCTCCGCGCGCGGCGGCACCACCGTTGCGGGCCGGCCGGGGGCATGAGCGCCGCCCGCGTCGAGCAGCGCGGCAACCGCGATGTCGGGGCGATCGGGCAGGGTCACCAGGTCCGATGCCTCTACGCCCAGCGCGGTGGCGATCCGGTTTAGCCAGGTCACCGATACCGTGCGGGTGCCGGTTTCGAGCCGCCCGATCGTTTGCGCGGTGGTCGGCGGCTGGCAGCGGCGGGCGACGTCGTCGAGCGTCATCTGCTTGGCGCGGCGGACCTCGCGGATCGCGGTGATCATGGCATTGCTCCGTGTGGCGAACCGTATGGGTTTCTTCTGTGTCCTACAACCATGCAGTTATGGCAAGCCTCCGCCGCATCGATAGTGGAGGGATTATGCGCGAACTGGTCGAACGGGGATTTGAAGACGGCATGCCGACCAATGGCAAGGCGCGGGCGGGGCGGCGATCGGTACAGGTCAACATCGCCGAATCGCCCTTGTCGTGGCTGCGCGCGCGCGGGCTGATCGACGAGCGGCACTATGCGGCGGGTGAGCGGCTGCGCGGCGATTACGAAACCGCGTCGCTGGGGCCGCGGGTCACCATGCGATGGGGCGAGTCACCCACGGGCAGTGGCCGGCGCGCGGCACCGCAAGCGATCGACCCGACATTGGCGCAGATCGCCGCCAAGCGCCGGTTCGAGGCGGCGGTGGCGGCGGCGGGGCCGGGGTTGAGCGACATATTGTGGCGGGTGATCTGCGCCGATGAGCGCCTGCCCGATGCCGAAAAGGCGCTGGGCTGGCCCGCGCGCGCCGGGCGGCTGGTGCTCACGCTGGCGCTGGATCGGCTGGCAGTTCATTATCGGTTGGCGCGACCGGCGCACCCCGAGCGAGGAAGCGGGTGTAGATCCAGCCGATCGCGATCAGCGTAACGCCGATGCCCAGGAACGACACGACGCGAAGCAGCCCTTCGAGTGCGATGTCAATCGTGAATACTTTCAGCGATACGATCAGCACCAGCCCCAGGCCGGCAAAGCGCAGGTCACGCGCACCGCCGACAATTCCGCGCCACAGCCAGACGATCGACACCAGCAGCATGGCGGCCGAATAGCCCCAGTTTTCGGGCGTGCCGACCGGGCCGGGGAGCAGGCTGCCATGCGCGATCTGCCGTACTGCCACCAATGCGGCGGCCAAGGTCATCGCCAGCGCGGCGATACGGATCGCCGGGCGCGGCGCGGGCCAGTACCATAGCAATGCCGCGCCGAACGCTGCGTGCAGCGTGGCGGCGTTGAGCAGTGGAACCGCGCCGACCGCCTGGGGGACCGCGACCGGGTTCAACAGGATCAGGTCGAACCACGCGATCCGAAACAGCGCGAGCAACAGCAACGCATCGGCCAGGCGCGGTACCCGGCGGCTGCGCGCGATCAGCCAGCCGGCGACCAGCATCGCCTGCGTGATGCAGGCGCGCTCGACAAAGCCGAAGGATGCGAACGTCATCTCCTGCGCGATCGCCAGCGGCTGCTTGGCGAGCACGTAGAGGATCGCGACGATCCCTGCTGCCGCCAGCCCCGCCACTGGCCGCCGAGCGCGGGCAAATGCGGCGGGATCGACCAGCAGCGCGGCGGCGGCCAGCATCGGCGGCGCAAGATCGCGGAGCATCACGCCGATCGCGGGCAGCCAGCGATAGGGCAGGGGATCGGCGCTGATGCTGCTGGTGGCGGCGATCAGCAACTCGCCGATGGGGCCAAGGGCAGCCAGGATTGCGATGGCAAAGGGCAGGGCAGGGGTGACCGCCAGCGTGCGCGCGCCGGTGCGCCGCGCCCAGAAATACAGCCCCGCCATCGCGGCGGCGAGCAAAGCCGCCAGCGCCTCGCCGCCGATCAGCGTGGCCAGCGCGACGACTGTGGCCAGCGCCGCGCCCAGCGCTCCGCCGACCAGCCCGATGTCGCGGTGATCGGTGCGGTCGCGGTGGTGCCAGCTCAACCAGCCGGCACCGGCGGCGGCGACCAGCTCGGCGATCGCCCACCCGGCAGCGGGCAACAGCGCGGGGTTTGCCGCGTGGAGCATCAGCACCGGGCCGATCAGCCCCAGCAGCGCGGTGAGCGCCCAGGCGGTGTGGGTGCGCGACTTGGCAAGCCCGGCACCCGCCAACAGCGCCGTGGCGACGATCGCGGCCAGCCCAGCGGCCCGGTCAGCCTCGATGCCCAGCAGGAACAACGTCAGCCCCGCCGCTACTACTGGTGCCGGCAATAGCCGCGAATCGCGCCACGCCAAGATCAGCGCGGCACCGACCAGCACCAAATGACAGCTCCAGGCGAACGGCCCGAAATCGAGCTTGGGCGCGAACACCAGCAATTGCAGCAGCCCCGCCGCCAACGGCGCGACGCGAAGCCAGGTGGCGGTGGCCACCGGCAACGCCAGCGTAGCGGCAATCGCGAGGGCCACCACGAACAGGATGACGCTGACGACCTCGCCGTCGCCCAGCACCACGCCCAGGAAATTGGCCCAGCCAAACCCCGCTACCGCCGCCGCGACGGTGAGCCAGGTCCAGCCGCGATGGATGCCCAAACCAAACAATGCGCCGACGAACAGCCCCAGATAGACCAGCAAGGCGCCAAGCCCCGCCGCGTCATACCCTGCGACCAGCGGCGCAGCGAACCCGCCCGCCAGCGCCATGATCGCGGTCGGCGGCCCGTGGCGGATCGCCAGCGCCAGCCCGATGCCGGTGATCGCCACCATGATCGCAAAGGCGGGCAGCGGCGCGATCAGATGATAGGATGCCGCCGCCAGATATAAGGTGCCATAGGCGCTGGCGATCCCGGCGCCGCTCAGCACCTGCGCGATCCGCTGATCGTCGCGCGTCGCGGGCAGCCGCCGCGCCACTTCGCTTGCCACCAGCAACAGCGCGGCAAACACCGCCGCCATCGCGGCGCGAACGCCGGGGCCGAGCAGCCCGGTGTCGATCGCGGCGCGCACCAGGAAAAACCCTGCCAGCACCAGCGCGATCCCGCCGATCCACACCGGCAATTTGCCGCCGATCAGCGTTTCGACATCGGGAATCGCGATCCGCGGTGCCGTGATCGTCGGCCTGCGCCATTTCGGCGCGGTGGGCGTGGCCCAGCGTACCGGCTC
Source organism: Sphingomonas sp. 37zxx (assembly GCF_000786205.1). Classification (GTDB taxonomy): domain Bacteria; phylum Pseudomonadota; class Alphaproteobacteria; order Sphingomonadales; family Sphingomonadaceae; genus Sphingomonas. Next base: position 29,405 of record NZ_JROH01000006.1, on the reverse strand, counting down.
GACGCTTGCCGCGATCGGTGCGTCGGTTTGCAACGCGCGTTCGAGCACGCCGATGCGCCGCCGGGCGTCGAACAGCAGTCCGCCCAGAATCAGTACCGCAATCAGAAAGATGCCGTTCATCACGCGGCCGCTGCCCCCGCCGGCGCGGGTGCGGCGGCATATCGGCTCGGTGATAGCCGCGTGCCGGCGTGCCGACAAATCTCGCCAATCCGCGCGCCCCGTCCTATGTGCCGCGCATGCAGATCGATTTCATCAAATGCCAGGGTTCGGGCAACGACTTCCCGCTGATCGACGGTCGCGCACTCGCGCTCGACGATTCGGCATGGGCGAATATCGCCATCGCGCTTGCCGACCGTTCAGGGCCGGTCGGCGGCGACGGGTTGCTGGTGCTGGTCGAGGGCACCGGCGGGGCGGCGTTCGGCCAGCGGATGTGGAACCCCGATGGCAGCGAATCCGAAACCTGTCTCAACGGGCTTCGCTGCGTCGCGCGGCTTGGGTTCGAGGTTACCGGGCTGGCAGCGGCGCAGGTGTCGCTGCCCACCAGCATCGCCGACGCAGCGATCGCCGACCCGATCGCGCCCGGCGTGAGCACGGTCCGCACACTGGTGGGGCCGGTATCGATCCGCACCGCCGATGTCGGGTTGCGGATCGACGTGCCCGAACTGATCGACGCGCCGATCCCCGGCCTGCCCAGTGATCGCCGCTTTACCGCGGTCGCGATGCCCAACCCGCATCTGGTGAGCTTTGTCGATGCGATCGACGAAGCCGAATTGGTGGCGCTGGGCGATTGGTGCGAAGCCGTGCCGGCACTGATCCCCGGCCGCGCCAACGTCAGCTTCGTCACGATCGATGACGGCGCGCTGTTCGTCCGCACCTATGAACGCGGCGTCGGCCTTACCGACAGTTGCGGCAGCGCAATGGGTGCGTCGGTCTATGCCGCCTGCCTGACCGGGCGGGTGCCGTTCGACCAGCGGCTGACTGTTCGCAATCGCGGCGGGCTGGTGCATGCAAGTGCTTCGCAAGAAGCGCGTATTGCCATCGCCGGCAACGCGACTTTTGAGTATGATGCTACGGTATCGATCGATGTTGACCGTGCGCTGGCCGGGCCGGTTGCCATGCATCGCCGCCGCGAAGACGAGGTCGCGGCGTGGCAGACCGCGATCAATACGTAATTCTACGCGATTCGCCGCGGACAGATCAGCGAGGCTTAACTTCGCTGCTATAAACAATAGTCATGTCACGGCTGCGCGTAAGATCCAGTTGCTTTGCCCGTAAGGAGGCCGTCTGGGTCGGCTTGGCCTTCTTGCTCGCTACCGCTGGGCCGATCGCTTTCACCCGCTATGGCGGCGGTGTTGCGTGCCTTTGGCTGGCCACCGCTGTTTTGGGGACGTATCTGTCCCGCCTGCCACTTCGCCGCTGGCCCCTGGTCATGGTGCTGGCTGCGTTGCTCAATGCGGTTATTACCGGCACCTTGGGCATCGGGCCGTGGGCGGCGGTGCCGATGGGTATCATCGGAGCGATCGAGTCGGCGTTGCTGGGGCTGTGCCTTAGAATGTCCAACGCCGATGGCGAAACCACGCTCGCATCGCATAAACAGGTCGTCACCTTGCTGGCTGCCGCGACTGGCGTATCGGTGATCAGCGCCTTTCCGGGAGCATGGGTCGCCGCCTGGGCGTCGGACACGCCTTATTGGGAGGATTGGTTCAACTGGGCGGCGGGCCATATGCTTGGCACGATCACGCTGGCACCAATCATGCTGCTGCTGTTGCGCGGCGATGCCGCCCAATGGCTGCGCGATGCCAATCATGCCGAGCGGATCGAAGCAGGATTTCTGGGCATCGTGATTTGCGCCACGGCTATCACGGCATTTTCACAGCACGCCGCGCCGCTGCTGTATTTGCCGATCTTGCCGGTGATGACCGCAACGGTGCGGGTGGGGCGGATCGGCGCGGCGCTCTCGATCGGCGTGGTGGCGCTGATAGCCACGATTCAGACGTTGCGCGGCGAAGGCCCGATCGCGATGATCGATGCGACCCCCGCGTTCCGCATCCAGTTCCTGCAATTCTATCTGGCGGTGGTCGTGCTGACGGTACTGCCCGCCGCCGCCGATCTGCGCCGTCGCAAGGAAATCCTTGATCGGCTGGCGATCAGCGAGACGCGCTATCGATTGGTTTCCGAAAACACCACCGATGTGGTGATCAGCATCGATTCGGACGGCTTGATCCGACATATTTCGTCGTCTGCCGTTGGATTGGGGGCCGGCTATGAGGCCGAGTATTTGACGGGCACCGATGCGATAGAGCTGATTATCCCCGAAGACCGCGCGCATGTGGAAACGGCCTATCAGGAGGCGACCTCCAGCCCCGGCGTCACGCGCATCGTCGAATATCGCGGGACCGCGCCTGACGGGTCGAACGAGAAATGGTTCGAATCGCGCTTTCGCACCGTCGAAACCCAACAGGGGGTCGAAACGGTCTGCGCGATCCGCGATATTTCAGCGCGCAAGGCGGCTGAGGCCGAATTGATGCTCGCCGCGTCGACCGATCCGCTGACCGGCCTCAACAACCGGCGAATTTTCAACGATGCGCTCGATTCGATCATCGATGCCGCATCGATTCAGGGCAAAACGGCGGCCTGTGTCGCAATTTTCGACATCGATCATTTCAAGGCGATCAACGATGGCTTTGGCCATGACGCCGGCGATCGGATGCTTCAGCGCTTTGCCGAGGTCGCGATGCGGGTCACCCGCGCGCATGACCTGGTCGCCCGAATGGGCGGCGAAGAATTTGCGGTGCTGTTACCCGATACCACCCCGGCACAGGCTGAAATCGTCTGCAACCGGCTGCGGATGGAGTTTGCCCGCAGCGAGGTGGAAGAGGAGGGCGGCGCGGTCATTCGCGCGACCGTGAGCGCCGGGATCGCCTGCGTCACCGCCGATGAAGACCGCGAAACCTCGATGCGCGCAGCCGATGGCGCGTTGTATGAGGCCAAGCGCTCGGGTCGCAACCGGCTGGTGCTGGCCGACTGATCACCCCTGCGCCAGAAACGGTGCCGCCACTTCAGGGGGCACGCGCAGCAGCCTGCCGGTTGCGCGTTCCAGCAACGCCCAGCTGGTCTTTGCCTCCACCTTCACCCGGCCATCGGCACCGGTAAAGCGCATATGCCGATCGAACCGCGCGCCGCGCGGCGGTTCGGCGACCCAGGTTTCGGCGGTCACCGTCTCGCCTGGGGCGACATTGCCGCGATAGTCGATTTCGTGGCGGGTCACGACCCAGATATAGGCGGCGACATGATCGGGCGACGCCACCGCCGCCCAATGCGCGACCGCAACGTCCTGAATCCAGCGGACCCACACCGTATTGTTGACATGCCCCAGTTCGTCGATGTCGCCCGGCATGGCGACGATCGTGCGTGTGAAATTGGTCATGGGCCGGCGGTACACTCCAGGGGTGGGCGATCGGCGAACGTAATTGTCGCGGCGTCGCCCTTGCCGCGCAATGCGATGCCGCCGCCGGCATAATGAATGCCCGAACCGGTGGGTTGCCGGGCAAGCGTGCCGAGCGTCCGTCCACCCCGGCGCAGCGTCAGCGCGCTCGCGACATGATCGAAGCTGGCGACGAAGCTCGATCCGTCAGTGCAGGCGTAACGTGCGGTGATGACCGCATTGGCGTCCGCCAGCGTGGCGGCTGGAGCCTCGGCCCCCGTGGGCAGCAGGTCGGGGCGCGGTTGCATGTCGGTGTTGCTGATCCGCCATTGGCGCTGCGCTGCGGTGGCCCCATCGATCACGCCGGTGCGGTGCAATGTCACCGAACCCGCCATCGCGAACGGCGTCCCGTCGCGCATGGCCCCGCTGATTTCCACCGGTATCGTGACGTGCCGCCCTCCGGCGTCGGCTTCCATCGGGCCGGGGGTGCCGATGGTCGCGCGATAGGCGGCATATTGCTTGAAACCCTGGGTAAAGTCGCGCTGGCTCATCCCCGATGCATCGCCGTCTTCATCCCATAGCTCCCATGCGGCATCGGCCCTGCCGGCGGCGATCCGATCGAAATAGCGGCGAACGACGACTGCCGCGACGGCGGGGCCGGGTTCCTCGGCCATCGTCTGCGCAGGCGTCACCGGATGCTCATGCGGATCGGCCGAAATGCCGGCAATCGCAGCGTCGGGCTGTGGTCCCGGCATCGGCTGTTCCGGCGGCATGTCGGGCAGCACCGCTTCGGCGATATTGGCCACCCCCCCGGTTTCGGGCTCCGGCTGCCCGCCACATGCCGCAACCAATGCCAGCAGCAGATACAGGATCGCGCGCATCATCCACCTCCGTGAGGGTCGGGGGGCAAGTGTTGCAAGCTCCCCGATCACCGTCAACGTCGGGCATCGATGTCAGGGCTCCAGCGCGTCCTTGTCGGCATCGGCCAGGTCATCGTCTTCGCTCAGGTCATCCTCGTCAAAATCGGCCTGAAGCTCGTCTTCTTCCTGATCGTCGGCGTCGGTTTCGGCGTCATCGTCTTCCTCGCCCACTTCGTCGGCGGTCATCGCGAGTTCGTCGTCATCGGCATCGTCGCCAAGATCGGGGGCGATGTCGGTCAGCAGATTGCCGTCGCTGGGTCCGTCGCGGGTAACCTCGAGGATCTCCGCGCGCTGGCTCTCATCATAGCCTTCTTCGTCATACCCGTCGTCATTCGGGCCTTGCTCTGGAATCTGACGGCCGCCCATGCTGCACCTCTTCATCGGGCGGGGCGCGATTGCCCCGGTCCATCATGCGCGAACGGATAGCGGGCGCGCGCGTTCCACGCGATTGCGGCAAGCTGCGTTCAGCGCGCGCGGAACAGCCGCCCGCGCTCGGCCAGAAACACCACGCCCAGCGACGCCAGACCGCACACGAAGAAGCCGCCGTACAGCGGCACCGTGGTGCCATCGAATGCCTGACCGATGAACGCACCGATCAGCGCGCCGACCAGGGTGGAGACGAAACCCTGCAAGCTGGAGGCAAGCCCGGCGATCCGGCCCATATTCTCCATCGCCATCGCCGAGAAGTTCGACGCCGCCAGCCCGAAACAGCCCATCAACAGCGCCTGCAACACCGCGAACACGATCAGGTTTTCCAGCCCGGCCCAGGCGACGCCCAGATGGATCGCGGCGATCACGATCAGCCCCAGCAGCGCCGAATGCGACAGCACCCGCGTGCCGAACCGCATCACCACGCGCGAATTCATGAAATTGGCGACCGCCATCGTGCCGGCGACTGCGGCAAAGACGATCGTCAGCAATTCGGGGCGGCCGAAAATGTCCGCCATGATCTGTTGGATCGAATTGATGAAGCCGAACAGCCCGCCTTGCAGCAATGCCGCCGCGATGGTGTAGCCCACGGCATAGCGGTCCCGCCCGACGATCTGGTATCCCGACCAAAGCTGGGCCGGGTTCAGCGGGCTTTGATCGGCCACCGCCAGCGTCTCGGGCATCCGCAGCCAATACCAGGCCAGGATCACGGCGGCGACCGTGGCGATACCGACGAAGATCCAGCGCCACGGCGCGAACAACAGCACGATCTGGCCAAAGGCCGGGGCAAGCACCGGCGCGGCCATGAACACCACGAACACCAGGCTCATCACCCGCGCCATCGCCCGCCCGGCGAAACAGTCGCGCACCATCGCCACGGTCACCACCCGCGCGCCCGCAACCGCCATGCCCGATGCGAAACGCGCGGCGAGCAGCAATTCGTAATTGCCCGCGACCGCGGCCAGCAGATTGGTGGCGACCGCGATCAGCAGCGCGACGCCGAGCACCGGTCGGCGTCCGAAGCGATCGGCCAGCGGCCCATGCGCCAGCTGCGCCACCGCAAAGCCGATCAGGAACGAGGTGATGACGAACTGGCGGTCATTGGGGTTGGTGACGCCCAGCGAATCGCCGATCGCCGGCAGCGCGGGGAGCATCGAATCGATGCCGAGCGCGGTCAGCGCCATCAGTGCCGCCGCCATCGCCACGAATTCGCCGAAGGGGATGGGTGCGCGGTCGAGCGACACGGGTGGGTTCGACTGGTGCATACTGGTCCCTTGGACGATGAAAAAGCTCCCGTCACCCCGGGATCGGGTTGCGTAGAATGCACCAAGGGCAAACATTGTTGCACTGCAACACAATTCAAGCGGGTCAGCACCACTGGCCCAGCCCCAAGGCAGCGCCTATGTCGGGTCCACTTTGTCTGTTTCCAAGCTCAGTTAGGCTGTTCCCGATGCTCGATACCCCGCTGGACGCCATTCAGGTCGTCTCGCTCGCCGATCAGGCAACTGATCCCGAAGCCTTTGCGCAAAGCTTCGGCGGCTCGTTCCAACGCTATGGCTTTGCCATCGTCCGCGACCACGGCATCGACGAGGCGCTGATCGAGCGCTGCTGGACCGCGACCCGCGAATTATTCGCCCGGGACGAAGCCGCCAAACGGCGTGGCCATATCCCCGGCGGCGGCGGCGCGCGCGGCTATACCCCCTTCGGGATCGAGATCGCCAAGGACGCCAGCGAGAATGATCTGAAAGAGTTTTGGCACATCGGCCGCGACCTGCCCGCCGGGCATCGCTTTGCCGCGATGATGGGGGCCAATGTCTGGCCCGAAGCCCCCGCCGGCTTCCGCGAGACCTTCCTCGAATTATTCGCCGCGTTCGACGCGGCGGGGGAAAAGCTGCTGTCGGCGATCGCGCGCTATCTCGACCTGACACCCGAATGGTTCGTGCCAGCGGTCGCGGACGGCAATTCGGTGCTGCGGCTGCTGCATTATCCCCCGGTATCGGCTGATGCACCGGGCGTTCGCGCCGGGGCGCATGAAGACATCAACCTGATCACGCTGTTGCTGGGGGCTGAGGAGGCCGGGCTCGAGCTGCTCGATCGCGACGGCAACTGGCTGCCGGTGAAGCCGCCTGCCGGCGCGATGGTGGTCAATGTCGGTGACATGCTGCAGCGGCTGACCAATCATGTTCTGCCATCGACCACCCACCGCGTCGTCAACCCGCCGCCCGAGCGGCGCGGTCATTCGCGCTATTCGATGCCGTTCTTCCTGCATCCCGCGCCCGATTTCCTGATCCAGACGCTGCCCGGCTGCATCAGCGACGCACGCCCGAATCAGTATCCCGAACCGATCAGCGCGCATGATTATCTCCACCAGCGGCTGGTCGAGATCGGGCTGATCAAGGTGTAAATCTTCTCCCCTCCCGCTTGCGGGAGGGGTCGGGGGAGGGCGGTATCTACCGAGCGCTTCCTTCGTCGACAGCCCCACCCCTAACCCCTCCCGCAAGCGGGAGGGGGACTTGCCGTCTTCCCCCCGGTTGGTCTAGCGCCCCGCTTCAAAGGGGATTTATCGATGACCGAACCGCTCCGCGTTGCGATCGCAGGCCTTGGTACCGTTGGCGGGGGCGTTATTCGCCTGATCGACGCCAATGGCGACCTGATCGCGCGGCGTGCCGGTCGCCGGATCGAAATCGTCGCGGTATCGGCGCGCGATCGGGTCAAGGATCGCGGCGTCGATATTTCGCGCTTCGAATGGGTCGATGATTCGACCGCGCTCGCCAATCATCCCACCGCCGATGTCGTGGTCGAACTGGTCGGCGGCAGCGACGGGCCGGCGCTGGCGCTGGCGCGCTCGACGCTCAAGGCAGGCAAGAGCTTCGTCACCGCGAACAAGGCGATGATCGCCTATCACGGCCTTGAGCTCGCGCACGCTGCCGAAGCGGCAGGGGTGGCGCTGAAGTTTGAAGCTGCGGTTGCGGGCGGCATCCCGGTCATCAAGGGCCTGCGCGAAGGGGCTGCGGCGAACGAAATCGCGCGCGTCTATGGCATCCTCAACGGCACCTGCAATTTCATCCTGTCACGGATGGAAGCCGAACAGCGCGACTTCGCCGAAGTGCTCGCCGAAGCACAGGCCAAGGGCTTCGCCGAAAGCGATCCCAGCTTCGACATCGACGGCGTCGACGCCGCGCACAAGCTGTCGATCCTTGCCAGCCTCGCCTTCGGCACGCAGCCGGCGTTCGAGGATGTCGCGGTATCGGGCATCCGCCACGTGATCGCCGCCGACATCGCTGAGGCGGCTTCGCTCGGCTATCGCGTGCGGCTGGTCGGCATTGCCGAATCGGACAGCCACGGGCTGTTCCAGCGGGTTCACCCGCACCTGGTGCCGCTCGATCACCCGCTGGCGCACGTCACCGGCGCGACCAACGCGGTGGTGGCCGAAGGCAATTTCGTCGGGCGACTGTTCTTTCAGGGCGCAGGCGCGGGCGACGGCCCCACCGCGAGTGCGGTGGTCGCCGACCTGATCGACATTGCGCGCGGCGAGTTCGGCCCGCCTTATGCGATGCCGGCGAAATCGCTGGCCGACCAGGGCGCAGCCGACACCGGCGAGCGGCGAGGGCGCGCCTATCTTCGCTTCACCGTGGCCGACAAGGTGGGCGTGCTCGCCGAGATTGCGGCGGCGATGCGCGATGCGGGGGTTTCGATCGAAAGCCTGATGCAGCGCGGCGCGATGGCCGATGGCAGCGTGCTGGTGGCGATCGTGACGCATGAAGGCCCCGAACGCTGCGTCGCGCAGGCGCTGGAGAAGCTACGCGGCTCGTCGAGCCTGATCGGCCAGCCGATGTGGATGCATATCTTGCAGTAACTATTCCCTCTCCCCTGCGGGGAGAGGGTTTTCCCGCTTAAGGTGCCGGCGGTCGGGGCTTCTCTACCCCGACGCCGCGCCCATTGCCCGCGGTCATCGACACCCCCGTCATGCCACAGCCGGTCATATTGTAGCGCATTTCCTGGCAGTTATTGGTCTGCGCGATCAGCCGTGACCGCTCGCCGGGGACATCGACGATGTTGGGATCGCCCTCGGTCGGGGTGATATAGGGCACGCGGAAACGATCGGCGTCGCGCGCGGTGCACACCACGATCTCGCGATCATCGGCAGTGGCGTGGCAGGGCACTTCGGCCTGGGTCAGCCGCGCATGGGTGGCCAGCAATTGCTGTGGATCGGCACTGGCCTGAAGCAGCGATAAGAGCAGAACCAACATGACCAGCGCCTCCGTTTCGAGAAAACAACAATAACATCATGCGCCGTCTGCGAAAACATTGCTTTCGGTTGCTCGCGCAATAGCCCTCGCCTATCGCCCCCGAAACGACCTCTTCCCGCAAAGGTGGCTTTCATGCAGGCGCGCAGCCAGGTTCTCGATCGAGTGCTCGTGCTCGAAATGGTCCGCGTGACCGAAGCGGCGGCGATCGCGGCATCGGCCCTGGTGGGGCGCGGCGATGAAAAGGCAGCCGATGCCGCCGCGGTCGAAGCGATGCGCGCCGCGCTCAACGAACTCTATATGGACGGCACGGTCGTCATCGGTGAGGGCGAGCGCGACGAGGCACCGATGCTGTTCATCGGCGAAAAAGTGGGATCGGCCCCCGGCAAAGGCCCGCGAATCGACATCGCGCTCGATCCGCTGGAGGGCACGACGATCACCGCCAAGGCAGGCCCTAACGCATTGGCGGTGCTGGCGATTGCCGAGGAAGGCTGTCTGCTGAACGCGCCCGATGTGTATATGGACAAGATCGCGGTCGGGCCGGGCTATCCGCCGGGGGTGATCGACCTCGAAAAATCACCCACCGAAAATGTCGCGGCGGTGGCGGCGGCCAAGGGGGTGAAGCCTTCGGACATCATCGCCTGTGTGCTCGATCGCCCGCGCCACGAAAAGCTGATCGCCGAATTGCGCGCTTGCGGCTGCGGCATCATGCTGATCGACGATGGCGATGTCGCCGGGGTGATCGCGACCACCGATCCCGACACGACGATCGACATTTATCTGGGCCAGGGCGGCGCACCCGAAGGCGTGCTGGCGGCAGCGGCGCTTCGCTGTGCCGGCGGGCAGTTTCAGGGGCGGCTGTTGTTTCGCAACGAAGATGAACGCTCGCGCGCGCGCAAATGGGGGATCACCGACCTCGACAAAATCTATGACCTGAGCGAGCTGGCGCGCGGTGATTGCATCTTTGCGGCTACCGGCGTGACCGATGGGTCGCTGCTGGAAGGCGTCAAGCGCCGGGGCAAGGTGATGACCACCGAAAGCGTGGTGATGCGCGCCAGTTCGGGCACGGTGCGCTGGGTGAAGGGCGAACACCGCATCGATTGATGCGGTGTCGCCTTCGCCCGATCACCTCCGCGCCGGGTAACCGACAGCTTATTGCTTCGGCGGAGTCGGCGTGCCGGTGACTGCGCGCGCGTCCTGACCGTCACCCTGGGGTGCAGCGACGATGTCGCGCGTCGTCGATCCTTTGTCGATGACGTTGGTCTGCGGATCGCCGGCTTCCGAGCGGACGCCGGGCGTCGCGGTGGTGCTGCCGGCTTCGCGCAGTGCGACGGTCTCGCTGGCGCTGCGTGCTGCCGCGCCGCCGAACAGCGCCTCGAGCCCCTGATTGGCCGCGCCGGTATCCTGCGGGCGCGGTGCGCCAGGCTGCGGCGGGACCAGCGAGAAATCGGGCGGGATTACCAGCGGTGCCTGGCGCGCGACCGCAAATTCGTCGGGACGGTTGCGATCGAGGCCGCTTTTGCCGCAACCGGCCAGCAACAGGGCAGTGCCCAGGGCACCGAAGACGAACAGATTACGCATTCATTTTCTCCACAGGTGCAGGCTTGTCCGCCCCGTTTGACGGATCGTTAGTCGAAGGTTTGTCGCGCACGAACAACGCGCGCAGCAGCAGGATCACCACCCCGATCGTGATCGCGGCATCGGCGATGTTGAACACCAGAAACGGCCGCCATTCGCCGAAATGCAGGTCGGCGAAGTCGACGACATAGCCAAAGCGGATGCGATCGAGGATGTTGCCCAGCGCACCGCCCAGCACCAGCGCCAGCGCCAGCCGATCGTTGCGGTTGGGTTCGCGCGTCATCCACACCCCCACCGCCACCGCGATGCCGCCGGTCAGCACCACCAACGCCCAGCGCATCATCGGGCTTTCGGCGGGCAACAGCCCAAGCGATACGCCGACATTGGGCACGAATCGCAGATCGAAGAACGGCAGCAGTTCGAGCAGCGCCCCCATGTGCGCGATGCCCAGCACATCGGTGACCAGCCATTTGGAAAGCTGATCGATCAGGAAGATCGCCGCCGCCACCACATAGCCGAAATTACGCCCGTCACGCATGCTGCACCACCTCGGCACAGCGGTTGCACAAGCCGCTTCCGCCTGCAACCTCGTCCACCACTTCGGGCAGGTGCCGCCAGCAGCGCCCGCACTTATGCTTTTCGGTGCGGGTGATCGCCAGCGACTCGCCGGGGTGCACTTGGCCTGAGATAAAGATCTCGGCCAGCGCATCGGGCGACAGCGGCAGATCGGGCAGCGTGACTTCGGCCTCGAGGCTCGACCGCACCGTCTTTTCGCGGCGCAGCGGCTCGATCGCTTCGGTCACCTGTTCGCGAAGCGCGCGCACGCCATCCCAATCGGTGCCAAGCTTCAGGTCGGCAGGGATTGCGGGCAGTTCAGGCCATTCGAGGAAATGCACCGATCCGTCGTCGCTGGGGAAGCGCGCCTGCCACACTTCCTCAGCGGTGAAGCACAGGATCGGCGCGGCATAGCGCACCATCGCGTGGAACAGCACGTCGAGCATCGTGCGGTACGACCGCCGCTTGATGCTGTCCGCCGCGTCGCAATACAGGCTGTCCTTGCGGATATCGAAGAAAAACGCCGACAGATCGTCATTGGCGAAATCGGACAGCGCGCGGGTGTAGCGGTTGAATTCAAACGCTTCGGCGGCGGCGCGCAGTTCGGCGTCGAGCTTGCCGAGCTTGCCCAGCACATAGCGTTCAAGCTCTGGCATGTCGGCGACCGCGACTCGCTCGCGCTCGTCAAAGCCTTCGAGCGCGCCGAGCAGATAGCGGAAGGTGTTGCGCAGCTTGCGATAGGTATCGCCGGTGCCCGACAGCACTTCCTTGCCGATGCGGACATCTTCGAAATAATCGGTTTGCGCCACCCATAGCCGCAGGATGTCGGCACCTGATTCACCGATCACCTTCAGCGGATCGACGACATTGCCCAGCGACTTCGACATTTTGCGGCCATTGCCGTCGAGCGCGAAGCCGTGCGTCAGCACCGCGTCATAGGGCGCCCGCCCGCGCGTGCCGCAGCTTTCGAGCAACGACGACTGGAACCAGCCGCGATGCTGATCCGATCCTTCGAGATACAGGTTGGCGCGGACGCCCTCGCCGTAGCGCGCCTCGACGGTGAACACATGCGTGCTGCCCGAATCGAACCACACGTCGAGAATGTCGGTGACGACGGCATAGTCGGCAAGGTCATGCTCTGCCCCAAGCAGCGCCTGGTGATCGGCGGCGAACCACGCATCGGCCCCGCCTTCACGGAAGGCGGCGAGGATGCGGTCGTTCACCGCTTCGTCGCGCAGATAATCGCCGGTCTTGCGGTTCAGATAGATCGGGATCGGCACCCCCCAGGCGCGCTGGCGGCTGATGACCCAATCGGGCCGCCCCTCGACCATCGCGCGGATCCGGTTCTGCGATCGTGCAGGCACCCAGCGGGTGCGCTCGATCGCATCGAGCGCGAGGGCGCGAAGGGTAGGGGCATTGTCCCCTCCTTCCCCCCTCCCGCTTGCGGGAGGGGTCGGGGGAGGGGATGAAGTCTCACCGAGCGCATCGCTCGCCGACACGCCCACCCCTAGCCCCTCCCGCAAGCGGGAGGGGGACAGGTTCGTCGCCCGGTCCATCGGGATGAACCATTGCGGCGTGCAGCGGAAGATCACCTTGGCCTTCGACCGCCAGCTATGCGGATAGCTGTGCGCGAAATCGTCCGACGCCGCGAGCAGCGCGCCCGCCGCGCGCAGGTCAGTGCAGATCGGGCCGGGTTCCTTGAAGTCGCCTCCGGCTCCGGCGGCAACGAACTTCTTGTTGATCACCGATCCCTGGCCGCCGAGCCACGCCCAGTCGGCGCGGTACATCCCGGCATCGTCGACCGCGAACACCGGCTCGAGGCCGTTGGCCTTGCACAGCGCGAAATCGTCCTCGCCATGATCGGGGGCCATGTGAACGAGCCCGGTGCCCGCATCGGCGGTGACGAAATCACCCGCCAGGAACCGGCGCGGCTTGGCGAAAAAGCCGCCGAGATGGTGCATCGGGTGGCGTGCGGTGGCACCGGCGAGCTCACGGCCATTCACTGTGCGAATAACTTTAACCGATGAGATTACTCGTTCCCCACGAGCTCGCTTCGCAAAAGATTCGGCAAGTTCAGCTGCGACAAGGATACGCTTTCCGGCGAATAGGGCAGTCGCTGAATCAAGGCGGGCCAGATCGCGGGCAAGCACTTCGGCTGCAGAAGCGTCGTAACCCATCATCTGTCTGGGATCGATAAAGGCGATTTCGACGATCGCGTACTCAATCTCCTCCCCATAGGCCAAAGCCTGGTTCACCGGGATCGTCCACGGCGTCGTCGTCCAGATCACCGCGTATGCGCCCTTCAACTCCGGCGCATTCGGTGCATCCAAAATCTCAAACGCGACGTCGATCTGGGTCGACACCACGTCCTCATATTCGACCTCGGCTTCGGCCAGCGCGGTCTTTTCGACCGGGGACCACATTACCGGCTTGGCCCCGCGATAGAGCTGGCCCGACATCGCGAATTTCAGCAATTCCCCGGCGATCACCGCTTCGGAGGCGAAGTTCATCGTCAGATACGGGTTGGCCCAATCGCCCATCACGCCCAGCCGCGCGAACTGCGCCGCCTGCACGCCCACCCATTTGGCGGCATAATCGCGGCATTCCTGGCGGAATTCGGTCGGCGGCACTTCGTCCTTCGACTTTTTCTTGGCGCGATAGGCTTCCTCGATCTTCCATTCGATCGGCAGGCCGTGACAGTCCCAGCCGGGCACATAGGGCGCGTCCTTGCCCATCAGGCTCTGGCTGCGAACGACGATGTCCTTGAGCACCTTGTTCATCGCATGGCCCATATGGATGTCGCCATTGGCATAGGGCGGGCCGTCGTGAAGGATGAAACGCTCGCGCCCGGCGCGCTGCTCGCGCAGCCGGTCGTACACGCCGATTTTTGCCCAGCGATCGAGGATCGCGGGTTCCTTGGCGGCAAGGCCGGCCTTCATCGGAAAGTCGGTCTTCGGCAGGAAGACGGTGTCGCGCCAGTCGCGCGGCGGAGGAGGAGTGTCGGTCATGAGTGGCCGGGGATTAGAGGAAGCGGGGCGCGTGGGAAAGGGGGCGTGCGTTGGCTGCCATTCCGCTTCTCCTCCCCTCCCTGGAAGGGAGGGGGCGGGGGTGGGTCGGCCCGTGATGCAGCGCTGCGCCGGCCAACCGGCCTACCCACCCCCAACCCCTCCCTTCCAGGGAGGGGAGTTAGGTTGCGAGTATCGCCCGCGCGCGGTCGCAATCGGCGGCCATCTGGACCTTGAGCGCTTCCAGCCCGTCAAACTTGCCCTCGGGCCGCAGGAACGCGATCAGCTCGACCGCGATCGTCTGGCCATAGAGATCGCCGTCGAAATCAAAGAAATAGGGTTCGAGCAGCTCGACTGGCGCGCCCTCGATCATCGGGCGTATCCCCAGATTCGCAGCACCATTCAGCACCCGCCCGTCGGCCAACCGCCCGCGCACGGCGTAAATGCCATAGCGCGGGCGCAGATACTGGCCCATCGCCACATTGGCGGTGGGATAGCCCAATTGCCGCCCAAGCTTCGCGCCATGTTCCACCACCCCTTCGATCGTGAAGGGGCGGGTCAGCAGCATGGCGGCGGCCTGTGGGTCGCCGGCGCGTAAATGCTCGCGGATGTTGCTCGACGATACCACCGCGCCTTCGTGCAGCACCGGCTGGACGGTGTCGGTGCCAAAGCCCAGTTCCGCCCCCAGCGCCGCCAGCACCGCGACATCGCCGTCGCGGCCCTTGCCAAAGGTGAAGTCGGCCCCGGTCACCACACCGCCGGCACCCACCCGGTCGACCAGCCGCTGCTGGGCAAAGCCGCGGGCCGACAGGCTGGCAAGATCGGCGTCGAAGCCGAACACCAGCATCGCATCGGCCCCCGCCTGGCCGAACAATCGCTCGCGCTGATCGAGCGTCGTCAGGCGGAAGGGCGGCAGTTCGGGGCGGAAATGGCGCACCGGGTGCGGATCGAAGGTGGCGACGATCGCCGGCCTGCCTTGCGCGCGCGCGCGTTCGATCGCCCGGCCCACCACTGCCTGGTGCCCGCGATGGAAACCGTCGAAATTGCCCAGCGCCACGATCGCGCCGCGCAAGGGGGCGGGAACCGTCGCACCGCCGTCTAACCGCTGCATGGCGCGGCTATAGGGGCGGGCGGGGCGGTTGCAAATCCTTCCCTTGCGGGTCGGCGCGGCGCGTGAGGGTGACGAAATCAAATGCCGGGCGCTCGCCATCGGCGCCATGCGCCTCGCGCGCGGTTTCGTGCCAGTCGGCAGCGGCAAAGGGCGCGACCACGGCGTCGCCCTGTGGCGTCAGATGGACCTCGGTCACCTCGATCCGGGTCGCATGCGGCAGCAGCAGTGCATAGATTTCGGCCCCGCCGATCACCGCCACTTCAGGCGCATCGCCCGCCAGCGCCAGCGCGTCCTCCACCGAATGCGCGACTTCGGCCCCCGGCGCGGCCCAGCCGGTGTCGCGAGTCAGCACGATATGCCGCCGGCCGGGAAGCAGGCTGGGGAAACTGTCAAAGGTCTTGCGCCCCATCAGCATCGGCTTGCCCATCGTCATCGCCTTGAAGCGTTTCAGATCGGCGGGCAGCCGCCAGGGCAGCGTGCCGTCCCGGCCGATCACGCCATTATCGGCGCGCGCGAGGTAAAAGACGATGTCGCGGCTCATATGTCGCGGCTCATATCGCCACCGGTGCCTTGATATGCGGCTGCGCGACATAGTCGTTCAGCACGAAATCCTCATATTCATAAGCATCGATCGACGGCGGCCGGCGCAGGATCGTCAGCGTCGGCAGTGGGCCGGGGGTGCGTGTCAGTTGCTCGCGCGCCTGGTCCAGGTGATTTTCGTACAAATGGCAATCGCCGCCGGTCCAGATGAACTCGCCGACCTCAAGGTCGCAGATTTGCGCGAGCATGTGCGTGAGCAGCGCATAGCTTGCGATATTAAACGGCACGCCGAGAAAGATGTCGGCTGAGCGTTGATAGAGTTGCAGCGACAAGCGGCCATTGGCGACATGGGTCTGGAACAGGCAGTGGCACGGAGCGAGCGCCATCGCGTGGAGCTCGCCGGGGTTCCAGGCGGTGACGATCTGCCGGCGCGATGCCGGATTGCCACGAATCGTCGCGATCAGTTCGGCGATTTGGTCGACATGGCCGCCATCGCCAGCCGCCCAATCGCGCCATTGCTTGCCATAGACCGGGCCGAGATCGCCGTTTTCGTCGGCCCATTCGTCCCAGATGCTCACCTTGCGATCACGCAGCCAGCCGACATTGGTGTCACCGCGCAGGAACCACAGCAATTCGACGATGATCGATCGCAGATGCAGTTTCTTGGTGGTGAGGACGGGAAAGCCCTGGGCCAGATCGAAGCGCATCTGATGGCCGAACACGCTGCGCGTGCCGACGCCGGTCCGGTCCATGGTGACGACACCATGATCGAGCGCGCGCCGCATTAAATCTAGATATTGCCGCATCGCGCCTGCCTAGCCGAGCGCGCGGGTGCCGCCAAGCGGGCGTAGTACGTCCGTTTCGGAGCCGTTTCGGTTTCGCGTCGGTGCTTCGAGGTGGGATGACAAGCAATGTCGACCTTTGCACCCCTGATCGACGATGTCACCGCTGCGCACAAGATGTTCGGTGCGATTGCCACTGCGACGAACGAAGTCGCGGTGTTTGCCTATCTCGATCGCGATCGGCGGTTGCTGGCGATGCGGCATGCGCCGTCGGGCGACGTCGGTTCGGTGCGGCTGCCGATCCGGCAGGTGGCTGCCGATGCGCTGGCGTTCGGAGCCTGGGCGCTGGTGATGGCGCATAATCACCCAAGCGGCGATCTGCGCCCCAGCGACGCCGATGTCGCCGCCACCCGCACGCTCGATCGGGCATTGGCCGCGCTCGACGTGCGGCTGCTCGATCACCTGGTCGTCACCCGCTGGGGAGTGACCAGCTTTCGGTTGATGGGATTGCTGTAGCGCGCGGCTAATCGGGCATGTCGTGCTTGGCCTGCGGGGCATTGGCCGGCTGCGGCGAATCATTCTCGACGCGGCAACCACGGATGGCATCGGGGGCAGGGCGCGGACGATCGGCGCGGAACACCGCCATGTACCCGCCCGCCGATCGCGTTTCCTCGATCCGCACCTGGCGATAGCCGACCGCTTCGAATTCGCATTTCAACAGCGCGGGCGGGGTGCCGTGATTCTGCGTCGCGCGATTGGCATCGACGACGACCACTTCGCCGCCCGCGCGAAGCGACGGATGCAGCCGCCAGAGAAACTCATAGGGCGATGCGATCTCGTGATACATATGCACCATCAGCACCCGATCGAAGCTATTGGCGGGCAATTTGGGATCTTGCGGTTCGCCAAGGCGGACGCTGACATTATCCAGGCCGTCGCGCGCCACCCGCTCCGCTAGGGCGTCGCGGACCCCGGGCACGATGTCCTGCGCCAGCACGCGGCCATCCTTGCCCACGCGCGATGCCAGGCGGATCGTATAATAACCCTCGCCCGCGCCGATGTCCGCCACGGTCATGCCGGGCTTGATGCCCGCCAGGTCCATGACGGTTTCGGCCTCGTCCACCCGGTCGCGCGCTTCCTCGGTCGACCAGCGATCGGAAACGATCGTCGCGACGGGACGGTCGGCGGTGGGGAAATCGCCTACTTTTTCCGATCGATCGGCCTGCGGCGCGCGCACCGGCGCTTCACAGCCCGACAGGCACAGCGCCGCCAGAGCGATCGTCAGCATGGCGGCACCATCCTTTCTCAATCGACGTCCTCCACGTCCACCGTCTCGCCGGTCACCCGCTGCGACAATGCCGCCGCCATGAACGGATCGAGCGCGCCGTCTAGCACGTCGGACGGGGCGGTCGATGTCACGCCGGTCCGCAAATCCTTCACCAGCTGATAGGGTTGCAGGACATAGGAACGAATCTGATGCCCCCAGCCGATTTCGGTCTTGGCATTATATTCGCCCATCGCGGCGGCTTCGCGCTTTTGCAGCTCGGCTTCGTACATCCGCGCCTTGAGCATCCCCATCGCGGTCGCCCGGTTCTTGTGCTGCGAACGGTCGTTCTGGCTGGCGACGATGATCCCCGACGGAATATGCGTGATCCGCACCGCCGAATCGGTGGTGTTGACGTGCTGCCCGCCCGCGCCCGACGCGCGATAGGTGTCGATCTTCAGGTCGCCCTCGTTGATCTCGATGTCGATCGAATCGTCGATCACCGGATACACCCACACCGACGAGAAGCTGGTGTGCCGCCGCGCGGCGCTGTCATACGGGCTGATCCGCACCAGCCGATGCACCCCGCTTTCGGTCTTGGCATAGCCATAGGCGTTCTCGCCCTTGAGCAGCAACGTCGCCGATTTGATGCCCGCCTGTTCGCCGCCATGATAATCGACCAGTTCGACCTTCATGCCGCGACGTTCGGCCCAGCGCATATACATACGCTGGAGCATTTCGGCCCAATCCTGGCTTTCGGTGCCGCCGGCGCCGGCATGCACTTCGAGATAGGCGTCGTTGCCATCGGCTTCGCCCGCCAGCAGCGCCTTGACCTTGTCGACCTCGGCGCGCTCCATCAGCGCCTTCAGCGCCTGCGTGCCTTCGTTCGCCATGTCTTCGTCGCCTTCGGCGTCGGCCATGTCGATCAGTTCGGCGGTGTCGGCCAGCTCGCCTTCGATCGCGCGCGTGGCGGCGATCGCGCTGTCGAGCCGCTGGCGCTCGCGCATCACTTCCTGCGCCGCGCGGGGGTTATCCCACAGGCTCTGGTCCTCGACGCGCGCGTTCAGCTCGTCGAGCCGGCGCAGCGCGCGGTCCCAATCGAGGAAGCGGCGCAGCAGTTCGAGTGCTGCGTTGATCTTGTCGGCGTATGCCTGCGCTTCGGCGCGCATGGTGATGCTCCAGTGTTACAACGACACGCCCCACAGGGGCGGGAATCCATATTCTCGATCATAGGAGCGTATGGATCCCCGCTGGTACGGGGATGGCGGAAAGATGTTGATCGCGGGCTAGTAGATTCCGCCCTCTCTTTGCAAGAAATCGCTGTCGCTGGGTCGATTTGCCCGACCAGCGGCTTTTTTCTTCACCTGCGCCGCCGCGGGATCATCGTCTTCGCCGCCGCGCCTTGTCCGGCGCGGC
Organism: Sphingomonas sp. 37zxx; assembly: GCF_000786205.1. Lineage (GTDB taxonomy): Bacteria > Pseudomonadota > Alphaproteobacteria > Sphingomonadales > Sphingomonadaceae > Sphingomonas. Next base: position 10,134 of record NZ_JROH01000006.1, on the reverse strand, counting down.
TCGCTCTCGGGCTTGAAGGCTTCCCAGATCACCGGGGCCAGCGGATCGGTGGTTGGCCAGGTGCCATAGACCGGGCGACCGCTGCGACGATCGATACGGACCATGCGAATCCCCGGCGGCGCGCGGAAGGGCAGGACTTCCATCCCCTCATACGCCTTGGTCGCGAACGCCTTGTAAATCGGGGCAGCGATCGTGCCACCCTGGGCATAGCCACCCAGATTGGCCGGCTGGTCATAACCCAGATACAGGCCGGCGATCATTTGCGGCGTGCCGCCGATGAACCACACATCGGTCGGCCCCGACGAGGTGCCGGTCTTGCCCATGATCGGCCGCTTCAGGTCGCGCAGCGTCGTGGCGGTGCCGCGTTCGATCACCCCCTCCATCACATGCGTCATCTGATAGGCGCTCATCGCGTCGACCGCCTGGCGCGCGCGCACAATGGGGCGCGGCATCGCCTTGCCATCCCAATCGGGCGCGTTGCAGCGTTCGCAGGCGCGCCAGTTTTCGGGCCAGATCACCTTGCCGTGACGGTCCTGCACGAAATCGATGACGCTTGGCGTCAGCGCGCGGCCATTATTCGCCAGGATCGAATAGGCGTTGACCATCTTGACCACCGTCGTCTCGCCCGCGCCCAGCGCGAACGACAGATAGGGCGGATATTTGCCGTCGCTGACGCCGATCCGCTGCATCAGCGTCACCACCTTGTCCATGCCGGTGCTGTTCGCCGCCTGCACCGTCATCAGGTTGCGCGACTGTTCCAGGCCCCAGCGCATCGTCCTGGGGCCGGCCCCGCGCGCATTGCCGAAATTGCGAAAGCATTTGTTGCCCAGCCGCGCGCCCTGATAGACGCAGAAAGGGCCATCGACGATGATCGACGCTGGCGTCATCCCGTTTTCCAGCGCTGCGGCATAGACGATCGGCTTGATCGTCGATCCGGGCTGGCGCATCGCCTGGGTCGCGCGGTTGAACGATTGGATGCTGCTGTCAAAGCCGCCCTGCATCGCCAGGATTCGCCCGGTACGCGGCTCTTCGACCACCATGCCGCCCGATACTTTGGGCACCGTGCGCAGGGCATAGCCCGATCCTTCGGGCGCGACCGCGATCACGTCACCCGCCTTGAGTGCGTCAAAGGCGGTGCCGCCCTTCGACCGAACCGGCATTTGCGCGGCGTCGCGCGAAAGCTGCGCGCTCTGGCCGTCGGCAAAGCCGATCCGGGCGGCGTCGCTGTCCTTCGACACCACGACGGCGGCGCGCCAGTCGAGATAATTCAGCCCGACATTGCTGCCCAGCAGCACTTGCTGCCAATTATCGCCGTCGATCTCAATCGTCGCGATCGGTCCCGACCAGCCGCGCCCGCGTTCAAAGCGGATCAGCCCCTGGCGCAGCGCATCGGCGGCAAATCCCTGCAACCGATTGTCGAGCGACGTGCGAACCCACAGGCCACCGGCATAAACGCTGTGCGGTCCGGCCTCGGCCTTTTCGCCGAAACGGTCGATCAATTGGCGGCGGACTTCCTCGACGAAATAGCCCGCTTCGGATTGCAGGATCGAATTACGTTGGCGCACCAGCCCCAGCGGCTGGTCCATCGCCTCGCGATACAGCCGCTGGGTGATGAAGCGGTTGCGGAGCATCTCGCCCAGGACATAGCCGCGCCGCTCCATCGCGCGATCGGCATTGGCGGCGCGGCCATAGGATTCGGGCGCCTTGGGCAAGGTCGCCAGAAACGCCATTTCGTGCAGCTGCAGGTCGACGACGTCCTTATCGAAATAGGCGCGCGCCGCCGCCTGCACGCCAAAGCTGCGGCGGCCCATCGGAATGCCGTTGAGATACAGTTCGAGGATCTCGGCCTTCGACAGCGCCTGTTCGATGCGATAGGCAAGGATCGCCTCCCGCACCTTGCGCGTCGGTGAATATTCGTTGCCGATCAGCAGGTTCTTGGCGACCTGCTGCGTGATGGTCGAGCCGCCGCGCGCGCGCTCGCCGGTCCCCATCTTCGAAACATAGTCGAAAATCGCGCCGGCAAAGCCCGGAATGTCGATGCCCGAATGTTCGAAAAACGTGCGATCCTCGGCGGCTAGGAAGGCCCGGACCAGCATCGGCGGATATTCGGTGAAGTCCAGCTCGACCCGTCGCTCGCGCTCATAGGTGTGGACCGGGGTGCCATCGATACCGCGCACATTGCTCGGCAGATCGGGTTCATAGGCACGCAGCGCGTCGACCGAAGGCAGATCGCGCGCGAAGATCGCCCAAAAGGCGATGACGCCAAGGCCGGCGAACAGCGCGAGCACCGCCAGGACGCGAAACCACCAACGACGGCGCGTGCGCGACAGCCCCTGACGGAACGCGGCCCAACGTCCACGCGGTTCGCGTTGCGGGGTGGTGCTGGTATCGGTGGTTTCCGCCATGGTCGGCGCGGTTTAGCCCAAGCACCGGGGGATGGAAATGGGGTGCCGGGCGGCAAGCCCGGTGCCAGCCCCGATGGCGGCGTGATGCGCGGTCAGCGCGTAGCCATCCGCCGGGCAAAGAAAATCTCGGTCGCGCGGGTGACGCTTTCGGCGATTTTCTCGCGGCCTTCGCGCGAGTTGATGAAGTCGGCATCGCGCTGGTTCGACAGATACCCGGTTTCGAACAGCACCGACGGCATGTCGGGGGCCTTGAGCACCATCAGCGACGCCATGCGATGAAAGCCCGGTTTTACCGGGATCAGCGCTTCGGCCTCGCGCCCCAAAAGCCGCGCGAAACTGGCCGATCGGTTCATCGTTTCGCGCTGCGCCAGGTCGATCAGCAGCGACGAGATGTCGGTGCTGGTATCGCCAAGGTCGATGCCGGCCAGAATATCGGCGCGGTTTTCGCGCGCCGCCAGCCGCGCCGCCTCTTTATCCGACGCGACTTCGGACAAGGTATAGGCGGTGGCCCCGGCCGCCAGCGGGTTGCCGGCGCTGTCGCAATGCACCGAAATGAACAGGCTCGCCCCCAGCCGCCGCGCAATGCCATAGCGTTCCTGCAGGATCAGGAACTTGTCGGTCTCGCGGGTCAGCGCCACGCGGACGCGGCCCGATTTGAGCAGGCGGTCCTTGATCGCCAGCACGGTCTTGAGCGTCAGGTCTTTTTCGCGAAGGCCCGTCTCGCTCGAAATCGCGCCCGGATCATGGCCGCCATGCCCGGCGTCGATCACCACCAGCGGTCGGGTGGCGTCGTCGCCATAGATGCGCGGCAGCGGCGGCGCCTTGCGCGCGGCGGGGACTCGCATCGACACTTTATTGGCGTCGGGGCGCTCGGGGCGGCGGGCAAAGTCAAAGGTCATTTGCCCCGCGCCCGCTTCCTGCGCGGCGCGGTCGCGCTTTACCCCGGCGGCGCGCACGTCGCCCGCCCAGGCGGGCATGCCGCCGAACCAGCCTAACAGAAGCGCAAAGAATAAACCCACGCAGCGATTATGCCGTGCCCGATATGCGGAGGTCCAGCGTAAAACCATAAGCGCAGCTTGTTCCCGATCCCTGGGTCAGCGGCGTAGGCCAATGCGCTTTGCCCCATGATGAAGCAGTTCGGTCAAGGCGGTGGTAAGCATGTTGTTGTCGCCGCTTGCCAAGTCGCTGCCAGTTGATGCGCAAGCGATGCAATGCTAGACCATATACCAACCGCAAGGATGTTTCACGTTTGTGACCGTCCAGACCGGTATCCTTGCCCGTCCCCGGTTGTTTTGAGGGGCGCGGCATATCCAGGTTGACGCTGCAAATGAGGCACTTTTCGCATCCGACGCATCCCCTCGCCGCGCACAGCGGCGGGTGCGTGACCGGCGCGAAGTATCCGGGCCATGTGCTCGGACGTGTCTGCGCAGCAGAGGCACTTCATCCAAACCGCGCGGCTTGGTCAGGGAAAGACCCTGAAGCCGCCTATCACGATCGCGCGCCACTGCCGGCCGCCAGGCCCGCGCGGCGCGCGCGGAGACACATCAATGACCACGCGTATGCTGATCGACGCACGCCACCGGGAGGAAACCCGCGTTGCCGTCGTCAAGGGAAACCGGATCGAGGAGTTTGATTTCGAGAGTGCCGAGCGCAAGCAGCTCAAGGGCAATATCTATCTCGCCAAGGTAACCCGTGTCGAACCGTCGCTACAGGCGGCTTTTGTCGATTACGGCGGCAATCGCCACGGATTTCTGGCGTTCAGCGAAATCCATCCCGATTATTATCAGATCCCCAAGGAAGACCGCGACGCGCTGTTGCGCGAAGAGGCCGAGCACGCCGCCGAAGAGGCTGCGTTGCGCGCCGACGATGATGACGATGATGATGGCGATCATGACGACGATCATGGCGATGTCGAAATGGTCGAGGCGCGATCGGATGATGACGACGATCATCATGACGATGAAGATGCCGAGGCGTCCGAAGGCGAAGGCGAAGGCGATGGCGATGGTCAGCCGCGCCGCCGCAAAAAGGGCGGTAGCGAGGATCCAGCGGTCGAGGCATTGCGCCAGCGCCGGCTGAACCTGCGCCGCCGCTACAAGATCCAGGACGTCATCCGCCGCCGTCAGGTGCTGCTGGTACAGGTCGTCAAGGAAGAACGCGGCAACAAGGGCGCTGCGCTGACGAGCTATTTGTCGCTCGCCGGGCGCTATTGTGTGCTGATGCCTAACACCGCGCATGGCGGCGGGATCAGCCGCAAGATCAGCAATGCCGGCGATCGCAAGCGGCTGAAGTCGATCATGGCCGATCTGCAATTGCCGTCGACGATGGGTTGCATCGTCCGCACCGCCGGGCTGCAGCGTACCAAGGTCGAGATCAAGCGCGACTTCGACTATCTCGCGCGGCTGTGGGACGGGATTCGCGAGGAGACGCTGAAGTCGTCGGCTCCTGCGCTCGTCTATGGCGACAGCGATCTGATGAAGCGCGCGATCCGCGACATCTATAACAAGGACATCGACGAGGTGATCGTCGAGGGGCCGGAGGGCTATCGCCAGGCCAGGGAGTTCATGAAGCTGCTGATGCCGTCGCATGCGCGGCGGGTGCAGCATTATTCGGACGCGGTGCCGCTGTTCCAACGCCATCAGGTCGAGGATCAGCTGGCGGCGATGTACCATCCGGTGGTGCAGCTCAAATCGGGCGGCTATCTGGTCATCAACCCGACCGAGGCGTTGGTGTCGATCGACATCAACTCCGGTCGCTCGACTCGCGAGCATAATATCGAGCAGACCGCGACCGCGACCAATTTGGAAGCAGCCGCCGAAATTGCGCGCCAGTTGCGGCTGCGCGACATGGCGGGTCTGGTCGTCATCGACTTTATCGACATGGATCACGGATCGAACGTCCGTAAGGTCGAAAAGGCGATGAAAGAGGCGCTGAAGAACGATCGTGCGCGAATCCAGGTCGGTCGCATCAGCTCGTTCGGGCTGATGGAAATGAGCCGCCAGCGGCTTCGCACCGGCGTGCTCGAAGCATCGACCCGCCAATGTCCGCATTGCGAGGGCACCGGCTTGGTGCGGACCGCATCGTCGGCTGGCCTGTCGGCGCTGCGGATGATCGAGGACGAAGCGGCACGCGGTCGCGGCAGCCAGTTGTTGCTGCGCGCGAGCCAGGAAGCGGCCTTTTATGTGCTCAACAAGAAGCGCGGCGACATTGCCGAGATCGAGGAACGCTATGGCGTGACCGTCGAGGTGACGTCGGACGGCGAGATCGAGGGCGCGCGCATGACGGTGGAGGCGGGCGGCCCGCCGCCGGCCTATGCTCCGCGCTTCGATCCGGTGGTCGAGGAGCCCGAAGACGATTTTGAGATCGAGGAAGAAGAAGACGAGATCGAGGAGGAGGTCGAGGCCGAAGTGGTCGAGCCGCGCCGTCCGCGCGAGCGCAAGGCCGCCGAAGGCGAGGCCGAGGGTGAAGGCGAGGGGGATGGCGCACGTCGTCGCCGCCGTCGCCGTCGCGGGCGGCGTGGCCGGGCCAGGGACGATCAGGGGGGTGTCGAAGGCGAGACTGTCACCGATGCCGAAACCGATGCCGATGGCGACGCCGATGCCGGCGAAGCCGATCAGGCCGATGCCGCCGTGTCGGAGGATGATCTGGACGAGGATCGCGCCGTTTACGGTCCGGCAGATGGCGATTCGCCACGCGCTGAACCCGAACCCGAAGACGGCGGCGAGCGGCGCGGTAAGCGGCGTCGGCGTGGCCGTCGCGGCGGTCGTCGCGATGCGGGTGAGACGACCGGCGGCGAGGCACAGGCTGTCGACGACGAGCCGCTGGTGATCGAAGCTGGCGACGCAGCGCCCTTCGCGATGCCGGTGGTCGAGCCCGAGGCCGACACGCCCGAGGCCGAAGCCGCCCCGACAAAGCCACGGCGTACCCGCCGCCGCAAGGCAAGCGCGCTCGACGTGCCGGTAGAGGCTGAAGCGGAAGAAGCGGTGGCCGAACCGGTCGTCGAGGCCGAGCCGGTGGTGGAAGCACCTGCCGACGAGGTTGCGCCCAAGCCGCGCCGCGCACGCCGCAAAAAGGCCGATGCGGCAGCGGTGGAGGCCGAGCCGGCACCCGTCGTCGCCGAGCCGGTAGCCGAAAAGCCAAAGCGCACTCGCCGCAAAAAGGCGGTCGAAGACGCACCGGCAGCGGTGGACGCCCCGGTCGAGGCCGAAGCAGCGTCGCGGGTTGCCGCTGTGGCCGATGACGCCCCGGCTGCTCCTGCCAGCGCCGGCAGTGACGCCGATGACGCCGATGGCGACGAAGAAGGCGGCAGCGGCTCGCCGCGTCGCGGCTGGTGGCAGCGCACCTTCGGGGCCTGAGGCAGGAACGGGGGGCCGCGCGCACTATGGCGTGTGGCTCCCCTTTCGCCGCATGGCCGTTGATCCGCGCGGCGAAAGCACCGATATATCGACCCATGAAGCGCCTGTTCCCCGTTATCGCGCTTGCCTCTCTGCTGGCCGCGCAGTCCGCTGCGGCGCAATCGATCCTTCGCGACGCCGAGACGGAGGCGCTGCTGAACGACATGTCGCGCCCGATCATCGAGGCCGCCGACCTGAACCCGCGCAACGTGCGGATGGTGTTGATCAACGATGGTTCGATCAATGCCTTCGTCGCGGGCGGGCAGGCGGTGTATATCCATTCGGGCCTGATCAACGCGGCCGACAACGCCAATGAAGTGCAGGGCGTCATCGCGCACGAGCTTGGCCATGTCACCGGCGGGCATGTGCCGTTGCAGGGCCAGATGATGCAGGAGGCGATGGGGATGACGATCCTCAGCCTGGTGCTGGGCGTCGCTGCGATCGCGGCGGGCGCTGGCGAAGCGGGTGCCGGCATTCTGGCGGCGGGGCAACAGGCGGCGATGGGCAGCTTCCTGGCCTTTTCACGAGGGCAGGAATCTGCGGCGGATGCTGCCGGTGCGCGCTATCTGAATACCGCCAAGATCAGCGGGCGCGGGATGCTCGATTTCTTCAAGAAGCTCCAGAATCAAGAGTTCCGCCTCGCGATCCCGCAGAATAACGGCTATCAGCGCACCCATCCGCTGTCGGGCCAGCGCATCGCCAACCTGACCGGCGACTTGTCGGCAGCGCCCGCGTTCAACGCGCCGATCGACGCCGATCTACAGGCGCGGTTCAAGCGGGTGCAGGCCAAGCTTCGCGGCTATGTCAACGATGCGCCGGCGACGCTGCGCGCCTATCCGGTCACCGACAATTCGATCCCCGCGCACTATGCCCGCGCCTATGCCTATCACCGCACCGGCTATCCGGCCAAGGCGGCGGCGGAGGCGGCGGCGCTGGTGCAGTTCGCGCCGACCGACCCCTATTTCCTGGAACTACAGGGCCAGATCCTGCTCGAATCGGGCAAGCCCGCCGAGGCGCTGGCCCCGCTGCGCGAGGCGACGACGCGGACTCGTTTCCAGCCGCTGATCGCCACCACCTTCGGCCACGCGCTGATCGCGACCGAAGACCCGCAGCATCTGACCGAGGCCGAACAGGTGCTGCGCCAGGCGGTGGCGCGCGACGATCGCAACCCGTTTGCCTGGTATCAATTGGGCGTGGTGTATGAGCGCAAGGGCGACGGCCCGCGCACCGCGCTTGCCGCTGCCGAACAGGCGAGCCTGTCGAATGATCCGATGCGCGCGCTGATCAGCGCGCGCGCGGCGATGGCGGGGTTGCCGCCCGATACCCCCGACTATATCCGCGCCCAGGATATTCAGATGACCGCCGAATTCGCGGTGCAAAACCAAAAGGGCCGCCGTCGATGATCGAACGTTTGTTGCGAAGCCCGGTGTTGCTGGCGGTCGCCTTCATCTTTGCCGGGCTGGTCGGCGCTGCGGTCTATGCATCGGTTCGGCCCGCTGCCGGCGGTGCCGATCGCACCGGGGTCGAGGCGACGGTGCGCGATTATATTCTGGCGAACCCCGAAATCATCCCGCAGGCGATGGACCGGCTGCGCGACCGCGAGACCGGCAAGGTAGTCCAGGCCAACCGCGCCGGCATCGTCGATCCGTTCGGTAATGCGTGGAAGGGGGCCAGGAACCCCGACGTCACCGTGGTCGCCTATATGGACTATGCCTGTGGCTATTGCCGCGCCAGCCTGCCCGCACTCGACCGGCTGATCGCCGCCGATCCCAAGGTGCGCGTGGTGTTCCGCGAACTGCCGATCCTGAGCGCGCAAAGCCGAACCGCCTCCGAATGGAGCCTGGCCGCCGCCAAGCAGGGCAAGTTCGCCGCCTATCACGACGCGCTGTTCGCCGCCGGCCGCCTGACCCCGCAATCGATCGACGCCGCGATTGCTCGCGCCGGACTCGACCGCGCGGCGGGCCAGGCCTTCGCGCGATCGAAGGGCGCGACCGATGAATTGTCGAAGAACCTGTCACTCGCGGGACAATTGGGCATGACCGGCACCCCCGCCTGGGTCATCGGCAACCGCGTGCTGGCCGGCGCGATCCCGCTCGAACAGATGCAGGCGGCGGTGGCAGCGGCAAGGGCGGCGAAGTAGGGGGCTGTTTCGCCCACTGGTGGACGTTCAGGGCCTTCAATCTGTCGGCCTCTTAAACGCGCCACCTTACTTTATTGTGTCGCCGAGGGCCGCGCTTGTTGCAGTGGAGCGTATTTTCCCCATCAGGGAAGCTTGAGGATAACGAGCATGGCGACAAGAGCTTCTCGATGGCTCATCTGGCTTCATCGGCTAGGCTATCTGACGACCGCCATTATCGTAATCGAACTTGTCATCGTCGGCTCTATCCTCGGGCGGGAGTGGCTCCAAAGCCGCGAGCTGGATGCCAAGCTGATCGACAATAGCCGCACGCAGGCGACTCCAGTTCGTGAGGATGGCGATCCGTATGTGCGCGGTTCCGCCGTCAAATTGTTTGCAAAGCTGCCGCCGTTGCGAGATCTCCACGGCGACGGCCTGCGCTTTGTCGCCATGCCGTCGTTCGGCACGAGTGACTATGCCCTCGCAGTCTCGCTACCCTCGGCAGCGCCATACGCCAGCGGCACGCTGATCGTGATCGACAAGACAAACAATAGCGGGACCGTTTCCACTCGTAAGTTTCGTGTTCCGTCCGCCGCATACCAACGACTGGTGGCTGAGCTCGACCGCCTTACTGATGGTTGGCCGGGGGATGACGATCAATGTCTGGACGGTACCCCAGCCGCCTTCGAGCGGGTGCGTGGCGCGCGTGTCACCTCTGTTATCGGGAACTGTAGCCCACACTATAATCGCGTGAAGCTGCTGGTGCTGAACGCGATCCGGCGTTTCGCTCCCGGACCTGATCTGCCTACCGAAGACGACTGGCACCGATTTGAGCCAGAGCAACGGGCGAAGCGTTCAGCCTTGACTGTGCCCCCACCCGGGCGCTGAAAGCCTGCTTTCCTCCAATTCCAACCATTACCGCGACCAACGGGCACGATCCCGACGACGCTCACCAAAGCTCGCTGTCCTACAAGTCCCCGTTTTGATACGCATGCCACATGAACACCCCTCGCTCATTCTCCACCGCGGCGCATTTCGTTTCGCGGAAAAGGGGAATCCAGGGGGTACGTAGTGTAGCTTTTGTAGCTTTCCGGACGCCAGGAACCACCAACACCGGGCATCGGTCACCCTCCCGCCAAACGCCGTTTCCGCCACCGCCATCCGCTGCCCCGCCTTGCCCAACCCCGCCGCGCGCCCTAGTGGATTGATTTTGACATTT
>NZ_JROH01000073.1 GCF_000786205.1 Sphingomonas sp. 37zxx | reverse complement strand
GTCAACATCCTTTTTCACTTTTGTTGCAATTTGCTGCTGATGGGCAGCTCAAGCGCCTTCTGCGCCCCTTGCCGTAAGGGGAGGAACATCGCCCTCCCCTCGTGCCGACACGCTTAGAACCGGGTACGCACGCCCACCGCACCGGTCCTGGGTGCGCCGGGCTGAACCCATAAAGCTGCATAGCTGTTCGCATACCAACGTTCGTCGAACAGATTGCGGATTTCGCCGAACAGCTCGACCCCCTCGATCACCTCGACCTGGCCGAACACCCGCGCCAGCGTATGCGACGGCAGCCGGAAATCGGTGCCGGTCGCGCCCGAACGATCGCCGACATATTGCACCGCCGCTCCGATCGATGCCTGCCGGCCACCCACGTCGAACGCCTTGGTCGCCAGCACGCTCAGCGTATCGCCGGGAATGTTGATCAGCGGGTCGCCCGGTCTGATCTGGAACGAGAAGTTCGGATCGAGCAGCGTCGATCGCGACTCTGCATCGACATGGGCATAGCTCACCAACACATCGATGCCGCCGGGAAGCCGCCCGGTGGCGTCGAACTCTACGCCCCGACTGCGCGCCTTGCCGATCGCGACCGAGAACCCCGGGTTGGAGGTATCGCTGGCAAGCACATTGTCCTTGTCGAGCTGGAACACCGACAATGTCCCTGCCAGCCGCCCGCCGAGCAGGCTGAACTTGCCGCCAATCTCGATCGACTTGCTCGTTTCGGGATCAAAGATCACGCCGCTGACGTCGGTGCCGATATTGGCGCGAAAGCCCTCGCCATAGGCGGCATAGAGCGACAGGGCGTCGGCCAACGCATAGACGATCCCCGCCTGCGGGCTGAAACGCTGGTCGCTGCGCTGGCTCAACACCGAGGTGATGCGATTGTCGGTACGCAGCACGAAATCGTCGAACCTGCCGCCAAAGCGGACCTGCAATCGATCGGTGAGCGAGATATGATCCTGGATATAGATGCCGGTGGCTTTCTGGGTATCCAGCCGGTTGTTCAGGGGAGCAGGCGTTGGCAGGGGGAAGCGGCCATAGACGGGATCGAGGATGTCGATGATGTTGCCGGCGCGATCGGTCGTCGTCGGCGTCAGCACCGGCGGGCGGAAGCGGCGGAAATCCTGGTCGTTGTTGAACTCGTCATGATCGGCCCCGATCAGCACGCGGTGTCGCATCCCCCCCAGCTCGAAATCGCCCGCCAGTTCGGCGCGAATCGCGAAATGATCCGAATCATACCGCCGCGACCGGCGCTGCCGCGACAGCGAGCGGCCATCGGTGAACAGCTTTTGCCGCGAGGGCACCAGTTCGGCATCGGATGAACTGCCGGTCAACAGCGTCTCGCGATAGCTTGCCCCGACGAGCAGGCTCCACCGATCGCTGAAATCATGCTGGACACGCAATTGATGCCCGGTGGCGCGCGCGACATGATCGCCGTCGCCAGGCTCGCCCAGGAAACGGTTGCGCGGCACCGTATCGAAATCGCCATTGAGCACGACGATGCCGCGATCGAACGGGGTTTCGACGCGGGTCCATTCGAAATCATAGGTCAGCCGGGTCGAATCGCCGATGCCAAGGCCGATCGAGGGCAGGAAGCCCCAGCGCTTTTCATCGATCGTGTCGCGGAAACTGCCCGCGCTTTCGGCATAGCCGATCACCCGCGCGGTGAGCGTGCCCGCCACCGCCACATTGACATCGGCATCGGCGCGAACGCGATCGAAGCTGCCGACCTGCAAAGACGTCGTGCCGAAGGTTTCGCCCAACTGCGCCTGTTTGGTGACGATGTTGATCGTCCCCCCCGGCTCACCGCGACCGAATAATGCCGCAGCCGGCCCTTTGAGCACTTCGATCCGCTCGATCCCCGAAACGTCGCGCTGGCCCGCAAAGCCGCGACCGCCATTGAAGCCGTTCACCAGATACCCGGTCGGCAGATTCTCGTCGCCGGCAAAGCCGCGCACTGCGAACCCGTCCCACAGGCCACCCAGTGTATTCTGCCGCGCGACCGAGGCGTTGAGGTCGAGCGCGTCGGTCAGCCGCAGGATATTCGCCTCCTGCAGCGTCTTGCCGTCGATCACCGCCACCGATTGCGGGATTTCCTTCAGCGTGAAATCGCCGCGATAGGCCTGGCGCACCCCGGTGATGAAAATGTCGCCCCGCTCCTCCGAAGCTTTCGGCGCGGCCGGATCGGCCTCCCCTGCTTCGGTCGCTTGCCCGCCCGTCTGCCCCGCTTGCGCGGCCGCCGACGGCATCGCCAGCATCGGCATCACGCCGGCGATCATCGCCGCCCGAATCGAAACCCGAATCATTCACTTGCCCCTTGTCTCCGCGAGCCTTTCCGGCGTTCGCGATTTGCTCATGATGGCGATTGCGGGTCTACTCGCTTTCGACACCAGTGGGTTGCGCAATGATACATCGTCTCATAAAAGCCAAGTGCTGCATTGCAAAAAACAGACCCTCGAACTGGATTTAGCGCATGAACCAACCCACCGGCATGGCGACGATCGAAACCAAAGCCCTGCGCTATGCTTATGGCACGCGGGAGGTGCTGCGTGGACTCGATCTGGCGGTGCATGCCGGCGAAATCTATGCGCTGCTGGGCGGCAATGGCGCGGGCAAATCGACGACGCTGAACGCGCTGCTGGGGTTTATCACGCCTACCCAGGGCAGCGTATCGATCTCGGGGTTTGATCCCTCGCGTGATCCGCAAGCGGCGCGCGCCAGCCTCGCTTATGTCCCCGAAAGCGTCGCGTTGTACGACCATCTGACCGCGCGGGAGAATATCGACTATTTCCTAGCGCTGGCCGGCACCGACCGTTCGGTCGCGGGGGTGATCGATCCGGCGCTGGAGGCGGTCAGCCTGCCGAGCGATGCCTGGAACAAGCGTGTCGGCGGATTTTCCAAAGGGATGCGGCAAAAGGTGGCGATCGCGCTGGCGCTGGCGCGGCAGGTGCCGGTGCTGCTGCTCGACGAGCCGACATCGGGGCTGGACCCGCGCGCGACGATGGATTTCAACCGCTTGCTCGAAACCGCCCGCGCTCGCGGCGTCACCACCCTGATGGTGACTCATGATCTGTTGAGCGCGGTCGATGTCGCCGACCGTATCGGCTTTCTGGCCGATGGCCGGATCGAGGAGGAGCTTGCCGCCGCCGCCGGACCCAATCGGTTCGACCTCAACAGCCTGCACCAGCGTTATGCCGGGGCCGGCGCATGAGCGGCGCAACCTTCAGGATCGCGCGCGAGGAATGGCGCGCGCTTGCCCGCAATCGCGCGGGCGTCATCGCCACCTTGCTGGTCGTCGCGCTGATCGCGGTCGCCGCCTTGGTCAGCATCGAACGGCGCGCGGCGATCGAGCAACAGCGCGCAGCCTATCAGGCAAGCGTCGACAGCGAGTTCGACGCGCAGCCCGATCGCCATCCGCACCGCATGGTGCATTATGGCCAGTTCGTGTTCCGCCCGATCGACAGCCTGGCTTTCTTTGATTTCGGTGTCGACGGCTTCACCGGCAATACCGTGTTCCTGGAGGGCCACCGCCAGAACAGCGCCAATTTCAGCGAAGCGCGGCAATCATCGCTGCTGCTTCGCTTCGGCCAGCTCACCCCGGCCTTTGTGCTGCAGACGCTGGCGCCCTTGTTGATCGTTTTTCTGGCCTTTTCCAGCGTCGCGCGGGAGCGTGAGCGCGGCACGCTGCGGCTGTTGCTGGCGCAGGGGATTAACGGGCGGCGAGTGCTGGCGGGTAAGTTTCTGGGGCATGGCGTCGTCGCGATCGCCATCGCGATCCCGGCCTTTGCGGTGCTGATCGGTTTTGCGGTTGCCGGTGAGGCGCGGTGGTCGGCGGCGTTGTTGCTGATCCTTGGCTATTCGGCCTGGCTGTTGCTGTGGGCGGCGATTGCGGTGCTGGTATCGGCATCGGCGAAGCGCGCGCGCGATTCGCTGACCGCACTGGTCGGCATCTGGATGGTCGTGGTGATCCTGTTGCCCCGTGCGCTGCCCGAAGCTGCTGCGGCGCGCACCCCCTTGCCGACCAAAATCGAAAGCGAGGTCGCGCTGCACCAGGAACTGCTCAACATCGGCGACAGCCATAATCCCGACGATCCCTATTTCGCCGATTTCAAGGCAAAGACACTGGCCCGCTATGGCGTCGACAGTGTCGAAAAGCTGCCGGTGCAATATGCCGGCCTGGTCGGCGTGGAGGGCGAACGGCTGACCACACAGCTCCACGCCCGCGCCGCCGATGCAGGCTTTGCGCGCGAGGAATCGCAAAACGCCTTTGTCCGCGCGTTCGGCGTCATCAGCCCGCTGCTGGCGATCCGTGACCTGTCGATGGCGCTCACCGGCAGCGACCTGGCGGCGCATCAGGATTTCCTGAACCAGGCCGAATCCTTTCGCTATCGCTTCGTCCAGATCCTCAACCGGATGCAGGTCGATCTGATCCCCAATGTGAATGCCGGTGAAGACCCGCGCATCGCCGCCGACAATTGGCAGCGGGTGCCGCGCTTCACCTATGTCGACCGCGACACGGTGGCGACCCGATCGCCGCGGATCGCGGGCAGCCTTGCCGTATTGCTGGGTTGGCTGATCGTGCTGGGATTGGCCGCGATGCCGATTGCCCGCAATTTGGGGAGGGCAGCGCGATGAGCCTGATGAAAGCCGAACTCCGCCTGATCCTGCGATCGAAACTGGCGGCTGCCTCGCTGGCGCTGTTGTTTGCGCTCTCGGCTTTGGCGATCTGGTCGGGCATCGCCAATGTCCGCCGCGCCGACGCCACCATCGCCCGCGTCGAAGCCGCGCAGCAGCAGGATTTCGCGCAAGTCGCGGCGACCTATGGCAAGCCCGATGGCGAGCCGGGCTATGCCGCTTATTACACCTTCCTGCTGACGTCGGATCACCCCGGCCCGCTCGCCTTTGCCGCGATTGGCCAGCGCGACGTCCAGCCCAATGTACTGCGAATCCGGGCGTTGGGCCTGCAATCGCAGCTATATGAATCGGAAACGATCAACGCCGAACTGGCGCTCCCCGGCGCGTTCGATTTCGCGTTCGTTGCGATCTACCTCGCGCCACTGGTCGCCATCGCGCTGGCGCATGACCTGGTGTCGGGCGAGCGTGAGGCGGGGCGATTACGGCTGTTGCTGTCGATCCCCGGCCGCGCCGGTGCGGTGTGGCGGCGGCGGGCGGGGCTTCGCTATGCGCTGGTGCTCGCCGCGTTGCTGCTGCCGCTGGTCGCGGCGTTGCTGGCGCTGGGTTCGCCGCTGCTCGGTGGGCTGGGGATGATCGCGGTCGCCTCGGTCTATCTCGCCTTCTGGTTCGCGCTGTGCCTGATCCTCGGCGCGCGGATCAATGCGTCGGCGACCAGCGCGGCGGCATTGGTCGGCTGCTGGATCGCGCTGACCTTGCTGCTGCCAACCCTCGCCAACGCCGCGATCGCGCGCGCGGTGCCGGTGGCCAAGGGGATCGACCTGACACTGGCGCAGCGCGAGCTGGTCCATCACGGATGGGACACGCCCAAGGCCGAAACCTTCAACGCCTTCCTGGCGACGCATCCGCAGTTTCGCGGGAAGGAAGCGTTTGCGGGCCGCTTCCACTGGAAATGGTATTACGCCATCCATCAGGCCGCCGACCAGGCGGTCGCGCCGCAAGTCGCCGAATATCGCGCCAGCCTGGCCGCGCGCGAAGCCTGGACGCAGCGGGTGGGCTATGTCCTGCCCGGCGTGGCGGCGCAGGTGATGCTGCACCGATTGGCCGATACCGATCTGACCGCGCAATTGGGGTATCAGAACAGTATCGCCGCCTTCCACGCGCGGCTTCGCAATTTCTATTATCCCTATCTGTTCGACGCACGCCCCTTCACCCGGGCCGATTTCGACAGGTTGCCGGTGTACCAGCCGCGCGAGGACACCGCGTCCTGGCCGGCGGGCTCGATGCTGGCGTTGTTGCTGGCGGCGGCGATCGGGCTTGGCATCGCGGCGGTGCAGGTCCGGCGTATCGGGTCGGCGGCTGGCTAAAGGTCGCCGCCCGCCTTTTGCTCGCGCCGCGCTCGTCTTCTATAGCGCGGCGATGATCCGCCTGATTTCAACGATGTTCGCCGCGACCGCCCTGTTGGCGGCCGCCCGTGCCGATGCCCAGCAACAGCAAGGCGGCTTCGACCTCGACGGCCCCGCCATCGCTATCACGGTGACCCGCGATGGCGAGACGCTGCCAATCGCGGCGGTGCCGTCGCTTAAGGGCGGCGACAAGCTGACGGTGCGCGCGATGCTCGCCGATACCAAATCGGCGCGCTACCTGCTGATCGGTGCATTCCTGCGCGGGGCCGCCAATCCGCCGCCCAAGGAATGGTTCACACAGGTCGAAACCTGGCACAAAAAGAAGAATGTCCTCGAACTGACGGTGCCCGAAGGGGCCGAACAGGCGCTGATCCTGCTGGCGCCGAACACCGGCGGCGGGTTCGATACCGTGCGCGATGCGGTGCGCGGGCGGCCCGGCGTGTTCGTGCGCGCGGCCAAGGATCTGCACCAGGCATCGCTCGATCAGACGCGGCTCGAAACCTTCGTCACCACCATCGGCACCATCGCCGACACCCGCCCCGAACAGCTCGCGACCGCAGCGCCGCTGCTGGCCAAGGCGCTGGGGATCAAGCTCAACGCCGAATGCCTCACCCGCCCGCGCGCGTTGCAGGCAAGCTGCCTGACGCAGAATCGCGAGGCGCTGGTGCTCCAGGCACAGCGCGGCACGACGCTGGCCGAAACGCTCACCGGCACCCCGGTCGACGTCGCCTATCGAATCGCCGCAACGCCCGAGGCGGGGGCGGGATATTACAGCCCCTATATCGGGCTGGCGCGCGATGTGGCGCGGCTGTTTGGCGCGTTCCGCACCGCGCAATATCAATATCTGCCCGCGCTGACGGTCGCCAGTGGCGATTCGATCCAGCTCAAGCTGAACGCCCCGCCCTCGTTCCAGAATCCGCGATCGGTGCTGCTCGCGCCATTGCCGCCGATCGGCGTTGCGACGCCACCGGTTTGGCAATCGGGCAGCCGATCGCCGATCTGCCTGGCGCGCGCCGACGCCGCGATCCCGCTCGACGACGCATCGCTGCTGTTCGCCACCGGCTATGCCCGCGACCTGACGCTGTCGGTGGTATCACAGGGCAAGGCAAGTTCGATCCCGGTGGTGGCCGATCTGGCGGCGGGCGGCATCCGCCCCGCCGATCCCGCCGCGCTTGCCGGTTTCACCAGCGTCGAAAGCGGCGTGCTGCAAGGCAAATGGGGCTTTGACCGGTTTTCGGGGCCGAGCCTGCCGGTGGTGCTCGATCCGCCCGGTGCCTGGAAGGCAGAGCCCGATGCGATGGTCGTCATCGGCCGCGATCATGCGCTCACCCTAAGCGGCGGCGCGGCGGCGTGCGTGGCGCAGGTGACGCTGGCGGGCGCGGGCGGCACCGCGCAAACGATCGAATGGAACCCCGACGCCCCCGACCGGATCGAAGCGAAGCTGCCGCTGAAGGAGCAGCGCCCCGGCCCGCTCACGCTGACCATCGCACGCCACGGCGCGGCGGCATCGCAGAGCATCGCGCTGACCGCGCGCACCGAGGCCAGCCGGATCGAACGATTCATCGTCCATCTGGGCGATCGCGACGCGGTGTTGCACGGCGCGCGGCTCGATCAGGTGGCGCAGGTCGATCTGGCGGGGCAGCGCTTTACGCCGGGCAACGTCACGCGCGGCCCCGATGGCGACCGGTTGGCGCTGCAGGCCGATAGCTCGTTCACCGCGCAGCCCGTGGCGAAGTCCGCAGTGGCGACCGCGACCTTGCGCGATGGCCGGGTGCTGCGCGTAACCGCGACCATCGCACCCGCCCGCCCATCGGCGACGCTGATCAGCCGCCAGGCCGAATATCAGCCGGCCGCCGGTGTGCTGCCGATCACCCTGCCCGACGCGCTGCTGCCCGAACAGGCAACGCTCAACTTCTCCTTCCGCATCGCCAACGGCGCACTGGTCGACGCGATCGAACTGAAGGCAAAGGACGGCAGCACCGCCCGGCTGGATTTCGCATCGGGCGCGTTGCAGCGGGTGAGCGACGATGTCGTCATCGCGGCGGCAAACCCGCGCGCGCTGTTCGGTCACAGCCTGTCCGGCCCGTTGCAGTTCCGCCTGCTGGCCCCCGACGCGGCGGGCGACTGGCAACCGCTGGCACATATCGTCCGCCTGCCAGGCCTCGCCGGCCTTGCCTGCAAAACCGGGCAGGACGAATGCGCCTTGTCGGGCGACCAGTTGTTCCTGATCGCAGCGATCAGCGAGACCGCCGATTTCGCCAGGCCCGTACAAGTCCCGATCGGCTTCGTCGGCGCATCAATCGCCCTGCCCCGCCCCACCGGCGACACGCTGTATCTACGCCTGCACGACGCGCCGGACACCGCGGTTCGGGTTCGAGTATTGTGAGGGGGGGCAGGCTGCTGGATGATTTCGCCTTGATCCCGGATCACCCCCTTCGCCATTCCCGCAAAGGCGGGAATCCATAACCACTGCATAGGAATATGGATTCCCGCCTTCGCGGGAATGACGACAAGAAATGCGTCGGCATCACGTCATCATGCGCTAGCGAGCAAACAGCACCTCCCGACTACAGGAAGGTGGCACAGCGAACGTTGGCGCTCTTTCGAAGCGGTGAAGCCCGGCCGATCGGCACGAAATCGCAAGCCCGGCAAAATGGGCGACCTCCTCGCGATTGATTCGCTCGGAACGGCCCTTTCCGCCGGCTGCATAACTGCATCATATATCTGCATCGCCGGACACAAGGGTTGGCGTCGCTTCCAGGCCGATGCAAAATCTGTGATTTTTGCATCGTGCACGCGGAAGGCTGCTGGTTACCTGCCTTTTCCAGCGGTTGCGGGAAAAGGTAGTGACCCGCTCTCAAAAGACCGCTGCCAGCCCTTTGCGCTGGTCAGGCGCCCTTGCTGAAACGTGAATTTTACCTGTGAGATGCGCTGATCCGTGCTGCTGGTGAAGTCGACGATGATCGATTGCTTCCCACAGGCATCCGTGGGGCTGTCCATGTAGTCCCAACCGAGGAACCGGAACTGGTCAGCGTTCATAGTTTCCGCCAATGATCGAGCACCTGCGACGCCCTTTCCTAGCGGTCGCCCCACGTCTCCAGCACCAAGGTCGAAGCCGGCGGTTTGATCAATCAGACCATCTAGCAAGGCGTCTGCCTTGGGGCCTGTTTCCGATGCCACCGCTATGATCTTCGCGGCTCGGCGGCCGAGCGCTTCATGCACAGCACGGGCGGTGTCGATGTTGGCCAGATCGCAGCCTGACGTAGGCGCGTTGGCACCAAGGACCATGATGGCAGCGATCATGGCCGGCAGGCTGCCCCACATTCCGGATGCCCGCAACTGGCATTAGTCGGCACCCAGAGTTGATGCACAACTTTCGCAGACCGTGTGAAAAGTCGTGAGCTGCGGCCTGGACGGTGATCGGCTTTCCTCCGAGCTGGCGTTCAAGCTGAAGATATCGCGATGCTGTCCTCTGACCGTCTTGAGGCGGCCAGGAGCCGTTTATCCAAGGCCCAGGGCACCACATTCAGGCGCAGAAAGGCCAGCCTTACGCCCTTGCTGCTGCAATCAGGCCGGGCACCCCGACCAGGGTGATGGCCCGTCTGATGTTGTAGGCGAGCGCGGTCAGGCTGAACTCGCCACGAACGTTCTCGAGCCGGCGCATCAGGAACGCGCCCTGGCCCATCCACTGCTTGATGGTGCCGAAGGGGTGCTCGACGCTGTTTCGCCGTTGGGCGAGCATCTCGGGTCGCAGTGCCAACCGCGCTGCCATGCGGTCGAGAACGGCCACACCGTGACCGAGGCGGTCGACGAHTGSCANGGGATCGACTGGCGCAACCCGCAGCATAGCTGGCGTCCGGCAAGCGCGGGATAACGGCCGAACGCCTGCATTTTCGGCTTGCCCTGAGGGGGGAGCAGTGATTCACTTCGCCCATGCAAGCCGTCGGCTCACCCCTTCCTGACGATGTCAAAGCGCTCCAAGCGCTGCTCGCAAGCGCGACCCGCCGGGCTGATCAGGCCGAGGCCAGGCTGGCTAACGCACAGGCCCGCGAGAGCGCCACCGAGGCGATGATCGCCCATCTCAAGCTGCAGATCGCCAAGCTGCGGCGCGAGCAGTACGGTGCCAGTGCCGAACGTAGGGAGGTGCAGGCCGGATCAGGCGGGCGGAGTGTAGGCCTCGTAGGGATTGTCCGGCGCGAGGTGGCCGAACGGTGTCATCACATAGTCGCCGGCGTCGCGGCCAACTGCGCAAAGAACGTAGCGGGTTTCGCCGCTGGCAACCTCGGTGCATTCCATCAGCGCGAGATCGCCCGCTTGCGCGGCTTTCAGCAGCGTCTCGAAATTGGCGCGGGCATGGTCAGGAATTGCCATGGCAAGACTCCTTGATCGGTGAGGGGGGGAGCAAGACACGCGGGGCGACCTGGACCGCCCCGCGCGAGCGAAGTTCATTCGGCAGCAATTGTGAAGGCGTCGTCGGCGTCCGCCTGCTCGGCATCATCCGCGAGGAAATCGGGCAGGCCGGCGATTTCAGCTTCATCTGCTTCGATGGCAGGCAACCGCAGGGGTTCTGGCAACCAACCGGTGCCGCTCAGCAGCCGTTCGGCCTCGCGTGCCATGTCACCCTTCTTGAGATGTTCGATCAGGGCTGCGGTCGCATCGCCCCTGGCTTCGCGGACCGCTTCAATGATCCGGGGTTTGGTCACCCGCCCGAGATAGTTGTCGATCGTTGGCGTCCAGCCAGCCTCGGCCATGTCGAGCCCGACGACTGCTGCCAGAGCATCTGCGGCGGCAATGCGCTGCGCCACGCCATGCGCCGAGATGCGTCCGTCATAGCCCTTGCTCGGCTCAAACAGTGCGTTGACGCCGTGGCTGACACAGTGGGCGAGCAGTGCCATCTGCTCATCTTGCGTCATAGCGGCAAGGGCGTCCCACAGCGCCTGTGGTTCATCCGGCATGGATCAGCGCCGTCTCGACCACGCGCGTTCGGCTCCGGTCAGACCGACCGCGCACCGACCGGGCAAGATCGCCCAATGACAAAAACCGCTCATCGTCAGGGCGCGAGAACCATTCCGACGACACCCGACCCACGCGCGAGCCGCGCGAGACATCCACCTTGTAGCCGCTGCTTAGGTCGCGGCGCGTATCGAGAACCTGCATATCCATGGGAAATCTCCATGACGGCTGGCCGGGAGCCTCTCTCTCGACCCTCATCCCGTCACGGCGAAGCCCCGCCAAACTCTCACTCTCATCTCCAACGCTCACAATTGCACGAGCGACCAGCGCGATTGCCAAGGCAAGAAACTGCACCCTGAAAGAGGCGGAGCATCGTGCCATCACTCGCGCAGGCGGAAAGGCGGGGCTTGTCGGCTTTCCCGGCCTGCGCTTCGGACCATTTCCGCCGGTTCAGAGTGCGTGCGGGGCCCTTCTCGTGAAACGCCGCGCCCGCAGGAGTGCGCCGGAACGGCGCACGGGACCGAGCGCGTCGCCAGCCCCGCTCCTCGTTTCGGGGTGTTGCGGGGTGTCCCCGCTGAGGTGGGTGTGAAGAAGCCGCGCAACGGCTTCGACTAGGGAGGAAACGTCCTCCCGCACATCGAAGATTAAGCCTCTACGCCAGGCTACGAAACACGTTGATTACGTGGCGATTACGTGGCTCTCGACAGCCCCTTGGGAGGGGTGTAAACTTGCACCTAAGCCGTTCAGAAGTTTGGTGGACGCACTTGGGATCGAACCAAGGACCCGCTGATTAAGAGTCAGCTGCTCTACCAACTGAGCTATGCGTCCATACCCTGGCAAATATCGCGGTTTGGTGCCGCTTTGCGTTCGGGAGGCGCGCCACTAACATCGCGTGGCGGGCTTGGCAACACCCTATCTTGCTACCAGCGCGATTGGGTGGTCGCGGAGCGATCGATCGACATCAGGATGCCGACGCAGATCAGCACCGTCATCTGGGCAGAGCCGCCGAAACTGACAAGTGGCAGCGGGATGCCAACGACGGGCGCAAGGCCCATCACCATCATCAAATTGATCGCCACATAATAAAATATGGTCGTCGCGAGGCCCGCTGCGGCCAAGCGGGCAAAACGGTTCTGCGCCCGATGCGCCACGTTCATCCCCCAGCGAATCAGCAGCATGAACGCCAGGATCAACAGCAGGCCGCCGACCAGTCCCCATTCCTCTGCCAAGGTGGCAAACACGAAATCGGTATGGCCCTCGGGCAGATAATCGAGGTGGACCTGGCTGCCATTGCCGAAACCCTTGCCAAACAGTCCGCCTGATCCGATCGCGATCTTCGACTGGCTGATATGATAGCCGGTGCCCAGCGGATCATTTTCCGGGTTAAGAAAGATCAGCACCCGGTTGCGCTGATACTCATGCAGCAGGAAGTTCACCGCCAGCGGGATGAACAAGGCAAGCCCCAGTGCGCCACCGATGAACAGGCGCAACGGAATACCGGCGAGAAACATCACCACCACCCCGCCGCCGGTGATCATCAATGCCGTGCCCAGATCGGGCTGTAGCATGACGAGGCCCGCCGGCAGGGCGATCAATACAACCGCTGGCCATATCGCGCCGAACCGCCGCGTTTCGCTGGGTGGCAGCATGGTGTAGAATTTTGCCACGGCCAGCACGATGAATGGCTTCATGAACTCCGAGGGCTGAAGCCGGATCGGTCCAAGCTCGAGCCAACGTTGGCTACCACCCTTCACCGCACCGAGCAGTTCGACCCCAAACAACGCCACCAGCGTCAATGCATAACCCGGAAGCGCAATGCTGTTCCAGATGCGCGCAGGAACCCAGGAAAGCGTTATCGCCATCGCCATGAAAATGCAGAAGCGCAACGCCTGCGAAGACGCCCAGGGCGTCACGCTGCCGCCCGCTGCCGAATACAGCACGATGATGCCAAAACCGCCAATCGCGCAAAGCAGGAGCATGATGGCCCATGGCAGCCGCGCGATCGGGGCTGGGACGAGTTCGCCTAGTGGCATGCGCGTTGGTTCATTCGTTGGCCCCGCCTGGTTCGGCATCGGTATCGGGAAGCGGATTTTCACGCGCCGCGCGATAGGCATCGGCTTTTGCCGCCATACGGGTGCGGATGTCGCCGCCCCATCCTGCCTCAAGGATCGCCAGTGTATCGAGCGCGCGTTGACGATCGAAAAGATAGGTCAGGACGTCGCGGGCAACCGGCGCTGCCGCGCCCGAACCCGACATGCCGTGTTCGATCACCACCGACACCGCATAGCGCGGCTGATCGACCGGAGCGAAGCCGATGAACAGCCCGTGATCGCGATACTTCCACGGCACGTTCAATCCGCCGCGCGCGCCGCCGGCGATCCGCCGCACCTGCGCGGTGCCGGTCTTGCCACCCATGCGGATACCATCGAGCTGAAGCCGGCTGCGGCCTGCGGTGCCCGCGCCGTTCACCACTTCGTCCATGCCAGAGCGGATCAGCGCCATGCGTTCAGGGGCAACATCGAGCATCGGCGCGACAATCGGCGCGTCGGCGAGGATGCGGGGCATCAGCCGACGGCCCGAGGCGATGCGCGAGGTCTGGACTGCCAAT
This sequence comes from Sphingomonas sp. 37zxx, assembly GCF_000786205.1. Lineage (GTDB taxonomy): Bacteria > Pseudomonadota > Alphaproteobacteria > Sphingomonadales > Sphingomonadaceae > Sphingomonas. Next base: position 6,610 of record NZ_JROH01000073.1, on the reverse strand, counting down.
TGCAACGGACTGGTGAGGATATAGCCCTGACCGATCGATGCGTTGAGCGTGTCCGACTGGGTCCATTTCTGATCGTATTTCCGCAGCTTCCAGGCGGGATCGGGAATGGTGCCGTAACGTTGTGATGGAAAGGGAAGGGGGTATTCCGCTCCCAGCCCCAATTCGCGCGCCGCCGCCGCGACTGCGTCCATCCCGACCTCACGGCCCATAGTGTAGAAATAGGTGTTGCAGCTACGCGCGATCGCGCGGTGCAGGTTCACCGATCCATGCCGACCCAGGCAGCGGAAGAAGCGATTGCCCAGTTGATAGCCGCCGTTACAATATACCGTCCGTTCGGGGTCGACACCCGCGCGCAGCGCAGCAAGCGCGGTTGCGGGCTTGAAGGTCGATCCGGGAGGGTACAGGCCTTGCAACGCCTTGTTGGTCAACGGCAGATGGTCGTCGCTGGACATCAGGCCCCATTCGACCTGGCTGATGCCGTCGGAAAAGCTGTTGGGGTCATAGGCCGGCATCGATGCGATCGTCAGGATGCTGCCGTCGAGCGTGTCGATCACCACAACCGCGCCCGATTCATTGCCCAGCCGCCGCGCTGCATATTCCTGCAGGCCGACGTCGATCGTCAACCGAACGGTCTTGCCGGGAACATCGCGGCGGGTTTCCAGGTCACGCACCGGGCGGCCGCGCGCCGTCACCTCGACCCGCTTGGCCCCGGGCACCCCGCGCAGCGTCGATTCCAGCGTCTTTTCAAGCCCGTCCTTGCCGAGTTTGAAACCTGGCGTGAGGAACAGCGGATCCTTGGTTTCCTTATACTGATCAGCGGTCGCACCGCCGACATAGCCGACCAGATGCGCCACCGCCGCGCCCGAGGGATAGTTGCGTGCATAGCCCTGCGTCGGCGCCACGCCGGCAAGTTCAGGCTGCCGCACCACCACCGAAGCATAACGCTCCCAATCGAGATTTTCGGCAACGGGGACGGGGGTAAACCCGCGGGCATCCTTCAAATCGCGGCGGATGCGATCAAGCGCCTCGGTATCGAGTGCCAGTAACTGGCTGAGCTTTCCAAGCGTAGCCTCGGTGTTTTCGAGCCGCTCGGGAATCAGGTCGATCCGAAAATCGGTGCGATTATTCGCAATCGGTATGCCAGCCCGATCGACAATCCAGCCACGGCGCGGCGGCAACAGCGTCAGATCGACGCGATTGCTTTCGGATAGCAGCTCATAACGCTCATTCTCGGCGACCGCGATCCAAGCCATGCGGCTGGCAAGCAGCACACCAACACCTGCCTGCATCACCCCGAGCATCGTCGCGCGGCGCGAGAAGCTGAAGGTTTGTGCCGCCTCTGTGACGATCTTGACCGGACCACTCATGGCCGCCCCCGCTGGTCGAGCGCGGCACACATGCGCGCGATGAGCGGGTATAGCGCGATGCTCAGTGCGATCTGTAGCAGCAGGACGGTATCGACATGCGCGCCGACCGGTGACGCGATGAGCCGCCCGGCGATGAGGCAAAAGCCGACAGCGCCGGTTGCGAGAAGCCAATCCTGCCAAAAATCACGCCACACAAGGCGACTATCTAACACTTCGACCGCCAGAAAGCACGTGGTCCATAACAGCATCGCGCTGCCCATCGGCTGACCGCTGAGCAGGTCATCGAACAGGCCCAAGGGCACCACAGCCCAAACCTTGAACACGTCGGGCCGCAGCAATCGCCACGCGATCAGGATCATCAGTCCGAACGGGGGCATCCATGGGATGGTGGAGATGACGGGAAACAGCACGACCATCGACCCCAGCATCACCGTGACCGGGGCAAGCCGTTTCGAACGAACCGGCGCGTCGGGCTCGGCAAAGCCGGTACGCAGCGGCTCGTTCATTGCGGCGCGGCTTCGGCTTTGGGGAGCGCAGGCGGTGGGGGCAGGTAAGGGCGCTGCACCAGCGCGAAGTCCAACCGGTCGGGATCGGCCAGCGGGCGGGCCTCGGCAATGTCGCGCGTGCTGCGCAGCACGCGGGCAACTGGAATCCCCGGCGGATAGATACCCCCGGTTCCCGACGTCATGAACAGGTCACCGGCGCGAAACGGCACATTGGCGAAGGTTGCCGAGCGGATCTCCACCAGGCCATCGCCGCGCCCTGCGATGATACCGGGAAGGCCGTCGCGGGTGCGGCGTACCGGCACGATGCTGTCAGCGTCGACGGCCAGCAGGATTCGTGCGGTGTTGGGGCTGGTTTCCAACACGCGGCCGATCAACCCTTCAGGCCCGCGCACGGGCTGGCCGGTACGGACGCCCTGCCAATAGCCGGCGTTGAGCGTGGCGTAGCGCCGGGTGCTGGAGGCGGATGCATTCACCAGGCGGGCCACCACCACTGTTTCGGGCTCGCGATCGCGCAGCACCAGCAATCGCCGCAGCCGGCCATTCTCGACCACCAACTGTCGCGCGCGTTCGAGCAGCGCCTGGTTGCGCTTTATGTCGGCACGCATCCGACGGTTTTCGTCAACGACGCCCAGATACTCGTCGATCCCGCGCGGGATGCCGTTCACGCTGCGGCGAATGGCGTGCAGCCCGGTGGAGATCGGCGTCGTCACCTCGCGCAACGCGCCGCGCGCGATGGCATAAGCAGGGGGATTGAAAGTCGACAGCACCAGCAGCACGCCGCCGAGCAACGCACCCAGCGCGGCGACGACATAGCCGATGAACAGCACATATTGCGCCCGCCGCGAAAATCCCGGGCGCCGGTTTCGTTGCGGCGCCATCGCGTACCCCGCCCTCAGACCGCGAGGAGCACGCCGCGGAACAACGGATCCTCCAGCGCGCGCCCGGTACCCAACGCAACACAGGTCAAGGGGTCTTCAGCGATCGTCACCGGCAATCCGGTTTCGTCGCGAAGCACCTCGTCGATCCCCTGCAACAGCGCGCCGCCGCCGGTCAGCACGATACCCTGATCGACGATGTCGGCAGCCAGTTCGGGCGCGGTGTTTTCCAGCGCGATGCGGACACCCTCGACGATCGTGCCGACCGGCTCGCTGAGGGCCTCGGCAATCTGGCCCTGGTTGATCTGGATTTCCTTGGGAACGCCATTCACCAGATCGCGACCCTTGATATGGATCGTCATGCCGATGCCGTCGGCCGGCGGCTTGGCGGTGCCCACTTCCTGCTTGATCCGCTCGGCGGTGGCCTCGCCGATCAGCAGATTATGGTTGCGGCGGACATAGCTGACGATCGCCTCGTCCATCTTGTCGCCACCCACGCGCACCGAGGTCGAATAGGCAAGCCCGCGCAGCGACAGCACCGCGACTTCGGTGGTGCCGCCGCCAATGTCGACCACCATGCTGCCGATCGGCTCGGTGACGGGCATGCCCGCACCGATCGCCGCGGCCATTGGTTCCTCGATCAGGAAAACCTGGCTCGCGCCGGCGTTCGACGCGGCATCGCGGATCGCGCGGCGCTCGACCGAGGTAGAGCCCGAGGGAACGCAGATCACGATCTGCGGCCAGCGGATGAAGCGGCGGCCGCCATGTACCTTCTGGATGAAATGCTTGATCATCTGTTCGGCGACGTCGATGTCGGCGATCACACCGTCACGCAGCGGGCGGATCGCCTCGATCGTGCCGGGGGTCTTACCCATCATCAGCTTGGCGTCGTCGCCGACCGCCTTGACCTTCTTGACGCCGTTGATCGTCTCGACCGCGACCACCGAGGGTTCGTTGAGCACCACGCCGCGCCCACGCAAATAAACGACGGTGTTCGCCGTTCCCAGATCGATTGCCATATCGTGGGACATGAACTTGAAAAAGCGGGAGAAAGCCATGTATTAATCCGTCCCTGGCCGCGCGGGTGCAGCGCGGCTGTTCGCACATCGATCTTTAGCGCGGCCCGTCGGTTACTGGACGTGCCAGCTCCGAAATGTCTGCGGATGCGGGTCGCGGGAAGGCCGCGATTGGGCTAGAGCGGGGGGCATGTCAATACGCCGTCTCCCTGAACATCTTATCAACCGTATCGCCGCCGGCGAAGTGGTCGAACGTCCAGCCTCGGCGTTGAAAGAATTGGTCGAAAACGCGATCGATGCGGGCGCAAGCCGCATATTTGTGCGGCTCTCGGCGGGTGGCACTTCGCTGATCGAGGTGGTCGATGATGGCTGCGGCATGGATGCGGCAGCGATGGCCCTGGCGCTGGAACGCCATGCGACCTCCAAGCTGCCCGAATCATTGTGGGAATCGGGCGCGATCGAAGGCGTTGCGACGCTCGGTTTTCGCGGTGAAGCGTTGCCGTCGATCGCCAGTGTCGCGCGGCTGACACTCGAAAGCCGCCCGCGCGACGGCGAAGGCTGGACTCGGATCATCGATAATGGCGTCGTGGCGCATGACGGCCCTGCCGCGCTGCCGCCCGGAACGCGGGTGAAGGTCGAAGCGCTGTTCGAGCGGGTGCCCGCGCGACGCAAATTCCTGCGTTCGCCGCGCGCCGAATATGCCGCCTGCCTCGACGTCGTCCGCCGACTGGCGATGGCGCAGCCAGACATCGCCTTCTCGCTCGAACATGATGGCCGCCGCAGCCTGTCGGTCCAGGGCGGCGAAAGCCAGGCGCAGCGCGTCGCGGCGCTCACCGATCGCGCGCTGTTCGACAACAGCGTCGCGGTGGATTTTACGCGCGAGGGGATCGTGCTGGGCGGGGTGGCGGGGCTGCCGACCTTCAATCGCGGCGTTGCCGATCATCAATATCTGTTCGTCAACGGGCGACCGGTGAAGGACCGACTGCTGGTGGGCGCGGTGCGCGGTGCCTATGCCGAAATGCTGGCGCGCGACCGTCATGCGGTGGTCGCGCTGTTCCTCGACGTTCCCACCGACGCGGTCGACGTCAACGTCCACCCCGCCAAGACCGAGGTACGGTTTCGTGATCCGGCGCTGGTGCGCGGGATGATCGTCAGCGGCCTTCGCCGCGCGCTCGACGCGGCGGGGCATCGCAGCGCCAGGCCGACCGAGGCGGCGCTGGGGCTGTGGACCAGCGAAGGCGAGGGCGAGGCTTCGGCCCCCGCTCGGCATCCAGGCGAAAGCTGGGAACGCCCGGTTGGCCAGGGTGCGCTCGACCACGGCGAGACCCCGGCCTTCGCCGCAATGGCGGCAGGGGCGGGGCGAGCCGTCCGCGACTATCGCCCCACCTTCTTCACCGCCCCGCCGCAGGCGCGCGCCGAACCCGCGACCGAACCCGTCCCTTCGACCATCGCGCACCCGCTGGGCGCGGCGCGCGGGCAGGTGGCGCGGACCTATATCGTCGCCGAGGCCGAGGATGGCCTGATCCTGGTCGACCAGCACGCCGCGCACGAACGCCTCGTGCTCGAACGGCTGCGCGTCGGGCTAGCCAATGGCGGAGTACGATCCCAAGCACTACTGCTGCCCGAAGTCGTCGAGCTTGATGAGACCGCCTGCGACCGGCTCGAAGAACGGATCGCTGAATTGAGCGAGTTCGGCCTGGACCTCGAACGTTTCGGGCCCAACGCAATGCTGGTGCGCGCGACCCCGGCGCTGTTGGGGCAGGGCGACGTCATCGGGCTGGTCCGCGATTTGGCCGATGAACTGGCGGCGCACGATCAAGCACTGAGCTTGCGCGAACGGCTCGATCACGTCGCCTCGACAATGGCGTGCCACGGATCGGTGCGCGCTGGGCGGGTGCTGAGCGTCGCCGAAATGAACGCGCTGCTAAGAGAAATGGAGGTCACTCCGCATTCGGGGCAATGCAATCATGGCCGCCCGACCTGGGTGAAGCTGCGGACGCAGGATGTGGAGAAGCTGTTCGGGCGGAAGTAAACAGCGCGGTGCATCAGTTATGCTCATCACGCCTTTGCGCCATCGCGGTTAGGTCTATCACTCGTAACTTGGGCTGTCCCGATTGGGCCAAGATGCGGCTGCCGGGCACTTTTACATAATCAACAACGATAAGGAAGCGCTCCCGCTTGGGAATGCCTTCCGATCCGACCGGCAAGTCCAATCGCATATAACGCCGGCCAGCTAGCGCCTCTCGGGCGTTACCAATCCATCGCCCAGCGGCATCGGGGGATTGATTAGCCATCTCGACATCAATCACATCGCCATCTCGTGTAATTCTAAAGTTGAAATCGACCCACTGCCCTGATTTCAACGCCGGCAGACTGAGACTCGGTTGAACTCGTTGCGCGCCAAGATCAACCGGCGGCGCAACCAACAGCATGGGGGAGGCGGTGCGCGTTTTCGGCACGTTTTTCGCCGCCGCGACAGCTTCAGCGGCGCTGCTGTCCAAAGATTCGATCCTCGCCTGAAGCACCCCCAGCGCTTCGCGTGCCGAACGCATTCCTTCGTCTGTCGTGTCACGAATTGCTGCCAATCGCCGATTTGCCTCAGCGCGATACAAGGGCGAAACCTTGGCCGCAGTGGCATAGAATGTCAGGGCGCGAAACATGGCGATTCCCTGAAGGTCTTTCCAACCCTGCTTTTCAGCCACTTTCGCGACGGCATCATAGATATTGACGGCTGACTTGTACCTTCCTTGCCGCAGAAAGACGTCGGCGATCCGGATGCGTTGCGAGGCAATTTCGGGACTGTCCGCCGGCAAACCCGCCTTTAGCAGGCTGCTGAAAAATCCCAC
>NZ_JROH01000072.1 GCF_000786205.1 Sphingomonas sp. 37zxx | reverse complement strand
AAACCGTGGGATTTTTCAGCAGCCTGCTAATACGCGCTCGGTCGGTCGCGGGATCATGGCCAACTCGCGCATAAGCGATGACCCGGCGTGCAACCATTCTGGCCTGATGCGCGGTGATGACCGATGCCGGCCCGATCGTCACCGTCCTGAGCCGGCCCGCCATCCGCGTCTGCACTATGTAAACGTTACGGCCAGTCGAGTAGTGACGAATACCAAAGCCGGGCTCGCTTCTAAGCCATGATGTCGTCCGTGGCTTCCCCTTGGGTGAAGCCAAAGAGCCTGAATTAACGCCGACTTCGGCTAAAGCCTCGGCAACAAGCCGTTGGAGTGACAGCGAGGTCATGTCGGTAGCCCGATCGCCTTCGCCAGCGCCCCGGAGATGCGCTGCGCAGCATCGGCGATGACATCATCCGAGAGGTGGGCATATCTCGCCGTCGTTTCGGGGAGCATATGCCCAAGCAGCTTTCCGATCGTCGCAAGCGGTACGTTGTCCATAATCGCGGTCGACGCGAAACTATGACGCAGATCGTGGATGCGAAGATCAGGCATTGAGCATGTTCGCCGGAACGTTGCCCACCAGAATGTCATAGAGATCGGAGCGGTTCCCGACTTATCGGGGAAGACGTAGGGAGAGCCATCGCGTCGGGGGATGTCGGCAAGAACACGAAGCGCCTGGCTGTTCAGCCAAATCGTCTTTGGGCCGCTCTTGCTATCAGGCAGTGCCAGATGCGGAGGCCGGACCCATTCCCATTGAAGATCGCGTATCTCGCTGATGCGTGCCCCTGTATAGAGAAGCAGCCATACGACCGCCACCTGCGCCGGAGATCGCGCCTCGGCGGCCCGCAGCGCCTCCCCCAACCGGCGATATTCGAGCGGTGATAGGTAGCGATCCTTTGCCGCGCGTTTGTAGCGCGGCATCCCTCGGCAGGGGTTCGATCCTTTCGGCCTCAGTTGCAACGCCTCTGCGTATTTGAACAAGCTGGCGAGCACCGGAACCGCCCGATTGAATATCGCCTCGGAGGGCCCGGCACAGTCGTCTCGCCAGCGAGTAACGTCAGCTTTCGTGACGTCGGAAATCGCTATGCCTCCGAACACCGGAGCGAGGTCGCGCCGCCATGCAGCAGCACTGCGCTTCGCGGTCGACGGCTTCCAATACCGGGCGATGTCGCCCCAGTAGAAATCGACATAATCGCTTAGCAAGGGCGCTGCCTTGACGGCCGAGCGTTTGGGCAATCCATCCAACGCCACCTCGGCCAAGAGGCGTCGCGCGTGGAGGCGCGCTTGCACGGCATCGACATCCTCGGTCCGCCCCAGCGTGACGCGCCGCTGCTTGCCGCGATGCCGCATACGGACGACCCAGAAACCGCTGCCACTGGGCCGAACCCGAAGCCCGAAGCCGACAAGCTCGGTATCCCAGATCGTATATTCTTGGGCTTGAGCGGGGTGCTTCCGGCGAGCGAAATTACCGTCGAGGAATGCTCGCGGTGCTAACTTTTGCGAATTGGGGAGCAAATAGGCATCATCGGCCTCCAAAATCGGCCCAGAAAGCGCGGAAATCTGCGGAATTTTGGGGAGCATATAGCCATCGAGAGACCCCAAACTCCCATCGGTTTTTGACGCAAGATTCGTTGAGTTTGTTGGCTTTTTTTCCATGCCTGCACCGTAAGGTGCGTTTGGTGTGCCATTTTTCCACACCGACAAAGGCGATTTTTTTGGCAATCACCGCATCGAATTTCTTGTTCAGGCGCTGGTAGCATGAACGACAAGCGGCCAATATGCTTTGTAACGGGCGTCGGTCCGGGAACGAGCAGCGCAATTGCGCGTCGCTTTGCCCGCACGGTTGGGCCTCTGGGCGTCCATGTCGGCTATGTCGCGATTGATGCTATCATCGACCTTGAATGGACCCGCAAAATGGCACCCGACAAGCCCGACGACTTCTTCTGCAAGCCCGAAGACATCGCTGAGGAGGTTTTTCGCCTCAGCCAGCAGCCGCGCTCGGCATGGAGCTTCGACACCATCATCCGCCCCTGCGGTGAAGCTTGGTGAGCGCGATGCATGATCGCCGTCCGGGTGGCTTTCGCGGCACTCGCACCACCCGTCGAGGCAGTTCGCCACATACGCTAAGAAGGTCGCCCCTGCCCGCTCTTGGCCCATCGCCCGCGCAGCACCCGCGCGATTGCGCTCGCCACGCCCGGTCGCACGAATAGCCAGTCGCGGATCATCGGCCCTGCCTCGGCCCCGATCGTGCGTTTATAGCCGCTGTCGCCCGCGCCCCAATCGACCCGCTTCATGCCGTCATCGATCGCGCGCACCAGATTGCGATAATAGAGTAATTTGCCCGGCGAATGCTTGGCGAAAATTGGCACATAGCTGTTGGCGATGGCGTATTTCAGCGTGCCGACATTCAGGTCGAACGAAAACGCCGCTGGCGCGCCGTCGATCCGCAGCACCGCCGCCCACATCATCTGCGCCAGCACCGGATCCTGCGCCGCTGCGCGCCAAAAGCCACCGTGGCCATCGTCGGTGAATTTGGCATCCGATCCATCGGTACGCTCGGCGATCCAGCTCGCCCGCTCGATCGTCGCCAGCTCGTCGAACGCCTGGCCAGTCCAGCCCTCGCCCGCGACAAAGTCCCAGCCGGGCACCCCGTGCGCCGCCAGATGCTTTTCGTGAAAGCGGTTCTTTTTCAGAGTCGAGCCGCGCGGCCAAGCCCCCTCGGCGCGCGCGCCATCCATATCCAGCACGAAGCTTTCGGCGACATCGCGCGGCATCGCGGTCCAGCCGCGCGCCTGCGCTGCGATCCGCAACAGGCACAGCGCCGGATCATCGTCATAGACCGGCCCGATCCTAAGCGCGGTCATCATCGGTGCCAGCACGTCGAGCAGATGTTCGAACGCTTCAGGCCCGACATCCTGACGCACCGGAAAGCTGCGAAACGGCCAGTAACAGCCCGGCACCGCCGCCAGCCGCAGTAGCGCGGGGCCGAACCGCGTGATCGGCAGCGTGATCACGGGTGCCCCCGCGCGCGACACGATCACCGTCCGCGCCTGCCCGCCATAGGCCGCCAGCGCCGCTGCGAACCAGCCATAGCGCAGGAATCGGTGAGTCTCGCGCGCGCCGCCTGCCACCGTGTCGATCGCCGATGCCAGCCCATCGACGGTCTCGATCAGGTAGGTTGGCGACGAACGGTCGAAATCGGCGGGCAGCATCGGCTTGGTCATAGGCGCATCTCTACCCACAACCGGTTACCAGGTCGTGCCATCGACGAACGGCTTGCCGCAAAGCATGGATGCCCCCACAAAGGCGTTGATGCAATTTTCTCCCGTCATCTCGACCGTCGCCGCGACCATCCAGGTCGCCATCGCCCCGGTGTTCCTGCTGGCCGGGATCGGCGGCATCCTCAACGTCATGACCGGCCGGCTGGCGCGGGTGATCGATCGCGCACGTATCCTCGAGCGGCTGCATCCGCGATCGACCGGTCCCGAACATGATCGCCATGTCTGGGAATTGCGGCGGATCGACCGGCGGATCAGCGTCATCAACGCCGCGATCTTCCTGGTCACGCTCAGCGCGGTGCTGATCTGCGTGGTCGTGGCGTTGATGTTCATTGCCGAACTCAGCAACCTGAAGATTGGCACGATCGTGGCGCTCGCCTTCATCCTGTCGATGCTGATGCTGATGATCGGGCTGCTGTGTTTCCTGATCGAGGTCCGCATGTCGCTGAAGGCAATCCACGTCCGCGCCGAACTGCTCGAACAGGACCGTAAATGACCCCCGCTGCCGAGCGGCGGATCGGGGCGAATCGCGCCTGACCTCTCTCCCCCGTTCGTGTTGAGCTTGCCGAAGCACCGTTCTTCCCTTTTACCCGAGCCGACAGAACGGCACTTCGACAAGCGCAGTGCGAACGGGAGCGGGTTAGCGCACTGCCCCCTCCAGCCCCGGCCCGGCATTCGCCGACGCGGCATAGCCGGGCGCGACCCGCATCTGCCCCGCCTGTTCGAACGCATAGCCGGCGTTCAGCAACAGCCCCTCGGTGAGTGCGGTCGAAAAGAAGGACAGCCCCACCGGCAGGCCATCGACCAGCCCCATCGGCACCGTCAGATGCGGATAGCCCGAAATCGCGGGAAGCGCGCTCGCCGACGGGCCGCTGAACTGGTCGCCATGCACCGGATCGGACAGCCATGATGCGCCATAGCTCGGCGCGACGATCAGCCGCACGTCGCCGGTTTTCAGCATGCCGTCGATCGCGCCGCGTGCCAGTGCCAGCGACTTGGCGCGCGCCGCCTGATATTTCGGGTCATCGACGCCGCCGGTCGCCTGCGCCTGTTCGAAAATCTCCTGCGCGAAAAACGGCATTTCCGCCGCTGCGTTGGCCTGGTTGAACGCGATCACCTCGGCCAGGGTCCGGGTCTTCACCGCTGCCGGCGTGCCCGCCAGATAGGCGTTGAGGTCGCTTTTCAGCTCCATCTTCAGCACGTCGAACTCGGCGGCACCCATGCCCTCGGTCTCAGGCCGCTTCAGATCGACCAGCACCGCACCCTTTGCCTTCAACACGGCAAGCGCCGCATCGAAGCGCGCCGCCAGATCGGCCGACATTTCGGGCCGCAGCACCCCAACGCGAAGACCCTGGATGATGCTGGCGTCCAGCCCGGCGGCATAGTCGCGGCGATGGCGATCGGCGTCGCTGGTCACCGCATCGGCGGCGTCGCTGCCGATCATCGCCGAAAACAGCGCGGCGGCATCGCGCACGCTCCGCGCCATCGGCCCGGCGGTATCCTGGCTATGGCTGATCGGGACGACATGGGTGCGGCTGACCAGACCGATCGTCGGCTTCAGCCCGACCAGCCCGTTCATCGCCGCCGGGCACACCACCGATCCGTCGGTTTCGGTCCCTACGCCGACGACGGCGAGGCTCGCCGCAATCGCCGCGCCGGTGCCGCTCGACGATCCGCAGGACGAGCGATCGAGCGCATAGGGGTTGCGCACCAAACCGCCGACCGCGCTCCACCCGCTCATCGAATTGGACGATCGGATATTGGCCCATTCGGACAAGTTGGTTTTGCCGAGGATCACCGCCCCCGCCGCGCGCAGCCGCGCCACCAACGGCGCATCGCGGCGGGTGAAATTGTCCTTGAGCGCCAGGCTGCCGGCGGTCGTGGCATTTTCGACCGTCTCGATATTGTCCTTCACCAGCACCGGCACGCCGTGCAGCGGCCCGCGCACCCGCCCCGCCTTGCGTTCGGCATCGAGCGCGCGCGCCTGCGCCACAGCCTCTGGATTGAGCGCGATCACGCTGCGCAGCGTCGGCCCCTTGCGATCGATCGCGGCGATCCGCGCGAGATAGGCACGAGTCAGGCGTTCGGCGCTGGTGCGCCCGGCAGCCATGTCGGCCTGCACCGCCGCGACGCTGGTTTCCTCGATCGCGGCACGCTGCGCGATTGCCGGCGCCGCCGCCGCCGTCATCGCCACCACTGCTGCCGTCGCCATCCACCGCCGCATCCGAAACTCCTGATGTAACCGAGGGGGTGCGCCGCCTGATGCCCCCCTGGGCCGCGCGATTGGCCGGGAGGGTGGCTGGCGGCATCGACATTGGCAACCCCGCCATTCCGCCCTGTCCGATTCGTTGGCCCAAGCCCTGTTCAGCGCGAAGCCGGGACGGCGATCGGAGCCGCGAACCCGACCGATTCG
>NZ_JROH01000071.1 GCF_000786205.1 Sphingomonas sp. 37zxx | reverse complement strand
AAGGCTACAAAAGCTACACTACGTACCCCCCGAAATGCCCATCTCAATGCGGTCGGCGTGCAAGACGCGCGAGCAATCGCAGGCGCGGCTGAAAGTCCGGGTGCGGGCAGCGTGGCAAGGCATATCGCTGCATAGCCTAGCCGCGCGCTTGTAGGACAGCCCTGGCTGGCGGCAGTATCGCCTTGGTGCCGAACGGCTCATCGCTTCGCGAGCCGGAAAGCGGCAGCGACCTACTCGAAACGAACGGGCAGGGTCAGCTTTGTTCGACCCAGCCGGGCAACACCGCGTCGCCGAGCGCGTCTAGCCGGCGCAGTTCGATCATCACACCGAGGTCGGGATAGCTCACCCGCGTGCGCGCGCCGGGTTCACCCAGTGGGGTGACCAGCAGCCGGCGCGACACCTTGGCGCGGTGGTGCATCCGCGCGGTGTTTTCCTGGCCGACATAGCACCCCTTGGTGAAGCTCACGCCGTTGAGTTCGCGGGCGTTCGCCTCGAGCCAGAGCGTCGCGTCCTGCCCGAGTTCTTCGGCACCCTCGACCACCCCAAGCGAAAGGCGATGCGCGCGCCAGGCGGGGCTGGCGTCCTCGCCGGTTGCGGTGCCGATCCAACGCCAGCCAAGCGCGGGATGGCGTGGATCGGCCACCCCGCCCTCGCTTGGCGCTGGCGACCAATGCACCCCCAGCGCCGGATCGCGTGCGATCGTGATCGCTCGCCGCAGCCGGTATAGCGACAGCCGCCGCGCCAGCGCATCGGCCTGCGCGGCTTCACAATCTATCAGCACGTCGTCGCCATCGGCCCATAGCAGGAAATCAAACAGCGCCTTGCCTTGCGGCGTCAGCAGCCCCGACCATTGCGGCACGCCGGGTGCCACCGCGCCGGTGTCCTGCGTCACCAACCCCTGGAGGAACCCGCGTACATCCTCCCCCGACAGCCGCAGAACGGCGCGGTCGGCAAGCAGGGTGGCGTGATCGCGAAGGCTGGCGTTGGTCATTACGTCAACGTAAGAAGTGTCAGACAATTACGAAAGAGGCAGCGATGGCAACCCATGATCTGAAGCTCACCGGCGGCACCGTGCATTTGCCCAGCGGCCCGGTACAAACCACGCTTTATGCAACCGGCGGCCGAATCGCCGCGATCGGCGGCGTCGCCGATGCCGCGGAGACGATTGATTGCACCGGTTTGGACATTTTACCCGGCGTCATCGACAGCCAGGTCCATTTCCGCGAGCCGGGGCTCGAGCATAAGGAAGACCTGGAAAGCGGCAGCCGCGCTGCCGTGATGGGCGGCGTCGTCGCGGTGTTCGAAATGCCCAACACCAAGCCCAACACCGACAGCGCCGAAGCGATCGCCGACAAGCTGACTCGCGCCAAGGATCGGATGTGGTGCGACCATGCCTTTTACGTCGGCGCGACCGGCGCGAACGCAGATCATCTGGGCGAGCTGGAGCGGCTGCCGGGCACCGCCGGGGTCAAGATCTTCATGGGTTCCTCGACCGGCGACTTGCTGGTGGCCGATGACGAAGTGCTGGCGCGGGTGCTGCGATCGGGCCGCCGCCGGGTCGCGATCCATGCCGAGGACGAGGCGCGGATGAACGATCGGATGGCGCAATATCGAATCGATGGCGACGTCACCTCGCACCCGGTGTGGCGCGATGACGAAAGCGCGCTGGTGGCCACCCGCCGGATCCTCGGGCTTGCCCGCGCCGCCGGTCGCCGGATTCATGTGCTGCATATTTCGACGCCAGCCGAACTCGAATTGCTGGCGAAGCACAAGGACATCGCCACCTGCGAAGTCACGCCGCAGCATCTGACATTGGCGGGCGAAGAAGCCTATCGCGACCTTGGCACCCATGCCCAGATGAACCCGCCGATCCGATCGGCGGCGCATCGCGACGGGCTTTGGCACTGGATGAGCCAGGGCGTGCCCGACGTCATCGGATCGGATCACGCCCCCCATACGCTGGAGGAAAAGGCCAAGGCCTATCCCGCCAGCCCCGCCGGCATGCCGGGGGTGCAGACGCTGCTGCCATTGCTGCTCGATCATGTCGCGGCGGGCCGGTTGACGCTGCAACGGCTGATCGACCTTACCAGCGCGGGGCCGCAGCGTATCTTCAACATCGCCGGAAAGGGCCGGATCGCGATCGGCTATGACGCCGATTTCAGCGTCGTCGATCTAAAGCGCCAGTGGACGATCGAAAGCGCATGGCTGCAGTCGCGCTGCGGCTGGTCGCCGTTCGAAGGGCGCGAACTGACCGGCAAGCCGATCGGCACGATCGTGCGCGGCCGCGCGGTGATGTGGAATGATGAACTGATCGGGACCGCGACCGGCGCACCGATCCGTTTCGATTCGACGATTTTCGAACGCGGCTGACGGGTTCGATAAACAGCAGGCGCGGGTCAGGCGAACAGCATCGCCCGACCCGCCGCGTTCAGAACGGCAACCACTTCGATTTTTCGCTGAAGCTCATATAGCCGATGTTGGCGCCCAGCCGGTATCCCACGCCGACGCGGATGGGGATCAGCACCACATCGCCGCGCCGCATATAGGTCGCGGCGAACCCACCGACGAAATAGGCGCGACCCTCCGCCGACGGGAAGCGGCGATACAGTTCCTGCGTATCGTACAGATTATACACCAGCACGAACACCTTGGTGGCATCGCCGCCGGCATCGAAGCCGATCGACGGCCCCGTCCAATAAACCGGACGCTGCCCCTCCACCTTGTGCGACATCACGCCCGATCCATAGCGAACGCCCACGACGAACGCCCCCGCTGCCTCACGCCCGGCGATATAGGCGTTGGGCCGCCCCTGATCGGCCAGGATTTTCTCGAGCAACCCGGCCAGCTCCGCCGCACCCTTGCCGAAAACCCCTTCGGCAGCGGCGAGCAGGTCTTCGCGCGCATAGGTATCGGCGGCTGCGATCGTCCGTTCGGCTGCAATCGGCGACGGCGGCGCAGCACTGGCGGCAGACGCGCCGGGCGCGACATATTCTTGCTGCTGCCTTGCCTCGTCGACCGGCATCTCGGTCTGCGCCGGCGGCGAATAGGCGGGCGGTGGCCCGGTCAGGTCGCGATCGATCGCTTCGTTCGGATCGATCGTCCGCACCTGCGCGAAGCCGGTAGTGGGCACCGCCACCAGCACCAGCGCCATCGCGGCGTGTTTGATCCACTGCGCTGTCATCGTCATTTTCCCCAACTCGTCATACGCGACCATACAACCCCCGACGCTTTCGCTGCAATGAACCGGCGACGGCACGAGTCGATTTTGCGGTCGATCCCGCAATATGCGCTGTTGATCCGTGCGACATCGCTCGATATAGGCCGCGCTTCAGCACCGTGTTTCCGGAGACGTGGGTGAGTGGCTGAAACCAGCGGTTTGCTAAACCGCCGTACTGGTAAATCCGGTACCGAGGGTTCGAATCCCTCCGTCTCCGCCAAAACCTGTTGGAATCGTTGGATTTTTTCTAGTTTTGATCTGTGCGTCCGGGTCTCCGTCCGGGTTTTTGAAGCGGATTTCCGCGAACTTCTGCGATCAGCCGTGAACAGACTGCGACGAAACGCACAGCGTATATCTGTTGGTGGGATTGGATGCTCTCCGGTTGGCCAGAGGTGATGCCTGATCCAAGGCGCATATCCACCGTCAAGCGAGCTTTTCGACAGCCGCGCCCATCCTGAAAGGCTCGACCCCGCCGGCTGGTATTGCTTCTCCGAATCAGGGTGTTAGTCTGGCCCCGCGCTGCGCAGGTGGTGCCGAGGCTTGAGAACCTCGCTTGGGAAAGTATGACCCGCCATCGACGCGGCCGGGTGGCCGACGCGCATGTCCAAGCCGCTTGCGGCCAAAGGCGGCGGCGCATGTCTCAAGCATGTTCTCTACACCCGGCTTCCGCCGGCGTCGCCTCGCAAGACAGGCGAGCCGGCCATGGGTATTGGATTGATCAGATTTCGTCGCGCGCGCGGCCGGGCGTGCCACCGGGATTGGGGATCGCAATGCGCCTGATCTCCGATGTCCTGAACGTATTTGCCGCGCCCCGCCTTGCCGAGGGCGATCCATTGCCGCCCGATGACCGGGTGGCGGTCGGATCGGTGCTGGCGCTGAACGACTTGTACCAGACGCAGGCGCCGAGGCTGCTTCGCTACTTCGCACGCCGGGCTAACAGCCAGGGTGCGGGAGATCTGGTGCAGGAGAGCGTCGCATTACGCGCGCCGCTGGCCGAGACGAGGCGGTTCTCGGCATCATAGGGGCACCTCGAACAATGCAGCTTCGGACTGGCGTTGACCGGCTGAGAGGTGTCCGGCAGGCCGTTGTGCCGATTTCGTGTCACTTGGTTGTCTGATTGAGTGCTATTGGCTCAGTGATTCGACCAATTTAGGCATGGATCGTGGATTTTGGGCGCTATGGTGCTGCCACCATGCCACGTTCGAGTACGACCAGGCGGCGCATATTGTAGGCCAAGTTCTGCATGCCGATCTTCGTCGTCGCGCGGATGATGCCGATGGTGCGCACCAGCTTCCCGCCCATACTGGTATGCTGGCTGCCGAACACATGCTCGACCCGCGCCCGCATCGATGAACGCGTCTTGTTCGCCGCTTCCTGTCGCGAGGTGAGCGGCTTGCCGCGGCTGCCCCGACGGTGGATCCTGCTCTTGAACTCACGCGCGGCGAGTTTCTCCTCGCTCTCCTGGCTACGATAAGCGCTGTCGTGCCGCGCGACAACTAAGATGAGCGCATAGCGTCGATTAGGATGAGCGGTTGGGGGTCCGCTTCCGTGAGGGCGTAGCCCGAGCGGGAGCGGACCCCCAACCGCTTCGGCTTCACCTGTGGGTCACGCTGGGCGACGTCTGTCCTCCGTAGGAGACGGACGATGCCGGGCAGACACGTCAATGACCAGCAAGTGAGGTTCTACATGACAGCACGTATTACCCGCCCGCAGGCGGCTGCCGCGGCGATGGCCGGCATATCGGTTGCGACCGGTCGCAGGATCGAACGCGATCTCCGACCGCCCTCGTCGCGCAAGGAGGTGCGCGCGTACCGGACCCGAAGCGATCCGCTAGTGGTCCGATTCTGACATTTGCTACC
>NZ_JROH01000070.1 GCF_000786205.1 Sphingomonas sp. 37zxx | reverse complement strand
ACCGTGGGATTTTTCAGCAGCCTGCTAAAGCGAGATAGCTTCAGGCCGATCGATGATCTTTTCGTCATTCCCGCGAAGGCGGGAATCCATAATCACTGCACTGGCAGATGGATTCCCGCCTTCGCGGGAATGACGCCGGCAATGCGCGAGGATCAGGTCATCATGCTCGAAGCGCAGTGCGCGACCGCGTTCATCGGCATCGGCATCGGCATGCCTGCCTCAGGCATTTCTGAACCGCGCAGCCTGATCGGACAGTGAAGCCACTTCGCTCGTCAGGTTGCGCGCCGCTGCCGATGTTTCCTCGACCATCGCAGCATTTTGCTGGGTCGCATGATCCATCGCGCGAATGGCGACCGAGATTTGGGTGATCGCTTCGGACTGTACCATCGTATCGCCCGCCATCGCGCCCAACAATTCGTGTACCGCGCCGACTTCGGTCGATATGTCCGCCAGCGCGCCGTCGACATTCTGCACCGCCTGCACGGCGGTTGCGATGTCGGTCTGCGTCAGCGTCAGCTGGTCGCGCGCGCGCTTGGCCTCTTCTTCCGCCCGCATCGCCAGCGCCGACACCAGATCGGCGACCACGGCAAAGCCGCGTCCCGCATCGCCTGCGCGTCCCGCCTCGACCGCGGCGTTCATCGCCAGCACCCGGGTCTGGAACGCAATTTTGTCGAGCCCTTCGATCACGCCGTCGATGCCCTTGGCGCTGTCCGACACCCGGCCCATCGCCGCTACCGCTTCCACGGCGGTGGCACGTCCGCCGCCAACGGTGGTAATCGCCTTGTCGGCGCGTGTCACCGTCTGGCCCGATACCTCGGCGGTCGCGCGCAAGCGTGAATCGATCTGCACCAGCGCCGCGCTGGTTTGTTCCAGGCTGGCGGCATTGCCTTCGGTGCGCTGCGCCAGATCGAGCGATGCCTGCGCGATCTCATGCGATCCGCTGCGGATGCCGATCGTGCTTTGAGTGACCGCTCCGATCATCGACCGCACCGATTCCAACGTCTGGTCATAGCTCGATTGCAGCGCGGCGAAGCTGGACGGTAGTTGATCGAGGTTCGATGCCAGGTCGCCATCGGCCAGCCCCTGCAATGCGTCGCCCAGTTTTCGGATAGCCTCGTCGCGTTCGGCCTGCCCTTGTTCGAAATAGATCGAAACCGACAATTCCAGGTCGAGCAGCGCCGCCTTTACCAGCGCAATGCTGGCATCGGTCGCGCTCGGCAGGCGAAACCACGATCGCAGCCGCTGCCAGAATGAAAAACGCTTCGATGCGCCGCGCATCAGCTCTTC
The DNA here is from genome assembly GCF_000786205.1 of Sphingomonas sp. 37zxx. Taxonomy (GTDB): domain Bacteria; phylum Pseudomonadota; class Alphaproteobacteria; order Sphingomonadales; family Sphingomonadaceae; genus Sphingomonas. The sequence goes on along the minus strand of NZ_JROH01000070.1, from coordinate 10,038 downwards.
CAGCACTAGGGCATAGGCGCCGATGTACCAGCGCGGCTCCAGCCCGATCCGGGCATGCACCGATCCGATCCTGCGGACGCTGGAATAGAAGTTATCGTCGAACCGCCCACTGGCGATGTTCAGCCAGTGGGCGTGCTGCGACGCCTTTGCCTTTCGCATATGCGCTTCGTCGCGAAAGAAGACCGCCGTCTCGGGCGTCTTGCGCGCTGTCGTATAGAAACGCTCCAGCCCGTCGCTCAGCATCGAACCCATGATCGGCTGGATCTTTGCCAGGGTTGCGCGCTGTTGCTCGTCGATGCCCATGAAGGTCAAACGCGATTGGACATGGTCGTGCGACATTATCGTTCTTTCATTCCTGGCCGCAATTCTGTTCGAGACTAATACCAAGGTTCATTGACATGAACCTATCCCCAGCCCGCCCCGCCTCCCCACCCGACCACCATAGCCTGATGGTATCTTTGGTGGTCGGGTGGGGAGGCGGGGCGGGCTGGGCGGTATGCGTCGCGTTCCACGCGACTTGGTATTAGAATGCGTTCCAATCGTCGCTGCCACCGGTGTCCACCGATGCCATGGCAGGCAGCGCCTTAACCGGCGACTTATAGGCTGACGCGGCCTTCCTAGGAGCCGAAGGCTTGCTTGGTGCCGGCAGTGCGGGGGCAGAGGCGCGTGCGCGGCGGACAGGTGCAGCGCCCGAAATCCGGAACTTGCCTGTCTGATCCGACAGCGACGTCACCTCGGTCGTCAGGTTGCGCGCAGCTGCCGAGGTCTGCTCGACCATCGCGGCATTTTGCTGGGTCGACTGGTCCATCGCGCTGATCGCCACCGAAATCTGGCTGATCGCCGATGATTGCGCGGTGGCGTCTTCGGCCATCGTGCCCAGCAACTTATGCACCTCCCCCACATCGCTGGAGATATTCGCCAGCGCGCCGTCGACCTTCTGCACCGCTTGCACCGCGGTGACGATGTCGGTCTGGGTGAGCGTCAGCTGGTCGCGGGCGCGCTTTGCTTCTTCCTCTGCGCGCATCGCGAGGGCCGAAACGAGATCGGCAACCACCGCGAAACCACGGCCCGCATCGCCGGCACGTCCGGCCTCGACCGCCGCGTTCATCGCCAGAACTCGCGTCTGGAACGCGATCTTGTCGAGCCCCTCGATCACGCTGTCGATGCCCTTGGCACTGTCGGACACGCGCCCCATCGCGGCAACGGCTTCTTCGGCAGTGGCGCGGCCGCCGCCGACGGTGGAGATCGCCTGATCGGCACGGCCAACCGTCTGGCCCGAAGCCTGCGCGGTCGCCTTCAACCGGGTATCGATCTGCACCAGCGCGGCGCTGGTCTGTTCGAGGCTGGCGGCATTGCCCTCGGTACGGCGGGCAAGATCTTCGGAAGCCTGGGCGATTTCCTGCGATCCGGTACGGATGCCATCGGCACTTTCGGTAACGCCGCCAATCAGTTCGCACAGGCTCGACAGCGCCGAATTATAATCATGCTTCAGCGCAGCATAAGCGGGCGGGAAGTCTGCGGTGATCTGCGCGGTCAAGTCGCCGCCGGTCAGCGCCTGCAGTGCTTCGCCAAGGGCCGTGGTAACCGTCTGCTGTTCGGCTGCGTCTCGCGCTTCGACGATAGCGCGCTGGGCACTTGAATCGCGGAACTGCTCGACCGCCTTGGCGATGGCGCCAAGCTCGTCGCCCCGGTCGCGATGCGGCACCGCGATATTTGCACCATTGGCTAGCTTCGTCGTGACACCCGCCAGCTCGGCCATGGGATTCGAAACCGTCTTCGATAGCAGGAACCAGATATAGCCCATGCCCGCGACCGAGATGATCGCCAGCGCTATCATCCAACCCAGCGCGCTATTGGCATAGCTATGGCCCTCTACGCTCGCCGCTTCCGATCGCTCCAACGTCTTGCGCTGCAGCAAATCGGCCTGTGCGATCATGGCATCCGATGCCTCCCTGCCGTCACCCTCGATCAGTGCCTGCGTGGCATCAGGCTGCTCGCGCTTCGAGGCCAGAATCCGGGTATTCACGTCGATCAGCGACACCGCCAACGCGCGCAGCTTCGCTGCATCTTCCTCCAGATCTTCGCCGCTGATCTTGGCATAGGCATCCAGCTTTGCCACCAAATCGACATTGGCCTTGGCAAACTGCTCTTCCAGTTGGGTGGCAGCGGCTGAGGACCGTGTTGTTGCGTGCGATAAGACGATGATGCGCTCCTCGCGCGCCAGATTGAGCAGTTCTGACAGCGCGGTGACACCGGCAAGGCCCCGGGCAACATGCCGGTCCCCCATGCTCGACAGTTCGCGATTGGCCATGCCGCCGGTCATCGCAAGCGCAGCCAGCAGCGCACCGATCACCGAGAATGCGACCAGCAACTTTTTAGACAGTGTCCAATCGTTCAAGAAAGCCATCTTGAGAATAGTCCCGTTTCTGCGCCATTCAGACCCACATGCGCGCCACGACGCGCACTGCCAGTTGCTGCGGCAAGGAGGAGCGATAACGGTCTTATAGGTGGCACAAGCAGCGCGGGACGTGCGGCGGGCTGAAAATTGCGCCGCAACTCGGGCAGATCGTGGCACCTCAGGACAAATACTTAGAAGCCGCAGGCTTACTTATCCGTTCGCACTCGCGCGCGCCGAGGCGCCGATGCCTTACCGTCATTGCCCTCGCCAAACCACCACCGCACAAGCGCCACCGGCACCGGCGGAGGGCATGATCACCACCGGCATGGCAAAGGGCCGCGACCGTCTGGACAGCGCCACATCGGCCAGCGTGCTGCGCGGCAGCGAAATCGACAAGCTCGGACCGCTGCCCTTGTCGGAAATTCTGCGCACCATCCCGGGTATTCGCGTCGAATCAGCGACCGGCGACGGCAATTCCAGTTCCACCGTGCGCGGCCTGCCGATGGCTTCGGGCGGCTCGAAATATCTGCAGCTTGAAGAAGATTGCCTGCCCGTTCTCGAGTTTGGCGACATCTTCAACATGGCGAGCGACACGTTCCTGCGCGCCGATTTCAACGTCGCTCAGATCGAGGCGATCCGCGGCGGCTCGTCCTCGACCTTCGCGTCGAACTCGCCCGGTGGCGTAATCAACATCATCTCCAAAAACGGCGACGCAGCCATCGGTCGGAACGTAATGGCATCGCTAAGGCTCGATTTTTAAGGCGGACTTTCCAGCATTTGATGGCTGGCAGATGATCAGGTCGGATCGCCTTCGAGCGCGCCGACCCGATTGTCGTCGTACTTTCGACCAAGCATTCAGTCCGGAAACAAGCGGCGCGCGCTCTTACGCGGCGTGGACGGATTGGTTAACCTTCCTCGGCATGGTCAATATCGCAGCTGCCAGATACCAGCTCAAATTCGCCCACGCTGCATAGACCCGGTCAACTACGAACAAGCGTATCTGTCGCCGGCCTTGACCAATCTGCTCATTTGAAAGCAAATCGGCATACCGAAAAAAGCCGGCGAGCTTAGCCGCGGGTCGAAAAGGTGACGAAGGAACAGCACGGATGCAGCCAGCAAACCCAGAATCCGAGCCTTCTGTCGACCCTTATCGCGAAACTGTCATCGGCGGACGCTAACCCCCGCGCCTTTCTGCACCCGGGGGGCATGTGCTGTCGATCAGAGGCTTGGAAACGCCGCCGCGGGACTCAGGCCCCTCGGACCGGCGGCCATCGGATCAAGAACCGTCGGACCAGGCGCACGCGCGGCGATGGGACGCGGTTCATGGTGCGGTGTTGCGCTATATTCGCAGCCGTGGCGGGCGGCATGATATTGCCGATGACATCGCGCAGGAAACCGTCGCGCGGCTGGTCGAGCTGAGCGGCGCGCAGCAGATTGGCAGCGTGTTCGCGCTGGCCTTTCGCATCGCCGACAATCTGCTGGTCGATCTGCACCGCCGCGAGCGCCGGCTGTCCGACGAAATCGATTCGGACTGGCAAAGCGACGAGCCGTCGCTCGACCGGGTGCTCGATTCGCGCCGCGCGGTCGCGGTCTTCGATCGTTGCCTGCGCCGCATGCCCCCACTTCGGCGCGAAGTGCTGATCCGCCGCCGGTTGCAACATGAAAGCTGCCGCGCCATTGGTGAAGCGCTGTCGATCAGCGCCAAGGCGGTGGAAAAACATATCACGCGCGGCATGATCGATTTGCGCCGCGCCCTCGAACAGGCGGGCGTCGATCTGGTGGGGCACGACTGATGCGCGGCGACAATCACGACATCGACGTGCACGCGGCGCAGTGGGTCGATCGGATGCGCCAGCCTTTGCAGGATGCCGCGCTGGCCGCCGAATTCGACCGCTGGATCCTGACCGATCCGCGCCATGTCGAGGCCTATGCGCGGCTGAGTGCGGTGTGGCGATCGGACAGCCTCGAACACGCACTTAGCCAAACGGCCACCATGCGCGTCGCGAGCAACGATGATGATCGACCCGATCCCGCGCGCCGATCAGGCATGGGGTGGCGGCGAATCGCCGGGGCAAGTGCTGCGTCGCTCGGCCTGTTTTCGGCGTTGCTGTTCGGCCCGCCCCTGCTGGTCGAGCAATCGACCTATGCCACCCCGCGCGGGGTTACCCGGATCGTGACGCTATCCGACGGATCGACCATCCGCATGAATGGCGCGACCCGGATCGCGGTTCGGATCACGCCATGGTCGCGCCATGTCGCGCTCGACCGGGGCGAAGCCTATTTCGACGTCGCGCATGAGCAGGTCCGGGGCTTTTCGGTCGACACCGGCGGTCCCAGCATCGCGGTGCTGGGGACGGCTTTCGATGTCGAGCGGATGGATCAGGATACGCGCGTCATCCAGGTCTATCGCGGTCTGGTCAGCGTCGACATGGGCGCGGGCCGGCGGTGGCGGCTGCCGGCGGGCAGCGGCCTGGAGGTGGCGGGCGATCGGGTACGCAGCTTGCGCGGCGGCATGGCCCAACCCGGCTGGATCGAGGGATGGTATGAGGCGAATGACACGCCGGTGTGGCAATTGGTCGAACGGCTCAATCGCACATCGCCGCGCCCGATCGGGTTCGCCGATCCCGCACTGGGCGAATTGCTGGTGACGGGGCGCTTCCCGATCGATCGGCCTGCCGCCGTGCTGGATGCGCTGGCGGCGATCCACGACCTGCGCTGGCGCTATGACGGCACGCGCTACACGGTGTCGCGCTAAATCGGATGTCACGGAAGCATCATTCATAAGTAATGGAAATGTAACAACAAATAATTGTCGGGTTTTGCAGGTCCGCACCGTCTCTCCCCCGTAACGATCATCGTATTCGGGGGCCTTTCCACCATGTTTCGACTGACTACGCCTGCCGCATCGGCATTGGCGATCGCACTTGCATCGCTTGCCGCCGGCACTGGCATTGCACCGGCAGCCCATGCTGCTGGCGCGCAAAACTATAGCTTCGATATTCCGGCGCAGGATCTTGCCCGCGCGCTCCAGGAATATTCGCGCGTCACCGGCATTCCGGTTGCCGCCTCGCCCGACGCGCTGCGCGGTCGCCGTAGCCAGGCAGTCACCGGCACGCTGTCGGCAGAGCGCGCGCTGGCGCGGCTGGTCGCCGGGGCCAATGTCGATGCGCGCCGCCGGGGCGGTTCGATCATCGTCAAGCCGTTGCCGATAAAGCCCGCACCGTCCAAGCCCAAGCCGGCAACGAAAATAGCGACCGCGCAGGCGAGCACCGCACCGCGGCCTCTGTCCCCGCCGCAGGGTACCGCCAATGCGTCGGCTGAAGACGATATCGTCATCATCGGCTATTTCGGCGCGGTCGAGCGCGCGCTCGACATCAAGCGCAACAACGCCACCGTTTCCGACACGGTGATGGCCGATGACATGGGCGAGCTGCCCGCCAACAACGTGTCCGAAGCACTGGCGCGGCTGCCCGGCGTCAATGCGGTACGCAGCGCGACCACGGGCGAAGGCGATCGCATCACCGTGCGCGGCCTTTCGACCGAGCTGAACAATTATTCGATCAACGGCGTGCGACTGGGTGGTGCCGGGTCGCGCGACAACAACTTCTATCGCGGCGTCCGGCTGAGTGTGCTGCCGCCCGACGGCATCAAGCAGATCACGGTGTACAAGACGCTGACCCCCGATCGCGACGGCGACGCGCTGGGCGGTTCGGTCGATATTTCGACACCGACCGCGTTCGACCAGGCCGCCACCTATTTTCGGCTGTCGGCCGAAGGCGGGATGCTCGACAAATATGACCATCGCAAATCAGGGCAGATTTCGGGGGCGGCATCGCACCAGTTCGGCGACAATTTCGGCATCTATGTCTCGGCCAATTGGAGCCGCCGCCAGTCGCAATTCGAACAGAATGGCGTCGATGGCGATAACCAGCCCGACACTTGGTACAGCGACAGCGAAACATTGGGTTGGGACCCCAACCGATTCGTGCTGCGCGGCATGAACCTGGGCTTTGGCGAGACCGACGTAAAGCGCTGGGGCGGCAACACCAGCCTCGATTTCCGCTCGGATAATCACGACCTGCACATCCGCGGGCAATATGCCAAATATCAGAAAAAAGAATTCCTGAACCGGCTCAATTTCCGCAACGACACCGGCAGGAACTCGACCCGGCTGTCGCAGGTCAATACCGGCGACCAGTCGCTGGCGCAGCCCGACGACAGCGTGATCGGCTTCGACGCCCGGCTTGGACGTATCTATAGCTACAACACCGGGCAGATCGTCGACCGCGACCGGGATGGCAGGATCACCGATGCCGATCGATCGGTCCGGTCGTTCTACAGCCTGAACGGCGGATCGGGCACCTGGGACCCGCAGGGCTTCCGCCTGCGCCGCTTCTGGGAAGCCGAAAACGAGACCGGCAACCTGGCGTCAGCCAACGCAGGCGGCGTGTCGCGGCTCGGCGCGTTCACCATCGACTATGACGTTTCCTATTCGCGGTCGGAGGACAATCTCGACGACGGCTACACGATGGAGTTCCGCAGCGACAAATATGGCTGGCTCGGCAACACCGGGGCGTTGTTCAGCAGTGCCGACGATTCACGCTTTCCCAAATGGCTGCTCAACCCCGCCGGGCTGGCAGGCGTGCAGGATCCGTCGCAATATGCGTTCAGCAGCCTGGAGGGTGAAATCGGCGGCAGCGGCGAAAAGCTGTGGCAGGCGCAGTTCAACACCGAATGGAAGCCCGACATTACCTGGCTCGATTCGCTCAAGACCGGTGCGAAATTCTATGATTCGCGCCGCGAAACCTATGCAGGTTCGTTCCTTCAGCTCGATGCCGAAGGCACGCTGGCCGACTTTTCCGCTTTTCATGGCAAGGACGTGAACAGCCTGTTCGGCGGGGCCTATAGCGGCCTCTATCGGTTGGGCACGACGATCGACAATGAAAAGATGCTGGCTGAGCTCCAGCGCGCCGAACGGGGCGAAAGCACGATATTCGAAGGGTTTGCGGTCGATCCGTCGAACGCAACGATCGCCAATGAAGACAGCTTCAAGTTCAACGAGCGCGTGATCTCGGGCTATGCGATGGCGACCGCGCGGGTCGGGCGTGCCACGATCCTCACCGGCGTGCGGCTGGAGGCGACACGCAACACGATCGATGCCTATAACCTCGATCCGGTGCAGGGCGCTCGCTACACCACCGATCGTTCGAGCTTCACCAACGTGCTGCCGTCGATCCACGTCAATATCGACCTCGATCGGCAGACCAAGCTGCGCACCGCGGCCTGGACCAGTTTCGCCCGGCCCGACATCGCGCGCATGAGCAGCGCGCGCGAGTTCAGCTATGACACCGATCCCGATGGCAACGGCACGCAGAACCCTACCTCTGAATGGGTGCTGATGGGCATCGAGCAGGGCAATCCCGACCTGAAGCCGATGCATTCGCTTAACCTCGATCTCTCGCTCGAGCGCTATGCGGGCAATACCGGGGCCTATTCGGTGGCGCTGTACTACAAGCGGATCACCAATTTCCTGTTCCGCTCTTCGTCGAGCAACATCCGCGACGGGACGCTGGGCGAGAATGTCGATCCCACGGGCGTCGCCATTTCGATGCCGAACAACGGCAAATCGGCAGAGGTTTACGGGGTAGAGATCAGCGCGCAGCAGCGGCTGCACTGGATGCCGGGCATCCTCAGCTCGCTGGGCGTCGGCGGCAATCTGACGCTTCAGCGGTCGAAGGCGGTAACCGGCCTGTCATGGCATCCCGACGGCTATACGCTGCCGCTGATGGAGACGCCCGAGACGATCGCCAACTTGCAGCTGTTCTGGGAGCGCAAGGGCTGGGAAATCTATGGCGCATGGAATTATCAGTCGAAGTTCCTGGGCGGCATCAATGATTTCGGGAATAATCCGTATGAGCAGGCCTATGGCTTTGTCGATCTGACGTTCCGCAAGACTTTTGTCAGCAAATCGTCGCTTCAGCTTCAGGTCCAGAACCTGTTCGACGCGCATACCTATTGGCAGACGGTCTCGTCGGGCGACGGTGCCAGCCGCGCCTATATCAAGAACGGGCGCAGCGTGACGCTCGGCTTCAACCTGATCTTTTGAAGGGACCGCCGATGACACCCCGCCACCAAAGCCTCGCCGCACTATTGCTGCTCCACGCCGCTGCCGCCGTCGCTGTCTTGGCCGCCCCGGCGGTGGCGGGGCAGGCAGCGGCGGAGCAGACGCCGGCGCTGCCGCCTGCGACCGTGCAGCCCGAACGGATCATCCTGACGCTCACCGCCGATCCGGCGACCGAAATGGCGGTGACCTGGCGATCGGCACCTGGCCTTGCCGGGCAGGTGCAGTTCGCCAAGGCGACGGCTGGCCCCGATTATGTCAAGACGCCAAACTTTCTTGCGGCCATCACCGACGATGCGACGCTGCCGGTGCGTGAGGATGCGGCCTTTCGCGCTGCCTATCATTCGGCGGTGCTGACCGGGCTCGACCCTGATACCGTCTATGCCTACCGCGTCGGCGACGGCACCCATTGGTCCGAATGGCTGCAATTTCGCACCGCCGCAGCGACGAATGCGCCGTTCCGCTTCATCTATATGGGCGACATGCAGAATAATGTGCTGTCGCAAGCGTCGCGCACGCTGCGCATGGCGTTTCGGCATGCGGGCGACGCCGCGTTCGTGATCCATGCGGGCGACCTCATCAACCGGCACGACAGCGACATCGAATGGGGCGAATGGTTCGCCTCGGGCGGGTTTCTCTATGCCCAGACGCCGCAGATGCCGACGCCGGGCAATCATGAATATGTCAAGGATCCGGCGGCGCGCGCGGGTTCGTCGATCAACGGGCAGTGGCGCCGCCAGTTCACCCTGCCCGCCAACGGTCCGGCCAGCTTGCCCGAAACGCGCGAGACGACCTGGTCGACCGACTATCAGGGCCTGCGCCTGATCTCGATCGATTCGATGCAGCTCGACCGCGACGAAACCGCGCGCGCGGCGATCGTCCAGTGGCTGGAGGATCGGCTGGCGAACAATCCCAATCGCTGGACGGTGCTGTTCCTGCACTTCCCGCTATTTTCCAGCGAGCCCGATCGCGACAATCCCAAGGTGCGCGCGGCGCTGAAGCCGCTGATCGACAAATACCGCGTCGATCTGGTGCTGCAGGGCCATGATCATGGCTATGCGCGCGGCGCGATCGGCCCTGATGGCCCCGCGGCGGACGACGCCGGTGCCACCTATGCGGTGTCGGTGGCGGGGCCGAAAATGTACGATGTCGGCAGCCTGCCCTGGGCCAGGAAATCGGCGTCGCGGACCCAGGCGTATCAGGTGATCGACGTCAGCCCCAAGACGCTGACCTACCGCGCCTTCACCGCAACGGGCGCGCCGCTGGATTCGGTCACGTTGCGCAAGCGCTGATCCAGCACGCCGCATCAACCCCCGACCGGGCTTCCCCGCTGAATCAGAACGGTCACTACGGGTGAAAGCTGTAACTGTGGGTACGAACAAACTGAGCTGCCCTCGGTTTAGCCGACACCGGGTAAGGCTATATGAGCCTGCTGCTCGAAGTCCGTGGTGCGGGAGATAGCCGAGGGTAGAGTGCCTGCGCGTCGGATTAGCAGGCTGCTGAAAAAGGGCTTGGCTAT
>NZ_JROH01000069.1 GCF_000786205.1 Sphingomonas sp. 37zxx | reverse complement strand
AGCCAAGCCCTTTTTCAGCAGCCTGTTAGGGCCGCTCTGGCAAAGCGATCAGCGTGTCATAGGCCTTGCAATCGGCCGCTTCGCCAACCGTCAGGCGGAAGGCGAGCGGTCGCCCTCGGGCATCGGCCAGACAGTGAAGTTTACTGGTGAACCCGCCCCGCGAGCGGCCAAGCGAGCGTCGATGAGCCCCCCTTTTCGGCCAGCGTGACCGATACGGCCTCCCACACCCCGGCCTCGCACCAGCGCCGAAACCGCCGGTAAATCGTGTTCCAGTTGCCATATTTGGGCAGCACATCGCGCCAAGGCGTGCCGCAGCGCAGCCGCCACAGGATGCCGTTAATGATCGAACGGTTCTCCTCGGGCGGTGGCCCAGGCCCCCGGTTTGCCGCATCAATCGGCAGCAAACCCTTCAAAACACGCCCCTCAGCTTCGCTCAGATCGCCCCGGCCCAAGCCCGCCTCCAAAAGGAAGCCTTGAATCAACCACCGGGTCTCGCGTCAAACAATCTGCCCACGAAGCCGTTGGCATCCCCGCCCAACCCGGCCTAATGGACCGATGCGGATCGCGATCATCGACACCAGCACCACGCGTGCCGCGATCATTTCGGATGGGCTGCGCGAGGCAGGGCTCGACGATCTGGTGATCATCGACAGCGGCGGGCGGCTGGTGGCGCAGCTTGAGGCGGCGGCGCCCGAAGTGGTGCTGATCAACCTCGAAAACCCCAGCCGCGACGTGCTCGAGGAGTTTTTCGCGGTGTCGCGCGCGCTCGACCGGCCGATCGCGATGTTCGTCGATCAGAGCGATGCCGAATCGACCGCGGCCGCGGTCGATGCCGGGGTGTCGGCCTATATCGTCGATGGGCTGGCCAAGCAGCGGATCAAGCCGGTGCTCGACCTGGCGATCCGCCGCTTCCAGGCCTTTGCGCGGCTGCAGGCCGAATTGCACGAAGCCAGAAGCGCGCTCGCCGACCGCACCACCATCGATCGCGCCAAGGCGATCCTGATGAAACGGCGCGGCATCGACGAGCCCGCAGCCTATGGCCTGCTGCGTGCGCAGGCGATGCGGTCGAACCGCCGGATCGCCGAGATCGCCGACGCGATCATCACCAGCGACGCGTTGATGGGAGACATGTGATGGCGCTCGACCGGGTTCGAATCGGCTTCCTGCCGCTGGTCGATGCCGCGCTGCCGATCCTGGCGCGCGAACAGGGGTTCGCGCGGGCCGAGGGGATCGAGATCGAGCTGGTGCGGGATATGAGCTGGGCGACGGTGCGTGACCGGGTGCTGTACGGGCATACCGATGCCGCGCACATGGTCGCGCCGCTTGCGCTGGCGACCGCGCTGGGGCGGGGGCGACCGGCGGTGGCGATGGCGGTTCCGTTCGTGCTGGGGCTGAACGGCAATGCGATCACGCTGGCGCTGCCGCTGGCCGACCGGCTGCTCGACGACGAGTCGCTTGGCGATCCGGTGGTGCTGGGAGCGCGGCTCAAGACACTGGCGCTGGCGCGTGCCGCTGCGGGCGTGCGGCTGCGCTTCGGCGTGGTGCATCGCTATTCGAGCCATAATTACATGCTGCGCTATTGGCTCGCTGCGGCCGGCATCCGCCCCGATGTCGACATCGAGATCGTGACGATCAGCCCCAGCTTCGCCGCCGATGCGCTGGCGGCGGGCGAGATCGACGGCATCTGCGTCGGCGAACCGTGGAACAGCGTTGCGGTCGACCGCGGAGTCGGGCGGATCGCGCTGGTCACCGCGCAAATCTGGCGGCGCGGGGTGGAGAAGGTGCTGGCGATGACCGCCGACACGCTGGCGCAGCGCGGCGACACCGTCGCGCGGCTGATACGCGCACTGCACGCCGCCGCCGCGCATTTCGTCGATGCCGACAGCCAGGCCGAAAGCGCCGCGATCCTCGCGCGTCCCGAATATCTCGCCGCGCCGGTCGACCCGATCGCGCGCGCGATCGGCGATCGGGTTCGACTGGTGCAGGGGGCCGAGCCGGTCCACGTCCCCGATTTCATGTTCCAATATCGTGAGGCGGCGAACTTCCCGTGGCGCAGCCAGGCGGCGTGGCTCTATTCGCAAATGACCCGATGGGACGGCACGCCGTTTTCGGCGGCGGAGGCGGAGACTGCGCAAGGCGTGTTCCGGCCCGATGTCTATCGCGCCGCGCTCGCCGGATCGGGCGCGCCGCTGCCGGGGGCCAGCTCCAAGATCGAAGGCGCGATCGGCGGCACCGGAGTCGCGGCTGGGTCGACGCAGGGGCGGCTGATCCTGGGGCGCGACCCGTTCTTCGATCACCGCGCGTTCGATCCCGACGATATTCCGGGCTATCTGAAGGCATTGCCCTGATCATGCTGCGATTGCGAAACGGCGCTTGCGTCGCGCCTGCGAATCGGTCATCTTCACGTCGTCGGGCAAGGAAGCCCGGCACGAGATAACCGCGCAAGGTTCCAACGAAGGGACCGAACCGCGTCGGACGACCGAATAGTCGTCCACAGGCAACGAAGCCGCTCCGACGCGCCCGCAAGGTCGCCGTCGGGGCGGCTTTTTCTTTGTCCATCGCAGATGGGGGCACGACCATGGCAACGACCTTCTGGCATGACGAACCGAACGAACCGACCCGCAGCTTTTGGGACAGCGGCCACAAGCCGACGCTGATCGCGGCGTTCCTGTATTTCGATTTCGCGTTCATGGTGTGGGTGCTGCTCGGCCCGCTCGCCCCCGACATCGCCCTGGCGCTGGCGCTGACGCCCGCGCAAAAGGGGCTGATGGTCGCGGTGCCGACGCTCGCCGGCGCCGCGCTCCGCGTCGTCAACGGGCTGCTGGTCGACCGGATCGGGCCGAAGCGGTCGGGAGCGATCGGCCAGATCATCGTCATCGGCGGGTTATTCAGCGCCTGGGCACTGGGGGTGAACAGCTTTGCCGGCACACTGGCGCTCGGGGTGATCCTGGGCTTTGCCGGGGCGAGCTTCGCGATCGCGCTGCCGCTCGCCAGCCGCTGGTACCCGCCCGAACATCAGGGCAAAGCGATGGGGCTTGCCGGGATGGGCAATTCGGGCACGGTGCTCGCCGCCCTCTTCGCGCCGACGCTGGCCAAGATGTTCGGCTGGAACGCGGTGCTGGGGCTCGCGTGCATCCCGCTGACGCTGGTGCTGATCGTCTATCTAGCGCTCGCCAAGGATGCGCCGGGCGCTCCTGCCCCCAAGCGCCTGTCCGAATATCTCGAACCGCTCAAGCAAGCCGATGCCTGGTCGCTGATGGGGTTCTACGCGGTCACCTTCGGCGGGTTCGTCGGGCTGGCGGCGTCGCTGCCGATCTATTTCACCGACCGGTTCGGGCTCGATACCGTGCTGGCGGGCTATTGCACCGCGGGCTGCGTGTTCGCCGGATCGATGGTGCGGCCGATGGGCGGCGCGCTCGCCGACCGGATCGGCGGGGTCAAGACGCTGTCGGTGGTGTTCGCGGTCGCCGCGGTAGCGCTGGCGGGAGTCGGCGCGGCCAGCCGAGTCGATGCCGCGCTCGCATTGTTCGTGCTGGCGATGCTCGCACTGGGCGCAGGCAACGGCGCGGTGTTCCAACTGGTGCCGCAGCGTTTCGCCGCCGAGATCGGGGTGATGACCGGGCTGGTCGGCATGGCGGGCGGGGTCGGCGGCTTCTACCTCGCCTCGTCGCTGGGCCTTGCCAAGCAATGGACCGGCAGCTTCCAGCCGGGCTTCCTGATCTTCGCCGCGCTGTCGCTGATCGCGCTTGCCGGACTGACCCTGGTCAAGCCGCGTTGGCGTGCGCGCTGGACCACCGTTGCCGGGGTGCGGATCTGATGCGCCCACCCCTGCCCCTCCCGCTGGACGACCCAATGGGCCATCAACCACATCCCGCCGCCGCGTCCGAACGCGAACATCTGGTCGTGATCGGCAACGGCATGGCGGGCTGCCGCGCGATCGAAGAGCTGATCGCGCGCGATCCCAGCGGCTACCGCGTCACGATCTTCGGGGCCGAGCCGCATGTGAACTATAACCGGATCATGCTGTCGCCGGTGCTCGCGGGCGAAAAGAGCTTCGACGAAATCGTGATCAACGATCGCCAATGGTACGCCGCCAACGGGATCGAGCTGGTCACCAGCGATCCGGTGCTGGCGATCGATCGCACCGCGAGGACCGTGACTGCACGATCGGGGCGCACGGTCGGCTATGACCGGCTGCTGATCGCCACCGGATCGGACCCGTTCATCATTCCCGTCCCCGGCAAGGACCTGCCCGGGGTCATCACCTTTCGCGACATGGCCGATGTCGATCATATGCTGGCCGCCGCAGGCAAGGGCGGCGACGCGGTGGTGATCGGCGGCGGACTGCTTGGGCTGGAGGCGGCGCATGGGCTCACGCTGCGCGGCATGAAGGTGACGGTGATCCATCTGATGCCGACGCTGATGGAGCGCCAGCTCGACGAGGCGGCAGGCTGGCTGCTCAAATCGGCGCTCGAAGCGCGCGGCCAGACGATCCTCACCCAGGCCAACACCGCCGAGATCGTCGGCACCGACGCGGTCGAGGGGGTGCGGCTGAAGGACGGCACGCTGATCCCCGCCAGCCTGGTGGTGATGGCGGTCGGCATCCGCCCCTCGGTGGCACTCGCGCGCGACGCCGGGCTGGCGGTGGGGCGCGGCATCCAGGTCGACGATCATATGGTCACCAGCGACCCCGCGATCCTCGCGGTCGGCGAATGTGTCGAGCATGACGGCCAGGTCTATGGGCTGGTCGCGCCGCTGTGGGACATGTGCCGCGCGCTCGCCGACGGGCTGGTCGGCAGCCACAGTGGCTATCGCGGATCGGTGACCTCGACCAAGCTCAAGGTCGCCGGGCTCGACGTCTTCTCGGCGGGCGATTTCTCGGGCACCGACGGTGCCGAAGACATCGTGCTGCGCGACGCCTCACGCGGCATCTACAAGCGCGTGGTGGTGAAGGACGACCGCATCGTCGGCGCGGTGCTGTATGGCGACACCGGCGATGGCGGCTGGTATTTCGACCTGCTCAAGCGCGGCGAGAATATCGGCGCGATCCGCGACATGCTGATCTTTGGCCAAGCCTTCGCCTCGGGAGGGGGCGCGGCGGACCCTAAGGCCGCCGTTGCAGCGCTTTCCGATACCGCGGAGATTTGCGGCTGCAACGGCGTGACCAAGGGACAGGTCGTCGCCTGTATCAAAGCCGGCGGGCACAGCCTGGATGCGGTGCGCGCGGGGTGCAAGGCATCGGCATCGTGCGGATCGTGCACCGGCATCGTCGAGACGCTGCTGGCGATCACGCTGGGCGACGCGGTCGAAGCCGGTCCCAGAACGATGTGCAACTGCACCAGCTTCGGCCATGACGATGTCCGCCGCGAAATCGTGGCGCAGCAGATGCGCTCGATCCCCGAGGTCATGCAGAAGCTGCACTGGTCGACCCCCGATGGCTGTTCGTCGTGCCGCCCCGCGCTCAATTATTATCTGCTGTGCGCGCTGCCGGGCGAATATGTCGACGACCAGCAAAGCCGCTTCGTCAACGAACGGATGCATGCCAACATCCAGAAGGATGGCACTTATTCGGTGGTGCCGCGCATGTGGGGCGGGCTGACCACCCCGCGCGAACTGCGCGCGATCGCCGATGTCGTCGAGAAATATGACGCGCCGATGGTGAAGGTCACCGGCGGCCAGCGGCTCGATATATTCGGGATCAAGAAGGAGGATCTGCCCGCGGTCTGGGCCGACCTCAACGCCGCCGGAATGGTCAGTGGCCATGCCTATGGCAAGTCGCTGCGCACGGTGAAGACCTGTGTCGGCTCCGAATGGTGCCGCTTCGGCACGCAGGATTCGACCGGGCTTGGCGTCAAGATCGAGCGGATGACCTGGGGCTCGTGGATGCCGCACAAGTTCAAGATCGCGGTCAGCGGCTGCCCGCGCAATTGCGCCGAGGCGACGATCAAGGATTTCGGCGTGGTCTGCGTCGACAGCGGCTATGAGCTGTCGGTCGGCGGCAATGGCGGGATCAAGGTGCGCGCGACCGATTTCCTGTGCAAGGTCGCCACCGAGGCCGAGGCGATGCATTATTGCGCCGCCTTCATCCAATTATACCGCGAGGAAGCGCGCTATCTCGAGCGCACCGCGCCGTGGATCGAGCGCGTCGGCGTCGCGTATATCCGCGCGCGGATCGCCGACGACGCGGAGGGACGCGATGCGCTCGCCGAACGGTTCCTCTTCGCGCAGCAGTTTTTGCAGGACGACCCCTGGGCTGCGCGCGCGGCGGGGGCAGAGCGCGAACAGCATGCGCCGATGGCGCGCTTCACCCCGCATGATGCAACGAAGGAAATGGCGTGATCGGTGAATGGCTCGACATCGGCTGGGCCGATGAAATCCCGGTGCGCGGCAGCCGCACGGTGCAGGTCGAAGGCGGCGACGACATCGCGGTCTTTCGCACCGGCGACGGCCGCGTCTTCGCGCTCGCCGATCGCTGCCCGCACAAGGGCGGGCGGCTGAGCCAGGGCATCGTCCATGGCGGCGCGGTCGCCTGCCCGCTGCACAATTGGCGGATCGCGCTGGCGACGGGCGAAGCGCTGGGGGAGGACAAGGGGTGTACACCGGTGATCCCGGTGAAGCTGAGCGGCGGGCGGGTGCTGATCTGCCGGGCAAGCACGATGCAGGCGGCGGCGTGAGGGCGCGCTATTCTTCTCCCTCTCCCCTCCGGGGAGAGGGTCAGGGAGAGGGGCTGGAGCCGCGGCGCCTCCGCACTGCCCCTCTCCCAACCTTCTCCCCGGAGGGGAGAGGGCTTTGAGCATCCGCACCACCTGCGCCTATTGCGGGGTCGGCTGCGGCATCCTTGCCACCCCGACCGGCGAGCGCAGCGCGACAATCGCGGGCGATCCCGATCATCCCGCCAATGCCGGCAGACTGTGTTCAAAGGGTACGCATCTGGGCGAGACGATCGGGCTTGAAGGGCGGCTGCTCCACCCGATGATCGGCAAGCGCCGCGCGACCTGGGACAAGGCGCTCGACCTGGTCGCCAAACGCTTCCGCGACACGATCGCGCAGCACGGACCGGGCAGCGTGGCCTTCTACGTCTCGGGCCAGTTGCTGACCGAGGATTATTACGTCGCCAACAAACTGATGAAGGGCTTTATCGGCTCGGCCAATATCGACACCAATTCGCGGCTGTGCATGGCCAGCGCGGTCGCGGGCCATATGCGCGCGTTCGGCGAGGATGTCGTACCCGCAAGCTATGACGATCTCGACGCCGCCGACCTGATCGTGCTGGTCGGGTCGAACACCGCGTGGTGCCACCCGATCGTTTACCAGCGCATCCGCGCGCGCTGCGAGGCGGGGGCCAAGCTCGTGGTGATCGACCCGCGCCGCACCGAAACCGCGGGCGAAGCCGATCTGCATCTGGCGATCCGTCCGGGCACCGATGTAGCGCTGATGAACGGGCTGCTCGCCTGGTGCCGCGAGGCGGGCGTAGTCGACGACGCTTATCTGGCGGCGCATGTCGCGACGCCCGAGGATTTCTGGGACCGGGTTGGAGAGGGAAGCGACCTGTGGTCGGTGGCGCGCATCTGCGATGTGCCGCCGCAAGACCTCAGGCGCTTTTTCGAATTGTTTGCGGCGAACCCGCGCACCGTGACGATGTTCAGCCAGGGCGTGAACCAGTCGCTGTCGGGCACCGATCAGGTCAACGCGATCACCAACCTCCACCTCGCCACCGGTCGCATCGGCAAGCCCGGTGCCGCGCCTTTCTCGATCACCGGCCAGCCCAATGCGATGGGCGGGCGCGAGGTCGGCGGGCTGGCCTCGAGCCTCGCCGCGCATATGGACTTCGCACCTGAAAACGTCGCGCGGGTCGGGCGGTTCTGGGCCGCGCCCAATATGGCGACCAAGCCGGGGCTGAAGGCGGTCGATCTGTTCCGCGCAGTGGGCGAAGGGCGGATCAAGGCGCTGTGGGTGATGGCGACCAACCCCGCGGTGTCGATGCCCGATGCCGGCCGGGTGCGCGATGCGCTGGCGGCATGCCCGTTCGTCGTCGTTTCCGATGTGATCGCGCAGACCGATATCTCGCTCCACGCGCATGTCCGCCTGCCCGCCACCGCCTGGGGCGAGAAGGACGGCACCGTCACCAATTCGGATCGCACGATCAGCCGCCAGCGCGCCTTCCTGCCCGCGCCCGGCGACGCCAGGCCCGATTGGTGGATCGTCACCCAGGTCGCGCGGCGGATGGGGTGGCGCACCGCCTTCGCCTATGATCGCCCCGCAGACATCTGGCGCGAGCATTGCCGGCTGTCGACCTATGAAAATGACGGCGAGCGGCTGTTCACGCTGCCCGGCCGATCGGGCGGCGGCAATGCTGAATATGACGCGATGACGCCGTTTCGCTGGGGCGACACGCCCTTTGCCGATGGCTGCTTTTCGACCCCCGATCGCCGCGCGCGGCTGGTGCCGGTCGTGCAAAAGCCGATCGCCGCGCCGCTCGCCGATTGGCCGTTGACGCTCAACACCGGCCGCTACCGCGACCAATGGCATACGATGACTCGCACCGGGCTCAGCCCCAAGCTGGCGCGCCACCGCGAGCAGCCGATGGCCGAAATCCACCCCGACGATGCGCGCGGCGCTGGCATCGCCGATGGCGGCCTGGTCCGGGTTGCGACACCGCAAGGCGACAGCCTGTACCGCGCCAGCATCGTCGCCACCCAGCGCGAGGGCGAAGTCTTCGTGCCGATCCACTGGACCGATCAGCAGGCAAGCGGCGGGCGCACCGGGCTGCTGGCACGCGCGCTCGCCGATCCGTTTTCGGGCCAGCCGGGGTTCAAATCGACCCCGGCGCGGATCGAGGCGGTGGCCTGCGCCTGGCGCGGTTTCCTCATCGTCCGCGATGAACTCGAAGCGCGCCCCGACTGCCTATGGGCGACCCGGATCGCGGTCCCCTGCGGCACCGCCTGGGATCTGGCGGGCGATGGCGACACCGCCGCGCTCGACCGGCTGTTGCCGCATGGCCAGCGGATCGAAGCCGCCGACGCCGCCAAGGGATCGCGGCGCGTCGCGATTCTGATCGACGGTCGGCTTGCGGCGGCATTGTTCGTCACCCGCGACGGCACCCTGCCCCCGCGCGATTGGCTGGTCGATCAACTGCGCGAGGCGGTCGCCGCGCCGCACCTGCTCGCGGGCCGTGCACCGGGCGAGCAGGTCGATCGCGGCCCGATCGTCTGCGCCTGCTTCGATGTCGGGCTGCAAACGATCCTGCACGCGATCGCACAGGAGCGACTGGTCGATGTCGCCGCGATCGGCGCGGCTTTGGGCGCAGGGACCAATTGCGGGTCGTGCCGCCCGGCGCTCGCCCGCCTGCTCGCTTCGGAAGGATCACACCATGCCGCATGATTTCGCCCCCGGATCGGTCTGGCTGGTCGGTGCCGGCCCCGGCGACCCCGAACTGCTGACGCGCAAGGCCGAACGGCTGATCGCGGCGGCCGATATCGTCTTTTACGATGCGCTGGTCGGCCCCGGCGTGCTGGCGCTGATTCCGCCAGCGACCGCGCGCGTATATGTCGGCAAGCGATCGGGCCGTCATTCGAAGGACCAGCGATCGATCAACGACCTGCTCGCCGCCGCCGCGCTTGCGGACAAGCGCGTGGTGCGGCTGAAGGGCGGCGACCCGTCGATCTTCGGGCGTTCGACCGAGGAGATTCACCATCTCGCCGAACGCGGCATCACGGTGCGGATCTGCCCCGGCATCACCACCGCCAGCGCCGCCGCCGCATCGGCGGGCATATCGCTGACGCTGCGCGGGATGGCACGCAAGCTGACTTTCGTGACGGCACATGCCCGTGCAGACGAAGCGCTCGACCTCGACTGGAACGCACTCGCCGCCCCCGAATCGACGCTTGCGGTGTATATGGGCGCTGCCGCCGCCGGCGAAGTAGCGCGCCGGCTGATCGCGGCGGGGCGCACACCCGAAACCCCAGTGCTGGTCGCGGTCAACGTATCGCTGCCCGACGAACGCATCCTGCGCGGGCCGCTGTCGGCGCTGGCGTTTCTGGTCGAAACGATCAGCGGCGATGATCCGTCGCTGTTGTTGATCGGTGAAACCGTCGGCGCCTTTGCGATGGCATCGGCGGTTGCGGATACCCGCCAGACGTCCGTACCGAACATGATCGCGCGGGCCGATCCGCGCATGCCAGATATAGCCGGGTGGAAGGTAGCAGCGGGTTCATCGTGTCGGAACACCGACAACCCTTGCCAACCCCCGGCAATCGCGACCCGAGTCCATGGTGAGCTTCCCGATCGAAGGTAGACAGCCCACGCTCCGGGCAAGCGGGCAATGGTGCCGGCCCGGCACGGCCACAATCGCCTGTCCTCGTGACGCTGGCGTGGTTGTGCGATGCCAGCGAACGTATCGACGAGGGCGGCAACTGCACGGCCAGCTTTTCCCGAGCGACCACCCATCAGGCCGCCCAATCGGACACCGGCCGATTCCCCGGCCTGGCTTGCACCGGGAGCTGGGCAATCCGGTGCCGATGCTGTCGCTTCGCCTGCGGCGCGCTGGGCCGATGATGGTGCCGATACAGCAGTAGCCTTGATGAATTTCTTCTCGCCCGGAACGCACCAACCCGCGCTCCTGTAATAGCCATCGCCACATTCGCGGCCCCCGGGGTAATATGTCGGCTTTGCATTACGGCCAGGATAGCATGTGTCAGTCCGCGGCCCGCCGGGCTTTAGGACATCCGACCAGCGGGGCGCGCAATTGCCCCGCTTTGGCTGCGGCGACATTGACCCCTGGGCCTGGGCAGGTGCGCTTGAGAGCCTGATCCGAAGTTAAGTTGACTGGTATCAAAGGCTTAGCTTGACGCCTTCCCAAGTCGCTGATTCACGGGGTTTTGCAACAAACTTCCGGAGATCAACGATGTGGACTGACACCACTCGGGCTCAGTATGGCCGCGCGGGCCTGGCTTTGCCAAGCGATTTGACCGACACTGAATGGGCGATTTTGGCACCGTTCATACCACCACCATCGTTCGTGGGCCGTCCATGCAAATGGCCGATGCGGCGGATCGTCGAGGCGATCCTGTATCTGTTGCGCGGTGGCTTGCCATGGCGGATGCTGCCACCGGGCTTCCCGCCGGTCTCGACGGTGCGCCGTTGGTTCTACCTGTGGCGCGACACCGGACTGTGGCAATCAATCAACCATTGCCTGCTCATGGCATCACGCGAGGTGCATGGCCGCGAGGCTTCGCCCAGCGCGGGAGTAATCGACAGCCAGAGCGTAAAAACCACCGAAAGCGGCGGGCCACGGGGTTATGATGCGGGCAAGAAGATCAAGGGCCGCAAGCGTCACATCCTGACCGACACCGAAGGTAATCTGGTTCATGCCGTAATCCACACCGCCGACATCCAGGACCGCGACGGCGCGCCGCTGGTGCTGGAGCAGATCATCCATCGCTTCCCGTGGCTACGCCATGTGTTCGCCGATGGCGGCTATGCTGGTGACAAGCTGCGCGAAGCGTTGCGGCGGATCGGCAAATGGACCATCGAAATCGTCAAACGGTCCGACAAGGCCAAAGGCTTTGTCGTTCTGCCACCCAGGGCCCACAGCGCGTTCTGCAGCCCCTGGGCGAGCGCGACATAGCTCTCGCCGCCCAGGATCACATGGGCATGCTCGAACCCCGACCAGACGAGACGGAAGTGATAGAGCCGGTGATCGAGCGGAACCCCGGCGACCGTGACCGCAAGATCTGCCATGTCGGTGAAGTCCGACAGTCCCATCC
>NZ_JROH01000068.1 GCF_000786205.1 Sphingomonas sp. 37zxx | reverse complement strand
TCCCCCTCCCGCTTGCGGGAGGGGTTGGGGGAGGGCATGTCGAAATGATGTATCTTCGTCGCCAACACGCCCACCTCCAACCCCTCCCGCAAGCGGGAGGGGAGCAGGAATGACCTCGCTCCTGTGGCTCCGGCAAGACCTGCGCCTGCACGACCAGCCGGCGCTGGTCGCCGCCGCGCACGAAGGCGCGGTGATCCCGGTCTATATTCTCGACGACGATGCGCCGGGCGACTGGCGGATTGGCGGGGCGCAGCGTTGGTGGCTGCATCATTCGCTGGTGGCGCTGGCCAAGGCATTGGAGGCCAAGGGTTCGCGATTGATCCTTCGGCGCGGCAAGTCGGTGAGCCAGCTTCGCAAGCTGCTCGACGAAACCGGGGCCGATCGCATCCATGCGCTGCACCATTATGAGCCGTGGTGGCTGAATGCAGAGGCGGCGCTTGGCGACCAGCTGTGCGTGCATGACGGCAACCATCTGGCGCGGATCGAGGCGGTGACCACCGGATCGGGCGGGTTGTTCAAAATCTATTCGTCATTCTGGAAGGCGTTGGCGCAGCAAATGCCGCCCCAGCCCGGATTGCCGATACCAGAGGCGATCGAGGCACCGGATACCTGGCCCCATAGCGACACGCTGACGGACTGGAAGCTGTTGCCGACCGATCCCGATTGGTCGGCTGGCTTTGCCGACTGGCAGCCGGGCGAGGATGCCGCCCGTGCGATTGCTCGGCGGTTTGCCGATCATGTCGAAGCCTATGACGAGGCGCGCAACCTTCCCTCGGTCGAGGGTAGTTCCAGGCTTTCGCCGCATCTGCATTTTGGCGAGATTTCGCCGCGCGATGCGTGGGGCTTGGCTGGCGGCGGGGAAAAGGCGACCACCTTTCACAAGGAACTGGCCTGGCGCGATTTCGCCAAGGGCGTGACGCTCGAACGTCCCGACTATGCCTATACCAACGGCCGGCCCAAATTCGATGCGATGCCGTGGCGCGATTCGCCTGCGGAATTGCGCGCGTGGCAGCGCGGGCGAACCGGCTATCCGATCGTCGATGCCGGGATGCGCCAGCTATGGGCGACCGGATGGATGCACAATCGCGTGCGGATGATCGCCGCCAGTTTCCTGATCAAGCATCTGCTGATCGATTGGCGCGCAGGGGAGCGGTGGTTCTGGGACACGCTGGTCGATGCCGATTATGGCAGCAATGCCGTGAACTGGCAGTGGGTTGCGGGGACCGGTATCGATTCGAACATGTTCGTGCGGATCATGGCGCCGCTGGTGCAGTCGGAAAAGTTCGACGCCGCCGATTACATCCGCCGCTGGGTGCCCGAGCTTGCCCATATCCGTGGGCCGGGCGTCCACGATCCCGACGAATATGGCTGCCGCCCCGCCGGCTACCCCGCCAAGATTATCGGCCACCGCGCCGCGCGCGAACGCGCGCTGGAGGCCGTGAAACAGGCGACATAGCCGACGCGCGGTGCTTGGTCGATGTCAGTCGATGCGTTCGTTGTGGTTGGCCTCGAACCCGTCGATCGCCATCGCCAGAATGCGCGCCGCCACGGTTTCGGGCGGCTTGACGCTGGCGGGGTCTTCGCCGGGATAGGCGCGCTCGCGCATCTTGGTGCGGGTCGCGCCGGGATCGAGAATCGCGGTGCGGATGTTGGTGATGTTCCGCACTTCCTCGCCATAGCTGGCAAGCAGGGTTTCGAACGCCGCCTTCGACGCGCCATAGGTGCCCCAATAGGCGCGCGGGGTGCGGCCCACGCTCGACGTCAGGCCGATGATGCGGGCACCGTCGGAGGCACGCAGCAGGCCGTCGAACGATGCGAGCAATGCTGCCTGTGCGGTGACGTTGAGCGTGAAGACCTTCGACCATTCCTTCATGTCGATCGCCGGGACGGCGCTGAGCGAACCCAGCATCGCTGCGTTGAGCACCAGGATGTCGAGTCGCTGCCAGCGTTCGTGGATCGCGCCTGCCAGGCGAACCACGCTGTCGGTTTGCGTCAGGTCCATCGGCGCGATCGTCGCGTTGCCGCCGGCGGCGTAGATTTTGTCCTCAATCTCTTCGAGGCCGCCGGTGGTGCGCGCAGTCAGCACCACATGCGCACCCGCATCGGCAAGCGCGAGCGCGGTGGCTGCACCGATGCCGCGGCTGGCACCGGTGACGAGCGCCAGCCGGCCGGAAAGGGGCTTTTCGGTCATGCAGTCCTCATATCGTGGGTTAGCCGACGCGCTCTTCCAGCATCGAGAATTGCTCGACCGGCGAGCTTTCATCCTGGTCGGTCAACGTCGTGGGATAATCGCCGGTGAAGCAGGCATCGCAATATTTGGGGCGGATTTCGGCACGGCTTGCTTCGCCCAGCGCCTTGTAGAGCCCGTCGATCGAAACGAAGGCAAGGCTGTCGGCGTGAATGAAATCGGTCATGCCGCTGACGTCGAACTTGGCGGCGAGCAGCTTGGCGCGCTCGGGGGTGTCGACGCCGTAGAAGCAGCTATGCCGCGTCGGCGGCGAGGCGATCCGCATGTGAATCTCGGCAGCGCCCGCCTCGCGCATCATTTCGACGATCTTGAGGCTGGTGGTGCCGCGGACGATCGAATCGTCGATCAGCACTACCCGCTTGCCCTTGATCAGCGCGCGATTGGCGTTGTGTTTGAGCTTCACGCCCAGATGTCGGACCTTGTCACCGGGCTGGATGAAGGTGCGCCCGACATAATGCGAGCGGATGATGCCTAGCTCGAAAGGAATGCCCGATTGCTGGGCATAGCCGATCGCCGCGGGCGTGCCCGAATCGGGAACGGGAATGATGAGGTCGGCCTCGACCGGATTCTCGATCGCCAGCTGCGCGCCGATCGCCTTTCGCACCGAATAGATCGAGCGGTCCTCGGCGATCGAATCGGGGCGCGAGAAATAGACATATTCGAAGATGCACGGGCGCGGCGCGACCGGCGCGAAGGGCCGAATCGAGCGGATGTCGTCGCCCTGGACGATCACCAACTCGCCCGGATCGACCGCGCGGACGAATTCTGCACCAACCACGTCGAGCGCGACCGTCTCCGACGCGAAGATGACGCTGTCGCCCAGGCGGCCCATCACCAGCGGGCGGATGCCGAGCGGATCGCGGCAGGCGATCATCCCTTCGGGCGTCATGCAGATCAGCGAATAGGCGCCTTCGACCTGCCGCAGCGCGTCGATGAACTTATCGAGCAGCGAGCGATAGCTCGACGTGGCGACCAGGTGGATGATGACTTCGGTATCGCTGGTCGATTGGAAGATCGAGCCGCGGCGAACCAGATCGCGCTTGAGCCGCATCGCGTTCGAGATGTTGCCGTTGTGCGCGATCGCGAAACCGCCGCTCGCCAGATCGGCGTAGAGCGGCTGGACGTTGCGAAGCGCCGTCTCGCCGGTGGTCGAATAGCGGACATGGCCGGCGGCGACATTGCCGGGCAATTGGCGGATAATGTCGTCGCGGTCGAAATTGCCCGCGACATGCCCCATCGCACGGTGGGTGTGAAACTGAACGCCGTCATAGCTCGAAATGCCGGCAGCTTCCTGCCCGCGATGTTGCAATGCGTGGAGACCAAGCGCCACGAGAGCGGCGGCGCTGTCGGTGCCCGACACGCCGAAAACACCGCATTCCTCGCGTAGCTTGTCGTCGTCGAACGGGTTTGTGGTTCGCATACGGCCAATGCTTTTATGGTGGGTTTCGCCGCCATATAGGCAGTCGATCGGGCTTTGTCGCCTGTTTGTAACAACCGCGACGACCCGAATGGCAAATAGCCCGATCGGTGCAATATTGGGACGATTGGGCGATGCTGATCGGGTGGTATTGCCAACCGCTGCCTGCGGCGATCGATGCCGTGTCGATTGAAGCGGCAGCGATCGCTGGCTAGACCCGGGCGATGGATAATCGCGATACCGGGCTGACGCTCGACCCCCGATATGATGCTGCGGGACTGATCACCGCCGTCGCCACCGATGCTGCCAGCGGCGAGGTGCTGATGCTGGCGCATATGAATGCCGAAGCGCTGGCGGCGACGATCGCCAGCCGCGAAGCTACCTTCTGGTCGCGTAGCCGGGGGCGGCTGTGGAAGAAGGGGGAAACGTCGGGGCATGTGCTGCGGGTGCGGGATATTCGGATCGACTGCGATCAGGATGCGGTGTGGCTGATCGTCGATCCGGTGGGGCCGGCGTGTCACACCGGCGCGCGGAGCTGTTTCTATCGGCGGGTAACAGCGCAAGGATTGGAGCCAGCGAGCGATGCCGAGGTGCCGGGGGCGCCGTGAAGATGGCGGTCCGGCTAGCATCGTGCGCATTTTTACTATGGGCTTTGACGGTGGCTGGTTGCTCGGACGGCGCGCCCAGGGATGGGTCGGCCGGGCCACCCGATCTGGAGACCGCAGCGATCGAGCGGGGGCTGGTGCGCGACCCCGATGATGCCAGCCTGGCGGGCCTGTATGCCCGCGATACCGATCGGCTCTGCCTGATCGGCGACGGCGGCACGTACCGGATCGGGGCGCTGGTGGACTATGGCCAGGGCATGGATTGCTCGGGGCGTGGGACCGCGACTCGTGCCGATACCGTCCTGCGGATCGAGCTGGAAAAGGGGTGCGCGTTCGATGCGACCATTGCCGACGAGCGGATCGTTTTCCCCGCGAGGCTGCCGGCCACCTGCAAGGCGCTTTGCCGGTCGCGGGCATCGCTTGGCGCGCTGACCGTCGATCGCATGTCGGGCGTTGATGCCGAGGCTCTGGCGCTGCGCGATCCGCGCGGGCGGATGTTGTGCGATGATGACGTTGGGTAGTTGACGTTTACGTAAGCGGAGGGTATGTATCGGACATGCCTCACGCGCTTTCCTCCACGACAGCGCTTGCGCCGATCGCGCCGCGCCAGGATCTTGAGTGCTTTACGATCTCGGACCTGTGCGCCGAATTCGGCGTCACCGCCCGCGCGCTGCGTTTTTACGAGGATGAGGGGCTGATCGCTCCCGAGCGGCGCGGTTTGTCGCGCATCTATTCGCATCGCGACCGCGCTCGGCTCGCCTGGATATTGCGCGGCAAGCGAGTCGGCTTCAGCCTGGGTGAAATCCGCGAAATGATCGACCTGTACGACGTCGGCGATGGCCGGCGGGTGCAGCGGCAGGTGACGATCGAGCGCTGCCGCGCGCGCGTCGCCGCGCTCGAGGCGCAAAAGCACGACATCGACGAAGCGATCGCCGAACTCAACGCCTTCCTGACCGTCGTCGATGGTCAGGCAATTACCAAAGACTGACCGGAGAGAATCATGCCGCAATATACGCCGCCCGTGCGCGATACGCGCTTCATCCTCGACCATGTCGTTCACCTCGACAAACACGCCAATCTGCCCGGCTTCGCCAATGCGACGCCCGATGTGGTCAACGCGGTGCTGGAGGAAGGCGGCAAGTTCGTCGCCGAAGTGCTGTTCCCGATCAACCTTTCGGGCGATCAACAGGGCTGCACGCGCCATGCCGATGGCAGCGTGACCACCCCGGATGGCTTCAAGGAGGCGTATCGCCAGTTCGTCGACAGCGGCTGGGCGACGCTTGCCGCGCCCGAGGCGTTTGGCGGGCAGGGGATGCCGCACGTCGTATCGACCGCGTTCGAGGAATATATGATCTCCGCCAACATGGCGTTCGCCATGTATCCGGGGCTGACTCACGGCGCGATCGCCGCGCTGCTGGCCAAGGGATCACTGGCACAGCAGGAGCTGTATGTTCCCAAAATGGTGTCGGGCGAATGGGGCGGCACGATGAACCTGACCGAGCCGCAATGCGGCACCGATCTGGGCCTGATCAAGACCAAGGCCGAACTCAATGCCGATGGATCGTACAGCATCACCGGCACCAAGATTTTCATCTCGTCGGGCGAGCATGACCTGACGTCGAACATCATCCATCTGGTGCTGGCCAAGACCCCCGGCGCGCCCGACAGCGTGAAGGGGATCAGCCTGTTCGTGGTGCCAAAGGTGATGGTGAACGACGACGGGTCGCTTGGCGCGCGCAATGCGGTGACCTGCGGATCGATCGAGCACAAGATGGGGATTCACGCCAATTCGACCTGCGTGATGAACTATGACGGCGCGACCGGCTGGCTGGTGGGTGAGGAGATGAAAGGCCTTGCCGCGATGTTCATCATGATGAACGCGGCGCGGCTGGGCGTGGGGCTGCAAGGACTTGGCGTTGCCGAGACCGCGTATCAGAACGCGGTGGCCTATGCCGGTGATCGGCGGCAGGGGCGCGCGCTGACCGGCGCTGCCGAACCCGCCGAAAAGGCCGATACGCTGTTCGTCCATCCCGATGTCCGCCGTATGCTGATGGAGGCAAAGGCGCTGACCGAGGGGCTTCGCGCGCTGTGTCTTTGGGGTGCGTTGCAGGTAGATCTGGCGCACAATGCCGCGACCGAGGAAGAGCGCGAAATGGCCGACGATCTGATCGGGCTGCTGACCCCGGTGATCAAGGGCTATGGCACCGACAAGGGCTATGACATCGCCACCAACGCGCAACAGGTTTATGGCGGCCACGGCTACATCGCCGAATGGGGCATGGAGCAATATGTCCGCGATGCGCGGATCGCGATGATCTATGAAGGCACCAACGGCGTCCAGGCAATGGACCTGGTCGGGCGCAAGCTGGCGCAAAAGGGCGGCCGGGCGGTGCAGGCGTTCTTCAAGCTGGTCGGCGACGAAATCGCCGATGCCAAGGCGCAGGACGAAGCAACCGCGCAGTTTGCCGGGCGGCTGGAAAAGGCGCTGGGCGATCTGCAGGCATCGACGATGTGGTTCATGGCCAATGGCATGCAGAACCCGAACAATGTCGGGGCCGGCGCGCATTCGTACATGCACATGATGGGAATCGTCGCGACCGGGCTGATGTGGCTGCGGATGGTGCGCGCCGCCAACATGCTGCTGGCAGCGGGCGAAGGCGACACCAAGTTCCTGGAGACCAAGCTGGTCACCGCGCGCTTCTATGCCGAGCGGGTGATGCCCGATACCGGCGCGCTTCGCCGCAAGATCGAGGGGGGCAGCGAAGCGATCATGGCGCTGTCGCCCGAGATGTTCCTGGCGGCCTGAAGGCGCGGCGGCGCTGCCGTCAAAGCGGCGTCGCGGGCGTTTTGGCGGGCGGAAGTGAAAGTGCCGGTCCCTGCGAGGGGGCGGGCATTTCGCTGTTGCGGCGGATGCCGGTCAGCGGCGAGGCTTCGGACTTGGGGACCGATGGCTCGGGTCTGGGCGGCGGCAGCATCTGGCGCTTCATACATTGCTGAGGCGCGGCGCGAATATAGCGCTCGCAGTTCCACAGCGCCTTTTCAAAACCGCCCTTGGTATCGCGCAGATAGCTGAACGCCATGCGCGCCATGACGGTGGGTTCGGCTGGCAGGGTCTTTGGCGTGTCGACTGGATCGACCCAGCCAAGCAGCTTGCAATAGGGCCGATCGCCGCAGACGCGCAGCGCATAGGCGGGGAAGTCGTTCGCCGCGATCCAGGGATCTAGGGTGATGACGAAGCTGTCGGCATCGCCTGCGAGCGGCGCGGGCAAGTCGGCTTCGCCGATCGCGGTGACATCGAGCGCGGGGGTGCCGGTAGTAGCTTCGGCACCGTGGGCGGGGGCGATGCCCTTCAGCTTGGCGATCAGTGGTTCGACGCCGGCATATTCTCCGCGAAACGCCGCCGGGGTTCCCCACCATCCGGTCCAGCGGAAGAACAAGTGGGTGTTCACTTCGCTGATCTTGTCGAGGCTGCTGCTCCAATAGGGGACGACCCAATCGGTGTGGTAATGGGTCGCGGTGCCCACTCGCTTGTCGACCTGACCAGCCAGCGCGGCGGCGGCGATCTCGCGGGCGCGGCCCCATGCGGCATCGGCATAACGGCGAGCGAGGGCACCGTCGCAGGTGAAGGTGAACTGGCAGCCGGTTGAGCGTTCGGCACCTTGAAACACCACGCCGCAAATGGTCTTGGGAAAGGCGGGATGGCGCAAGCGGTTGAGGATGACTTGTGCAACCGCGCGCTGGCCGACCGGGTCATCGCCCGATTCATACAGGACACCGGCGGTGAGGCAGTCAGTAGCCCGGGCGATGCTGTCGGGCGCGCCGGCGATCTTGAAAGGGCGCGCGGGCAGGTTTGGCGCGCTCGAAAAGGGCACCGTGGCGTTGAAGCGGCGTGCGTCGACGGGATCGAGCGCCACGAAGGCTGTGGGCTCTACCGGAGGCAGTTCGGCGGCGGGGATGACCCGTGGCTGCGGGCGCGCGACCTTGCGCTCGACGGGCATGATCGGCGGCGCGGTGGCGACGATGATCGCAGGCACCAGCACCGCCAGCAACGCGAGCACCGCCAGGATCGCACGAATAATGGGCGTCTTCGGAGAAGGGGGTGGATTCATGCGGGCCTTGTCACAGGGTTCGGGCGGCTGGGAGAAGGAAAAAGGGCCGCTCTGAGCGCCCCACCGTCACCCCGGAACCAGTCCGGGGTGACGGTGGCTTATTTCGCCCCCGTCATTCGGGCAGGAAGTCGGGGACCGACAGGTAGCGCTCGCCGGTGTCATAGTTGAACCCCAGCACCCGGCTGCCGGAGGGCAGATCGGCCAGCTTCTGCGCGATCGCAGCCAATGTCGCGCCAGACGAAATGCCAACCAGCATGCCCTCTTCTCGCGCCGAGCGCCGTGCCATTTCCTTGGCGGCTTCGGCGGCGACCTTCACCACGCCGTCGATCGCCTGGGTATGCAGGTTGCGCGGCACGAAGCCGGCACCGATGCCCTGAATCGGATGCGGGCCGGGTTGGCCGCCCGAGATGACCGGCGATGCCTCGGGCTCGACCGCATAGACCTTCAGGCCGGGCCAGCTCTTTTTCAATTCTTCCGACACCGCGGTGATGTGACCGCCGGTGCCGACGCCGGTGATGATCGCATCGATCGGCGTGTCGGCAAAATCGGCGAGGATTTCGTGAGCGGTGGTGCGGACATGGACGTCGATGTTCGCAGGGTTTTCGAACTGTTGCGGCATCCAGGCACCCGGCGTTTGTTCGACCAGTTCGATCGCACGCTCGATCGCACCCTTCATCCCCTTTTCGCGCGGGGTAAGGTCGAAGGTCGCGCCATAGGCGAGCATCAGCCGGCGACGCTCGATCGACATGCTTTCGGGCATCACCAGCACCAGCTTGTAACCCTTGACCGCCGCGACCATCGCCAGGCCGACGCCGGTATTGCCGCTGGTCGGCTCGACGATCGTGCCGCCGGGCTTGAGGTCGCCCGAAGCCTCGGCCGCTTCGATCATCGCGGCGGCGATCCGGTCCTTGATCGAACCGCCGGGGTTCGATCGCTCGGACTTGATCCACACTTCTGCATCGGGAAACAGCCGCGCGACGCGGATATGCGGGGTGTTGCCGATCGTGTCGAGGATCGTGTTGGCTTTCATGTCGTCTTCTCCTTGATCGGCGTGAATTCTAGGGTTGTGGGAGCCGCAAAGGTTCGTGCGCGGCCAAGTTCGGGGAACAGGCGCGCCCACCACGCGGTGACCAATATGGCGGCGATCCCGCCGCCTACAACCGCCACCACCGGGCCGACGGCGGCGGCAAGGAAGCCCGAGCGTGCCTCGCCCAACTCGTTCGAGCCCGAGATGAACAGGGTGGAGACCGCCCCCACACGGCCACGCATTTCATCGGGCGTATGCAACTGAATCAACGACTGGCGGACATAGACCGATACCATGTCGGTCGCGCCGACGACGAACAGCGAGGCGAGCGCCACCAGCACGGCGGGGGCAAAGTCGCTACCGATCGCGGCTGCGCCCATGACGGGCAACAGCAAGGGTGCCGACAGCCCGAACATCGCGGTCGCGGCCCCGAACGCGGCGACCGACCACAGCATCTTGACCCCGACATTGTTCGTCAGCGGTCGCCAGGCGAACCAGATCGCGACCAGCACCGCGCCCGCCGCCGGGGCCGCGCGCAAATGGCCGAGGCCATCGGCACCGATTTGCAGAATGTCGCGGGCATAAATCGGCAGCATCGCGGTCGCGCCGCCCAGCAGCACCGCGAACAGATCGAGGCTGATCGCGCCGAGCACCAGCCGGTTGCGCCGGACATAGGCAAGGCCATTGACCATCTGTGCCCACGGATTGCGCGCGCCGGTCATCTGCCTGCGCTCGACCGGGGTGATGAGCGTCAGCATCCCAAAGCCAAGGCTGAACAGCCCCGCCGATACCGCATAGGGAAGCCATTGGTTCGCGGCATAAAGATACCCGCCCATCGCAGGGCCGAGCACCGAGCCCGCCTGCCACGCGATCGAACTCATCGCGATCGCGGCGGGCAGCACCGCGATCGGGACCAGATTGGGGGCAAGCGCCTGCAGCGCCGGCCCGGCAAAGGCGCGCGCGACGCCGAGCAGGGCGGCGACGAAAAACAGCCAGGGCAGGGTGATCGCGCCGTGATAGGTCAGCCACGCCAGCAACAGCGCGCACATCGCCTCCAGCGCCACCGCGCCGCGCGCGATCCAGCGTCGATCGACGCGGTCGGCGACCCAGCCCGCGACCAGCGACAGCAGCAGTAACGGCACGAACTGCGCCACGCCGATCCAGCCAAGCTGGAACGCGGCATCGCGGATCGTCATGGTCTGGCGGGCGATGTCATATACCTGCCAGCCGATGACGATCACCATCGCCATCTGCGCCAATGTGTTCGACAGCCGCGCCAGCCAATAGGCGCGAAAATTGTGGATCGCGAAGGGATGCGGCGGCTTCATGCCGTGGGCTTAGGCCGGGCGAGCCTGGATGTGCAACGAGGCTTTGTGGGGCGGGGTAAAGGGCGGCTTGGCCGGCGGTGCTGCGATCGCCGCCAGCCATGCACATGCCTCAATTGCCGCCGTAATCTGGCTTGCCGCCGTCATCGTCGGGATAGTCATCGGGCGTGACGCTGCTCTGGTTTTCGACTGCGCCGCGATCATCCACCGGGGTGGGCTTATCGTTGGTGGTTTCGCCATCGGGCTTATTGGTCTGGGGGTCGTTCATCATCATCTCCATCGCAAGGGGTGCCCACATCAACGTGCGATTGTGCTATATGGAACCAAGCCTGCCCGTTTTGGTTCTTGCTGCGATGCAGCACAGAGGTATAGCATGCACGCCATGAAGCTCCCCGCAGAAGACGATGTTGCACCGCCCGCTGGCCCGGCCCCGACGATTTTCGAGGCGATCGTGCGCAAGACGTGCGTGTCGGCAACCTATAACCGCACCGAAATCATGCTGGCACCGCATGCCATCTGGACCCGGCATGGCGACATGTTCGTCGACGCCGTGACGTTGCGGCTGAACGCCGCGCCGCCTCGCGAAGTGAAGCTGGGGACGTTCAAGCTAATCGGCCTCGGCAATCTGACGCGCACCGACGAACGGTTCTTCGTCAGCGATTTGTTTCAGCCCGGCGACGTCAAATATGGCGGCGAGATTTTGTTGGCGGTCGAGCCCGACTGACCGGCTGGATGCCGGCACGCCCTAGCCTTGTAGAGTAAA
Organism: Sphingomonas sp. 37zxx; assembly: GCF_000786205.1. Lineage (GTDB taxonomy): Bacteria > Pseudomonadota > Alphaproteobacteria > Sphingomonadales > Sphingomonadaceae > Sphingomonas. The sequence continues at coordinate 525 of NZ_JROH01000068.1, read as the reverse complement.
AGGCTGGGGTGCATGCGCCTGTTTCCCTGGTTCGCGCGTTAAGCATCTGAACCTGGGAATTAAAACATGAGCGATGCCAACGACATTCGCGGCAATGGCGGCGAAACGCATCACCAGGCCGCGGGCGATACGCCGGTGCTGACGTCCAATCACGGCATGCCGATCAGCGACAATCAGAACAGCCTGAAATCGGGCAAGCGCGGGCCAACGCTGCTCGAAGATTTCGAGTTGCGCGAGAAGATATTCCACTTCGATCATGAGCGTATTCCTGAGCCGATCGTCCACTGCCGCGAAGCTTCCGCACGATGGAGGGGTTCGGCGTTCACACCTTCCAGTTGATCAATGCCGAGGGCAAATCGAGTTTCGTGAAGTTCCATTGGAAGCCGGTGCTCGGCCTGCAATCGACAATCTGGGACGAAGCGCTCAAGCTCCAGGCCACTGACAACAACTATCAGCGCCGCGACCTGTGGGAAGCGATCGACACCGGCAGCTTCCCCTAACAGGCTGCTGAAAAAGGGCTTGGCT
>NZ_JROH01000067.1 GCF_000786205.1 Sphingomonas sp. 37zxx | reverse complement strand
CCTGGTCGGTCCATATGGGTTCAGGCACCCGCGCCTATGCCTTTATCTGGGCGATGGCGGGTGAGAACCAGGACTATACCGACATGAACGTCCTCGATATCTGCCAGCTGGCGTAACGCCGCGGGGGCCGCTGGCGAGAGCGCGCTCCCCTCACCTGTGTCGTCATGCCGGACCTGATCCGGCGTGACGAGCAGTGCCTCTCAGAGCCGCGAAGCCCGTGCCAAATCGGTATCGACAACCGATCGTCAATAAGTCATATATGAGATGCATACCCACAAAGTGGGATAAGTCCGAAATGGTTGATTCAACAATCGGTCGGTTCGAGCAGGAGAGTGAAGCATGAAAACCTCGATCATAGCCTTTCGCGCCGTAACCTCGCTGCTGGCGATCGCGCTGGCATCGGCAGCCCATGCCCAGGACGCGACACCCCCCGCCGGGCCGCAGGACACCAGCAGCGCCGAAGCCGATACGGGCCAGGAGATCGTCGTCACCGGCTTTCGCCAGTCGCTGGCGACGGCGTTGAACCAGAAGCGCCGCGAAACCGCGGCGGTCGACAGCATCCTTGCCGAAGACCTGGGCAAATTCCCCGATTCGAACCTTGCCGAATCGATGCAGCGTATTCCCGGCATCGCGCTGGCACGCGGCGACGGCGGCGAAGGGCGCAACATCTCGGTTCGCGGTCTCGGCGCTGGCTTCACCCGCGTTCGCATCAACGGGATGGAAGGCTCGTCGCAGACCGGCTCGTCCGACATTTACGGCGCGGGCAACAATGGCCGCAGCTTCGACTTCAACGTGTTCGCGACCGAGATTTTCTCATCGCTGGCCGTGCGAAAGACGCCCTCGGCTGACATCGAGGATGGCTCGCTTGGCGCCACGGTCGATCTCGACGCACCCAAGCCTTTGGCCCAGCGCAAAGATTTCGTCCTGAGCGCCACGATGCGCGGCGTGTACAATACGCTGGCGGAAAAGGTCGATCCGCGCGCATCGCTGCTGGTCTCGAAGAAGTTCGACGAAGGGCGCTTCGGCATCCTCGGTTCGCTGGCATATCAAAAGCGCAACCTGCGCGAAGTCGGCTATTCGGCGGTCGATATTCTGTCGGCAAATGCGAATGGCGGCTTCTGCTCGCCGCTGGGTCTGGCGCCGCAAAACCCGGCAACCAGCGTGCCCAAGGGCACCGACGCCGCCAATTGCAGCACCGGCAACCCGCGCACCGGCACCGCCGCTGCCTATAACACGATCCAGGCACTGCGCCGCGCGGACCTGCCCAACACCCCGGGCAGCGGCGCATTCCTGCCGCGCCTGCCGCGCTATCTCAATTCGGAACAGGAGCAGGAGCGGATCGGCGGCACCCTCACCTTCCAGTTCCAGCCCGACGACCGCACCGACATCTCGCTCGACCTGCTCTATTCGCGCTTCGAGGTCACCCGGCGCGATAATTACATCGCCGGCATCTCGTTCGGACGCGCGGTCGGCAATAACGGCCAGCCGATGGTGTCACCGCGCCAGGTCGAGTTCGATCAGAACGGCTCGCTGGTCTATGGCCTGTTCGACGGCGTCGATGTGCGATCCGAAGGGCTGGTCGATAATTTCGTATCGACCTTCAAACAGGCCAATTTCAACCTGAAGCGGCAACTGACCGACGATGTTCAACTGACGATGCTGGTCGGGCGTAACCAGGCGGTGTGGGATGGCCGCAAGCGGCTCCAGACCTTCATGGACGTGATTGACGCCGATAATTTCTCGATCGATTATCGCGACGGCAATTCGACGCCGGTGCTGGGCTTCGGCTTCGACGTCTCGAACCCCGCTGCCTTCAGCTATGCGCCTGGCCGCGCCGACGGCACCGTACTCGGCGGCTTCAGCTTTCAGGGCAAGCCGTCGCGCAACACCACCAACAACACCACCGGCGAAGTCAATCTGGCATGGACGGTCGATCCCACTCTGACGATCAAGGCAGGCGGCCAGTATCGCGAAAGCGATTTCCGCGGCACGTTCGAGCGCCCCTTCAACGCCGACAATGCCGTGCGCGCCCTGCCGGTGGGAACCACCCTGGCCGACATCACGACGCAGATCAGCGGGCTGGACAAGCTTTGGGGCAATGGCGCTCCCGCCAGTTGGGCGGCGATCGACGCTGACAAATGGGCGGATACGTTCAATTTCGATTCGGTGCGCTTTTGCGGGATCGAATGCGGCGGCGGTGACTCGCGCGTGCGCGAGCAGGTCAAGGGCCTGTACCTGATGGGCGCATTCGACCTGTCCGACACGATCGGCATGGGCATTCGCGGCGATGTCGGCGTTCGCTATGTCCGCACCGACATGGTGTCGTCGGGCTACATCCCGGTGGCTCCGCGCCCCGGGGTAACGTCGCCCACCAATCTGGTCGGCCAGTTCGCGCGCGCCACCAATGGCTATGACGACTGGCTGCCGTCGGTGAACCTGGTGATCGAACCGGTGTCGGACCTGCTGTTCCGTCTGTCGGCAGCGAAGGTGATGGCGCGCCCCGAATTGAGCCCGCTCACCCCCACCAGCGGCGTCAATCCGATCACGCGCGTCGGCAACGTCAACAACCCGTTCCTCGACCCGATCCGCGCCGACACGTTCGACGCGGCGGTGGAATGGTATTTCCAGCCGGGATCGCTGCTGTCGATCGCCTATTTCTACAAGGACATCGGCAGCTTCATCCAGAATGTGAACAGCCAGGTGCCGTTCAACGAGCTCGGCTTGCCCGATGCCTTGCTGGAAAATTCGAACACCGCGCCGGCTGAGTTGTTCACGGTGTCGCAGCCCTTCAACACCCCAGGCGGCCCGCTGGAGGGCATCGAAGTCAACGCGCAGGTGCCGCTCAGCTTCCTGCCCGGCTTCCTCCGAAACCTCGGCGTGCTGGCGAACTACACCCGCGTGACCTCCGAGATCGAATATATCCTGGCCAGTGTCGGCGGGGTGCCGACGGTAACCACCACGGCCGATCTGGTCGGTCTGTCGAAAAACACCGCATCGGGCACGCTCTATTATGAAGACAGCAAGTTCAGCATCCGATCGACCGCCAATTATCGCGACCGCTTCATTCGCGGTATTCCCGCATCACCGGGCAGCGATTTGCAGGGCAATGCGCCGACGCTGTATGTCGATGCGTCGGCGTCCTATGGCCTGACCGACAATATCCGGCTGATCGTGGAGGCGCAGAACCTGACCGATGAGCAGAACCGGCTCTACACCGACAGCGTTCGCCAGGACACGTTGTTCGAAACACGGATCGGTCGCACCTTCACCGCTGGCGTCAACATCGTCTTCTGACGCAGCGAAACCCTATCGCCGGGCTGTCATCGCTACCGCCGACAGCCCGGCGATGTTTCCGTTTTGCCGCATCGCCAGCCTCGCCTAAGACAGTAAGCGCGTTTCATGCCGGACCACGCACGGCATCCTCGATAGCTGGCATGTGCGGCAAATGACTGATCCGATCCGCCTTCACCGCGACGATAACGTCGCCGTCACCCTGCACGCGACGCCGTTGGTTCCCGCGCTGCACAAGGTCGCGGTGCGCGCCATCGCGCCAGGGCAAGCCATCCTGAAATATGGCCAGCCGATCGGTATCGCCACGCGCGACATCGCGGCGGGCGAGCATGTCCATGTCCATAATTGCGCGATGGCCGATATGGATCGCGACTATCGCTTCGGCCTCGACGCGCCCGCCGCCGTGACGGTGGCCGACGCCGATCGCGCGACCTTCCAGGGTTTCGTGCGCGCCAATGGCCAGGTGGGCACCCGCAACTATATCGCGATCATCAGTTCGGTGAACTGTTCGGCCACCGTCGCGCACGCCATCGCCCAGCATTTCGCGCGCACCGGCCTTGCCGAGTATCCCCAGGTCGATGGCGTCGCCGCTTTCACCTATTCGGGCGGCTGCTCGATCGCCCCCGGCGGCGAAGCGTTTCGTGTGATCGAGCGGACGCTGGCGGGCTATGCCGCCAGCCCCAATGTCGCCGCGGTGCTGATGCTGGGACTTGGCTGCGAAGCGATGCAGGTCGAACGGGTCAAGGCCGATTTCGCGCTGACCGAGGGCGAGGCGTTCCAGAGCTTTTCGATCCAGGACCACGGCGGCACGCGAAAGGCGGTGGCCGAGGGCATCGCCCGTGTCGAAGCGATGCTGCCGATCGCCAACCGCGCGGTTCGCACCACCGTCCCCGCCAGCGCGCTCACCCTGGGGCTACAATGCGGCGGATCGGATGCGCTGTCGGGCATTACCGCCAATCCGGCGCTTGGCATCGCGGTCGATCACCTCGTCGCGCAGGGCGGCACCGCGATCCTGTCTGAAACCACCGAATTATACGGGGCCGAGCATTTGCTCACCGCGCGCGCCGCCAGCCCGGCGATCGGCCAGGCGCTGCTCGACCGCCTCGAATGGTGGAAGGATTACACCGCGCGCAATGGCGAGACGATCGACAGCAACCCCTCCCCCGGCAACAAGGCGGGCGGCATCACCACCATTCTCGAAAAGTCGCTCGGCGCGCAGATGAAGGGCGGATCGAGCGTGTTGAACGGCGTGTTCGGCTATGCCGAACCGATCACCGCGCGCGGGCTGGTGATCATGGACAGCCCCGGTTACGACCCGGCGTCCGCCACCGGACAGGTTGCATCGGGCGCGAATTTGATCGCCTTCACCACCGGGCGCGGATCGGCCTTCGGGTCAAAGCCGGTGCCGACCCTGAAGATCGCGACCAATACCGCGATGTTTCAGCGGATGCGCGACGATATGGACCTGAATTGCGGCGACATCGTCGATGGCGGCTCGACGATCGAGGCCAAGGGCCGCGAGATATTCAACGCGCTGTTGGCGGCGGCGTCGGGCCGGCCCACCGCCAGCGAAGAATTGGGCTATGGCGATCATGAATTCGTGCCGTGGAATGTCGGCGCGACCACCTGATCGCCGGCTTGGCCCGCCCGGCCGGCACATCGGTTCTCCGATATGCCAGCCGGGCCGATCCCGGTCAGATCTTGACGCGAACCCCGGCCAGCACCGTCCGGCCGAACTGGTTGTTCTCGTAATTCCGCCCGTCATCGACGGTACGGACACGGAAGGCATTGGTAAGGTTGGTGCCCTCCAACGACAACTCGAGATAGTCGGTCAGCTTGTAGCGAAGCGACGCATCGACATTGGTAATGTCTTCATAGCCTTCAAACAGGTTGCCGGTACCCGACACGCTGTCCACGAACGCACTGCGATATGCCATCGAGGTGCGGGCGCTGAAGCGATTATCTTCATAATATAGCGTCGCGTTGAACTGACGCTTCGACACGCCGGACAGCGTTGAGGTGCGCGTCACCGGCAGCAGTAGTCCGCCCGGCACCGTCGCCGGACCCTGCTGGACATAGTCGGCCTCCGACCGCACGAACGTGGCGTTCACGATTCCGCCGAAATTGCTGAGCAAGCCCGGGAGGAAACGAAACGGTGCCTGCAAAGCGATTTCGACACCATCGAGCGAAGCGCCCTCGCCATTGCTGGGAGAGGCGATGGTCCAGATATCCTCAGCCTGCAGCGCCGGATTGAGCGCTGCGGGCGACGATGACACCAACACCGCCGGCGACAGTCCTGTTTCTTGGAAAGTGCCATTGCGTGTTATCGAGATCGGGAAGCTGGCAATATCCTTTCGGAAAAAGGCGACCGAAAAGATCGATTGCGGGCCGAAATACCATTCTGCGCCCAGATCGAAATTGGTGGCACGGAAGGGTTGGAGGAACGGATTGCCGGATGTCACGCGGAAGTTGAAGCCGTCGGCCGATCCCCCCGGCGTCAGATTGCCCAGCGAAGGACGGGTGATAACCCTGGCGATCGCACCGCGCACGACGATGTCTTCGGTCGGATATAGTGCGACGTTGAACGAGGGCAGCCAGTCGTCATAGTCACGTTCGACCGTCACCTCGACGCCGCTGTTGATGCCATAGGAAGACTGATCGGTGCGGACATAGCGCATGCCGGCATTGGCGGCATAGTCGAGCCCCAGCAGCGTCCCCTTGACGTCGAACTGCAAATAGCCGCCCTTCGTTTCCTCGACGACGCCGCGATTATTGCCGACATCCAGCCGCAACGGACGATCGTACAACCGGGTAAAGTCGGTTGTCGCGTCCAGATTGGGGATCAGCCATTGCGTCGTGGTGCCCGCTGGCGCGCCCGATCCGCGCAAGGTGAACAGTTCCGACAATGCCGGGGTGACCGGGAAGCCAAAAATCGCGGTCGGTCCGAAAGCGGTGCTGGGCGAACAGGTTATCGTCCCCAATACCAGATCGCGCCCGCCATTGCCGCACACGGCGGTATCGCGAATGAACGCGGTGACGTCATAATCATACCGGCGATACACGCCGCCGACGCGCACCTGGAAGGAATCGGTCACGTCATATTCGGTGCGGAGCTGAACGGTGCGGAACTGGTTCACGACATCCGATGGACGATCGCGGATTTCGGCGAGCTGGAAGTTGGCCGGATCGGTGACGCTGGTGCCGAAGGTCAGCGTCGGGGAGGTCATGTTGCGATAGTCATAACGATAATTCTGGGCGTCGCGATCGTCGAACACCACGGTGGTTTCGACCGGGACCGCCGCGTCGGACTTCGAATAGCCACCCAGCAGCGTGAAGCGGAACTTGTCGGTTACATCCTGGTCCCAACTGCCGCCGATCTGATAGAATTCGGTCTGCGCCTGGCGGAAGAAATGCTCGGTCCTGACCCAGGCGTCGTTCAGCGTCGCCGCGATCATGTTGTTCTTATCGTCATATACCGGGCCGACCACGTCGATCGACCGCTCGTTCGCCCGCAACAGCACCTCGCCCCATTTTTCGCGGCGATCGGCGCGGAAGCGCGAATACAGGCCGTCGATCGAGATTTTGGTGGCGTCGCTGGGTGCCCATTGCACACTGCCGGTCAGCCCCAGCCGCTCACGCCGATGGGTGACTTCGCCATAGCGGGGGATGCGCGGATGGAAGGTCAGCGCCGCCCGGTCGCAGGCTGCACTGGGGATGTACGTGCCGCCGCGATTGGGTGCGGACCAGCATGGGGTGCCATCGACCGAATCGAACCGCGCCTGCGCCCAGCGCACGGTGTTGTTGCCGATCTCCTTGGTCAGCGTGTCCTGATACGCCGCCGAAACCGACGCGCCAAAGGTGCCGTCGGGCGATTTCCAGCCGATCAGTGCAGCGTAACGCGGCCCGATCGTTTCTGCCAAGTCGTTGTAATTCGCGACCGCCGACGCAGCGACCGTGAAACCCGCCTTGCCCGCCAGCGGGTTGCCGGTGTTGAGATCAACCACCGCCCCCAGTGATCCTTCGTCCAGATCGGCCGATGCCGTCTTGTGGACCACGATCGAGCTGAACAGTTCGGACGCGAACACGTTGAAATCGAACGATCGGTCGCGATTGGCCGATGCGCCGTCGCTCGACGTGGTGACGGTTTCCAGCCCGTTCAGCCGAACGCGCGTGAATTGCGCGCCAAGCCCGCGCACCGTGATCGATCGCCCCTCGCCGCCGTCGCGCTGGATGGCGATGCCGGGAATGCGCTGTAGCGACTCCGCCAGGTTCTGGTCGGGAAATTTGGCGATGTCTTCGGCGACGATCGCATCGACCGAGCTGACCGACAAGCGCTTGACGTTCAGCGCTGCGTCGATCGAGGCGCGAAAGCCGGTGACGACAATATCCTCGATCGGCACATCGCCCTGCGCCGAATCGGCAGCCTGCTCGGCGGTGCCGGCTTGCGCCGAAGTATCGGTGGTTTGCGTGGTTTGCGCGGCATGCGCGGCAGTGGTGATCGCGATCAGCGACGTGGCGGCAAGGAACGTGCGGACAGCACGGCGGCCAAGGTGATATTGCATATTCTACCCCTCTCCTGTGACGATGACACCGGGCGTTCTACCGCGCCCATCGCCGTATCGAATTGATCATCATGCCCGACTTTTTAGCCGTGGCGTTGCTGTTGGACCCTTCGTCACGACCCGAATCAGGGCGAAAGGCCGTCTCTGCCGTTTTCGGCTTGAGTAACCGCTGTCAAAGCTACCTTGTGTGCTTCCGATGAAGCTGTCAAGAAGTGTTCGGAGAGGATCAAAGATGAACAGGCTTATGTTCGGGCTGCTGTGCGGCCTGTTGCCGCTTGGATCGCCGGTATCGACCGCAATGGCGCAATCCGGCGACCCGCTGACATCATTGCCCGCATTTCCGGGCGCACAGGGCTGGGCTGCGGCAACGCCGGGTGGCCGGGGCGGTCGCATTATTCGGGTGACGACGCTCGCCAAGGACGGCCCCGGCTCGCTGCGCGCGGCGCTGGAGGCAAAGGGGCCACGAATCGTCGTGTTCGAAGTCGGCGGCGTGATCGATCTTGGCCGCGATACGATCACGATCGACGAGCCGTTCCTCACCATTGCGGGCCAGACCGCACCGTCGCCGGGCATCACCATCATCCGCGGCGGCATCGACATCCGCGCGCATGACGTCATCGTCCGCCACCTGCGTGTTCGCCCCGGCCTCGATGGCCAGCCCAAACGCTCTGGCTGGGAAGTCGATGCGATGAACACCGTCGCCGCGCGCAACGTCATCGTCGATCATTGCACCATGAGCTGGGCGCTCGATGAAAATCTGTCGGCGTCGGGACCGCGCTTTGCGGGTGCGACCCCTGCCGACTGGCGGCGCAACACCAGCCACAACATCACCTTCAGCTATAACCTGTTGGCCGAGGGGCTGGCCGATGCCAGCCATCCCAAGGGCGAACACAGCAAGGGAACGCTGATCCACGACAATGCCAGCGGCATCCTGATCTGGCGCAACGTCTATGCCCATAATGTCGAGCGCAGCCCGCTGCTCAAGGGCGGGGTCGAGGCGGCGGTGGTCAATAACCTGATCTATGACCCCGGCACGCGCGGCATCCATTATAACCTGATGGCGCTCGAATGGGCGGGGCAGCCCTATCAGACCGGCGCGCTGTCAGCCGTCGGCAACGTGATGCGCGGCGGCCCGTCGACCGATGATGGCCTGCCGTTCATGATGCTGGGGGGCGATGGCGACCTTCGCTATCATGCGCGCGACAACATCGCGGTCGACAAGATGGGCAAGCCGCTGCCGATGTTCGGGCGCTATGGCGAAACCCGCGCGCAATTGATCGAAGCCAAGACGCCGCCGGTGTGGCCGACCGGGCTGCCGGTGCTTGCCGCACGCGATGTCGAAACGCATGTCCTCGCCAATGCCGGTGCCCGCCCCTGGGACCGCGATGCCGACGACATCCGCGTGCTGTTCTTCGTCGCCGAAGGGCGCGGCAAGATCATCGACGACGAACGCGAGGTCAGCGAATATCCACGCCAGGTGCCGACCAGCGCGCCGTTCGTCGATGCCGAATGGAACCTCGATACGATGGAGCCGCTGTCGGGCCGCTATCCGGGGCAAAAGGGGCCGGTGCAGGAGGCGCTCACGACACGGGACCGGGCGATGCGGCGGTGATCGGCGCGATCGCGGCGCTGCTGCTGGCGGCGGCATCGGTTGGCCAGGCTCGGCCGATGGTAGTGATCGAGGATGCCAAGGTGCGCGTCCGCCAGCCGGTGCCGCACGGGGCCATCGGCATGAGCACCGCGTGGCGGATCACCGATGGCGTTCCCGGCCGGACGATGGAGTTCCGCAAGCGAACGCTCGATCGCGGCGCTGCGATCGGCTTGCACCCGATCGACCATGACGAAGTCTATCACGTCGTATCGGGGGCGGGCGACGTGACTTCGGACGGCGTGACGCAGCGGCTGACCAAGGGGATGACCGCCTATCTCTATGCCGGCGCGACCGTCGGCATCGCGCAGCGCGGATCGCGACCGCTGGCGCTGATCATCAGCTATCCGATTCCGGCGCGCTGACGACGATCAGGTGCCCGGCTGGATATAGGGAAAGCGCGCGAACAATTCGCGCTCCCAGCCGCGCGGATCATCAACCATGCGGGTTTCGGCGTCGAAGACCATCGTGGCGCGCCGATCGAGCGCATAGCCGGGCCAGGCGGGCATCCCGGCATGGTTCGGATCGCCGCGCCGCGCCAGCGCCGCGAACGCCGCCATCATCCGCGCCGACAGCGCCCGTGCCGCCGGCCCGGTGCCGCTGGTCGATCCCGGCGCAGCCAGCGTCCCGAATACGAAGGGAATGTCATCGGTATGCGCCGCCCCACGCGACGGATCGACCGGCGACTGGTAATCGAACTGATAGACCCAGGCCGGCACCCCCGCCGCCGCACGCGCCTCAGCCTCGATCACCTGCCCCGGCCAGCTCCGCCCGGCGGTCGTCGCCGCGAACAGGATTCGTTCAGCCGACCAATCGGGGAATTGTGCGCGATATTGCGCGACCACCCATTCGGGATGCGCGTCGATCCGAAGCTGCGGGGCCATCCGCTCGGCAAGGTTCGACCAGTTCAGCCCCGCCACACTCGATCGCGGAATAAACGCCCGCGTCTCGTCGCGCGTATTGCCCAAAATCATCGGGATCGCCCGGTTCTGCGGATGCGCGTCGGGCCAGAACGGGTGGCGATGGAGCGATCGCATATCGACCACCGGCCCCATATAGACGCCGCCGCCAAGGATCGGGTCTTGCGCCGGCAGTCCCTCGATCAACCGATCGACCGGCATCGTCGCAAGTTCGGCGGGCGACGCCTTCAGATGCGCCAGCACCGCCTGCGCGCGGGCGGTGGCGTTGATCGGGCCTGAGGCGGTTACTTGCTGGCCGCTCATCGTCGCGGCGGCGTGGAACAGCCCCGCTGCGGCGGGCATCGCCATCAGCGTGGCGATCTTGGCACCGCCACCCGATTGGCCGAACACCATCACGCGCGCAGGATCGCCGCCAAAGCCCGCGATATTGTCGCGCACCCATTGCAGCGCCAGGATCAGGTCGAGCTGCCCGGCATTGCCGCTGTCGGCAAAGCGCGGGTCGATCCGCGCAAGGTACAGATACCCCAGCAAGTTAAGCCGGTGGTTGACTGTCACCACCACCACATCGCCCCCCGCCGCCAGCGCTTCGCCATGCACCAGCGGGTCGATCACGGTACCGCCCGAATAGGCACCGCCGTGAAAATACACCATCACCGGGCGCTTGGCGCGCCGATCGGCATCGGGGGTCCAGACATTGAGGAACAGGCAGTCCTCGCGCTGGTCGGGCGTCGCCTGCCCCTGCTGCGGACAGGACGGGCCGAACGCGGTGGCGCGCTGGACCTGCGCCACTTTGCGCGGCGCAACCGGCGCGGCAAACCGGGTCGGCGTCGGATCGGCACCATAGCGAATGCCGCGAAAGCTCGCGATCCCGCGCCCGGCGGTCCCCGCCCAGCGGCCGTCCAGCCCGGTCGCGATCGGGTCGCGGGGCGATCGCGCGGCGGCCCGGCCCGGCAGCGCGGCCATCAGGCCGGTCGCCAGCACCGTCCGCCGGTCGATCACCGGCGCACGTCCCTCACATCGTCGAGGAACGCATCAATATCCGATTGCCGGAACAGGCTGGCATCGCCCGGCAGCGAATGTTTGAGCGCCGCCACCGCCAGCCCCCATTGCGCCGCAACCGCCTCGCCCCGGCCCGAAATCAGCCCGTGCAGAACGCCGCTGGCAAAGGCATCGCCGCCGCCAATCCGATCGACGATCCCCGACACTGCGACTTCGGCGGTCTGGATGCCAGCCGCCGGCGTGTCGATCCGCGCTGCCAGCCGATGGCAATCGGCATCCTCGACATGCCGCGCGGTCGAGGCGATGTGCTTTAGGTTGGGGAATGCCGCAAACGCCGCCTCCGCCGCCTCGCGCCGGCGGTCCTCGCCATCGCCGCTGAAGGGCCGGTCGAGCAGCAGCGCGATGTCGCGGTGGTTGCCAAAGAACAGGTCGGCGCAGGACACCAATTCGGTCAGCACGCTGCGCGGGTCGCTGTCCCATGCTTCCCACAGCCGCGCGCGATAATTGCCGTCGAACGACACCATCAGCCCCTTGGCGCGCGCCGCCCGAGCAGCGGCGACCGCCGCATCGGCGGTGTTCTCGCCCAAAGCGGGGGTGATGCCCGACAAATGCAGATGGGTGCATCCGGCGAGCAACGAATCCCAATCCCAGCTTGCCGCCGGTGCCGTCGCAAAGCTCGATCCCGCGCGGTCATAGACGATGTCCGATGCGCGAAGCCCGGCGCCGGGGCTGAGGAAATACAGCCCCATCCGCCCTGGCAGCACCGCCACGCGGCCGCAATCCACGCCCTGCGCGCGAATCGCCGATACCGCCGCGCGGCCCAATTGATTGTCGGGCACCGCGCTGGCGCAGGCGGTAGCATGCCCCAGATTGGCAAGGCCAACCGCGACATTGGCCTCAGCCCCGCCGACATGCACGTCGAGCCGCCCGGTCTGAAGCAGCAACTCGCGCCCCGGTGCGGTCAGCCGGACCAGCAATTCGCCAAAACAAAGGATCATCGCGCCAGCCAACCCCCATCGACCGCCAGAATATGGCCGTTGACATAATCCGACGCCGACGACGCCAGAAACACCGCCGCTCCGCCCAGATCGCTGGCATCACCCCAGCGCCCGGCGGGAATACGCTCGACGATCTGGCGGTTGCGCGTTTCGTCGGCCTGCAATGCGGCGGTGTTGTTGGTGGCGATATAGCCAGGCGCAATCGCGTTGACGTTGACGCCGCGCGCCGCCCATTCATTCGCCAACAGCTTGGTCAGCCCGCCAATGCCCGATTTCGACGCGGTATAACTCGGCACGCGCACCCCGCCCTGGAACGTGAGCATCGATGCGATGTTGACGATCTTGCCGCGCCCCTGCGCCACCATGTGCCGCCCCGCCGCCTGCGTCAGAAAGAACACCGATTTCAAATTGGTGTCGATCACCGCATCCCAATCGGCTTCGGTGAAATCCAGGCTGTCGTTGCGACGGATGATGCCGGCATTGTTGACCAGAATATCCAGCCCGCCGAGCTTTTCGATCGTCGTCGCCACCACCCGGTCGACCGGCTCGATCGTCGACAGATCCGCCGAGATGATGTCGGCGCGGCGGCCAAGCGCGACGATCCGGTCGGCGGTTTCGGTGGCGGGGGTGCGCCCGATCAGCGCGATATCGGCCCCGGCGCTGGCCAGCGCGACCGCGATTGCCTGGCCGATGCCGGTGTTGGCACCCGTGACTGCCGCCACGCGGCCGGTAAGATCGAACATGCTCATGCCAGCTGGCAGATATCGAGGACGTTCATGTCGGTATAGTCCTGGTTTTCGCCCGCCATCGCCCAGATAAAGGCATAGGCACGGGTGCCTGAACCCATATGGACCGACCAGG
>NZ_JROH01000066.1 GCF_000786205.1 Sphingomonas sp. 37zxx | reverse complement strand
AGATCACCGGGTTGATGGAGGTGCTCACCTTCCGACATCCGACACTCGATCTGGTCGTCCATGGCTGCCGCTGGCAGTGCGAACTGTCCCGCCTGCGATCGAATCGACGGTTCGGCGCAAACACCGACGTCACCATCAAATCAGGGGTTGACGATAAATCTATCTAGGTAGACATTATGTAGAATGTCTCGAACCCGTACCCTCTCATCACACGCCCGAATGGTCCTGGCCATCCTGCTCAATGCCCGTGGCGAATGGTCCCACGGCTATGAGCTGGCGCGGCTTGCCGACGTGAAATCCGGTACGCTCTATCCGTTGCTGATCCGCCTGGAAGCACAGGGCTTTCTCGAAGCGGAATGGCAGCAGCCTCCTGAACGAGGGCGGCCGCCGCGCCATGCCTATCGACTGACCGCCAGCGGGGTGCAGCTCGCTCGCGCCAATCCCCCCGGGCAGCCGGCAGTGTCGGCCTCCCCGAGCCAGCAGGCGACGATATGACTGGCGGCTTGCGGCGCGGCCTTGCCGATCTCGCTTGTCGTATCCTGCAAGCGACGCTGCCGCCTTCATTGCAGTCATGGGGATGGGCAGTCCGCTGCGAGACCGCCGGCATCCCAGACGACACCAAGGCACTGCTGTTCGCCCTCGACAGCCTGTGCGGGCTCATGCCGCGCGCGATCGCATCACAACTGCTCCATCCCTTCGCCCCGCTAGCCGGCGACGGCGCGCTCTTTTCTGGAGGTTCGACCACGATGAACGTCTACAACGCCACCATGCGGAACCCGCGCGCCCTCGGCATCGCGTGCGCGATCGGTGCCGTCGCGCTGGGCCTTTTTTACCTGGCGATTGCCGGTGCGCCGACGCGCTATCTCGGCATCAACGCCGGCGCATTGGTTATCGGTCTGGCGGCGCTGGCGGTGCTTGGTCGCGCCATCACCGGCGAGCGTCGATCGGTCAGCGGGGCGATCACTGCGATAGCAGTCGCACTGCTTGCGACCGCGTTTTTAGGTATGGAGGCCGATGGCGCGGTGCGGTGGGTGAGCCTAGGCGGATTGTCAGTCCAACCAAGCCTTGTCCTGCTACCCGTGATGCTCGTTGCATTCGCGCGAAGCCGCAATCCGGTCACAACGGCGGGAATCATCACTGCTGCCGCAGCGATGGCGATCCAGCCCGACCGGGCAATGGCCGGGATGCTTGCAGCCAGCCTTGCCACGCTCACGATGATGCGCCCCGACAAATATGTCATCACCGGATTGGCGGCGAGTATGGCAGCCTTTGCCGCGACGCTGGCTCGTGCCGACACGCTGTCGGTATCCCCCTATGTCGATCAGATCCTTTACACGGCGTTCGACATCCATGTCGCTGCAGGCGCGGCGGTGCTGGGTGGCTCGGCCCTGCTCCTCGTCCCCGCAATCGCCGGTTGGGCCCGGGATTCTGCCAACCGCGCGACCTATGCCGCCTTCGGTGCCGTCTGGCTTGCCGGGATCATGGCGGCAGCCATCGGCAATTACCCGACACCGATGGTCGGTTACGGTGGCAGCGCCATTCTCGGCTATGCATTGAGCCTGATGGCATTGCCGAAACTAGCGGACGCTCCTGCCGGCACCTCATCGTCGCTCACCTGCGGGTTGATGCAGCACCCCCTGAACGGCATCTGCTCGTCGGACTGACTTGATCCGCCGGTCCGCTTCCCGAAACAAACTGTTGGACATGGAGCAATGCGACTGGCTCGATCTGCCCGCACGGACGGTTTGGGATATCGCGCCGAGCTGCCGCCTCGCCCTGATGGGAGCGCGCCTGCCAGGAGTTCGGCGGCATGAATCCGCCCTTTCCCACCCCTTCTTTATCGATCGAAGGCCGATCGGTCATCGACTCAGCAGTCGCCCCCGGCGGCGGTTGGCCAAGCCTTTCTGGTTAGGATGCAACAAGCGCGACACCGCACTGCCGTGCATGCATCTTCACCCATGAAACGCCTGGTTGATCCGGCCAGCGGCTTTCAGCAGTTCCGGAACCAGCTGCTGCTCCATGTCCTTCACCGTGAAGCGTATCGCGGGGCAACAGGCATTTAGCGCAGCAATGACTCGCTGCCGAGCATCACGAATAGGCACAGAAAGCGAGCGAACCCCAAGTTCCAGCTCTTCATCGACCAACGAATAGCCGCAGCTCCGGGTTTCGAGTATGACTTCGCGCAATTTGGATTTGGTGTTCACGGTATTGGAAGTATGCTGGGTTAAGTCGACCCGTTCCAGATAACGCTCCAGGGCTTCATCGGACTCGCCCGCGAGCAGCACCCTACCTGTCGAAGCGGCATAGGCGGGCAGCCGATTGCCGATATTGATGCTGACAGACATCACCCGATCTGGCGTCGAACGCGCGAGATACGTCACGTCATCGCCGGTCAGCACCGCAGTAAAGATCGACTCCTGCGTCCGCTGCGTCAGTTCATTCATGATCGGCTGAACGACATCCAATATGCCGACCGACGACAAGGCCGAATAACCAAGCTGTAGCACTTTGGGCCGCAATGAAAAAATTCGATCATTCTTTTCGGCATATCCTTCGCGTACCAAAGTCAGCAACAAGCGCCGCGTAGTCGCGCGCGACATATTCACCGACTTGGCGACCTCGCTCAGCGTCATTCGCGGCATCACTCGGGTGAAAGCGCAAATCACATCGAGCCCTCGCGCGAGGGAATTTACGTAATCACGATCGCTGTCGTCTGATTCTTGCCCATCGGGATCGATGGAGCCTGGCTCACCTAACATATAAAGATTGCTCACTTTTTGTCCTCGCTGTGGTGAGGACCGTATCAGTCATGCCGCATTGATTGATGATTCGTGGGCCAATGTCCACCGGGCTCCGCCATTCTGTACGCTGTGCGAACGCCGCCACCGGGTAGGCGGCAGGGCGAATCTTCCCGGAAGACACACAAAGTGACTGAAAAAGCGATGTTCTCAGCATTTAAGTCCTTCTCGTCCGTTCACCCATAGAACTTTTGTGCGCTATGCGCGCAATATCGGTTGACATCTGGGCGGATGAAATCACAGATTACAAACCGGACGAACCGAACACGGTCGCCGGAAAAAGGGGAAATCGACATGCGAGCTACATTCGCGGTCGGTGTCGCGATGGCGGCGCTGACGCTTAGCACAACTGCGCTTCGCGCAGAGAATTTCCGGATCGAACTGGCAGCGCCGGTATCGGATACTGCCTATGAAGGCCGCTTGATCCTGATCCTGACCAAGGATGACTCGACCGAACCGCGGTATCAGGTCGACCCCAACTTTGACGCGCCGCAAATCTTTGGATTGCAGGTCGAACAATTCGCCAAAGGCCAGTTCCGCGTCATCGGCGACACCGTGCTCGGCTATCCCGGCCGTCGCCTGTCGGACATCCCAGCAGGCACCTACACGGCGCAGGCGGTGCTGCACAAATATGCCAGCTTCACGCTGGCCAATGGCAAGACCGTCAGGCTGCCCGCCGCGCGCGGTGCCGGGCAAAACTGGCGCAAGGAGCCGGGCAACATCATCAGCAAGCCGATCAAGATACGCTTCGACCCCAAGCGATCCGGCGAGATCAGCATCGCGCTCACCGACGTCCTGCCGCCGATCGCCGAGCCCCGGGACAGCGAGTATATTCGCCACTTCAAGTTCAAGTCGGAGCGGCTGTCCAAATTCTGGGGCCGCGACGTTTTCATGCGTGGCCATGTGCTGGTGCCCAAGGATTTCGACAAACATCCCGAAGCCAAATATCCGCTCGCGATCTTCCACGGGCATTTCCCCGACGATTTCGGCGGCTTCCGCACCACGCCCCCCGACGCCGACATCAAATGCGTGCCCAACGAACGCTTCAGCAACGAGCCCTGCTATGATCGCACGCAACAGCAGGAAGCCTATGACTTCTATAAGAAATGGACGTCACCCGATTTCCCGCGAATGCTGATCGTCGAGATCGACCACAGCAATCCCTATTATGACGACAGCTATGCGGTGAATTCGGCCAGTATCGGCCCCTATGGCGATGCCATCACCTATGATTTCCTGCCCGCGCTCGAAAAGCAGTTTCGCGGGATCGGCCAGGGCTGGGCGCGCTTCCTCTATGGCGGCTCGACCGGCGGATGGGAGGCGCTGGCGGCGCAGGTTTTCTATCCCGACGAATATAACGGTGCCTTCGCCGCCTGCCCCGACCCGATCGACTTTCGCCAGATGATGGTGACCAACATCTATGACGACAAGAACGCCTATTGGCGCGAGGGGCCGTTCGGCCGCGTCGCCAAGCCGGGCAAGCGCGATTATCTGGGCCACGTCTCCTACACCGCCGAGGACGAGAATCGCTGGGAAGCGGTGCTCGGCGACAAGACGCGATCGGGCGGACAATGGGATGTCTGGGAAGCGGTCTATTCGCCGATGGGAGCCGATGGCTACCCCCAGCGCATCTGGGACAAGACCACCGGGGTGATCGACAAGAAGGTCGCCGCCTATTGGCGTGAGAATTACGACCTGCGTCACATTCTGGAGCGCGACTGGAATACGCTCGGCCCCAAGCTTCAGGGCAAGATTCATATCTACGTCGGCGATATGGACAATTTCTACCTAAACAACGCCGTCTATCTGATGGAAGACTTTCTGAACAAAGCACAGCCGGCATATCAGGGCGAGGTTACCTATGGTGACCGTGACGAGCATTGCTGGAATGGCGATCCTACCTTGCCCAATTCGGTCGGCCGGCTGCGCTACAACAGCATGTACGTGCCCAAAATCCTCAAGCGGATCGAGGCGGCTGCACCACCGGGGGCTGACCTTACGAGCTGGCGCTACCGCTGAACAAAGCGCCGCCGCTGCATCAACTGCCGACATCAACAGGGGGAAATAACGTCATGAATCAGCGATTCAGCATGCGCGCGGCGCTGCTCGGTTCGGTCTTTGCGATCGGCGCATTCGCGGCACCGCCGGCGCTGGCCCAGGTGGCCGAAGACTCGCCCGCCGCACAAGAGGGTGAGGGCATCGTCATCACCGGTTCGCGCATCAGCTCGGCCAACGCCGAAAGCGTCAGTCCGATCACGACGATTTCGTCCGAAGAATTCGCGCAGCGCGGAATCTTGCGGACCGAGGACTTGGTCAACCAATTGCCACAGGTGTTCGCGGCGCAGGGTGCCGCCAATTCGAATGAGGCCACCGGCACCGCGCAGGTCGATCTTCGCGGCCTCACCCCCTCACGCACCCTCGTGCTGGTGAACGGCCGGCGGCTGCCTTATGGCTCGCCCAAGAATATCCCGTCCGACCTTAATCAGGTTCCCACCCCGCTCATTCAATCGGTTGAAGTCCTCACCGGCGGCGCATCGGCGGTGTACGGATCGGATGCGATCGCGGGCGTCGTCAACTTCAAGCTGATCGACGATTTCAACGGCTTCCGGATGAGCGGCAGCGTCGGCGGCTATCAGCATAATAATGATCGCGGCGAACTGCGCGACCTGCTCGATCGCAATGACGCGCTGGTTCCCGGTGCCTATCCCAAGCCCGATACCAATGTCTGGAACGGGTTCAGCACCGAAATTTCGGCGGTCGCCGGCGGCAATCTCGCCGGTGGTCGCGGCAATGTAACCGCCTATGCGACCTATCGCAAAGTGAACGCGATCCTACAGGCCGACTATGATTACAGCGCCTGCGCGCTCGGCAGCACCGGCGTGGGCGGCACCGATTTTTCGTGCAGCGGCTCGGGCACCAACGCCCCTGCCAACCTCACGAACGCCGGGCGCATTCCGGGGCTGCCCAACTCGTTCCGAGTTTCGGACGGCACGTTTGTCCCCGGCACCCAGACGTATAATTTTGCACCGTACAATTATTACCAGCGGCCCGACGAGCGCTACTCCTTCGGTGCCACCGCGCATTACGACGTCAACGAGAACTTCAAGCCGTATCTCGAACTCGCCCTCATGGACGACCGGTCGGTGGCGCAGATCGCCCCCGGCACCAACAGCGCCGGCATCAACATCAACGCCAACGGCATCAACGGCATCAATTGCGACAACCCGTTCCTCAGCGCCCAGCAGGCCGCGTTCCTGTGCAGCAGTCGCGGCCTGTCCACCGCCAGCACCTATGACGCGCAGGGCAATTACACCGGGCCGGCATCGGTGGCGCAAGGGGTGCTGGTGGCACGCCGCAACGTCGAGGGTGGCAACCGCCAGGACGACATCCAGCACCAGACCTATCGCATCGTCGCCGGCGCGCGCGGCGACCTGTTCGGGCCGTTCAAATATGATGTCTACGGCATTTATTCGAAGGTTAGCTATCGCAGCCGCTTCTCGGGCGACGCCAATCGGCAGCGCACTGCCAACGCCTTCAACGCGGTACGCAATTCGGCGGGCCAGATCGTGTGCGCGATCAATGCCGACGCCAACCCCAATAACAACGACGCCAATTGCGCCCCGCTCGACTATTTCGGCGCATCTGCGAGCCAGGAAGCGACCGACTATGTCGCCGAGGTCAAGAGCATCACCGGCGATACCAACCTGATCAACATCGTCGGCGTCATCGACGGCAATCTGGCCGACTATGGTTTTCAATCGCCGCTTGCGAACAACGGCGTCGGCATCGCCTTCGGCTATGAATTCCGCAAGAACGGCGTCGATTACCAGCCCGATGAAATCTATCAGGCAGCGGCCAGCCCCGAACTTCCGATCAACGGCTCGACTGCGGCCAAGGAGTTCTTCGGTGAGCTGAACGTGCCACTGGTCGAAAGCCGGCCCTTTTTTGATCTGCTGTCGTTCGAAGGTGCCTATCGCTTTTCCGACTATGACACCGGCTTCAAGACGCACACGTACAAGCTGGGTCTGAACTGGGCACCGGTAAGTGCCCTGCGCTTTCGCGGATCCTATCAGCGTGCCGTCCGCGCCCCGAACGTGATCGAACTATTCTCCAACCAGACACTGTTCGAAGTCGAATTGACCGAGAATGCCGATGGTTCGTTCGATCCCTGCTCGGGCACCAACCCGGTCGCTACCGCCGCGCAATGCGCCAATACCGGGGTGACCGCCGCGCAATATGGCAACATCATCGACAATCCGGCTGGCCAGTTCAATTCGCTGATCGGCGGCAATCCCGATCTACAGCCCGAAACCGCCAAGACGTTGTCGCTGGGCGCGGTGTTCGAGCCCGGCTTCGTTCGCGGGCTGACCATCTCGGTCGACTATTTCGACATCAAGGTCGAAGACTTGGTCGGCAGCGTCAATCCGAACCTGTCACTGGCCAACTGCCTTGCCAGCGGCGATGCGTTCTTCTGCGAACAGATCCAGCGCAGCCCGGCAGGCTCGCTGTGGCAGGGCGAGGCCGGCTATTTCCAGCGGTTCAACGTCAATACCGGATCGCTCCAGACAAAGGGCGTCGACGTCGCGGTCGATTACCGCATGAACCTCGACGATGTCGGCATCGGTGGCGGTCGGCTGGCCTTCAATTTGATCGGCACCTATCTCGACTCATACAATACCGTGCCGCTGCCCAATTCGCCGGCAAGCAACGTCTATGAGTGCGAGGGACTGTATGCCGGCCTGTGCGGTCGTCCGCGTCCCGAATGGCGGCACAAGCTGATGACGACCTGGTCTCCCAGCAGCGCGTTCAACCTGGCGGTGAGCTGGCGTTACGTGTCGGCGGTCAAGATCGCGCAGACCAGTTCGCAGCCCGCGCTCACCGGCAGCTTTGCCGCCGTAAATGAGCAGCTCAACGCGCGCAGCTATTTTGACGTGTCGTTGGCCTATACGGTGCGCCCCGAGCTTACCTTCCGGCTGGGCGTGAACAACCTGCTCGACAAGGACCCGCCGCTCACCACTACTGCGGCAATCGAGGATGGCGGCAACGGCAACACCTACCCGCAATTTTATGACGCCACCGGACGCTATCTGTTTCTCAGCGCGTCGGTCGGCTTCTGACTGGTACTTGCCCCGGGGACCGATATGGTTCCCGGGGACTTTTTGGGTTGAGGGGGTTTGCATGAAACACGGATTCGCCACGCGGCTGGCTGCCATGCTGCTGGCTTCGGTCGGCACGGCGGCAGTGCCTGCCGCAGCACAAAAAGCTCCGCCAGTCACCGACGCCGACCGGGCCATGGCACGCGCGATCCTGGAAGAGGCGATCGCCACCCCCACTGCAAAGGGGCGCGGCCAGGTGCCCGTGCTCGCCGAAAGTTTCGCCACGCGATTGCGCACGGCAGGTTTCGCCGACGCGGATATTCAAATGCTGCCGATCGAAATCGACGGGGAAAAGACCGTCGGCCTTGTGGCGCGCTATGCCGGTCGCGATCCGAAGGCAAAGCCGATCGCCTTTCTGGGCCATATGGACGTCGTCGACGCGCTCAAGGAAAATTGGGCGACCGATCCCTATGTGCCGATCGAGAAGGACGGCTATATCTACGGTCGCGGCTCGATCGACAACAAGGCGGGGATTTCCGCGCTGGTCGCCAGCTTCATCCGTCTGAAGCAGTCAGGCTTCGTACCGCAGCGCGATCTGGTGCTGGCCTTTTCGGGCGACGAGGAAACCGGGATGCAAACCACCCGGCTGCTGATCGCGCATCCGATGGTGGCGCGCGTTGAGTTCGCGCTCAATTCAGACGCTGGCGGGGGCAGCGTGACCGCCGGCGGCAAATACGACTTCAATATCCAGGCGGCGGAAAAGACCAACGCCAGCTTCGCCATTTCGGCAAGTAACCCCGGCGGCCACAGCTCGGCCCCGCGCCCCGAAAACGCGATCTATGACCTCGCCGATGCGATCAAGAAGGTGCAGGCCCTGCGCTTCCCGGTCGAGTTCAACGAGATCACCCGCATCATGGTCGCCGATCTTGCCGCCGAACAAGGCGGCACGCTGGGGGCGGCGCTGACGACGCTGCTGGCCGATCCGACCAACTTGGCCGCGCGTGCCGAGGTCGAGAAATACCCGCAATATTCGAACCTGGTGCAAACCACTTGCGTCGCAACCATGCTCCAGGCCGGCAATGCCCCCAACGCCCTGCCCCAGAACGCCACCGTCACGGTGAACTGCCGCATCTTCCCGGGCACCCCGGTCGCAGCGGTCCAAGCCAAGCTTGCCGAGGCGATCGGCAACGACAAGATCGGCTTCGCGTTGCTTGGCGATGCGGTGGAAAGCCCGGTTTCGCCGGTGAATCCGGCGTTGTTCGCGACGCTCCAGCGCGCGGTTCGCAGCGTGTATCCGGGCGTCGTGCTGAAACCCAGCATGTCGTCGGGCGGCACCGATGGCCGTGAGTTCCGCAAGCGCGGCATTCCAACTTACGGCGCAGGGGCGCTGCCGCTGCGGATGCCCGAAGATGGCCGCGCGCACGGCACCGACGAGCGCGTGCCGATCGCAGGCTATCTACGCCAGCTCGATTATTGGGACGCATTGCTGCGCGATCTGGGAAGCCGGGCGAAGTGACGCTC
This sequence comes from Sphingomonas sp. 37zxx, assembly GCF_000786205.1. Lineage (GTDB taxonomy): Bacteria > Pseudomonadota > Alphaproteobacteria > Sphingomonadales > Sphingomonadaceae > Sphingomonas. The sequence continues at coordinate 4,426 of NZ_JROH01000066.1, read as the reverse complement.
GATCGGCGCGCGGTGCTGGGCTTCTCCGCCATCGCCCCTGCCCTCGCGGCGGCACCGCGTATCGCGGCAGCGTTGCAATCCCCCGCGATTGCGCCGGCGGCACCAATCACCCGCGCCGAACGCGAGAGCCGGCTGGCGCGGATGCAGGCCGAATTGCGCCGACGCAACCTGTCGGCGCTGCTGGTCGAGGCCGGATCGTCCTTGGTCTATTTCACCGGCATCGATTGGTGGCGAAGCGAGCGCACCACCGCGGCGATTATTCCCGCCGAAGGGCCGGTGCTGATCGTCACGCCGTTTTTCGAAGAACCCCCGATCCGCGAGATGCTGGGCGTGCACGGCGAAGTGCGGGTGTGGCAGGAGGATGAAAGCCCGTTTGCGCTGATCGCCGATTGGCTCAAGGCCAGGAAGCTGGGCGGCGGCACGCTGGCGGTCGAGGAAACCGCGCGCTTCTTCATCGTCGACGGCATCCGCAACCTCCTTCCTGATCTACGCACCGTGTCGGGCGCGGGGGTGGTCAACACGCTGCGGCTCATCAAGAGCCCCGCCGAAATCGCACTGATGCAGCGCGCGAACGACATCCTGAATTCTGCCTATCGCGCGACACATCCCCAAGTACAGCGCGGCATGACCGCCACCGAAATCAATGCGATCATGACGGGCGAAATCGCCCGGCTGAGCGGCCAGCGCGGATCGAGCAGCGCGCAGATCGGCCCCGGCAGCGCGCTGCCACATGGGTCCAAAGAACGGCTGAAGCTGAACGAGGGCATGATCGTGCTGATGGACTGTGTCTGCACGGTCGAGGGCTACCACGCCGACATCTCGCGCACCTTCGTCCATGGCGCGCCATCGGCAGAGCAGCGCAAGGTGTTCGCCAACATGCATCGCGGCCAGGAAATCGCGATGGAGGCTGCGCGGATCGGCGTCGCGGCGGGCAGCGTCGATGATGCGGTGCGCGGCTATTATGAGCAGCTGGGCTATGGTCCGCGCTACCGGTTGCCCGGCCTGTCGCATCGCACCGGGCACGGCATCGGCCTCGACGTCCACGAACCGGTCAATCTGGTGCATGGCGAAACCACGCCGCTTGCCGCCGGCATGTGCTTTTCGAACGAACCCGGCCTCTATCTGCCCGGCAAGTTCGGCGTCCGCATCGAAGACTGTTTCTACATGACCGATCGCGGCTCCCGCTATTTCACCCAGCCGCCCGGCTCGCTCGACCAGCCGGTCGGCTAGGCCCTCGAAAGGAACCGCATGTCCCGCTTGAAGGCACTCACCCTCGGCAGCGCAGCCACGCTCGCCGCGCTGGCCCAGCATGCCAACGCCGCGGTCTGTACGCCGACGCAGAGCGAAGCGTCGATGTCACCAGGAATGCCCGCGATTTTGCCGCTGCGCGAACAGGCAGCACTGCGCGATCAATGGCTGGCGCAACGCTTCGAGACCGTCCTGCCCGCGCTGATGCGCGAGAACGGGATCGACATGTGGGTGCTGGTCGCGCGGGAATATCTCGAAGATCCGGTGATGACGACGATGCTCAACGCCACCAATCTTCGCGCACGCCGCCGCACGATCCTGATCTTCTTCGATCCCGGCGACGGTAAACTTATCGAGCGGCTGGTGGTCAGCAAGCACGGCATGGGCGATCTGTACGAGCCGGTCTGGGATATGGACCAGCAGCCCAACCAATGGGCGCGCGTCCGCGAGCTGATCGCCGAGCGCAATCCGGCCAAGATCGCGGTCAACACCTCGTCGCTGACCGCCTTTGCCGACGGCATGACGCACACCCAATATACCGATCTGACCGCAGCGATGACGCCCGAGATGCGCAGCCGGATCGTCCCCGGCTATCCGCTGGCGATCGGCTGGCTAGAAACGCGCATTCCACAGGAAATGACGCGCTATGCCGAGGCGGTACGCGCCGCCCACGCCATCATCGGCGAGGGGTTTTCGGCCAAGGTCGTCCGGCCCGGCGTCACGACCAACCAGGATCTGGTGTGGTGGTACCGCCAGCGGGTGAACGACCTGGGCTTCGGCTCGTGGTTCCATCCCTCGGTGGAAGTGACGCGCAAGGGTACGCAAGGCGTGCTGCGCGAGCAGGCCAGCGTGATCCAGAAAGGCGACATGCTGCGCGTCGATTTCGGCATCGTCTATCTGGGGCTGAACACCGACACCCAGCATGTCGCCTATGTGCTGCGCGACAGCGAGAGCGACGCGCCCGCCGGGCTGAAGGCGGGTCTGCTCGACAGCAATTGCGTGCAGGATGCCGTGACCGCGCAATTCCGCATAGGGGCCACGGGCAACGAAGTGCTCAACCGCGCGCGCGCCAGGGCAATCGCGCAAGGGCTGACCCCAAGCATCTATTCGCATCCGATCGGCTATCACGGCCACGCCGCCGGCAGCACCATCGGTCTGTCGGAAGAACAGAAATTCGTCCCCAACGGCGAATACAGGCTGCGCGCCAACATTGCGTGGTCGATCGAGCTGAAGGCCACGCGCGCGGTGCCCGAATGGGACAACCAGCTGGTCGATTTCAAAAGCGAGGAAGACGCATTCTTCGACGGCAAGTCGGTCCGTTACATCGACGGCCGCCAGACCGAGTTCCACCTGATCGGCCCCGAATAGCCGGAGGGACGCTTAGCCTTATGCGGCCGCCGTCACGGCCGCGGCACGAGGATGAAGCTTTCCTGCCCGCCATCGAGGAAGCGAAAGCTGCCATCCGGAGCCAGGAAGCCGTTTTCCTCGTGCATGAACCGCACCTTCTGCCCGCCCCATTCGGGCACCCTATGCTCGGCATTGAGTTCGATCGACCAGACGGTGTTCGCGTCGATGCGATAGTCGCCGCGTCCGGGTGCCAGCTTTTGGCTTTCCCATGCGCCGATCCAGGTGCCCGCGCCATGCCCGTGATAGCCGATCGGATGCGAATAGATCGTGCCCTCAATGCCTTCGCGCTCGATCTGCTGGCGCGCGCCGGCGAGCACTTCGTTGCCGGTGCGGCCGGGCTTCAGCGCGGCGATCGTGGCCGCGCGGACCCGGTTCATCGCTGCCATGCCGTCGCGCAAGCCCTTGGGTGCCTCGGTTTCGCCGGGCTTTAACACATAGGCCAGCCGCTGGATGTCAGTATTCAGTCCCAGATAAGTGATGCCGAAATCGACGTGGAGCATGTCGCCGGGCATGATGACGGTATCGCCGCGATACCCCATTTCCTGCACGCTGAACTTGCCGCCATCGGCGCGCTGGATTGCGACGCTCGGCTGGAACCAGGTGTCGAGCTTAAGCTCGGAGATGCGGTTGCGGAAATACCAGACGACATCGTCCGACGTGGTCACGCCCGGCGTGATCACCCGCTCGGAAAACCCCTCTTCGATGATCGCGTGCGAGATGCGCGAGATCGTCGGATAGGTCGCCATTTCATCGGACGTGCGCGTCTCGAGCCAGCCAAGCCCAAGCCGCTCATGCGAAACCAGCCGCTTCGACATATCCGGACCCAGCGCGCGGACGATCGCTTCATAATGCGTCGCGCTCAGCCCGTCGGCCAGCGGAAAACCCTCGGCACGGTTGAGCGCGATGGTCGCGGGATTGCGCGCGGCGACAATCATGGCGAGTTCGGCCCATTGGTCGGACTGTTCATCGGGGTTCCAAGCCGGTGCGAAATCGCCCACCGGATAGCGCGCCAGCGCCAGCTTCTCGATCGGCTTGCCCTCGCCCGGGTCGAAAAACACCAAAATGGTCCGGCGGCGCGCATGCAGCCAAGTTGCCGGCAGCATGGTTTCGACGATCGGGTCTTCGTTATATTCGCCCGCGACCAATATCCACATCGAGACTTTGTCACGGCGCATGATCTGCGGCAAGACGGTGTCGAACCGTTGCTTCAGCCATCGGTCTTCGGTCTGCGCGCGTCGCTCCAGCGGAAGGATCGCCGGCATTCGCAATTCCGCAGCGCGCGGGTTTTGCGCTGCAGCGGTGCCGACAGTCGCTGCAACAGCAAGCATAAGCGATAGCATGAAAACCCCCGATTGTTCGCATGGCGAACCTTTGTTCACCTTAGAATTTGCGACAGATTTGGTGTCGATGCAATGGGAGTCTGAGCCAGAAGGTCGCGCGGCTGGGAGGCCTTCGCAGCAGGTGCTGACGCGGGGACGGTGGACGGCAGTCGGTCCGGGCGCAACGCTCAGGACATGGCCACCAAAGGGCCTGAATTCGGTCTGCAGGGTGACGTCGCCCAGCCTTGCGGCGTTTCCCGCGCCAGCACACAGGCATAGCCCTGGATTGCCAGTTCAAGCGCGAACGCGCGGCCTATACCGTCGGATGCCCCGGTAATGAGTGCCCAAGACCTGGGCGTCATCGCATCGGTGATTGGCAAGGGAGCTCCCTCGCGGACTATCTCCGATACCTTATCGATGACCGCCTTTAGCAGGCTGCTGAAAAATCCCAC
>NZ_JROH01000065.1 GCF_000786205.1 Sphingomonas sp. 37zxx | reverse complement strand
CACGCAGCAGCCCAGTGAATAAGAGAGGCTATATTTCGATGATCGGCGTCGATAGCCGCTTTCAGGGGAGGGGCTATGGTAGCGATTTGCTGGTAGATTGCCTGACGCGATTGGCTGGTGCCGCTGAGGCGCTGGGCATCGCGGTTGTCATGCTCGACGTGCTCGACTGCGGCAATCCTGAAAAGGTAGCAAAGCGTCTCGCCCTCTACACCAGCTATGGCTTTGAACCGTTAGTGTCCAACGGGCTCCGCCTATTCTTGCCAATGGCAACGATTCAGAGTCTTGCTAAGCCGGCGTAAAGCAACGGGCATTGTCAAAGCCGCGATCCCATCATGCATGAAAAATGCCCATGTGCAGCGGCATGCGGCCGCTGGGATCGGGATCGGGATCGGGGCGACCGGACCCGGCGTAAACGCTTCATCTTCAATCCGATTCACCAAAATCGGCGACTGAAGGAATTCAATTCGTTCGATACAGGCCTTGGGAACAAGATGTCCTATATTGGAACATGACGCCATCGCCTATCTGTGCCCGAAAACGATTTGTAAAACGCGCTCCCCGGCAAAACTTAGCCATATCGGTTGAAATTCAAGGTCCAACAGTCGAGCCATTTGAAACGGTGACATCGAATATATCAACATCCGGAATGCTGCTGGCAGATGGGGGCCAACTGCAGGTAGGCGATGTATTCCATGCGCGACTGTCCGGCGCCTCTTGGCAACTTTGCAAGGTTGTCCGGCTGAAAAAGGATAGCGGGGCCGGGGTGGAATTTGTGCGGTCGGGCATCGCGGACTGCTGATACCTGCCGTCTGATCCTTGCCGCAATCGACGCCGTCACTGCTTCGGCCTCGCAGGAGCGATGTCCCCGATAGGTTCACCGCCAACCTGCAAAACTGACCCTGGCATAGAGACGAGCTGCCGCAAAACCGCGACGAAGCCTTTCGCTGACAAAGTCCTGATACAGTTGAGGCCCAGGCTGCACCGCGAACAGGAGCGAGTATATGCGTGCGTCGGTCATTGCCAGCAACCGCTTCGGCCTTGGTGTCCGACTGGGAACCGATTTGCCGGAAAACCCGCGCGTCTGGCTGTTGGACCAGATCGACCAGTATGTCGCCCGCCCGCAGGCAATCGCAGCCGCTCCCTCGCGCGCTGAAGCGGCGGCTGCGCTGATCGAATTCTATCAGGCGGCGCGCATGGGGCGGATGCAGCGGCAGACCGGGGAAGCGACGGCCGATGCAGCATCAACGCCCGGCGGGGCTGAGCCTGCGATGCGCAGTGCCGCCATGCAGGCACGCGCGCTCGAGCGGTCCAACCTGCGCACCTTGTACATCCAATCGGTCGCAGCCAGGGCGACCGCCGCGCTGACCACCCCTACCCCCTTTATCGAACGCCTGGTCCATTTCTGGGCCAACCATTTCGCGATTTCGGCTGAGAAGCCGCCGGTCATCGCGATGGCGGGCAGCTTCGAATTCGACGCGATCCGCCCGTGGGTGCTGGGCAGCTTCGCCGACATGCTGGGCGCGGTCGAGCGGCATCCGGCGATGCTGAGCTATCTCGATCAGGCGCAATCGGTCGGGCCTGCCAGCGTGGCCGGACAGCGCGCCGCCGCGAATGGGCGCAAGCGCGGGCTTAACGAAAATCTGGCGCGCGAAATCCTCGAGCTCCACACCTTGGGTGCCCGCACCGGCTATGATCAGGCCGACGTCACCGAACTGGCGCGCGCGCTGACAGGTTGGACGGTGGGAGGCATCGCCGGCGGGCCGGGCAACAGACTGGCAACCGCGTCTCCGGGCGATTTCGCATTCGCGCCGATGCTCCACGAACCCGGCACGCGCACCGTGCTGGGGCGCAGCTTCGCGCAGGCGGGGGAAGCGCAGGCCCAGGCAGTGCTCGACATGCTGGCGACGCATCCTGCGACCGCGCGCCACCTTGTGACCAAACTCGCGCGCCATTTCGTCGCCGACACGCCGCCGCCCACCCTGGTAGCTCGCCTGGAGCGCGCCTTCCTGCAATCGGGAGGCAATCTGCCCACGGTCTATCGCGCGCTGATCGAGGCTCCCGAGGCGTGGTCGCCCGAACCCTCGAAGTTCAAGACGCCGTGGGAATGGTCGGTGTCGGCGATGCGGGCGATTGGGGCCGAAACCTTCCCCGCCCCCAATGTGCTTGGCTACATCGCGCAACTGGGGCAGCCGGTGTGGCGACCGGGATCGCCGGCAGGGTTCGACGATGTCGCCGCGAGCTGGGCAGGTCCCGACGCGCTGATGCGGCGGGTCGAGGCCGCCGAACGATTGGCTTCGCGCGCGCAAGGTGCCGGCGATACGCACGCGCTGGCGGCCATGTTGTTCGGCGATACGCTTTCCCCTCAGACCCAGGCGGCGGTCGCTCGCGCCGAAAGCCCGGCACAGGGGCTGGCGCTGCTGCTGGTTTCGCCCGATTTCATGCGGAGATAGACGATGATCGATCGACGAAATCTGCTGCATGGCGGGCTGCTCGGCGCGGCGACGCTGTTTGCCCCCCGCATCGCTTTCGCCGCGGCGCCAACCGACAAGCGGTTTATCTTCATCATCCAGCGCGGGGCCGCCGACGGCCTTGGCATCGTGGTGCCCGTCGGCGACCCGGCCTTTGCGGGTCAACGCGGGATCCTCGCCGATGTGGCGCAGGATGACATGAAGCTTGATTCGACATTCACCCTACATCCGGCGCTGGCGCAGATCGGTGCCTTATATGGTTCGCGTCAGGCGTTGTTCGCGCATGCGATCGCCTCGCCCTATCGCGAGCGTTCGCATTTCGACGGGCAGAACGTCCTCGAAAGCGGCGGCAACGGCCCTTATGCGCTCAAGGACGGGTGGCTGAACCGGCTATTGTCGCTGCTGCCGCAGGCAGACGCCCGCGCGATGGCGATCGCCGCCGCGATCCCGCTGGCGCTGCGAGGGCCGCGCGACGTGGCAAGCTATGCCCCCTCGAACTTGCCGCGCGCGTCGGACGATCTGATCGAGCGCGTGTCGATGCTGTATCAGGGCGACGCGCAGCTGCACGGATTATGGGACCAGGCGCTGGCAACACGGATGCTGACCGGGGATCTGGCGGCGGACAATGGCCGCAACGCCGCCGCGACCGGCGAATTATGCGCACGGCTGATCGCGCCCGCCAATGGCGCGCGGATCGCGATGATCGAAACCGGCGGTTGGGACACCCATGCCGGCCAAAAGCCCAGGCTCGCCGGGCAATTGCGCGGGCTCGATGCGATGATCGGCGCGATCAGTGGCGGTCTGGGTAGCCAATGGGCCAATACGATGGTGCTGGTGGCGACCGAATTCGGGCGCACCGTCGCGGTCAACGGCACCGGCGGCACCGACCACGGCACTGCGGCAAGCGCGATGCTGATGGGCGGCGCGGTGAAAGGCGGGCGTGTGATTGCCGACTGGCCGGGCCTTGCCACTGGATCGCTACACGAAGGACGCGATCTGCGGCCTACTGCCGACCTCGACAGCTTCATCGCAGGCGCAGTCGCCGCGCATTTCGCGCTCGACCCGATACGCACGCGGCAAGTGCTATTCCCGATGGCGCAGGTGGGGCGCGTTATTGAGGGGCTTGTCTGAGCTGTTGGTGATCGCTGTCAGTGCGAACGGCGGCAGCTTGGGCAGGTCGATCAGAAACAAAGCGATCGCAATTTATCGCGACGATGTGACCCTGGCCCAATCACGCAAAGCGGTTGCATGCCTTCCCTAGTTCCATATGCACTTTTTACATGGCACATCCTTCCCCTGCCCCTGTCCAGCTGATCCGCCCCAAACGCCACGGCGATGCCCGTGGCTGGTTCACCGAAGTCTATTCCGAACCCGCATTTGCCGCGATCGGCATTGATTGTCGGTTCGTGCAGGACAACCACTCCTATTCCGCTCCCGCCTTCACGCTGCGCGGCCTGCATTTCCAGGCACCACCGCGTGGGCAGGACAAGCTGGTGCGGTGTGTTCGTGGGCGGATCTTTGACGTTGCGGTCGATGTTCGGCACGGATCGCCAACCTATGGCCAGTGGGTCGGCGCCGAATTATCCGCAGAAAACGGGCATCAATTGTTCGTCCCGATCGGCTTTGCGCACGGTTTCGTGACGCTCGAGCCCGATTGCGAAGTCAGCTACAAATGTTCGGACACCTATGCGCCCGATGCCGATGGCGGCATTCGCTGGGACAGTGTCGACATCGACTGGCCGATACCGGCAGGAACGATGCCTGAACTCAGCGCAAAGGACCGCATACAGCCCTTGCTCGCTGATTTCGACAGCCCCTTCCCCTATGATGGCCGCCCGCTCGCACCACTTGCCTGAAGGACTAACGACCCATGCGCATTCTCGTCACCGGCGGCGCCGGCTTCATCGGTTCGGCCCTGGTGCGGCACCTGATCGCCAATACCGATCATGAAGTGCTCAATTTCGACAAGCTCACCTATGCCGGCACGTTGACGACGGTCGATGGGGTGGCGGCATCGAACCGCTATCGTTTCATCCAGGGTGACATCTGCGATGCAGCGGCAGTGCGCGCCGCGATCGAGGGGTTTCGCCCGCACATCATCACCCATCTGGCTGCCGAGAGTCATGTCGACCGCTCGATCGACGGGCCGGGCACCTTCATCCAGACCAATGTCGTCGGCACTTATACGATGCTGGCCGAGGCGCGCGCATACTGGCTGACCCTCGACGCTGCCGACAAGGAGGCATTCCGCTTCCATCATATCTCGACCGACGAAGTTTATGGCTCGCTGGGCAAGACCGGGCTGTTTACCGAGGAAACGCCCTATGATCCGCGCTCGCCTTATTCGGCGTCGAAGGCGGGCAGCGACCATTTGGTCAGCGCCTGGGGTCACACCTTCGGCTTGCCGGTGCTGATCACCAATTGCTCGAACAATTACGGCCCCTATCATTTCCCCGAGAAACTGATCCCGCTGATGATCGCCAAGGCGCTCGATGGCGAACCCTTGCCGATCTACGGCAAGGGCGATCAAGTGCGCGACTGGCTGTATGTCGAGGACCATGTCCGCGCGCTGCAGGCGGTGTTCGAACGCGGCGCGCCGGGCCGCACCTATAATGTCGGCGGCCATAATGAGCGGCAGAATATCGAGGTGGTCCGCACGCTATGTGCCATCCTCGACGAGCTTCGCCCGCGCGGCGATGGCAAGCCCTATGCCGAACAGATGACCGAAGTGGCCGACCGCCCCGGCCATGACAAACGCTACGCGATTGATGCCACCCGCATCGGCGACGAGCTTGGCTGGACTCCGGCCGAAACCTTTGAAACCGGCATCCGCAAAACGGTTGAATGGTATCTGGCGAACGAGGATTGGTGGCGGCCTTTGATCGCGGCCAAGGCAGCCGAACGGCGCGGCGTCGCTGCGTAAAATTGCCTACTTGTCGGATTGTAGACAAGATGTCCTGTCGACATGTCGGAGAATGAGATGAGCCAGACCCGCGCAATCCTGATCACCGGCGCCGGCGGCCAGCTCGGCACCGAGCTGCAACGCTGCGCCTGGCCGCAGGGGTTCGAAATTGTCGCGGTCGATCAGGACCAACTCGACCTGACCGATACCCAGGCAATTGCTGCGATGATGGCCTCGCGCGATTGGGCCGCAGTCATCAACGGCGCCGCCTATACCGCGGTCGACAAGGCCGAGAGCGATGTCGTTACCGCCTGGGCAGTCAATGCGCTTGCCCCTGCTGCGTTCGGCGAAGCCTGTGCCAAGGCGGGCATTCCGCTGGTGCAGGTGTCGACCGATTATGTCTTTGCCGGTGACAAGACCGGCGCGTGGGAAGTGAACGACCCGGTCGCGCCGCTCGGCGTCTATGGCGCATCGAAACTTGGCGGCGAGCTTGCGGTGCGCACATCGGGCGCGCGCCATGTGATCGTCCGCACCGCATGGGTGGTCTCGGCGCACGGCCATAATTTCATCAAGACGATGCTGCGCGTCGCCGAAAGCCGCGACAGTTTGAGCGTGGTCGACGATCAGCGCGGCAGCCCCACCAGCGCCGCCGATCTGGCGCAGACTTTGATGACGATCACGCTTGGCCTGATTGCGGATGAGGCCGCGCCTGCCGGCACTTTTCATTTCAGCAATGCCGGCGCAACGAGCTGGGCCGGCTTTGCCGCCGAGATCTTCCGCCAGTCGGCACTGCGCGGTGGCCCCGCCGCCGATGTGGTGCCGATCACCACCGCCGATTACCCCACCCCCGCCAAACGCCCTGCCAATTCGCTGCTAAGCCATGCCGCCATCCACGCGGCCTATGGCATCCAACCGCGCGCGTGGCAGGAAGCCCTTGGCGATATTCTCGACGAACTGATCGGAGCACGCATATGAAGGGCATTATTCTGGCCGGTGGATCGGGCACTCGGCTCCACCCGGCGACGCTTGCGGTGAACAAGCAGTTGCTGCCGATCTATGACAAGCCGATGATCTATTATCCGCTCAGCGTGCTGATGCTGGCGGGAATCCGCGACATATTGATCATTTCCAGCCCCGAATATCTCGACAATTATCGCCGCCTGTTCGCCGATGGATCGGCACTCGGCCTGAACATCGCCTATGCCGAACAGCCAAACCCCGACGGCCTGGCGCAGGCCTTCACCATCGGTGCCGATTTCATCGGTGACGACAATGTCGCGCTGGTATTGGGCGACAATATCTTCTTCGGCGCACATCTGACCGACCTGCTGGCAAGTGCCGTCGCGCGCACATCGGGTGCGACGGTGTTCAGCTATAGGGTCGAGGATCCCGAACGCTATGGCGTGGTCGAGTTCGGCGAAGGTGGCAAGGCGATCAGCCTGGAGGAAAAGCCCGAAAAGCCCAAATCCCACCATGCGGTTACCGGCCTGTATTTCTACGACAATCGCGTCGTCGAAATGGCACGCACGCTGAAGCCATCGCCGCGCGGCGAATTGGAAATCACCGACATCAACCGGCTATATATGGAAGCCGGCGATTTGTTCGTCGAACAAATGGGCCGCGGCTATGCCTGGCTCGACACCGGCACCCATGACAGCCTGCTCGAAGCCGGCGAGTTCGTCCGCACCATTCAGCACCGCCAAGGCGTACAGATCGCCTGCCTCGAGGAAATCGCCTTTCTTCAAGGCTTCATAACTGCTGATGAGGCGCGCGCTGCGGGCGAGCGGTTTAAAAAGACCGCCTATGGCCGCGCGATCCTGAACGCAGTCGAAGAACATTGACCGGGCGTAAGCCCGATCACTCGCCGATCGGGCTTTCGCCATATTTTCGCAGCACGTCGTTAAAGGCTTCGGCCATCAACGCCTGAAGGCTTCGGTCCTGGCGACGCGCGAGCATGTGCATCGCCAGCGACATTTCGGGCGTGAAAAATCCGGCGATTTGCTTTCGGCCTTCACGACTTGCCGGGCGCTGAGGGATGCTGGCCCCCTCCCCTACCCGATCGGCTGCTGTAACGCTGGCCGGTTCGGAGTTGGGCTGTGGAACCGAGGCGAGGGCGGGCGCACGGTCGCGCAAATTGGCGAAGCTTGGCTTGCGGCTCATGATATGGACTTTCCGATACGCGACAACATGTCGAGTTTTCTACCTGTAGACTAGTCTACACGCCGACCTGCTGACATGTCCACTTGTATAACTCGCGAACTTCCTCGGCGGCGCGGCTAGTAGGTTCGGCTTCGGTCACGGTGCGCCCTTCGGCCGATGCGTGACGATAGGCCGCGCGATCGGGCAGGGTCACCGGGCAGGGCAGCGTACCATAGCTTGCGACCAGTTCGCCTGCCTCCTCATAAATTCGCGGCGCATTAGGCGGCCCGGCGCAGAACACGACGAATGCGGGCTTTCGCAGCAGTTGGACCAGCTTGGCCGTGGTCTGGATCGCCGCCAGATCGAAGGCGCTAGGCCGACACGGGATCAGCACCAGATCGGCGACCTCGACCGCTGCACGCGCGGCGCTGTCGGCATGCGGCGGGGTATCGATCACAATCCACTCGGCACCTTGGCCACGCGCCGCGGCGATCTTGGCGGCAAGCCGGGGAGGGGGGCTGTCGATCACTTCGGGCGGTGCATCGTTTCGCCAGGACGCCCACTGGCTGGCGGTCGCCTGCGGATCGGTATCGATGACGAGCGACACCCGCCCGGCCTGTTGTGCGGTGGCGGCAAGGTGCAGCGCCAGCGTCGTCTTACCGGCCCCGCCTTTTTGACTGATGATCGCGATAACCGGCATTATTTCCCCCAACACGCAGACATGTCGACACGCCTATGATGTCGAGGTGTAGGCATGTTGCCACATCTACTAATCGACACGGCAACTCGGCGACAGCAATACATGTCGGATTGTCGAACGCCAATAGCATGCTTCGCTGATGGATGGATGGCGGGGCAGGGTAGTGATCCCTCATGCATTGCGTGACACCCACGATGCTGCGGCAGCAAAGCATGTGGAAATTTCGCATGGGCAGCAATGCTAGTCGCAAAATCGGTAATGCGCTAAACAAGCGATAGATACGGCGCTTCCCGATAGTTATATATCATACCGGCATTAATCCTCTTGGTCTCTTGATAGTTTTGACTTGCACGGGCGTTGATTCTTAGTCCATCTCTATGGGCGGGCATCTCTGCTGGTCACAGCAAACCGTGATAAAGTGGGCTATTACAAACACATAAGTTCATTTCCGGGATCATCGCCGATTCCAACGTGCCAATGCCTGAATATGTGATGCTTTGGGGGGTGGGTGACGAAGCTTGCTGGTTTACACGTTGTCGTCGTCGGTCTTGGCTATGTCGGCTTGCCGCTTGCCGTGCAGTTGGCGACTTGTTGCCGCACGACTGGGCTCGATATCGATTCCTGCCGCATTGCCGAATTGCGCGCAGGAAAGGATCGAACCGGCGAGATCGCGCCGGCACGGTTGGCAGCTTCCGCAATCACGCTGGCTGATTGCCCGACGCAATGCGCGGCGGCGGACATTTATATCGTCGCGGTTCCCACCCCGGTCGATGCCGCTAACACCCCCGATCTGACGTTGTTGCTGGCCGCCACCCGCATGGTCGCGGGCATGATCGACCCTTCGCGACAGGCGATCATCGTGTTCGAGAGCACCGTCTACCCCGGCGTCACCGAGGATATTTGCGGGCCGTTGATCGCTGAGGTTTCGGGCCTTGAGCGCGGTCGCGATTTTTTCCTGGGATATTCGCCCGAGCGGATCAATCCGGGCGACCCAGAACATGGCGTCGATCGCATCGTCAAAGTCGTCGCCGGGGAGAACCCAGAGATCACCGCCCGGCTGTGTGCGGTCTATGGCGCGATCACCAGCGCGGGCACCTTCGCCGCCGCCTCGATCCGCGCTGCCGAGGCCGCCAAGGTGATCGAGAATGCTCAGCGCGACATCAACATCGCCTTCATCAACGAAGTGTCGCAGATCATGGCCAGGCTCGACCTGTCGATCTGGGACGTGCTGGCCGCCGCGCGCACCAAGTGGAATTTCCTGCCGTTTCAGCCCGGGCTGGTCGGCGGCCACTGCATCGGCGTCGATCCCTATTATCTAAGCCATTGCGCCGAGGCGCTGGGGCATCGCCCGGCGGTGATCCTGGCCGGGCGGCAGATCAATGACGGCATGGGCGAGTGGGTCGCCGACAGCCTGTGCGCGGGCATCACCGCACCTGCCCGCGTGCTGATCCTGGGCCTGACCTTCAAGGAAAATGTCAGCGACCTTCGCAATAGCAAGGTGGCCGACGTCGCCACGCGACTGCGCGCGCACGGTCACCTGGTCGACGTGCACGATCCGCATGCCGACCCCGGCGAAGCCATGCAGGAACATGCACTGGCACTACTGCCCGCACTGCCCGATACGCCCACCTATCACATTGTCCTGCTCGCTGTAGCCCATGACGCCTATCGCGCGCTGCCGCCCGAACAGCTCGCCGCGCTGCTGCTACCCGGCGGCGTGTTCGGCGACCTCAAGAACATCATCCCGCCATCGCCAGCGTTCGACCATGTACGACGCTGGCGCTTGTAGCCGCACCAGAAAAACGCCGATTCCAGGCGGGCTGTGGCAGCGCGGCAGCGTCCAGCTGGGCGGGGGGCTGTTATTCGCAGTCGTCTTGCCCTCCAGCACTGCCGCGGCGATCGAACCTTTGCTGTTGCAGCTCGACCTGTTTGCGACGTCGATTCTGGGCAACTTCGCTGCAGCCTGGCTTGGCTTTTGGCTGTTCCGTAACCTGATCGCGTTTCCGGGCATTCGTGCCAGCTATTATGTCCTGCCGGTCTTCGCCTCGACCTTCGTTGCGGTGTTCGTCGTGCTTTTCATGCTGCGCCTGCACTATAGCCGTCCGTTGTTGATCACCGGGTTCGGCCTTTCGGTGGCCTGGTATTACCTCGTCTATTTCATGATCCAGCGGCAGCAGCAGTTGAGCATCGCGGTGGTGCCCATGGGCGGCGTCGACAGCCTTTATCCAATCGACAGCATCGACTGGACCCGGCTCAACAGACCTGAATTTCCCAGGCACTGCACGACATTGGTCGCCGATTTCGACTATGATCTGCCGCCCGAATGGGAGCGATTCCTGGCCGAATGTGCGCTCGCGGGCATATCGGTGGTGCATTATAAACAGCTTCGCCAATCGCTGACCGGCCAGGTGCAGATGGAGCGACTGTCGGAAAATGCCTTTGGCTCCTTGATCCCCAACCCGACTTATCTGACGGCAAAACAGATATTGGACGGGGTGGTCGCGCTGGCACTGCTTCCCCTGGCCTTGCCTACCATGTTGGTCATTGCGCTGGCGGTGAAGGCCGATTCGCCCGGGCCGATATTCTTTCGCCAGCGCCGGGTGGGCTATCGCGGGCGGATATTCACCGTCTGGAAGTTTCGGACCATGTATCTGGCGGATACCGACAGCGTCGGCCAGCAACAGATTGCGATCACCACGCCGAATGATCCGCGTATTACCCGCCTGGGACGGCATTTGCGACGCCAGCGGATCGACGAACTGCCGCAGATCTTCAACATTTTGCGCGGCGAAATGAGCTGGATCGGCCCGAGGCCCGAGGCCGAGGCGTTATCGCAATGGTATGAGCGCGAAATTCCCTTTTATCGCTATCGCCATATCGTTCGGCCGGGCGTGTCGGGATGGGCGCAGGTCAATCAGGGGCATGTCACCGGCATTGATGACGTGATGCGCAAGCTGAGCTACGATTTCTTCTACATCAGCCGTTTCACCTTCTGGCTTGATATGCTGATCGTCGTCCGCACGATCAAAACCATCCTCACCGGCTTCGGCTCACGCTGATCCCATCCGTGCAGCCAGCACTGCCGGTAGCCGCTACACATACCGTCCAAACCGCTTGCTCTCATCGGAGAGCATCGCGTCGGCGCAGCCGATGCGTCCTGCAGTTGCTGCAGATTCATCGTGTGTGGTGTTTTGCTGGGGCTTGCTTCACGCTGGGCCGCCAGGCTGGATTGTTGGCCGACTAGGCCAACGCTGCATGAGCACTATTATAAGATTTCATTAGCGGTTGCGGATGGTTTTGAGACTCGCGTGAATCAATCGCCGCGCCAAGCTTTGCGAGCACGCTGCCCAACATGCCATCGGCGGTGATCGCCGCCAGTTCACGACATGAAAGCTGCGCCCGCATCCGCTGCTGGGCTTCAGCCTCCTGCGCCTGATGCGCCAGGACATCATCCGGCAGCGGGGCAGGGCGGAGCCATCGCGGCAACAGGCCCAGAATACGGGCGGGCAGGATCGCGCGATAAGCGTTCGATGTCTGAACATAGCGCGGGCCTAGCCCTTCGTTCTTCACCCGCGCGAACCGCCGCTGGCGAACCAGGAAGCCCGCCGCCTCGAGCACCGTCAGCGCGCGCGCAATGGTGGCGCGGCCAAGCGCGGTGGCGGCCGCCAGATGATCATAGCTTGGATAGACGCGGCCCTGATTTACCCGCGCGAGCATGCAGAGCTCCTCGAACACGCGCACCGCACCAGCGGTCATCGCCGCCAGCGCGCGCTCGGCCTGGCTTAGATCCTTGCCCTGGCGATGCTCACGCTTCAGCCGCCGTCCGGTATCGAGCGCGGCGCGCGCCATGCGGACGAGGCGGTCGGGCTCCCCCTTGGGCGGCACCGCAAAGAAATGATGCTCGAAGCTTCCCGCCTCGATGCTGTTGCGCAGTACCGGCGCGCCGGTGCGATGCGCGCCACCGCTGGGCAATGGCCGCCGCGCAGCGATCCGCCCCATCGCCAGCGCAGTGGCTGCGTTCAGGCTATGCAATCCCATCTTCCGTCCCCCTTATGCCGGGGCCGGGACCAAAAAAGGACGATAAATATCGTGGCGCGGAGCGCGCATCCTTGAACCGAGTTGGATTCGCAGGTATGAAGACAACTGTGTGAGGCACAGCTACGACGTCGCCAAACGTCGTTTCATCAATCCTGGGATGCCCGGCCTCGTGCCGGGCTTTCCTTTATGTGATCACGGCCATTCCCTTATCGCTGCTATCGCGTCGACGATATCGAAGCGCCCGCCGGGTGGCGGGGCAGGGAAGTAGATGTCGCAGCTAAAATCCAACTTGGAAAGTGTTCACGGTTCGTGCTTTCGAGTATGAAATACCGAAAAAGTTCGTGCTTTCGAGTATCAAATGCGGTTGGATTCGTGCTTTCGAATAGGAATTGCCGCTAAAGTTCGTGCTTTCGGGTAGGAATGCCCGCGCGACTTCGTGCTTTCGGATAGGAAATAGCCGATCGTTCAGTCGCCCGATTCGCTGTTCGATTCGTTGTCTGGTGCGAGACCCGGCTCAGTGTCCGGTCCCGCCAGCTGCGGCGTGCGTGCGGTAATGACCACGCGGATCGACGATGCCGGCCGGCCGCGACGCGGGGGGTGATCATCGGGCGCTTCCTCGACCAACGCGACATGATAGTCAGGAATAGCGTCGGCTGCGGCTATCGTCTTGAGCGTATTGCGGAAATTGGCGAGCGGGTTTTGATAGCCGATCTGCAGCCGGAAGGTCGGCAAATCGATCTCGAGCCGGCCATCCTCCTCGGTCGCGCGCGCGACTTCATAGATGCGTCGCTCGATCGGCCCCAGATGGAAATAGGTGGCGGCATAGTTCAGCACCTGGCGATCGCGCAGGATCGCCCGGAACAGCCAGTCGCATAGCCGCACTTTGACCGCCTTCAGCCGCCGCTCGCCGGTGCGCGTACGCGAATAATGTAGCTTGGCTTCGGACAGCCATGAGAAAAAGCCTTCCTCGCCTTCGCCGCCGGCTTCGATATTGGTCTTGATCTGCGTCCCCTGCAGCCGCTCGAGCGCATCGGACAGCCGCTGGTAGGAGCGCGCCGAATGATTGGCACCGGTAACCGAAAACAGATCATGCGCGGTGAAGATGAAATCCTGTGCGACTTCCTCGCCGGCCTCGATTTTCGCCGCCATCAAGCTGGCAATATATAGAACGATTTCCTTGTCATAGATCGTGGCGACGCCATTGGCCGAAGGGCGCACCTCGATCGACACATTGGCATGCTCATAGCTCAGCGGCTTGCGCCAGGCGTTCTTGGCCAGCGCGAAAAAGGGAAACGCCATCAACGACCGCTCACCCCGGATTTCGCCGGTTAATGGGCTGTCGAGCCGAAACAGGTCACGCTGCGGCACCGCCCCGGGATCGGACTTGCGCGCTTTGCGCGGTGGGGCAGGGGGAGGCGAGGGGGGGGATAAGGTCATCGCCTATTCCTACTCGAAAGCACGAACTTTTGGGATAGCGGCAGGGGAAATCGCGGTTTCGAGCATATGGGAAGGGGCGCATTCGTGCTTTCGAGTAGGAAATGGTTGAGACGGATTCCGCGTCGACACGCATATATGTAGACATGTTGATAGCCGGTAAAAAATCTTCAGCACATCGCAAAACCGCTTTAGAATGCCAGTGCGCTTGACGTCTTGCGCTATAATTCGTCAATAGCATTGCTCGTCGTTCGAGCGCGATTGTAATTAATCGGATCAGGAAGAACGTGCTCGATATCACTCGCGAAACCGTGGCCTATGGCCTGATTGCCCTGACCTTCCTGGCTACCGCTCCGATAATTGGCGTCACCCTGCAACGCCGGAAACGCGATCGCCTGCGGCGGCGTGGCATCAAACGCTACGAACGGCAGCCTAAACGTATGAACAAGGCATCTTGACCTGTTCTACTGCTGTTGGTGGAACTAGAAGGGGCTGGCACGACTAGGCGGCGTGGACGAATCTGAGCCAGTATCTGGCGGCGGCGATGTGGACCATGCTGAGGAAGCTTTCGGCGAGTTGGTCATATCTGGTTGCGATGGCG
>NZ_JROH01000064.1 GCF_000786205.1 Sphingomonas sp. 37zxx | reverse complement strand
CTGATATCACCCAACTTCTTTTTCGGTCAGCCTCTTAGAGGCGAATGTGGATGCGGACCCCCCACGGATTGCTTCGATCGCAGCAAGATTGAAGTCCGCGCGGATGAAGATGTCGGACGCCACGTTGAAGAAGTCGCCAAACTCGAGGACGGGCAGACCATCCTCCTCGATCTGCATATATTTCGAGCCGCCAGACGCGAGCGGAAGCCCTCGGATGGTATAGCTTGAATTGCCGTCGCCGGTTGACGATTCAGTCCGAATTCCCGGAATATTCCGTAAAATGTCGGCAAGTGATCTGGCACCCAGCTTCTGTATATCGTCTGCCCGTAGCGCACTTGTCGAGGTCGCACTGTCGAGCCGGTCGCGACCTTTGGCAACGCCGGTTGAGAATACGGCCTCGCTATTGGTCTTTTGATCTTGCTGCGGCGCTGCCTCACTGGTTTCTATATCGGTTACGATAACGGGCACGGTTTTGATGTCAGTTTCGCCGACTGCAACCGGCGCAATCAGTGGGAGGGCTAGCGTTACGGGTATAGCCGTAAGTAGAATTGCAGTACTAAGCACCAACCTATTCCTTCCAAATGGCATACGAGCCGATCTAAGCCGCCGGAAGTATGTGCTCTCGAGGACGAAATCTGTATGTTTGGTATTGTAGGAAATAGAGTCGATCCCACTGCACTGAAGGCATCAAATAACCTTGGTTCCGCTATAACCTACTGCGGATCGTATATTGGTTTCTGCACGACAGGAGGCCACGCCGTTGATCCGGTGTTGCAAAAGGCAGTCGGGTCGACAAAGCGTCTTCAGACCCGCGCAAACCGATATACTTCGGACGAGAATTTTGCTTATGCCAGCAGCGGTGTTGAAAAGATCACAACGGAGACAAAGAGATGGCTGAAGCGTGGAAAGTCGTTGAACGCGGGGGCGTTCGCGATCGGCTGGGTGAGGGTACCTATTGGTCGGCGCGCGAGCAGGCGGTGTATTGGGTCGATATTCTGTCGCCCGCGCTCAACCGGTTGTCGCTGGCCGATGGCAATATCGCGCGCTGGCCGATGCCCGAGCGGATCGGCTGGGTGATCGAGCGCCGCGACCAGCCGGGGTTGATCGCGGGTTTCCAGAGCGGGTTCGTCGCGCTCGACCTGATCGACATGAAGGTAACGCCGCTGGCCAGCCCCGAGCCTGGCATGCCCGACAATCGCCTGAACGATGCCAAGGCCGATGCCGAGGGCAATATCTGGGCCGGGACGATGCCGGTGGGGGCCGACAAGCCGGTCGGGAGCTTTTATCGCTTCGGGGCCGATCACGGCCTGAAGACGATCGACAGCGGCTATGCGGTGACCAACGGGCCGGCGTTCAGCCCCGATGGCAAATGGCTATACCACACCAGCACCACTGAGGGGCTGATCTACCGCTACCCCTTCGCCGATGGTGAGGCGGGGCCGCGCAGCGTGTTCATCCGGATCGACCAGCCGGGTTGGGGCAATCCCGATGGCATGACGGTGGATGCCGAAGGTGGTCTGTGGGTGGCATTGTGGGGCGGATCGCGAATCACGCGATTCACGCCCGACGGGAAAGTCGATCGCCACATCGCATTGCCCGCCAGCCAGATCACCAACATCACCTTTGCCGGGCCGAAGCTCGACCGGATGTTCGTGACCTCGGCGAGCGAGGGCAAGGCTGACGAGGCCTATGCCGGGGCGCTGTTTGAAGTCGAATCGGGCGCGGTGGGGCTGTTGCCGAACCTGTACGCGGGGTGAGGTTTTGTTCGGGGTGAGCATGGCTCACCCCGAACATCACTCCGTGAACGCGCCGACTTCGCTTCGCCGGCCGAGCAGATAGGCGTCGGCGACGTGTGCGAAGGGGGTGAGATCGGTGTCGCTGGTCCGCGTCTTGAGCAGATGCGCGAAGCGGCGATAGAGGCGGGCATATTCGGGGTCGTCGGCCAATTCGACGGGATTGCCGTCGATCGCCATTTTCGATGCGCCGAGCGATAATTTTATCTGGCCGCCATCGGTGTCGATGTCGATATCCCAGGTCTGCGGCCCGCGCTGATCGAAATCGAAGAACACGTCGACGGGCACGCCGGCGCTATCCTGGAAATGGAGGTCGGCGGCGATTGGCGATGGTTTGTTCGATGGGTAGCGCAGCGCCGATTGCTGGAGCAGCAGCGGGCGCGGCAGGATGTGGGTGATCACCGACAGCGCGTTGATTCCGGGATCGAATACGCCGATCCCCGGCTCCCAGATCCAGGCCTGCCCCGGATGCCAGACGCGGACGTCTTCCTTCCAGTTCACCTCGACGCGGTTGATCTTTTTGCCTTCGAGCCAGGCGCGCGCGGGTTCGACCGCTGCCGCCTCGCGCGAATGCCAGGTGACGTAGAGGACACGGCCAGCCTTTGCGACGGTGTCGACGATTGCCTGCGCTTCGGAAAGGGTCGCGGCGGGGGGCTTTTCGATCATGACGTCTAGGCCGTGATCGACCGCCTGTCGCACCAAAGCCAGCCGTCCGCGTGGCGGGGTGCAGATCGAGATCGCCTCGACCCCCGGATCGGCGGCCATCATCTCGGCGATGGTGCGGAAGCCGGGGATGCCCGAGGGGGCTTGATGCCCGGTGACCGCCGCGACGAAATCGAAATCGGGGTTCGCGGCGATCGAGGGGATGTGCTGGTCGCGGGCGATCTTGCCGATGCCGGCGATGGCGATCCGGGTCACAGGGCGGGTCATAGGGGCAGAATCTCGATCGGTTCGGGGGCGCTGGTGGTCAGCGGATTGCTGAGCGGCAGGCGGAAGGGGGCGGCTTCGATCTCGAACCGGTCACCGTCCTGCGTTCTGATCCCGTCGGCGAACGACAAGGTCGCGGTCCCGAAGAAATGGACATGGATGTCGCCGGGGCGGCGGAACAGCGCGTATTTGAAGTGGTGATGCTCAAGGTTGGCGATGCTGTGCGACATATTGGCTTCGCCCGACAGGAACGGCTTTTCCCAGATCGTGCTGCCGCCGCGAACGACGCGGCTGGTCCCGCGCACATCCTGCGGCAAATCGCCGGTCAGCAATTCGGCCCCCAGCGCTGCATGACGAAGCTTCGAATGGGCGAGCCACAGATAATTGCCGCGTTCGACGATATGGTCGGAAAATTCGTTGGCGAGCGCGAAGCCCAGGCGGCGCGGGCGCCCTTCGTCGTCGATGATGTAAATGCCGGCGAGTTCGGGTTCCTCGCTACCGTCCTCGGCAAAGGCGGGGGAGGGGAGTGCGGCCCCGGTGGGCAGCAAATGGCTGCCATCGCCCTTGTAGAACCATTCGGGCTGGACGCCGGGGGTGCCGGCGGCGGGCTTGCCGCCCTCTACCCCCATCTGGAACATCCGCATCGAATCGGTGACGGCGGCACCGGCGGCGGCCTGGTGCATCTTGTTGCGTCCCTCGGCCGAGCCGAGATGGGTGAGGCCGGTGCCGGTGAGCCAGCAATGTGCGGTATCGGGATGGTCGATCGGCGCGAGCAGCGATCCTTGGGCGAGCAGGGCGTCGACATCGATTTCGTCGCCAGCGCGCGCAGCGGCGGCGGCGGCGAGCGACACGCCCTCGGCCAGTGCTGCCCGGGCGAGATCATAGGTCGAGCTGACGCCGGCAATTCGCCGGGCGGGGCCGGTGTCGTCGAGCATTGCCACCGCGCGGGCGTCGCCCTCGCGAAATTGCACGATTCGGATTGCCATCGGGTCAGGCCTTTCCGCGACCGGAGGTGCCGGGCTGGTAACCGCTATTGTGCTTGGGCGTCATTCATGGTCCTTTCCCGATGTTATTACTCAGACTTAACCGGCGGCGCGGGATCGATCAATGCAGACGCCGGGCTTTTCGTGACGCTGGCGGCTTGCACGGCATCGATGAGCCGCATAACCCGCCGGGCGGAGTATCTGAAGCGACCGGCATATAGCCGGTGGCGGGATGTAGAGAGGATAGTGGATGAACATCGTCATCACCCTGATCGCGGGTAGCCTGTAAATGGCGTTGCCGCCAACCGCCGCCACAACCGCGACCGGACAGGGCGCTGGCCCACAGGTCTATCGCTCGGCACTGACCCTGCTCGCCAGCCTGTTCTTCATGTGGGGGTTCATCACCGTCATCAACAACACGCTGCTGCCGCATCTGCGCAGCGTGTTCGAACTGGATTACACCCAGACGACGCTGATCGAATCGGTGTGGTTCATCGCCTATTTCTTTGCATCGATCCCGTCGGCCAAGCTGATCGAGCGGATCGGTTATCAAAAGTCGCTGGTCGTCGGGCTGGTGATCATGGCGGTGGGTGCGATGCTGATGGTGCCCGCCGCCCGTATGCCGTCCTATGGCGTGACTTTGTTCGCGCTGTTCGTGATCGCCAGCGGGATCACGTTGCTTCAGGTAGCAGCGAACCCCTATGTCGCGGTGGTAGGGTCACCAGAGACGGCTTCGTCGCGGCTGAACCTGGTGCAGGCGCTTAATTCGCTGGGCACGATGCTCGCGCCGTCCTTTGGGGCGTATCTGATACTGGGCCGGTCGGTCGGCGGGACGTCGCAGGCGGGAACGGTGCTGACCCCGGCGCAGCGGCTGGCCGACGCGCAATCGGTGGTGCTGCCTTATGTCATGGTCGCGGTGGTGCTGCTGGTCCTCGCGGTCATCATCGCGCGCTTTCCGCTGCCGGCGATGGGATCGGCGACCAACCGCGTTTCCAAGGCCGAGCGGGCGAAGCATTCGCTGTGGCATCATCGCAACCTGATCTGGGGCATCCCCGCGATCTTCATCTACCTGATCGCCGAAATCGGCGTGGCGAACTTGTTCGTCAATTTTGTCGGGTTACCTGAAATCGCCAGCCTGACGCCCGAAGAGGGCGGACATTATCTCACCTTCCTGTGGGGCGGCATGATGATCGGGCGCTTTGCCGGATCGTTGATCATGCAGAAGTTCGATGCGGCCAAGGTGCTGGCGGTATTTTCGATCGGCGCGTTCGTGGTGATGCTGGTGACGGTGTTCACCACCGGGCCGGTGGCGATGTGGTCGCTGGTGCTGGTCGGGCTGTTCCATTCGATCATGTTCCCGACGATCTTCACGCTCGGCATTCGCGGCCTGGGGCCGCTGACCGAGGAAGGTTCGGGGCTGTTGATCATGGCGATTGCGGGCGGTGCGCTGGTGGTGGTGCAAGGCTGGCTGGCTGACGAATATGGCCTGCAATGGTCGTTCCTGCTGACCGCAATTTGCGAGCTGTATATCCTGTTCTACGCGCTGTGGGGCAGCAAGGTGACCAAGTCGCTCGACTGAAAGGGCTCGGCCCCGCTCCCCCAAGCGGGAGCGGGGTCAGGCTTCGGAAGCGGGCATTTCGCCGTCCTTGGCCGGCATGGCGATCGTGGTGTCGAGGAATGCCATGTCGACCAATTCGGTCATTACCCGGCGTGCTTCGTCGGCATCGCGGGCGGCCACCGCCTGATACACCCGGCGATGTTCGGGCAGTGGATCGCGGCGAAGCGGCATTTCGCGCTGCTTGAACACCGTCGTCCAGGTGACCGCCGCGCCGACACCGCTTGCCAGCGAGGCGAGGAACGGATTGCCCGAGGCATCGAGCAACGCGGCATGAAAATGCTGATCGGCCAGGCGACCCGCCTCCGACGCCAGCGTATGTTCGGCCATCCCTTCCAGCGCGGCCAGCATCTGCGCCAGATGTGCGTCGGTTCGCCGCACCGCCGCCAGCGCCGCTGCCTGTGGCTCGACGATCAGGCGAAGCTCGAACAGGCTTTCGAGCAGGCTTTCCTCGGGCTCTGTACCGAAAATCCACGACAGCACATCGGGATCGAGCAAATGCCACTTGGCGCGCAGCGATACCCGCGTGCCGGTTTTGGGGCGCGATTCGACCAGGCCCTTGGCAGCGAGAATGCGAAGCGCCTCGCGATAGGCGGTGCGCGATACCCGCAATTCGCCCGATGCCGCGACTTCGCCGCTCAGCACTTCGCCCGGCATGTAGCGACCGGTGACGATCGACATGCCCAGATCGCGGGCGATCGCGCCGTGAATCCGCAGCGACTTTCGCTGTGCCTGGCCATCGGGTGTCTGCGGCGTGGGTTTTTTTATAGCCATTGCCAATGTCTACTCCTGCCGTGGCCGGGGTCAAATACAGGCGCGCGGGGTTGACGCGGGCAGACCGGGTAGCGACTTGGGCGGCGACCAGAGTATCGCCCAGGAGCAAAGCCAATGAAGACTCGCGCCGCCGTCGCGTTTGAAGCGAAGCAGCCGCTGGAGATCGTCGAGCTCGATCTGGAAGGCCCCAAGGCGGGCGAAGTGCTGGTCGAGATCATGGCGACGGGTATCTGCCATACCGATGCCTATACGCTCGACGGGCTCGACAGCGAGGGGCTGTTCCCCAGCGTGCTGGGTCATGAAGGCGCCGGGATCGTGCGCGAAGTCGGCGCCGGGGTGACCAGCGTGGCGCCGGGCGACCATGTCATTCCGCTCTACACCCCCGAATGCCGCCAGTGTAAGTCGTGCCTGAGCGGCAAGACCAACCTGTGTACCGCGATCCGCGCAACGCAGGGGAAAGGGCTGATGCCCGACGGCACCTCGCGCTTCAGCTATAAGGGGCAGCCGGTTTTCCATTACATGGGCTGTTCGACCTTTTCGAACTTCACCGTGCTGCCCGAGATCGCGGTCGCCAAGATCCGCGAAGACGCACCGTTCAAGACGAGCTGCTATATCGGCTGCGGCGTGACCACCGGCGTGGGCGCGGTGGTGAACACCGCCAAGGTGCAGGTTGGCGATACCGTGATCGTCTTCGGGCTGGGCGGTATCGGGCTGAACGTGTTGCAGGGCGCGCGGCTGGCCGGTGCGGGGATGATCGTCGGCGTCGACATCAACGCCGACCGCGAGGCATGGGGCCGCCAGTTCGGCATGACCCATTTCGTGAACCCAAAGGATGTTGGCGGCGACATTGTCGCGCATCTGGTGGCGCTCACCGATGGCGGTGCCGATTATACCTTCGACTGCACCGGCAACACCGATGTGATGCGCCAGGCGCTGGAGGCATGCCATCGCGGCTGGGGTACCAGCATCATCATCGGCGTGGCCGAAGCGGGCAAGGAAATCAGCACGCGCCCGTTCCAGCTGGTCACCGGGCGCAACTGGCGCGGCACCGCATTCGGCGGCGCGCGCGGGCGCACCGACGTGCCCAAAATTGTCGATTGGTACATGGACGGCAAGATTGCCATCGATCCGATGATCACGCATGTCCTGAGCCTCGACGAGATCAACAAGGGGTTCGACCTGATGCATGCCGGGGAAAGCATCCGATCGGTCGTCGTATATTGAGCAGCGCAGCGCACCGTGCCGGGAATGAACCGGGGCGGGCGACAGGAGAAGGAAAAGACAATGTTCAGTCATGTGATGGTCGGCACCGATGACATCGATGCTTCGAAGGCATTTTACGACGCGGCGCTGGGGGCACTCGGGATCAAGCCGGGGCGGGTCGATCCGATGGGGCGCGTTATGTACATGCATCCGGCCGGGTTGTTCCTGCTGAGCAAGCCGATCGACGGTGCGCCCGCCTGCCACGCCAATGGCGGCACCATCGGCTTTGCCGCCGATTCGCCCGAGGCGGCCGATGCCTGGCATGCCGCTGGTCTGGCTGCCGGTGGCACGGCGATCGAGGATGCGCCGGGGTTCCGCACGGCTGCGTTCGGCAAGCTGTACCTTGCGTATCTGCGCGATCCGGCCGGAAACAAGATCTGCGCGATGCATCGCCCGGCGGCATGAGCATCGAAACGCTTTCGACCAATAGTGCGTTCGGCGGTACACAAGGGGTGTACCGCCATCGCTCCTCGGCAACGGGCACCGACATGACCTATTCGGTCTATGTGCCGCCGCATGCCGATGGCGCGAAGCTGCCGGTGCTGTGGTATCTGTCGGGGCTGACCTGCACCCACGCCAACGTCACCGACAAGGGCGGGTTTCGCGGGGCTTGCGCCGAGCATGGCGTTATCTTCATCGCGCCCGACACGTCGCCGCGCGGCGACGATGTTCCCGATGACGATGCCTATGATTTCGGCAAGGGTGCCGGTTTCTATGTCGATGCGACGCAGGAGCCCTGGGCCGCTTATTTCCATATG
Source organism: Sphingomonas sp. 37zxx (assembly GCF_000786205.1). Classification (GTDB taxonomy): domain Bacteria; phylum Pseudomonadota; class Alphaproteobacteria; order Sphingomonadales; family Sphingomonadaceae; genus Sphingomonas. Next base: position 567 of record NZ_JROH01000064.1, on the reverse strand, counting down.
CGAAGCTATGTCGAGGATGAGCTGCCGGCGCTGATCGCGGGGCAGTTTCCGATGGCCGATCTGAACCGACAGGGGATTACCGGCCATTCGATGGGCGGGCATGGCGCGCTGACGATCGGCCTTCGCAACGCCGGTCGCTTCGTCAGCATTTCGGCGTTCGCGCCGATCGCATCGCCGCTGGCTTGCCCCTGGGGCGAAAAGGCGCTGGGCGGCTATCTGGGACCGGATCGAGCGGCGTGGCGCGAATATGACGCGGTTGCGCTGATCGAAGATGGCGCGCGGGCGGGGGCACTGCTGATCGATCAGGGGGATGCCGACCAGTTTCTGGTCGAGCAGCTAAAGCCCGAATTGCTGCGCGATGCCTGTGCCGCTGCGGGCATAGACCTGACGCTGCGGATGCAGCCGGGATATGACCATAGCTATTATTTCATCGAATCCTTCATGGCCGATCACATCGCCTGGCATGCCGAGCGGCTGAAGGGCTGACTGCCGAACAGCGTTTTGTAGCGGGATGATCACCTCATCGTCATTCCTGCGAAGGCGGGAATCCATATTCCAATGCAGTGC
>NZ_JROH01000063.1 GCF_000786205.1 Sphingomonas sp. 37zxx | reverse complement strand
ATGGATTCCCGCCTGCGCGGGAATGACGATGGGAATAACTAAGCATCAAGTCATCATGCTCTAACGCCGGTCTGCGGCGAAACCGGCGTCATTCCTCGCTTCGGCGTTCGACCGAATCAAGGATTGCACCGCCGGCGATGAATACCGCCAGCGGGCAGACGCCGAACAACAGCCAGCCGCCAATGCCGGGATATTGATCTAGATACTGTACCCCGCGCGCTACCGATCCGACGCCCAGGCCATAGATGACCAGAAACGCCTCGAACTTGGTCTTGATGACGAACAGCCGGGCGATTTTCTGGTACATATCCGATGCGTTGCAGAAAATGTGCCAACCGCTAAAATCGGTGCCTTTCGCTTCCGGAAAATGGTTAGTTGTCAATTAATTCGACAAGATTAAGCGCTTCGAGCAGCGCGCGGTGGCCGCGCTCGATCTGTTCGATCAGCGCCGGGCGGGCGATAGCGTCGGGGGCGATGTGTTCGGGCCAATGCTGTTCGACAACCGCTTCGATCTTCGCCAGCCCTGCCTTGTCGAGCAGGAAGCGCGGATCGACAGTCGCGGGATCGGCGACGACGCGCAGGCGAAGGCACGCTGGGCCGCCGCCATTGGCCATTGATTCGCGCACATCGACCACTTCGAGTCGCCGGATGGGGCCATTGCCCGCCACCAATTGCTGGAGCCACGCCCATACCGCCGGGGTGTCGCGCGCTTCGCTGGGCAGGATCAGCGCCATGCCGCCACCGCCGGGCAGCGTGACCAGTTGTGCGTTGAACAGATAGGAGGCGATGGCGTCGGCCAGGCTTACCTGTGCGGCGGGGACTTCGATGATCTCGACCTCGGGCAAGGCTGCGCGAAGCTCGGCATGAAAGCCATCGCGATGCTCGAACGCCTGTTCATGCGCGAACAGAACCCGTTCGTTGGCGACGGCGACGACATCATTATGAAACGCGCCGGCGGCGATCGCGGCTTCCGATTGTTGTGCGAAGATCGTGGCGTCGGGCGACAGGCGGTGGTGACTGGCGATGCTGGTGCTGGCCTGGCGATGCTGGCGCGCGGGGAAGGGGCCACCGCGCTCGCCATAGACGAAGACTTCGACGCCGGGGGCGTCGTGCGTGGGGGCAAGACGCATGTGATTGGCCGCGCCCTCGTCGCCGAACGGGGCGGGGATGGGGCCATGTACCGAAAAGGCGGGGTTGGCGAAGGCAAGCAGCAACTGCGCCAGCGTCTGGGGCCATTCGTGGCCGCGATGCGGCATGGTCAGCAGATTGGCGACGGTCAGGTGGCAGCGGCCATCGGCGGTATCGGGCGCTGGCGATACGGTGGCGGCATTGGCGGCCCACATCGCTGATGCCGATAGCGCCTGCGCCTTCAAATGCGACGGGGCCGAAGCATAATCGGTGCCGAGTTGCGCCAGCCACGCATGATCGGGCCGGCGATGCGGCAGCAACATGCCCTGCACCAGGCCAAGCGCCAGGTTCGCGCGCATCTTTGCCAGGCCCTGCAATGCCGCCGCGCGCGGTGCCGAGGTGCCGCCGGCATTGCGCGTCGCCGCCAGATTGCCGTGGCTCAGGCCCGCATAATTATGGCTGGGACCGATAATCCCGTCGAAGTTGATTTCACGCAGCATCGGATTTCCTATCGCGCGACAAATCGGATCGAGTCGCCCTGATCGATGCCGAGCGCCTGGGCCGAATCGGCATCAATAAGCGCCGAGTCCCCGTCGCGCGACACCCGGCCATAGGCAGCGCGAAACGCGGCCAGCCGCCCGGTGGCGATCAGCGCCTGATCGCCGTCATCGGCAATGCCGCCCACCGCCGCTGCCACGGCATCGCGGATGCTGCGGACCTGATCGGTCTTGGCGGTCATCGTCGGGCCACCATCAAAAATGTCGACATAGCCTTCATAATGAAAGCCTTCATTCTCGAGCATCCGCATCGCGGCACGCCCCTTGGGGTGGGGCAGGCCGATCGTCGCGCGGGCGTGTTCGCTGAGCATCGCGATGTAGATCGGGTGTTTGGGCATCAGATCGGCGATGAACTGGTTGCCATGCGTCGCGTTGAATTCATCGGCCTGCTGGAAGCTCATGCCGAAGAAGCGGCCCGCAACCCCGTCCCAAAAGGGAGAACCGCCCGCCTCGTCGATGATCCCGCGAAGCTCGGCGAGGATCCGGTCGGCAAAACGCGCGCGGTGCGCCGCGATGAACAGATAGCGGCTGCGCGCGAGCAACATGCCCAGACCCCCGGCGCGCTCACCCGGGTGCAGGAACAGCCCGCCGACTTCGCTCGCGCCTTCGAGGTCGTTGACCAGGCTCAGCGTTTCCGACCGGAAGGTCCGGTTCAGCTCCTGGCTGTGCTTGCTGATCGTGCCCAGCCGATAGCTGTAGAAAGGCCAGTGTTCGCCGACCTTGGTGAAGATCTGGCAGGTGCCGCGCACATCGCCGGTCGCGGCATTTTCGAGCACCAGCACGAACAAATCGTCGCGCAGTTCATCGTCGTCGCGGGCGAAGGCGGCGTGGCTGCGGTCGAGCTTGGCTTTCAGCGCGGGCTTGTCGGGGGGCAGATTGGTGAAACCGCCGCCGGTCAGTTTGGCCATTTCATATAGCGGCTGGAGGTCACTGTCGCGCGCGGCGCGGATGCGGAAACTCATGGGTGGCCCCGCTCGGCGATCCGCAGGATGGTGAGCGCCGACAGCGCGGCGCGTTCGGTCAGGCTTTCGGGCAACATGAATTCGTCCGCTGAATGGATTGCGCCGCCGCGAACGCCCATCGTGTCGACGACCGGGACGCCGCAGGCGGCGATGTTGTTGCCGTCGCACACCCCGCCTGTGGCGCGCCAGGCGATCGGAATGCCGAGATCGGCCCCCGCCTGTTTGACGAGGCCGAACAGCGCTTCGGCGGCAGGATCGATTGGTTTGGGCGGGCGATTGAAGCTGCCGTGCAGCGCGATCCGCACATCATGTTCTAGCGCGACTTCGGCGATGGCAACGTCGAGCGCCTTTTGCGCGTCGGCGATCGCTGCGGCATCTGCGGGGCGGAAGTTCACCCGCAGGATCGCGTGATCGGGGACGACATTGTTCGGCCCGCCACCCTCGATGCGCGCGGGGTTTACCGACAGGCCGGCGCGGCGTGCGCGGGCGAGGCGAAGCGCCAAGTCGGCGGCGGCGAGGACGGCGTTGCGGCCATCATCGGGGTTGCGCCCGGCATGCGCCGAACGCCCGCTAACGATCAGCGAGAAATTGCCGGTGCCGCCGCGCGCGCCCGCCAGCGTGCCATCGGCCAGCGCAGGCTCATAGGTGAGTGCCGCAACCTTGCCCCGCGCCGCTTTCGCCAGCAGCGCGGCGGAGGAGAAGGAGCCGGTTTCCTCGTCCGATCCGATCACAATTTCATAGCCGATCCGATCCGACAGCGGGCTTGCCTCGACCGCGTTGAGCGCGGCGAGCATTACGGCAAGGCCACCCTTCATGTCGGCGGCGCCGGGACCGTTCCAGGCCCCATCGGCAAGCACCCGCATCGCCTGGAACGGGTGATCGACCGGATACACCGTGTCCATATGGCCGGTGAACAGCATCTGCACCGGTGCCGCCGGGCGCACGCGCATATGCAGATGCGGGGCGTGGTCGAGCGCCTTTACCGCCCCTGTGGGATCGACCTGGTCGACCGGCGCGGCCTCGACCATCGTCAAGTCGCCGGGCAATACCGCAAAGGCATCGGCCAGTGCCGCGCCCATCGCTGCGACGCCGGCGAGATTGCGGGTGCCCGAATTGATCGCGACCCAGCGTTCGACCTGCTCACGCATCGGCTGGGTACCGACATGATCGACGGCAGCGCGTTCGGCGGGGGTTAGGTTGCTCATTACCGTCAGTGGTAGCGCCCGGACTGCGCCGCGTCACCCCATCGCCGGGCTGGTGTGCTGCCGTGCGTTGCTTGCGTTAAAACTCGTACACCAGCGACGCGCGGCTGGTCGTGTCGGTGTCGACGCGCCCCGCCGGCGGCATGCTTTCATATTGGACGACGTAGGAAAACTGCGCCGATAGCGGCCCCAGCACTTTGGCGTTCAATGCAGTGTTGCTGGAAATCGTGCTGTTGGCGTTTTGCAGATACGCCGAGGCGTTTTGCCGCAGTTCGATCCGCGGCGAAAACTTCCATTCAAAGGCGACCGATCCACGCGCCGCCAAATTGCTGTCGCTGGTCTCGTCGGTATAGTCGGTGCGACGATAGGCAGGGCCAAGTTCCAGGTCGAGCCGCATGCCGGTCCGCCGGATCGCGCTGTAGCCTGCGCCGCTCGATGCCGAATAGCGGTTGATATACCCCAGGAAGCGATCGCTTTCATATTGCGTCGCGCCATAGGCATAGAGGCGATCGTCGACTTTGAAATTCGGTTCATAGGCAGCCAGGTATCGTTCGCGGCTGGTGCGGCCGAAACTCTCCTGATAATCGGCTTGCAACAGCAGCTTGTGCCGCCAGTTCAGCCCCTCTCGCTTCACCTCGAGCCGCCCGGTAACGCCGCGATCCTGCGAATTGCCGCTGGTGGTGAAACCGCCCAGCTCGAACCGGCCCTTCACCAGCGCCAGAAAATCGGCATCCTCCAACCGCTTGAGGGCGGTCGCGGCGCGATCGTTTTTCCATGCTTGAGCCAGTCGGGCCACCCGGTCGGCTGATGGCATCTTCACTTGCTGGACATATTTGACCAGCGTGTTGACGTCGTTTTCATTGCCCGAGGCAAGCGCTGCATCGAGCATCGCCTTCACCTCGATCGGGATCTGGTCGCCTGGGGCCTTGAGCACCGGATCGTCGGGGCTGACCAGCAATGCGACTGCGATGAGGGGGAGGCCTAGAGACACAGCGACTGCTTTGTCAGACGAATGCGGCGGCGGAAAGACCGCCGCGCGCAGCCGGGCGGTTCAGCGTGCCGCTTCGTCGCGCCTGCCGAGCGGTTCGGCGAATTGTTCGAGGATTCGCGCATATAGCTCGCGCTTGAAGGGCACGATCAGGTCGGGAAGCTGCGCCGGCTCCACCCAGCGCCAGGTACGAAATTCGGGTTCGGCGGTGCGGATGTCGATGTCGTGATCCTCGCCCAGAAAACGGAACAGGAACCAATATTGGCGCTGGCCGCGCCATTTGCCCTTCCACAGCTTGCCGATCAGATCGTCGGGCAAGTCATAGCGCAGCTCCTCGCCGCCGCGCGCGATCAGTTCGACCAGATCGGGTGCGACGCCGGTTTCCTCGCCCAGCTCGCGGATCGCGGCGTCGAGCGCGTCTTCACCGGGGTCGATCCCACCCTGCGGCATCTGCCACGCCTCTACAGTCGAATCGAGCCGCTGTCCGACGAATACCAGGCCCTGGCGGTTGAGCAGCATCACCCCGGCACAGGGGCGATAGGGCAGATGGGCATGCTGGGTCATCAAATCGTCCGTTCTTTCGGGGCGGTATAGCAGGACGGGGGGCTCGGCACCCGAGGCGGTATTGGGTCGCGCGCCGTCCGGCCCTACCTATCGAAGCGTGATCGCTATTGTCCACCACCCAGACTATGTCGCCCCCGCGCCCACGCGCAGCGCGTATCAATGGAACAAGAACGGGCTGGTGCGGCAATTGCTGTCCGAAAGCGGCGCGGCGATCGACTGGCATGTGCCCGAACCGATGCCGCGCGTCTGGCTCGATGCGGTGCATGATCCCGATTATGTCGCCGAAGTCATCGAAGCGCGGGTGCCGGCCACGAAGGAGCGACGGATCGGCTTTGCCGTGACGCCGGTGATCGCCACGCGGGCGCTGGCAGTACCCGGCGGCACCTATCTGGCAGCGAAGCTGGCGATCGAGCGGGGCTTTGCCGCCAATACCGCCGGGGGCAGCCATCACGCGCTTAGTGAAACCGGGGCCGGCTTTTGCGTGTTCAACGATCTGGCGGTGGCGGCCAACCGGCTGATCGAGGAAGGCAGCGTCAATCGCGTGCTGATCGTCGATTGCGACGTGCATCAAGGGGACGGCACCGCGGCGCTGACGGGCGGGCGCACCGACATCGCGACCTATTCGATCCATGCCGACAAGAACTTCCCGGTGCGAAAGGCGCGCTCGACGCTCGACGTGCCGCTGGCCGACGGGGTCGGCGACGATGTGTATCTGCAAACACTGGCCGAAACATTGGTGCCGCTGCTCGACTGGTTCGCGCCGGACATGATCCTGTATCAGGCGGGGGTAGATCCGTTCGAGGGCGATCGGCTCGGGCGGCTTTCGCTCACCCATGCGGGGTTGGCGCGGCGTGAGGCATGGATCGCCGGGTTGGCCGCGTCGCGGGGGCTGCCGCTCGCCAGTGCGCTTGGCGGCGGATATGGGCATGACGCGATGGAAGTGGCGGCTCGGCATGTGGCATCTATTCTAGCATTGGGCGCAGCGTACTATCAGTCCCCCTCCCGCTTGCGGGAGGGGTTGGGGG
>NZ_JROH01000062.1 GCF_000786205.1 Sphingomonas sp. 37zxx | reverse complement strand
GCCGTGAGTCAGATCCCAAGGGACTTGGTATAAACTGCCTCCTGTGACGGCGACCATGTAGGGCCTTCGCCAAGACGGTCGGTAATCTCGCGACCAATGATCCTGACATCAGCCATGACGATCCTTGGGTCCTCTATCTGGTAATCTTGACGACAAGGAGGTCGTCGCGGACGACCAGCGGAACTGAGGTGACGTTTGTCCAGCTCTGGTCCTTGGATTCCGACGTTCGAGGGTAATAGCTTTCAACGCCAGGCGAGGAGAAATTCCACGTCAGCGTCGTGCGCTGGGCCTGATCCGAGGTGTCGTTGCTCACGACATCCTTCCACAGCACCACATAAAACGACCCGTCCGATTTTTGTAGAACGGTGTGGCTGATGCCGATCCCGGTAAGAGAGAAGTTCAGTTTCTGCGGCGTGAAACTCGGCGCAGTGTTTGCGTTGTCATCCAGGATGCCCATCAGATTTCGGACGGCGTCATAAGCTGGCCGTTTCGTCTTGTCCTTCCGCAGCAATCCATAGTTGCCGGGCGATTCATCCATCAGTTCGAAAAGGAATATCTTGGACGCATCGCGCTTGAAAAACTCCATCATAAGCCGAGGGACGTATTTCGCGGACTGGACTTCGGAAACGGCATTACCCCCTTCGCCGCCGCTTCCGTGTTGCTCGCCGGTTTCGGTGACCCAATAGGGACCGGGCTTGAAGTGGGTGCCCAAATCCCGAATCACCGCATCCATATCGGTTTTAAGCGCGAGGGAATCATTCTCTATCGGCGTCTTGAAATTAGGCTCGCGGCGTCCGGCCTGTGTCGGCTTTTGCGTATTTCGATGATAGTAATGCAAATTTGCGACAGTGAAGTGCTCGTCAACGCCCAAGCTCTTTAACTGGTCCATAGCCCAGTTGTCGCGAAACCATATACTTGGCGCGACAATGGGGCCGGTTGGCCATGGCCCACTTCGCAGATGGTCGTAAAGTTCCTTCTGGTAGCTCGCGATCTCCGTGGCCCAATTCTTGCGAAATCTGTCCGCGGTCGCGTACTGAAATTTGGACCACTCGTTCGGGCCTTCAAATCCGAGGGCCGCGCCACTGGCGGCAGCCCAATTCACTGAGCCTTTCATCGTAGAAATGTTTCGAAGTGGCGAACCGAAGACAAACAGAAAATTGATGCCGAATTTCTGATAAAGCTCGGTAACTCGACGCCTCTTCTGTTCGTCGTTAGTCAGATCTTGTGACGTCGTCCGAACATATTTGATCTTGAGTTCTTTTAGCGCTGGTCCGACAGCGTCAAAATTATCGACGTATGAATTTGGGCCGTTATCCGCATCCAAACTCAGCCGAATGCCGATCGCGTTCGTGAAGTCGTAAGCACGTCTTGCGGTCTCGACAATTGGCAAGACATCTTTCGACTGGCTGGCCGGGCTGGCGACCGCGGAAGCAGCCGGTGATGGCAAAATCCCAACGCTGGGGGTGTCAGTTCCGCTACCGTTCGAAGTGTAAGCCGATAGCGCCAGAGCCAGTGCGATTGCCCCGGCACTTTTGGCGAGCGCTTGAGGGGCGGCAACACGCATGATGTGAGGCGGTTCGTAGTGTCGCGCCGTTCGCTCGAGAGTCTGGTGATTGGGCGCACTAAAAAGCATTGCAGGTGTGCGCCAGACCAGCCCTTCGTAGGATCTAAACTTCTTCATCTCCAAATCCTTTTGATAGTCGTCACCAAAAAAATCGCACGAGAACGGAAGGAAGGGACGGGAGGAGGCTGGCCAATCCGGTCCTCTCCGTTTCATTTGCAGGATTGAACCCAACGGGGCGCGGCCCCCCTAACGCCGCGCCAGATGCGCTCCGCCATCGATCAGGTGTATTCCGCCGGTAATCCAGCCTGCGGCATCGCTAGTGAGGAAGATGACCATATTCGCTATGTCTTCCGGCGTCCCCAAGCGGCCCAGGGGATGGCGACGGATATTGGCAGCTCTTGCGGCAACCGGGTCAGCCGAAGCGGCAAATTTGTCGTTGAGCAACGGTGTGTCGATCGACGCGGGGGCGATGGCGTTGACTCGGATGCCATCGGACGCAAGCTCCAGCGCGAGGGTCTTGGTCAGAGCGTCGAGGGCCCCTTTGGACGTCGCATAGGCGGCAAGTCCCGGACACCCCATCTGGCCGTTGATAGACGACAAGAAAATAAAGCTGCCGCGGCCCGCTTTCTTCATTGCAGGCGCAAAGGCCTGCGCCAGCCTGACCGCACCGACAGTGTTGACGTTGAAAATCCGGGCGAAACTCTTTGGCGCTGACTCTAGCGTAGTAAGATTTTCGGAAATTGCCGCAGTGTGTACGACCACCATGGGCATCATCTCGCGCGCTTCCAAATCCCGGGCACATGCCACCACAGCCTCGTCACTGCCGACGTCACAGCACAGGATGTCGCGCGATGAATCGGCCACACGATCGACGCCGATTGGAAAGGCTCCGATGTCTCCCAGCACTTTGCAGATTGCGGAGCCGATTCCCCCAGCCGCGCCGGTGACCAGAACGTGCGTGCCGCGCAGCCCCCCGTCACTAGCGTTGGGTGCGCGAGAAGAGTCGGACAATGTCGTTAGCGGCATCGGGTGGCTTCCTCAGTTCTCATTCCGCCCAAGGTGCTTACTCGTCTATCAGGGGAGGTATCTTGTCGCTGAAAATTATTCCCGTCATCCTGTCGGACGTGTCCGCGCGCCGCCGCTTCCAGGGCGGAAAGTCGCCTGTGCTTTTGCTCCATTGCTCAAGCACTCGCGCGAGTTCAGTGGCTTTGCGCTGATGCTCTGCTTTTGCCGCTAGATTGTGATATTCGCCGGGATCAGCGGGAAGATAATATAATTCCACCAGCGGGCGCGGAGCGGCGAAGTTCAGTTCTTGCTGCGGCGTCAACCGACCTCGTTCGCGTAGCGCGATCATGTCGCGAAACGATTGGCTGCTGCTCAGATCCGATGGATTTGGAAAAGGTAGCTCGACATACGCATTCAAGACAAACCGGTAGTCCTCAGTCCTGACTGATCGTATATGCGCGTCCGTCCCATGCCAATTACGTTCGCTGAACACATATTTGCGCCCTTCGAGGGCCTTTCCAAACAGGACGGGAGCGATTGATTGACCAGCCATCGAAGCAGGCGTACGCGCTCCGGCCAGATCGAGAATGGTGGGGGTTAAATCTATCGTGCTCATCAATTTCTGAAAGCGAGATCCTGCGGCAATTTTGCGCGGCCATCTGACGATCAACGGCGTTCGCACACCGGCATCGTAAACGCTGCCCTTCTCCCGGGGAAACGGCGCGCCATTGTCCGACAAAAACACGACGATCGTATTGTCGGCAAGGCCGCGGCGTTCGAGATTATCGAGGACCGCGCCGATGTCATGATCGAGACGCCTGATCGCGCGCATATAGGCCGCCAGTTCCGTCCGTGTTCCGGGCGTGGGGGCGAGCTGGGGTCGAACGGGAACTTTCTTTGGATCGACGCTGAACTGATCCTTCGGGTCGTCCTCATAGGGACGATGCGGATCGTGAAAGCCCATCCAGAGGAAAAATGGCTTCTTACCAGTGCTGTCGAGGAAGGCGTCGATGTCGCCCAGTTTCTTTCCGTACCAGTCGAACTGCGAATCGACATAGGGGCCATAATGGGTTTTGAGCATGTGTCCGGTCCGGTATCCCGCATCAGACATGAGCTTCGGTAACACCGAGATGCCGGCCGGCAGCGGCTGATGCATATCTTCCGCGCCGGTCTGGTGCGGATAAAGGCCGCTCATCAGGCTGATCCTGCTGGGGCTGCAGGACGATGTGGTGAGAAACGCCTGTTCGAACAACATGCCCTGCGACGCCAGCCCGGCCAGGCGCGGAGTGGGAACCGTACGCGAACCGTAGAGGCTATTATCCTCCCAGCCCATATCGTCGGCAATGAGCACCAAGATGTTGGGCTGCGCAGGCTGAGCATGGGCGGTGCAGCTTCCAAACACGATGAGCGCCAGTATTTTCAGCGCAATCACGGCACGCTTGCATGGCGACTTCCCCGACCGGTGCATCAGTCTCTCCTCGGCTCTTGTTTTATCTCATCACTAACAGGCACCGCATCCGTTGATGCGATCCAGATACCAGAAATAGCTACGCGCGCGATCGGGCCGAAACTACAATCCGAAATATAGACTCTCTGCTATTAAAGCAACGTTTATGGCGGCTTAAATTTGCGGCTGTGGAACGCGGGTACCAATTTTGCTGGCCAGTCTTGCGAGCAGCCAGCCAAGGGGATGGAGCAGTGCCATCCCGACAAAGAGCGATTCATAAGCCCCGGTCTGAGCAAACTGCCCGACCACCCAGGTCGATGCGATTCCCCCGACACCGCTGCCCGCGGCGATGATTCCGAAAATGGTCGCCAGCCGCTTGTTGGGGAAAACATCGACCACCAGCGCGGTCAGATTGATCAGGAATGCCATGTGCGCCAGCGCCACGAGCGCGCCGAGCGCGAGCACGAATGCAAGAGGGAGCTGGAGCGCCACGAACGCACCAAGAGGCGCGAGAGTCGCCGCTATTGCCATCACCACTATCCGTGCCTTCGGCGCGGTCAGCCCGCGAAGCATCAGGCGGCCCGACAGCCAACCTCCGCCCAGAGCCCCGACGTCGGCGGCGAGGTAAACGATCCAGGCAACCGATGCGACTGCCGCCAACGACATGTCCTGTGCACCGGACAGATATTTTGGAAACCAGAATAGATAGAAATACCAGACGGGATCGGTCACCCCACGCGCCAACGCCAGCAGCCACATCGGCCGATTGGTGACGATCTGGCCCCAGGACCAATCCTCCGACCGTTCCACCTGCGCGGTAGATTGTTCGGGAGGCGGGCCAGCGAAGCGATTGGCAATGATCCAGCCGACCAGCCAGGCGCATCCCAGCGCACCGGTAGCAACAAAGGCCTGACGCCACCCATAGGTAAGCGCGAGCCAGCCGATGAGTGGCGGCGCGATCGTCGCGCCGATCATCGCGCCAGAGGTATATACCGCGACGCCCAGCGCGCGCTGCTGAGGCGGAAAGCGTTCCGCCACCGTCTTGGGCGCAGCAGTGTAGTTCCCCGCTTCACCCAGACCAAGCGCGAACCGCGCCATTCCAAGCTGGGCAACCGAAGTGACGAACCCCGTCATGATGTTGGCCAATGACCACCAGCTTACGAACAAAGCGAGGCTGAGCCGGGATCCTAGCCGATCGGTCAGCCATCCCGCGCCTAGATAGGCGATCGTATAGGCGATCAGAAACAGCTGGACGACGCCGGCATAGGCAAGATCGTCCATTTTGAGATCGCTCTGGATCATCGGCGCGAGGATCGAGAGCGCCTGGCGATCGAGATAATTCAGCACTGTCGAGAAGAACAGCAGGCCCAGAAGCACCCACCGCCAGCGCGAGTAGCCTTTTGCCGCAATCATGCTGCCAACTCCGTCTGAAAGGGATCGAGCATGACGAAGCCGCGGAGCGACGAATCATGCCCGTTGGCTTGCGCAACCGACCGTCCAAGTTTCTGGAATACCGCGGCGGCAAGATCGCATTCTGAAGGCGTCCCGATCAGGGTAACGGGAAGGTCCAGCCCCGGATGCCCGCTCAGTGCGGTCAAGGCGTCGCGGACATCAGCCCCAACAACGAGTCCGGAGAGATAGGATGAAGCCAGGTTCGCGGGAAGTTCGCCTGCAACGAGCAGGCTGCGGGCCGAAAACAGAGCGTGTCCCAGGGACAAGCCGGGTTGGTCGCACATCGTCGCGACGCCGCGATCAAATTGCGCGCGACCTGCTGCCGTCGCGCTTCCGTCCCCCGAAGCCATCGCTTTGCCGAGCAGGCTGTATTCGACCAAGAGCTGGTGGAGCTCACCCTGCATGCTGGTGAAAAAGCTGTGGACCTGCATGCCGCAGGAAAGCACCCATTTCGGATGCCGGCCGGTCAGGCAGGAGATCCGCCATTCACCATCGGCCGGGCGGGCGCTGGCAAGCCAGCCGAACAGCGCCAGTTCCTCACCGCGCATCATGTCGGGCAGGCCGAAGATGTTGCGGCACCGCAGGCCTGGCGCGATGGCAACCGGTGTACCCGCCACACTGAACTGGGTAAGCTGGCTGCGGAGGGATTGGGCGTCTGCCGGGCAATCTGCGTACGGGCATTCGACCCATCCGAGCGGCGAACCGATCATGCCGGCCAGCAGCGAGGGGACGCTGCCATGCTCGGACAGCCACGGAGACACGGCTTCCAGAAACGCGGTTTCGGGATCGCCACAGGTCACTATTCCTGGGCCTTTGGCGGATACAACTATCTCAACGCCCCCGCGATACACGCGGCAAAGCCGCAAATGCATGGCGACCGATCCCCATTCTCCCATTATCCGCAGTTCGCCGGCGCCCATTGTCTCTCCCCACATCGCCTCGTTGATACATAGATGTTGCACATTCAGTGACACGTCAATGACCGGGATGTCGGCGCCTCCGTTGCTTGGCGACCGGGATAGCAGCGTGTAGCGGTAGCGGTTGCGACAAAGGACGAAGTAACGAGATGATGCACGGCAAGCCGAATGCCCAACCAAACCGAAGTCTGATCGATGGCATCGCCACGCTTCAGGCGCTCGCCACATCGCCGGAGCCGATCGGCAATCGGGAGCTGGCCCGGCGGCTGGGTTTCGATCCGACGCGAGTCAATCGACTGCTCAAAACCCTGGCCTATCTGGGCATTGCCCGGCAGACGGCGAACCGCAAATATACGTCTGGCCCGGGAATGCATGTCCTGGCCGCACAGAGTCTGTTCGCATCCGGACTGATGCACAATGCGCTTCCCGCTCTCGAAGGGCTTCGGAAATTCGACTTGACGGTGGCTCTGGGCGTGTTGTGGCATGATACGGTCAGCTATCTTTTTCACGCGCCGCCCGGCCTCGAATTATCGCGCGGCCTTGGGCGCATCGGCCTGCTTCCGGCAACGTCGAGCGGCATCGGAATGACCTTGTTGGCGCAGGCGGGCCCCGCCCAGATCGATGAGCTCTACGCTGGCCGGGACATTCCCTCGTTTCCCGGCGGGATCAATGAACTGAACGACAAGTTGGAAGAGATACGCCAACGGACATATGCCCGTGTGGTAGTGGGGGCCGACGATCGCCATACCGTCGCCGTTGGCGTTGGCCGTCCCGCCTTTGCCGCGGTTGCCCTGTCGGGCTGGATTCCCGAAGAAGCGACTCCCCGGATCGTGATCGCCTTGCAGGAAGCGGCCGAACATATCGGTCAAAGCTGACTATCCCGAGGGTATGCGCCGTACTCGCTGGACTCCACACAATCCTAATTGCCCGGCCAGTCGCTCCGCATAGAGCCGCGCTACTGCACAAAACTGATCGGCACTGCGGGCCGGGCAGATGATTTAGCGCGTGTAATGCTGCCTGCTTATGATGCGACCTGCCCGGTGCAGCCGTCCAATTGACAGGCGTGCGCCCCGCTTTATGCTATTAAAGCAACTCGGATCGGCGCCATAATGTGCGGGTGTACCGGGAATACTCGCGATCCTCCCGATCGCGACAGGGGTAGGGTGACCAATGAAATCCAGCGTAGCGTCGGTGCTGAAGGGCGTCTTTCCTGTCCTGCCCACCATCTTTTCCGCAGGCGGCGGAATTGATGAGGACGGCATTCGCAATGTCGTCGATTACGTCGTCGGCGCTGGTGCACAGGGCGTAGTTTACCCGGGTTTTGCAAGTGAAGTGAATGACCTTGCGCCCGAGGAGCGCGAGCATCTGGTGGCGAAGGTCGGCGAATGGACAGTTGGCAAAGTGCCCTTCATCGTTGGGGCGTCGGCAACCACTACTGAGCTGTCGGTGCGCTATGCGTTGGGCGGCGCCAAGGCTGGCGCTTCGGCGGCGATGATTCAGTCACCGGGCAACCTGGCAGGCGAAGAGCAGGCCCTCGTCGGCTTTTTTCGCAGCGTCGGCGACGCGGTCGGCATTCCGATAATGTTGCAGAATGCGCCCCATTCCAACGGGGCCGCGCTTCCCGCCGAGGTAATCGCCCGGATCGTGAAGCAGGCACCGGGCGTGCAATATATTAAGGAGGAAACACCGCCCTGCGGACAGCGCATCACCGCGTTGCTCGATCTGGTTGGAGGGTCTCTTCAGGGTGTTTATGGTGGTGCCGGTGGGCGCTACTTCATTGACGAATTGAGGCGCGGTGCCACGGGCACCTTGCCGGCCTGCGAGATCACCGAGGTCCATGTCGAGATGTTCGCCGCCTTCGAGCGCGGCAATACGAAACTTGCCCGCGAATTGTTTGATCGGGCGTTACCACTGCTGAACATGCAGGCGGTATTCCGCTGGCGGCTTACCAAGGAAGTGCTGGTCCAAAGGGGGCTGATTGCCAGCCCATATGTCCGCGCTGCAGGTGCAGAACTCGACCGCATTGACAAGGAAGAGTTGGCCATCCTGCTGGACCGGATTGTCGATCTGACGGGATTGAGCCAACCTGCGCCGATGCAGAGTGTGGAGCGCGCACGGTGACCGACGTCGTGGACAGCATAGAGACGTTCGTCGTTACGCTTGATCGCGAAACGCCGTATTTGGGGCCCGCAGATCCGGGCACCGGCGAAAACGAGCGTGGCTACATCGTGCGCCGGCGCAACGGCACGATTTATCCGACGGTAGATCGTTCTGTGCTGGTACGGATCACTACCAAGTCGGGCCGGGTCGGGTGGGGCGAAACTTATGGAATCTGCGCGCCGCTCGCGGTTTGCGAGATCATCAAGGATTTGCTGGCACCGGTCGTTTCCGGGAGATCGCCGCTCGACGCGGCCAGTCTCTGGGACGAGCTCTACGACCTGATGCGCGTCCGCGGTTATATTGGCGGCTTTTATCTCGATGCGATCGCGGCGATCGACATCGCTCTTTGGGACCTTTCGGCGCAAATCTGCGACGTGCCGCTATGTCAGCTTCTCGGCGGCGCGCGACGTGAATCGATCCCGGCCTATGTGTCTGGTCTGCCCGCGAGTACGCTCGACGAGCGCGTAGAACTCGCTCGCCAATGGCAGCAACGCGGATTCGACGGCGTGAAGTTCGCGGCGGTTGTCAGCAACGATGGCATCGTGACGGAAATGGGTGCTCTGCGCGACGCGCTTGGCCCGGATCACAAGATCATGATTGACCTGCACTGGATGTTTTCGGCCGCGGAGGCAGTCGAACTGGCTGATCGCCTGGCGCCTCTGCGTCCGGCCTTTATCGAAGCGCCGGTGAAACCGGAAAATATCGACGGTTTGACCGAGGTCGCGCGGCGCGCGCCCTTTCCGGTCGCGGCCGGGGAGGAGTGGCGAACGGTTCATGATGCGTTGCCGCGGTTGAAGGCGCAGGCGATCGGAATCATGCAGCCGGAAATGGGACATACGGGGGTCACCCAATTCATGCGCATGGCGCATCTCGCCCACGCGTTCCACGTGCCCATCGCACCGCACGCCACCATCGGCATGGGAATCTTCATGGCGGCGAGCCTTCATGCGACGGCGGCGGCTCCGCTGGTGACCACGCACGAGTACCAACATTCCATATTTGATAGGGTCGCCGGCTTTGTCGAAGGCGATCTGATTTGCCGCGAAGGAGCCTATGCATTGCCCGGCGGAACGGGCTTGGGAGTGCGGCCGAGCGCGGCGATGATGGAGCATGCCGTTCGTATCGACTGATCATCGCGCGGCACCGGCACTGCAGGGCTTCACACGCGGCCGATCCATAGAAAACTAGGCCGACACCGTGCTTCTCGCGACCATCGGCATAGGTTGCGCTTGCCGTAGGGCGGCAAACATGCTTCTATTATAGCAATAAACATATCTATAATTGGGGACGAGGAAGCCGTGATACGCCGCTCAGCAATCGATTGGATGCGAAACTCGACCATAGCATTCTGCGTGGTGCTAACGGGGTGCGTGCAAACCCAAACGCAAGGCTATGCGCAGAAATCTCCGGCACTTCGTTCCAGCGCAGTCGAAATCAACTTCGAACATGACGGCAGCGCGGTTCGCTCGATCGTGAGAGTACACGATAAGGCAGGAACCCGGGCCATTGCCCCCGCTGACGGCTCCGCGCTCTTCGGCATGACCTTCAGCGCCGGCCCGCCCGACCCGAAAGTGCTGCCGATCAATGCAAAGGGTCAAACCTTCCGTGAAGCGTATCCTGAACTCGTCTTTGACGAAGTGTACGATAGCAAGGGCGATGATTGGATCGAGAAGATGTGGGAGCGCTCATTCGTTCCCATCTCCAATGCGGTCACGTTCGACAAGGCAGGTGATTACACCCAGCCGACCGCGACTGCCGTCAGATCCATGGGCGACGGCGTTCTGATCAGTCAGAAATCAGACCGGGCTTCGATCGAAGCCGCTTGGCGAATCGACCCTTCGTTTCCAACGGACATCATCGTCGATGTGACGGCGACGGTGCACCAGAGCGGATATTATTCCTTCTCGTCTCCGCAATTGCTGTCGGTCGATCCATCGCAGCTGGCTTGGGCAACCACCCCCGGCTATTTTCAGGGGCGGGCGATCAACAGCGATATTGCCCAGTCCATGATCTACGGGCAGGGCGTGCCCGATCGCTCGATCCTGGCCCGCGAGCGCACGCTAAGTGCGCCCGCTTCGATCCTAGACCTGAAAAGCGGCCTCAGCATTGCAACGATCGCTGCGCCGGGGCTCGCCCAGGATCCCATGGAGGACAACGGCAAGGCTCGCACTAGGTCGCGCATGGCGATGTCACACATGACGCGCGAGGGCGCGCTTTTCCCAATTCTGCACCATCCGGTTCTCGGCGAGGAGGGCTCAAAGCGCGCGGCGGGCGAGACGATCACGTTCTCGATGCGCTATAGCCTGGCAAAGCGCAGCTGGTTCGAAACATACAAGCATATTGCGCGTGATATCTACGCGTCGCTCACATATCTCGACATTGCGAAACCAGAAACGTCGCTGACCGAGCGTGTGCGTCGCCAGCTAGTCTATCTGTCCGATCCCAAAGCGTCGCGCTGGGTTGTCGCGAAATCGGAAGGCAGAGAGATTGGCGCTCAGGAGTATAATGGCTGGGTTCCGTATAAGGACAATGATGCCATCAAGACGTCCGATCTGGGCGCGATGTGGTTAAGTGGTACGCGATCATCGATCGGCGACTTCGGAAAGACCCGGCTGCCTTATGTTCGCAACCTCAAGATCGTCCAGCAGGACCGGAAGCCCGGCTTCACGCACGGGGCTTCGCGCGGCCAATATTATCTGACCAAGTCCGACAGGTTCGTTGAAGAATCGGGAAAATTGATCGAGCCGATCGCCACCTCCTATTACACTGCCATGGACATCGGAACCATTCTGCTGTTCGAGCCGGGCGACAAGGAATTGCGCGAGGCACTGCGCCTGGCGGCCGAGCGGCTGCTGAAGTGGCAACGGTCAGACGGATCCTGGGCGGTCGCCTATATGGAAGGCTCGCATGAGGAGCGGTACAAATTCGTAAAGGATCTGCGTCCGACCTTCTATGGGCTTTTGGTTGCCTACAAAGTGCTCGGCGACGATCGTTACCTTAAGGCAGCACGAAAGGGTGCCGACTGGCTCGTCCGGGAAGCGGTCGAGAACGGGCATTTCCTGGGCGTGTGCGGGGATGTGGCGCACGTCAACGATTTCGCCACGGCCCAGATCGGCCAGGCGATGCTGGAGATGTACGATATCACCGGCGATGCCCGCTATAAGGCGGCAGCGATCGAAACCGCGCGTATTTATACGATGTCGATCTATACTTGGCCGACGCCGAGCGCTAAGCCGATGGCATTTCGCGGCGCGGACATTCCCGCCTGGACCAAAACCCAGTTCGGCCTCGGTTTCGAGCATGGCGGCCATCGCGGAAGCGCAAGGTGGAGCGGCCCCATCCTCCTTTCCACCTATGCCGGGTTTTTTGTCCGCATCCATGAACTCACGAAGGATCCTTTCTTCCTCGAACTGGCCCGCTCTGCGGCGATCGGTCGTGATGGGTTTGTCGATGACGCAACCTCGGTCGCGTCTTATTATTGGGCGACTTTCGACGCGGGGGCGGGGCCATTTCCGCATCATGCCTGGTGGCAGATCGGGTGGATCGTCGACTATCTTATGTCGGAGGTAGAGCTTCGGTCGAGCGGGGGGATCAAGTTTCCCAAAGGCTTCATGACTCCTAAGGTTGGACCGACCCTGTCTTATGGTTTCAAACCGGGAACTGTGTTTGGCCACAAGGCTCAATTGTCCTTGGGAGAACCGGCATTCGCAATTGCCGATGCGGCGATTGACCAGATCGTTATGAAGGCAGTCGAAGGAGATGATCAGTTCGTCGTTCTTCTCAATGACAGCGCAGCTCCGCGCAAGTTGCGGTTGCCAGGCGCGACAACCCAGGCCGACGTGCTGAGTGCGACTGGTGTCTCTCAACAGCAGGTTGCGGCAGGTCTGCCGATCAATATCGACATCGAATCCTTTGGAATGCGAGTCATTCGTCTGTCCAACGCCGCGAACAAGGCGCTCCGGTAGTGCGTAGTCAGCGCCGGATAATGCCGCTTGCCTTTGCGATGGCCTGGCGTGGGATTTGCGGCCAGCAGCAGGGCGGGGGACGCACGGAATGATCGAGCCAATCGACCAGGCGTTCCGTGCCGCCGCATTCTCTCGTCGATCAATCCTTGGCTGCGGCCTTGCGACCGCGCTTATCGCGATCCCCGCCAGTGCGTTGCCAAAAGCGAACCTTCCTGCCGGCATTCAGCTGTGGACGGTGCGGAATCTGATGCAGAACAGCGCGCCGGATACGCTTCGGGCGCTTGCCGGGATAGGCTATGATGAGATCGAGATCTCCGGCTTTTACGGCACGAATGCTCTCCATTTTCAATCACTTATGCGGGACTTTGGCCTGACAGCACCAAGCATGCACGTGAAGGCTGAGGCAATGATCGCCGAACCCCAACGCGCGATCGAAGATGCTCTAATTCTTGGCAGCCGATTTATCGTCCTGGGCGCTCTGCCCAAGACCGATCGCAATACGCTCGACAGCTATCGGTTATGGTCAGACCGTTGCAATGTCTTTGGCGCCGCTTGCCGCGCGTCGGGGTTGCGCTTTGCCTACCACAACCACGCTTACGAGTTCGATCCGATTGATGGCGTCGTGCCGTACGACTTGATCCTGGAGCGAACCGATTCCGGGGCCGTCGGTTTCGAGTTGGACTTCTATTGGGCGCACAAAGCGGGTCGCGACATCAAGGCGTTGATCGCGCGTGCGCCAAAGCGCTTCTGGCTCGCGCATCTCAAAGACGCGGCGCGTGATGGGGCGATGGCCGACGTGGGGCAGGGCGTTATCCCTTTTGCCGCAATCCTCAAGCGCGGAATGTTCGAACATCATTTCGTCGAGCGCGACGATGCCACTGCTCCGCTGACCTCTGCGGCGGCAAGCTATAGTGCCGTTCGCGGCTTGTTGAACGGATTGCATTGATGTGCCGGTCGGCGAGGTTCCAGGGAAGATGTTTGACATGGACGGGATGATCGAACCGCCTAGCCGGCGCGAAATGCTGAAATTGCTCGCAGCTGCAGGATCGATGTTCGCCCTTCCGGGCTTAGCGCTGGCGGCACCCAAAGCGGACGCCGGCTTCTTCTCGGCGAAGGAAATGCGTTTCCTCCAGCGATTCTCTGACACGATTATCCCGGTGACGGACACGCCTGGCGCGCTCGCTGCGGGGGTTCCCAATGGCTTCGACGATTTGATGGTTCAATGGGCCAACGAACAGACGCGGCTCAGCATGCGACGTACGCTCCAGTTAATGTCAGCCACGCTGGACGAGATTCTGGGTGGCGCTTCGTTCGAGGCCGCATCCGGCGAAAGGCGCCTGACTGCACTTCAACAGCTTGATGGGCTGGCCTTTGGCGATCAGCCGGCAACGGTCGGAGCCTACAGGCAATTCAAATCGCTCCTAGTCCGGCTTTACTATGCGTCCGAAATCGGCGCGACCGTCGAACTGCGGCACGACCCGGCACCCGGCGAATGGCGCGCCTGTATCCCGTTTGCGGAAGTTGGACGGACATGGGTGCTTTAGGCCGCAGCCAGCGCAAACATGACAAGAGACCCGCGCATCGGACTTGGCCTCAACTCAAGAACAATACGTGCGGCAGAGGAGACTGAAGTTGCCGGACTTTGACGCGATCGTAATCGGATCAGGAATGAGTGGTGGCTGGGCCGCCAAGGAACTGACCGAACGAGGGCTGAAAACCCTGGTGCTGGAACGCGGCCGCGACATCGATCCCGACAAGGATTTCCAGGATCTAAAATTGCCGTGGGAGCGGCCCCACCTCGACATGGTGCCCCAGGTCGAATTGCAGGACTATTACCTCACCGATCGCATCCCGCTGGTGGAAACAAGCAAGTTTCTATGGACCAAGCACGATGATCAGCCGTACGAGACAGCTCCTGGCACTAGCTACCACTGGCTTCGCGGTTATCATCTGGGCGGACGATCCATCACCTGGGCTCGGGTTTCGTTGCGTTGGAACGAGCAGGATTTCGAGAATAACCTGCGCGATGGGCATGGCGTCGATTGGCCGATTCGTTACTCGGACATTGCGCCTTGGTATGACCGGGTCGAGAAATTTATCGGAGTAGCCGGCACGTCGGAAGGGCTGCCCAATCTGCCGGACGGAATCTTTCAGCGCGGGTGGGAAATGACCTGTGCCGAAAAGCATCTGAAAGAGCGCGTCGAAACGGCATTTCCGACCAGAAAAATGATCATCGGGCGCGTAGCCAATCTTTCGGATCCAACCGAGGAGCAGCTCGAACTGGGCCGCTCGCCTTGTCAGATTCGCAGCTATTGTTCGAAAGGCTGTTCGTTTCGTGCCTATTTCTCTTCGGTGAACGCAACCCTGCCGGCGGCAAAGCGAACCGGAAACCTGACCGTCATTCCCAATGCTATTTGCCATTCGCTAGTTTACGACGACGCGCAGGAGCGTGTGACCGGAGTGCGGATTATCGATTCCGAGACGAAAGAGTCTCGCGTTTATAGTGCAAAAATCGTGTTTCTGTGCGGCTCGACAATCCCTTCCGCAATGATCCTGATGTCTTCGCTTTCGGAAGCGTTTCCAAAAGGTCTGGGAAACCGAAGCGACCAAGTGGGGCGGAACCTGATGGACCATGTCAGCCCTTATGAGCCGATTGTCGGCACGGTTCCGGGATATCTTGACCGTTACTATAAGGGGCGACGCCCTGCGCCAGCCTATATCCCCCGCTACGCGAACTATACCGAGAACGAGAAGGATTTCGTTCGCGGCTTTGGTTATCAAATCATGGGCATGCGCGAAGGCGTCTCGCCGGGCATACCGGGCGTGGGCGAAGCGTTGAAGCTGGCGAACCGCGAACCGGGGCCGTGGCGGATCAGGCTGATGCCGCAGGGCGAGGTTCTGCCCAATCCGGAGAATCGCGTGACGCTGCATCCGACGCGCACCGACAAATGGGGCATGCCGATCGCTTATTTCGACGTCCGGCATGGTGAAAACGAAATCAAGATGATGCGTGCGGCGGTTTCGGACGCGATAGAGATGCTTAAGGTCGCTGGCTGCACGAACATCCGTCAGCCCAAGTTGGACCATCTCACTCCGTCAGGTGATCGGATCCATGAAATGGGTTCGGCCCGAATGGGGCGCGATCCCGCGACCTCGGTACTGAACGGGTTCAACCAGTGCCACGACGTGAAAAACCTGTTCATCACCGATGGCGCCTGCATGGCGTCCACATCGTCGGTAAACCCGTCACTGACCTATATGGCGCTCACGGCCCGCGCGGCAAACTATGCCGCCGACCTTCTCGCCAAGGGCGAGCTGTAGACATTTGTTACCCTGCTGAAGTCGGCCGTTGCGAACGAACGAGCCTTATACCAAGGTGAGCACCTCCATCAACCCGGTGATC
>NZ_JROH01000061.1 GCF_000786205.1 Sphingomonas sp. 37zxx | reverse complement strand
TCACCCAACTTCTTTTTCGGTCAGCATCTCATAGTAATGAGCAATGTCGGCAAGTCTAGCCAAAACATTTGTCGCAGTAGTGGATGTGGGTTTCGAAATGCCTACCCCAATTACGCGTCCTGTAGAACGGAATGCGTTTGACCAAGTACGCGCATCAAAAAGCTTTCCGTATTTAAGAATCTTACCGGCGTCCACGCCCTCTGCCTCTGCTGTCAGCTGGCTATCGTTAAATTGAATGATGTACCATAGGTCTTCGCCCCAGATTGTGATTTGATATCTAACAAAATCAATCATGGTTTGTTCGATGTGTCCGGGTTGTACGACGTTACCCGGCATAGAGCGATCAGGAACCGCAGCCGAGGCGAAGAACTTAAGGACAACTCGGTTCTGCAGTCCAACATCCCGAACTTTTTCCGCGGCGTATTTCATTGTCTCCGGATCCTGTATGTCAAGGATCAGCAATGGTCCATTCTTGCCGACAGCGACAAGAAGTTCATATAACGACATGGTCTTTTCAGTGGTCCGGCTCATTCGTGAGCCAGCATCGTAA
Source organism: Sphingomonas sp. 37zxx (assembly GCF_000786205.1). Lineage (GTDB taxonomy): Bacteria > Pseudomonadota > Alphaproteobacteria > Sphingomonadales > Sphingomonadaceae > Sphingomonas. The sequence goes on along the minus strand of NZ_JROH01000061.1, from coordinate 7,750 downwards.
GCTTTCATGTTCGTTTTATTGAGGTTAGCAGCCGTATAGTTTGCGAAAAGCACCGCGTCTGGCATGGGCAGCCCCATCTTTTCATACCACTTGGGGTTGAATTTGCCGCCATCACCATCCAACCCGTTGACACGGTTGGTGACTTTGTCATGCGTCACAATCGGAACATTGTCACTGGACAAGCGGACGTCGATCTCGACTGCCTGAATACCGAAATCCTGTGCCCGAGTGATCGCGTCGAGGCTGTTTTCCGGCAGCCCGTCCAGCGGAACTTCCGAGTCTTTCGTGGTGGGATAGAAGATACCACGATGGGACCAATATTTCGAAGGGTCACGATTCACTGTTTTGTTTCTCGTCCGATCTCTCATGAGAGTGATAAGAGTCTGACTCATAATTATCCTGTTTGATCGCAAAGGGTTGCGATGCGTCGGGTGATGAGCTGGACGGAAGCCATGAAGAGCCATGCGGTTGCGCTTTCGATGGTATTTTCGAAGTCTTTGGCGAGGCGCCGGTTGCGACCCAGCCATGCGAAGGTGCGCTCGACGACCCAGCGGCAGGGCAGCACTTCGAAGCCCTTGGCGGCGTCAGATCGCCTGATGATCTCGAGCGTCCATTTGCCGATCTTTTTGAGCATCTTGCGCAGATGCGGTCCGGCATACCCGCCATCGGCAAAGACGTGCCCAAGCCACGGGAAGCGGTTGATGATCGCCGCGAGCACCAGCGGGGCACCGTCCCGGTCCTGGATATCGGCGCTGTGGATGACGGCGTGGACGAGATAGCCGCAGGTATCGGTCAGAATGTGGCGCTTGCGGCCCTTGATCTTCTTGCCCGCATCATAGCCCCGGACACCGCCGCTTTCCGTGGTTTTGACGCTCTGGCTGTCGATCACACCTGCCGACGGGCTGGCCTCGCGCCCTTCTGCCGTGCGGATCGCCATGAGCAGATAGTGGTTGATGGCCTGCCACAGGCCGCTGTCGCGCCATGCGTAGAAGTAGCGCTGCACCGTGGTCGCTGGTGGAAAGCCCGGTGGCAGCATCCGCCACGGCAACCCGCCGCGCAGGAGATACAGCATGGCATCGACGATCCGCCGCATCGGCCATTTGCGGGGGCGCCCGACACGGCGCGGTGGCGGCAGGAATGGCTCCAGAATTTCCCATTCGCCGTCGGTCAAATCACTTGGCAACCCCGGCCCTTTGCGGGCATGCCGCTTCCGGGTGGTATCAGTCCACATCGTCGACCCCCTGAGTTCTTCGCAAAACCCTCGGAATCAACCTCGTGCCGACGTGGCAAGCGCAACTGACTGGTATCAATCAACTTAATTTCGGGTCAGACACTAAGCGGATGAGTAGATACGCGCTTCAACACTTGCGCTTGCGCTGCATTTTGGACAATTATACCCGACGTCGTCAACGGAACTGCGGCAATGGCTGCGACGGCGCTTATGCAGTATATGTATTTTTTGAGATTTAGTTTCGTCATCGTCTACCTCCTGCAGATATGTTTTGTCGAATAATTGATACGCATAATTTACAGGCAAACTAGTTATTCATCCGAGTCCCAGGGCGGAGCCTCGGCTTGGCGTTTCTTTTCGCGCGCGATCTGTTCCGGTGTCGCCATGATCGGTGGTTGGATCGCCATTACTTCCGGCGGCAGCAGCTCGGGCGGGGGCTGCGCGTCTTCGTCATAGGCATCCACCGACGGATCGACGGTTGGAGTGGCCGCTCCGAACGGCGGCATCTGCGACAGCGTAATCGGCGCGGCGCTCGGCACAACGACAGTGCCGACGCCCCGCTCAGCGTCCGCCGAGTAAACGTAACTGGCCAAGCCTGCGGCTATGACAATTGCGGCGGCACTGATCATCAGCAGAGTGCGTCGCCCCTGCGGACGCGGTCCCGAACTGGCCGAACTCGATAGACTCACGACTCACCTCCCTCGTTGCAATACATTACAGTATGCATGGTACATGATGTTTTTATGTCAGCGTGCCGCCGAGCCGAATTTTGGCAATGATTGGCTCACAAACGCCCTGAATCCGCTGAGATGCGCGCTCTTTATGGACGTTATTACGATATTTTAGCACTTTAGGCGTTAGCGCTCGCAGCGCTCGATCGGCAAAATGCGCTCTACGGCACCCATGCTGTCACAATAATAACATATAACGCGGTATTAATGGCGAGGAGATAGCATCAAGGAATTGACATGATTCGGACTGGCACTTTGCTGTTGGCGAGCACGACGCTCGGGTTGGGGACCACGGCTGCGATGGCGCAAAGCACGCAGACAGCCGAAGCGCGCACCAGCGGTCAGCGCACTCCCGATGAGCGCGCAGAGGTCGAGGCAGAGGTCGAGGACGCGACAATCGTCGTCACCGGCTTCCGGGCGGCGAGCCGCGCGGCCATCGACGCGAAGCGGAAATCGAACGTCATTCTCGACGCCATCAGCCAGGACGATATCGGCGATCTGCCAGACCTGAACATCGTCGAAAGTGCGCGGCGCATCACCGGCCTGTCGACGGTCGGCGGCCTCGACCCAACAAAGAATCGCGATATTTATCAACGGGTCACGATCCGCGGCCTCGACCCACGGTACAATCTGATTACGGTAGACGGCGTGCCGTTGGCGAGCAGCGAATGGACTGTCCGGGGCGCGCGGCTGGAGCAGTTTCCAAATTCACTCGTCGCGCGGATCGAGGCGATTAAAACAATAACGTCGGAATACGACCCGCATGGCCTGGGCGGACAGCTCAACATCGTTTCGCGCAGCGCGCTGGATGGAAAGGCCCCCGTCTTTGCGGCCCTCAACGCCAGCGTTGGCCTCAATTCGACGTCCGGGACATTTTTGAGCAGTCGGCAGCCCAACTTCCGCGCCGATGGTACGGCGGCATTCAAGCTAGGCAGCGACGAGCGCATCGGGGTGATCGTGTCAGCTGAGTTCCAGCGGCTCCGCTCGGCTGCGTTTTCGGAGCTGCCGGGTGACACGAACGGTAACGGCTGGACCTATTACACGCCGGCGGGCGGCCAGACCCCGTTTGTACAGAATTCGCGCGACGGCATCCTGGTTGCGGTGCGCCCGCAGGATTTCCGTTTCGATAATGAGCGGACGCGCGCGAGCGTTAATGCAAAGATCGAGTACGACCTTATCGGTGGGCATCGATTGTCGGCTTTTGGCGGCTATTATTACGATAAGGATGAGGAGTACCGGGCCGAGGTGCTGACCGTCCCTGGCGGTGCGCCGACGAACGTGACGGCGACGTCCGGGTCGTTCGCAACCGGCAATCTGCAACAGGGTATCGTCCTGCAACCCCAGACGCGCGAAACATATTTGGGGACGTTACGCGGCCAATTCGAACTGACCGATCGGCTGAAACTCGTAACAATCGCCTCTTATTCGCAGGCCGGATATGACGAGCAGCGGATCTTTCACAAATGGGCGACGGCTGTGGCACCGGGCCGCGCGACAAGCGTCAACACGCCCAATTTTGGATTTCGTTACAACATCGCCGATGGCCGACCCGTGGCGACACACAATGCTCGCGATCTGGGGCTCGATCCGTCTGCTTATGTCAATCTATACATCCGAGACATCTTTCGGGTTTCCCGCTCGAACGTCCATTTCGGCGACGCGCGGCTGAGTTACAACGACGCGAGCGACGATCGCGGCCTTGGCTTGCGGCTCGGCGTCACGCACACACGAACCAATCAGAGCTTCGACGTGCAATACCTCCAGCTGACCCCCGCCAATGCCAACGCGCAGGCGCAGGTCGGGGGGCTGCGCAACTTCCTGTTCACACAGCAGTTTCCGTCGCTTAATCATGCCGTCATCCCTTACCTGCTGATCGACCCCGCGCGTGTTACGGCGTTCGTCGCGGCCAATCCGTCACTGTTTTTGACCAGCGACCAAGGTGCGAACAATTTCGGCGATGATTTTCGTGATGTTGAGAAGGTGAACGCTGGCTATGCCCAGCTGGCATTTCAGACGGACGATATTCGCCTGGTCGCGGGTGTCCGGTACGATGCGACGAATGTTCGCGCCGACACCTTCAGGGTTCCGACCGTGGCCGGCAGCACGGCGTTCGAGCCGATTTCGCGAACTTCGAGCTATGAATTCTGGCTGCCCTCGGCCCTGCTGACATGGCGCCCGCGCGAGGACATTCGCATAACGACAGGCGTCAGCAAGACGATCGGACGACCTGATTTCAGCCAATATGCCGCGCGCACCTCATTTTCGATCGGGACGATTCCCGGGGTATTGACGATCAATACCGGCAATCCCGCCCTGCGCCCGCGCGAGGCATTAAACTACGACTTGTCGCTCGAATGGTACTTGCCCAACGCGGGACTGGCCTCCGTCGCGTTCTTCCACAAGGATATCCGCAACGAGATATTCACCGGCAACAGTCAGGGTGAGCCAACGACATTTCGGGGGGTGACCTACACCGACGTCACGATCACTCAGCCGCTCAACTCCGGCCGTGCGAGCATCACGGGAATCGAAGCGAATTATGTGCAGGACAGCCTGCCGTTCCTCCCCGAAGCGCTTAGCGGCGTCGGCCTCAGCCTCAACGCGACATACCTCAAGGGATCATTCGACCTGCCGCGCAGCGCGGCGGCGCGAGCGCTCGGCTTGTCGGCGATCCGCAAAACGAGCGGCCTGCTCGAGCAGCCGGACTACATCGTCAACGCGACGTTGTTCTATGCGGACGGCCCGTTCGAGGCGCGGGTCGCGGTCAACCGCATCGGCCGTGCGCTGCAGCGGGCCAACCTCGACACCCAAGAGCGCGATCTGATTCAGGAAGCGCGCAGTCAGGTAGATTTGGCGCTTCGCTATAGCTTGAAAAGCAATTTCGACGTTCAACTCCGGGCACAAAATGTCACGCGCGACCCCTTCGTCGTTCGGCAAGGCCCAGGCCGTGAGTTCTTGAACAACCGCTTCACCGTCGGCTCTGCCTATTGGGTGGGCGTATCGTGGCGGCCCGGTCGGTGAGCCGCCCAACGTGGATAAGGCATTTTTGCATACCGCTTGCGGTCGCCGGCGGGACCAGTTCGGCGACGGTGCGGGCGCAGGACGGTGACCCGGCCATGCCGGTGGCGTCGGCACCGGCCTCCGTTCAGGTTTTGCTAAAGCTGCTGCCCGCCGATGGATCGGGGCCGCTGGGCAAGGTCAAGCTCGTACCCGAAAGTTGTCGCGCCTGCGCGCAATCGGACGACCCGGGGTATGACCGCGTCAACATCCGCGAGAGCATCGTCCATCTTCACGTGCCGCGGTTGCGCAGCCTGGAACTTGCGTTCGACGTGCCGGCGCACCGCGTGCGCCGCGTAATCATCAATCAGCAGGATGTCGTCACGAGCTCGCGCGACGGGCTCCTGATTGTCGCGCTGCCTCCTTTAGCGCAAGATGCCACTTGGGCAGCCGCCTTTGCGACAGACATCGTTGAACCTGGCGTTGTTCTGCGCTTTGAACATGCCGATATCGCCCGTCGCGGAGGTGCCTATGCGACTGGCCGGTTCCCCGATGTCGAGCGCCGGGCCGCCGATGTCCTGACTTTTGCACAGCGCGAAGTGATCCGACGACTGGCGCTGGGTGAGCACGTTGCGGCCCGGCAATCGGGCACGATCATGTTGATGGGGTTCGACACAAACTTTCCGGCAGGCCACACCGATGCGCCGCCGCATGTCCACATGCACTTGCGCTGGCCCAATAATATCGGTTCGCAGATCAGCCATTTCTACCTCAACGACCAGGGGTTGCTGACTCACAATCGTGTGGGCATCCGGGGTCTCGGGGCACCCAGCCGCACTTTCAAGCGCGGCCAGACATTCAGTACAATCGATCGCTTCGGCGCCATTGTGTACAGTCACACAGTCACTGCTGACGGGTGGCTGACTATTACCGGACCAGCACCCCAACGCGCCAGCTGCCTAGTCAAACCGCTTACCGGCGCATCATTCGCCGATGGTGCGACCGTCGCTTGCGGCGACCTGGGCAGTGCCAACATCACGGTCCGTGACGACATTGCTGAAGGTATCATCACGGTAGGAACTGACGGCACGCGAGAGACGTTCCGCTACGACCGGGACACCGGGGAACTCATGAGCCCGACCGGGACTGTTCCCATTCCTTTGTCGGCACGCAATCCCGAATGATGGCAATTGCTTCAGCGCCGGGCACTTGCACATCTCTTTTTACGGAGTATCATGCTGTTCGTTATGAAACATCCAATTGAACTATGCCTAACGGTAGGCGCGTGACATTGCTCACGCAGAAGGCAGGCGACCGGCGTCGCCTCGGTTCCGCAGCGCTTAGCCGTCCGCTTTCGAGCCGCCAGCGAACCGTCATGAGCATGGTGCGCCAGCGCCCGGGCCTCACCCGATCCGACATCATACAGGCACTTGAATTATCCGGCCCGGCAGTTTTTCGTGTCAGCGAGGAACTAGAGGCGCGTGGTTTTCTGACGATCGGCCCGTCGGTGGCAAAGGGCCCAGGTCAGCCCAGCGCCTCGCTACGAATTGTCGAAGATGCGGTTATTACGGCTGGTCTTGCGGTAATGACGGACACGGCCCAGGCGATTGTCATGAATCTTGGCGGAAAGTTGATCGCGCAGGCCAACCTTCCCCGCCGCGACATGGATCCGACACGCGTCGTTGATGACTTTGCGCTCTTCGTTGAGAATGCGATGTCGACGCACGGCTTGGACCGGCATCGGCTCGGCGGTGTCGGCGTCGGACTATCAGGCTTTTTCCTTGAGGATGGTCGGATCAGTCCGCCGAGCGAGCTCGAAGCCTGGGCCGATGTGGTGGTCGGGGACATAGTCAGCGACCGCTTCGAACGGCCAGTCATTGTCGAGAACATTGCCCGAGCAGCGGCGGTGGGGGAATCCTTTCTGGGCATCGGTCGGTTGCACCGCAGCTTTGCGTATATCAACCTGACGGCGGGTCTGGGTGGCGCGGTCGTGCTTGGTGGAGAGTTATCGCGCGGCGTGCGTGGAAATACCGGCGAAATTGGCGCCCTCCCGGGTATCATCGGCTGCCCCAAGCCCAGCCTTACGACACTACTGGAAATGCTCCGCGTGAGAGGCATCGCGCTCGAGAGCATTCACGACATGGTCACACGCTTTGACGAAAGCTGGTCGGGGGTCACGGAATGGATAGTCCTAACGGCTCCATCGATCGCACTGATCGCGCGCGCGATGCGCCATGTCGTTGATGTCGATGCGGTCGTTCTTGGTGGACGGCTGCCCATTTCGGTGTCCCAGCGCATCGTAAAGGCGATCGACTGGCCAGGCGAGGGCGAGGAACTGCGCCGCGGCCGACCGCTGCCCGCACCGCTTCTTGTCGCAGCTGAACTGGGGAATGAGGCAGCGGCAATTGGTGCGGCTGCCGCGTTTCAGACGAGCGAGTACTTCATGTAGTCGCGAACCGCAGCTTCGTAAGCGCCTACGGAAGGCCGCATTGACGTGGGCTATTTGGCCTTTCGTTGCCGCGGTGGCCATTTTTTCGCGAAGGTCTGGAGGCGGGCGTGGATCAGATCGATGTTCGGCTTGGCGCGGGGATCATGATCATCGCCGAGGATGTCGAGCGCCTGCTCATGATATTCATGGGCGGGATCGGACAGCGCTTGCAGTGTTTCGGCATAACCCCAAGGGCCGCCGGAGTCTTCGGGCGGACGCATGCCGTTTGCGTCGAGCAGACGGGGGTAGCTGATGTGTGGCTCAGCCGGGGTGATGCCCTCGATCTTGAGGGACTGTCAGGAT